>NZ_VKHR01000040.1 GCF_009663145.1 Shewanella sp. TC10
TAGCAGTGACAACATGGCAACTGGAATGATAAATCTATCATCAAGCCACCAAGTATAGATTGGAGCGAGCATCGCAGTCAGTATTGCTGCTAGTGACGAGTAACGAGTAAGAAGAACAAAAACAATCCATGTAGCGATGAGACATAGGGCTAAATCGCCTCCAATCGGCGCCATTGCACCAAAAGCTGTAGCAACCCCTTTACCGCCTTGGAAATTAAAGAAGATAGGAAATATATGACCTAAACAAGCCGCAATGGCAATTAAACCGAGTGATACGGCATCTTGACCTAAAAGGTAGCTGCAATAACTTGGCGCAGCACCTTTTAACATATCAAAAAATAGTACTAATGCAGCCGAGCTGGCCCCACCAATTCTGAGCACATTGGTTGCCCCTGGGTTTCCTGAGCCTTCCGTACGCGGATCGGGCAACCCTCGTAATTTACATACAAGAATGGCACTTGAAATCGAACCGGCTAAGTAGGCGGTTATAATCATCAAAATTGTGATTGTAACGGCGCTCAAATTGGTTTCCTTACTCGTCTTAGGGTATTATCGCCCATTAATTATTTTCAGTTGAAATTAATGGCAATTACAAGGTTAATAAGCACTTTTAAATCGACAGATGTTCCTAAGTGCAGCCGCTATCCTACTGCTTAAATTGCTCAGGAAAAAGGCTAAAACTATAATAACTGCTATTTGATGTCATTTTCAGCCCTTTAAGCTGAAATATTTATGATAAGACGTGTAAAGCGTGGAGTTCACATGGATAAAGTTGTAATTCGCGAGCTAAAAGTTGAAACGGTAATCGGTATTTATGAATGGGAAAAGAAAATTCATCAAACCTTATTTATCGATCTTGATATGGCTTGGGATAATAAACCCGCAGCCGCGTCTGATGATTATCAATATGCACTTTGCTATGAGACTGTTTCGAATAAACTCACAGCACTTATCACTGAAAAGCCAATAGAACTCATTGAGACCGTAGCTGAAATGGTTGCTCAATATGTTATGGATGAATTTAATGTTCTGTGGGTTAAGGTCGCTGTTATGAAGCCGGGTGCGATACCGACAGCTAAATCTGTTGGGGTTGTCATTGAACGTGGCCATATCTAAATCACATTTAATTGACAGCTTTTATGCTGCAATTAATCAACTATTCATATTTGCTCTGTATATTATTGGATGAGTTAATGGCACGAATTTATATCAGCTTGGGAACCAACATTGAGCCTGTTGAGCATATGCAATCAGGTTTGGTGGATTTGCATCAACATTTTGGCAAACTGACTTTATCAAGAATGTTTGAAAGTGAAGCGGTAGGTTTTCAAGGAACAAATTTCTTAAATATGGTTGCTGCAGCAGATACTGATATGAGTATTGAAAATGTTGTTGCCACATTTAAGCGAATTGAGAAACAAAATGGACGTATTCGAGGCGAGAAGAAATTTAGTCCTCGAAGTTTAGATATAGATTTACTGCTTTATGATGATGAGGTTTGCCATCAGCCTATTGAGTTACCTCGTGGGGAGATCCTATATAATGCGTTTGTATTATGGCCTCTTGCTGAGATAGCGCCTAAGCTGGCACACCCTATTACTTTGCAATCGTATCAACACCTATGGGAGAAATATGATAAATCGAGTCAGAATATTTGGCCGATTGAATTTGAATTTCCTCCATCAGTGTCGACAGAAAATAGCTAAATTTTATAAGTGACTTACTCACTAACCTCTATTAAAGATACCTTGTTATCACACTAGCGGATGACCCTTGCCATTCGCTATTTATGTAGTTAAATCATAATTTTTAAAGGAACATCATGGAAACGCTTCAGGTCATTTTCTTGGCTCTTATTCAAGGGTTAACTGAGTTTTTACCTATCTCAAGTTCAGCGCATTTAATTTTACCTTCACAAATCTTGGGATGGGAAGATCAAGGTTTAGCCTTTGATGTTGCGGTTCATATTGGTTCACTGTTAGCTGTGATTATTTATTTTAGAACTGAAATTTGGGCGATGTTAAATGCTTGGATTGCCAGTATTTTTAAAGGTGTTCACACCCAAGACAGTAAACTTGCGTGGTGGATTATTCTAGCGACCTTGCCAGCTGTTTTCTTTGGCTTTATGGCAAAAGATTTAATTGAAACCTATTTACGTGGACCTGGCGTTATTGCGATTACCACTGTGATATTTGGTTTAATGCTGTGGGTGGGCGATAAAATGGCTCGCAACGAATTAACTGAGTATCAAACTGGCTGGCGTAAAGCTTTGCTGATTGGTTTTGCACAAGCCTTAGCCATTATTCCTGGTACGTCACGTTCTGGTATCACTATTACTGCGGCGCTGATGCTGGGACTTAACCGAGATGCGGCTGCACGTTTTTCATTTTTAATGTCTATTCCTGTGATTTTAGGCGCTGCAATATTAATGAGTAAAGATGCTTTAGCGGGTGATGTGGCATTCAACTATACTGAAATTTTGCTGGGTATTGCTGTATCATTTGTGGCTGCTTATACCTGTATTTTCTTCTTCTTGAAAATCATTAGTAAGATTGGCATGACGCCATTTGTTCTGTATCGCTTAATGTTAGGTGCAGTATTATGTGGATTTATTTTCCTGTAAAATGGACTGCTTAGTCTGGATATTAAAAACGGGCATTTAGCCCGTTTTTTTATTTTTTTTATTCGGCGTTTCACCTTTATTTTCAGCTAAACATTACCACTTCAAAGGAAGTCTGCTCACTATGAATTCAATCTTGATTTGTCCGACATGCGCATCAAAGTTGCACTTCCATGAATCATCACAAGGTTATTATTGTGATAATAAGCATCATATTGATAAGAACTCGCAAGGTTATTGGTCATTTGTGACTTCGCCTAAGTTTAAAGGTGCGAGTGAGAGTCGTCAGCAGTTACGCTCAAAGCGATTTTTAATGGCATCGGGTATTTTTGACCCTTTAGTCGAGGCGTTATCTGCAGCTTTCAATGATGTAGTAAAAGATAAGACACAGGCTAATCACCTTAATTATCAATGCGCAGACGGTTTCTATTTACGTTCGTTAGAGCAAAATTCAAATAACACGTGTATGACTCATTGGGGCGTTTCAGAGGCTGATAATGCGCTCTTTGCTGCTAGTAAAAATAATACGCCAGCAAATTTGTTATTAAGCCCATTTAAAAAGCTTCCGTTTGCAGATCAATCTATTGATGTGGTGACCTTGTTTGATGCCCAATTGAAAGGTAAAGAGTGTTTAAGAGTCCTTAAAAAGGATGGCGTTTTATTAATGTTAGTTCCAGCGCCAAGACATTTGTGGCAACTAAAGCAAAAGGTGTACGACAATTTAACTGAAAAACCACCGCAATTAAATTTACCAAATGATGTTGAATTAATAGCATCAACATCAATTAAGTTTATCGCTGACGTAACTGGTGAACAGGCAATCACCTTATTAGAAATGAATCATCTCAGCTGGCGGATAAATGACGAACTCAAACATGAAATTAGACAAAAGCCAGTTACCGGCTTGGAGTTTGATTATTTTCTAGTGACTGCGAAACTTAAATAGCTTTTCAATCAAGGGATATATAGGGATATATAAAGGAACTGAGTTAGTTTTTTCGTGACAACTCGAGTTGAGTTTGATGTTGAGTTAAGGCTGTTTTAAATTGAGATGGCCCTGTATTTATGTGAAGGTTTGGCTCTGTTGAGTTAATTCGTTTGCTGTATTTGCGTTGTATTTACTAACTGCTAGATACAATTAAGGCTTGAAATGGTAATAGACATTAGCCTAGTTACTATATTCAAGCCCTAATAATCAACCTATATAAATAAGCTAATTTTCATGTATTCTTACTTTTTGTAAGAAGAAGCCATGTTGTCGATACGGTCGTTAGCGCGAGACGCTTCAGCTTGAGCGTCCATAGCTGCAGCTTTAGTATCTTTAACATCAGCAGCTAGTTTGCTCTGATCAGATTTTAATGAGCTAACTTCAGCAGATAGTTGATCTACTTTGTTACCTAAATTAGCAACACTTTCTTCTAGAGCAGTAGTGTTTGCACAGCCACCTAAAAGAGCAGTCATAGCAACACCAGCAATCATTAGTACTTTCTTGTTCATGGAAAATCCCTTCATTATAGGTTGTAATAAATTGCTGAAGCATATTGCCCAGCAGCGGTTTAATTATGTCACAGCTTTTAGATTTTGCTATACCAAAAACCAATAAATATGACAAAAAACATCGTAAATCTAATAGATTGAAGTATATTTCTTCATAAATTTATCAATATTTCATCAAAGAGGTGTTTATATATTAGTCTGCCGTTTTATCACATTTGTCATCTTTTAGTCTTATTTTGATGAAATAATGCCAAACTCTGATTTGCACCTCAGCTTCAATGCTGATTAATGAATGCTCAGTCTTCTTTTAATGACTGCTTATATATACTTATAGCCTCTACTCTACGGTTTGATAATTGCTGTTTTATTTCAGCCCCTCTAAATCCTTCTGAAATGATTTGCTGCACGTCTATATCTTTGGCGAGTTGGTAACAATGCTTTAAATAATCACTTTGAGGATATTCAGCAGCTTCAAATCCAGTTCTGCCGCGAATGTCAGCATGACAACAAATAAGCAAATCATCTAGACGTTGTGGTTTACGCCAAAAGTCACCTTTATCAAATATTTTGATGATGGTTTCAGCTCTTAGTTCGCGTGCATTGTGAATATTCTGATGTTGGTCGCTGCATAATAAAGCCAGCTCTTTATATTCATTGGGTACTTTAATCCGTTGGCATAACTTTTTAATGACTGATAGCCCTTTTTGTCCATGACCATGATGCTTAGGCCACAGCTCTTTAGGGGTGATGGCCTTACCTAAATCATGCACCGCGGCTGCAAAACGTATGGTTTTCTTATCTGATAGCTGCGCTGCTGACTGGAGTACCAGCATAGTATGGATCCCGCTATCGATTTCAGGGTGCCATTTTTCAGGTTGCGGGACGCCATAAAGGGCATCAATTTCAGGGAAAAGCACTTTTAAAGCTCCACACTTCCGCAACTGCTGAAAAAATACTTCAGGGTGTTTGGTGCTCAATGCTTTCTCTAATTCTTGCCATACGCGCTCTGGGGTTAAATAGTCCAGCTCACCTGATTCACTTATTTGCTTCATAAGCGCAATAGTTTCATCGGCAATATCAAAACCAAGATGAGCAAATCGTGCTGCAAATCTGGCAACTCTGAGTACTCTTAAAGGGTCTTCTACAAACGCATCTGAGACGTGGCGCAGTAATCGCAATTCAAGATCGCGTTGACCATTGTAAGGATCAAAAATAGTGCCAGCATCATCTTGAGCCATCGCGTTAATGGTAAGGTCACGCCTTAATAAGTCTTGCTCTAAGGTTACTTCTTTGTTGGCCTCGCAACTAAAACCACCATAGCCTTGACCGCTTTTTCTCTCTGTTCGAGCTAGCGCATATTCTTGTTGGGTCTTAGGGTGTAAAAATACAGGAAAGTCTCTACCAACTTGGCTAAAGCCTAAATCAAACATTTCTTCGACTGAGCCGCCAACGACCACATAGTCTTTATCTTTTATGGGTAAAGTTAAAAGAGCGTCTCGTACAGCGCCGCCCACCAAATAGATTTTCATAAACGTCTTTACCCTGATTAAATTAACTCATACAGTTTATCATTCGGCATTAATCTAGAATGCCTTGTGTAAACACAGTTTAAATTGTGCATTATTAATGTAAATCTTAGCACGACTAACATTTCTGCTGCTAAATTTTGACAAGCACTACAGCAAGCTATAACTTGAGCCGTCAGTTTTAAATAAGGATTTTTGGCCAGATGTATAAAGCATTTTATGGATTGAATGATAATCCATTTTCAATCGCGCCCAACCCGCATTATTTATTTCTCAGTGACCGTCACCGAGAAGCATTAGCTCATTTAACCTATGGCTTAGGTGAAACGGGCGGCTTTGTACTATTAACTGGTGAGGTCGGTACGGGTAAAACAACTGTATCTCGTTGTTTACTTAAACAATTACCTGATAATACCGATACTGCTTTTATTCTTAACCCTTCTTTAACTGAACAAGAATTACTGGCAACGCTTTGCGATGAGTTAGGTATCCAATATGGCGAGTCACCATCCATTAAACAGCTCACCGATCTTATCAGTCAGTATCTGCTGAAAAACCATCAGAATGATCGCAATACCGTACTTATCATTGATGAAGCTCAGCACCTTCGCCCTGAAGTACTCGAGCAGTTACGATTATTGACCAATTTAGAAACGGACACTAAAAAGTTACTGCAAGTTATTTTGATTGGTCAGCCCGAATTACAGCAATTATTGAAGCGCCAAGAGTTAAGACAATTAGCCCAGCGAATTACCGCGCGTTATCACTTACTTCCGCTGACTGTTGAAGAGATCCAGCTATATGTTCAGCATCGACTTCAAGTTGCTGGTCGTTTCGAGCCCTTATTTACTAAAAAAGCCTGTAAAGCTCTGCATAAATTCAGTGGCGGGATCCCAAGATTAACCAATCTTCTTTGCGAGCGAGCATTAATGGCTGGTTATGGCCAATCTAAAGTGCCGATAGATCATCATATGATTAAGCAGGCTGCCGCAGAAGTATTAGGTGAACTTCCTGTAGAAAGCAGTAATAAGTGGCCACTGACCATTGCTGCGTCACTGGTGATTGCATTTGGTGTTTCTTTGTATTTATTTTTCCCGCAACAAGGTTCAAATCATTCAGCCAATACCGCTTCAGCAACACAGTCATATAATCAAACTCAGACGACTCAAGCCTCTAACACACCACAAAATACCAGTGGTAGTCAGATGATAGTACGTGCTGCAATGTCTCAAAGCCGAAGTATCGATAATGCGTTTGCTGGACTGTTTGCACTTTGGGATAAACAACCCATTATTGGTTTAACTGCATGTCAGGCTGCAAAACAGCAAGGTTTGTTATGTCATCAGCAACAAGGAAACTGGAACAGTATTGCTCGGTTAAACTACCCTGCAGTGGTGTACTTAGAAGATCAACAAGCCAACCAGTTTTATGGCGTCGTCGTTGCTAGAGAAGGGGAGCAGATTTTACTTCAGCTTAGTGAGCAACAGCTTTGGGTGAATAAAGATTGGTTTAATCGTCACTTTAGCGGCACATTCGAGTTGCTATGGAAAGCAACTGGTGATATCCCGAGGGAGATAAGCCGTACTTCTAACCTGTCTCAAATCCAGTGGTTAGAAAATAGCTTAGCTATGATTGGGCAACGCTCAGCAAGATTAGTTAATTCATTTGATAATAATCTAGAGCAAGAGTTGATGTCTTTTCAACGTCAACATGGCCTTAAATCAGATGGGATTGCAGGTAATCAAACCTTAGTGCAGATTAATTTATACCTTAATCAGCAAGGTCCTAGATTGAGTAAACAAGCAGGTCGTAGCTAATGTCGATATTGTTAGATGCGGTAACCAAAGAAAAACAACAGCAAATGGGTGAGTTACCCGATGCTGTTTTAACGCCTAGAGCCAATTATCAAACTGCAGCAAGCCATAATGCTTGGCTTAAATATGTAGTTTTATTCTTGGTTATTTTAGTCGGTATCGCGTCCGCTTGGGGTTTATCTAAGCTAATATCGCCAGCGAGTAGCACGAATGAAACCAGTAAACCTGTTATAACTGCAGTAAATGACTTGGTTAATGGCAGTCATGCTCAAAATACAGCAATGAATGAGACTACAGCGTCTCCAGTTGCAACAGAAGTTCGTATTGCGAATAAAGTGGCATTACCTATTGCAAAGCCTCTTTCGCAGCTCAATAGCTCAACTCAGTTTGTATCGAATCAAACCGCATCAACCAAAGTGCAGCAACCCTCTACAGATGTTGTTTACGATTACCGCTTAAATAATAATCGTGGTGAAGTTACGCCAAGTCCGTCAAAACCAGAGCCAGCTTCACAATCTGCACCAACGACTAGCAAAGTTGTTTCTAGCAATACCAGTTCTGATTCTAATAGCGACCGACAATTAACAGCCGCTGAGTTACAGGCTTTATATGGCGATGATGCGATTATACTTGGAGCGAACTCTAATTATAAAAAACCTTCACAGCTTGATGCTTTACGAATGAAAGTTAGTGCTGCGGCGAGCGATGTAAATTACGAGCAGCAAAGTCAGCAAACGCCTTCGCAAACATCGACTAACTCAAATGCAGACAATTCGAACAATTTGATGGCCGCTTTTGAAGCAGCGCTAAAAGAAGTGGAGTACGAAAGCTCTGCTAATGCCCCTGTAACCGAAGAAAAGTTAGATCCTATCCCTACGCCAAATAAAGATGACATTCCACCTTACGGTCAACTTCCTGCTAGTGTTCAATTACAAGTCCCTGAATTTAATATCCAGGCTCATGTGTATTCTTCAGCAGCTGAGAATCGTTGGCTAAATGTCGACGGTAAAGAGCTTCAAGAAGGTGACAGTATCAAAGGAAGACTTGAGATTATCGAGATTCGACCGCGAGATGTGGTGTTAGAAATTGATGGCTCTCGATTTAAAGTACCAGCGATATAAATCACTGAGTTTTTGATGACTATCTGACAATATAAAAGGCGCTGATAGCGCCTTTTTTATATTCAAATTATGCGCTGCTAAGTTATTCAGTCATTTGATTTATAGATGTACTTAAACTAAAGCTTGAACCAGCCAAATTAGTAATAGCAACCAACTAACAACTAACAACCAATAAAAAAGGACTGGCCTTAGTCAGTCCTTTATCAAGTCTCTAGAGTGCTATCTAAGATAACTAACTTGTGGGTACTTAAAGTGCTTTTAACGCTGCAAATGCTTTATCAGCGGCAGCAAGTGTTAACTCAAGCTCTTCTTCACCGTGAGCCATTGATAAGAAGCCTGCCTCATAAGCGCTTGGCGCTAAGTAAACACCTTCATCAAGCATCAAGTGGTAGAAGTTACGGAAGTGGTCCATGTTGCACTGAGTCACTTGGTCAAAGCTAGTGATTGGATTGGTGTCTTCAGTAAAGAAGAAACCAAACATACCGCCAACTTGGTTAATGCTTAATGGGATCCCGTGCTTATCAGCAGCAGCTTTGAAGCCTTCAGCAATGCGCTTAGTTTTAGCCGTTAGCTCTTCATATAGGCCTGGCTGACATAAAGCGTCCATTTGCGCTAAACCAGCAGTCATGGCAATTGGGTTACCTGATAAAGTACCCGCTTGGTATACAGGACCTGTAGGCGCGATAAATTGCATTACATCTTTACGACCACCAAAAGCACCTACTGGCATACCACCACCGATAACTTTACCTAATGTCGTTAAGTCAGGCTTAACATTGTAATGGCCTTGTGCACCGCTTTTAGAAACACGGAAACCTGTCATCACTTCATCGATGATCATTAGTGCACCGAATTCATCACAGATAGCGCGAAGACCTTCAAGGAAACCTTCTACAGGAGGGATACAGTTCATGTTGCCAGCAACAGGTTCAAGAATGATACAAGAGATAGCTTCTGGGTGCTCTTCGAAGATAGCGCGAACTGAATCAAGGTCGTTATAAACGGCTGTTAATGTATGCTTTGCAAAGTCTTCAGGAATACCTGGAGAGCTTGGTTGACCTAAAGTCAGTGCACCAGAACCTGCTTTAACTAATAAACAGTCAGCATGACCATGGTAACAACCTTCGAACTTTAAGATTTTATCACGGTTAGTGAAACCACGTGCTAAGCGAATTGCACTCATTGTTGCTTCAGTGCCTGAACTTACCATGCGGACTTGTTCAATTGATGGCACCATTTCAATGACTTTTTCAGCCATTTTGACTTCAAGTTCAGTTGGTGCACCAAATGATAAACCGTTCTCAACCGCTTCTAATACCGCTTGACGAATTTGTGGATTATTGTGACCTAAAATCATCGGGCCCCAAGAACCAACATAATCGATATATTTTTTGCCATCAGCATCGTAAATATAAGCACCATCAGCTTTTTCGATGAAAAGTGGTGAACCACCTACACCGTTAAAGGCACGAACTGGTGAGTTTACGCCACCAGGAATGGTTTGTTTTGCTTGTTCAAAAAGCGCTTCTGAGCGGGTCATGTGAAATCCTTCTAAAAAAATCGTTAGCTGACTATCTATCAGCTTTTCGTGAATACCAATTAACAGGGCACTCATGCTGTTGTAGCTCGTTTTCAACACCAAGCGTTAACGCAAAAAGTGCCATCCGAATAAGTAAGCCATTATCAGCCTGCCTGAAAATTGCCAGGCTAGGGTGGCTATTTAAATCATTATCCAATTCATTTGCTGCAGCACGTGAATCCCGAGGCAATGGATGCATAATCACAGTATTAGATTTGCAATGTTGCGTATAAATACTGTGGTTCAACCTAAACTTGCCACGATACTTATCTGCTTCATCTTGTGAAGCAAATCGTTCTTCCTGAATTCGAGTCAGGTAGAGTATATCAGCTTGATGTAAATTACCTTCTAACTGATCAGTTATTGTGATCTTATGACCAGCATTTTCAATGTCACTGATCACATAGTCAGGCATTGCTAGGTCGGTTGGTGATATTAATGTGAATTGAATACCTTTATACATGCACAGTAAACGAGATAAGGAGTGTACTGTTCTACCGTGTTTTAAGTCACCCACCATAGCGATATGCATACCGCTAATATCTTGACCGCGATGGCTTAATTCCTTTTGAATCGTGAACAAATCAAGTAATGCTTGAGTTGGATGTTCGTTTGAACCGTCACCACCGTTGATAACAGGCACACGACTGCCTTCAGAAAACTCTTTGACTGAATATGGGTCAGGGTGACGCATCGCAATGACATCGGAGTATGTCGATAGTACCCGAGCGGTATCGTACAGCGATTCGCCCTTTGATAATGAAGATGACCCCATGCCAACCGTTTCTCTGACGTTGCCGCCAAGTAGGTTAAAAGCACAACCAAAGCTCACTCGAGTACGAGTGCTAGGTTCAAAAAAGAGGTTACCTAAAATCGCACCGTCCAGAACCTTAGTGCGTTTTTCACGTAATGCATAAGGTGTCATGTTGTCGGCGACATTAAAAATGGTGTTAATAGCATCAAGATCCAGTTGATTAACTGAAAGGATGTGAGAACCGCTAAACTGAGTCATCAGCCTGATTTCCAATTATTAGGAGAGTAAATAAGGGCTATTTACCCTGTGATTATGTAGGGTGGCTGAGGCGAGATTTTAACAGAGAGTGACTGAATATTAAATCTCGCTAATGATTATTTCTCGCTTTTTAGACATAACACAGATTAGCGAAATGAGAACAATAGCAAATTCTGCAATAGTGACTGATGTAGCTTCATGAGTTAGCTGTATTTACACCTGTCCGGAACGAATTTCTTGCCACAAGTTTGCCCAGCTAATTACGCCGACAATGTTGTTGGTATTGCCACGGTAAATATACACTTCGCCACGGCGTTTAATTGCCAATAACTCGTATACTTCATTTAAAGTTGCCGTGTCAGGGAATCCTTCCATTAAATGTCGTGACAGAGTTGTTGTCTCTTCAAATGACTGCATTTCAAGGCTAAGCATTTCTATTTGTGATTCGGCATTACGAACAAGCACTGGCCGACCTTCTGCACGTTTCATCACTTCAAGCAGTAAGTCATCATTATCATTAACGATGACAAAGCGTTTATCCATGATGGCGCGAACGCCTTTCTTTTGCAGACCTTGGTTTACATGTGGCACCTTGTAGCCAAGACCCATAATATCTAACTGTTTGAGAAATACAGAGCTGGTATTGAAGCCTTGATATGCGATTAGGAATGCCGGAATAGTGACAAACATTGCAGGCAAAATAATAGCTGCATCATTGGTTAATTCAAGTAATGCAACAAGTGCTGCCAAAGGAGCGCTTAAGCACACGCCCATCATGGCAGTCATGCCAATGACAGTATACAAGCCAACATAAGGAGCAATTGACGGGAAGAACATCGCACTGACTAATGCCAATATGGCACCAATTAGCGCGCCTATTCCATATAAAGGTCCAATTAAGCCACCTGGTATGCCAAAACCAATGGCAGCAATGGTGGCAATAATTTTGCCGATTAATAACGCAAGTAAAAATAGTAAACTTGGGCTTTCTATGATGGTTGCCTGAATGGCTAAATCACCGGAGCCTAGTGCTTGAGGTAAAAACAGGCCCACTAATGTGGTGACACTGGCAGCAATCATCAACCGGTAGATTAACGGCCAGTGCTGACCAATAGCGGTCATTTTAAGCAGTGAATGGTTAAAGCCCGCCGCTGCGCAGCCAAGAACCACACCGCCTATAGCAAGAATAGGATAATGATCTAATGGAATGCGCGTTACTGTAATTAAGTCGTACTCATGAATATTGCCAAATACCAATTGACTGGATAGTGCGCCACAAATGGCAGAGAGCATAATCGGGAAAAAGTAATGAATTTTATATTCGCGAACAATCACTTCAAATACAAATAACACAGCAGCAAGCGGCGCGTTAAAAATTGCTGCAATTCCTGCTGCTATGCCGCTGGCGCACATAATCCGCACACTATTATCTGGAAGCTTAAATTTCTCTGCAAAGTAGCTAGCACTCACAGCGCCAAGATGAATTGCTGGGCCTTCTTTACCAACAGAAAAGTTGGCGATTAAAGCGATTAGTGCTTGAAAAAACTGCCCTGGCGCAGATTGTAGCGGCACTTTGCCATAATGCAGTTTAAATCTGTGCATGACATAGGCGATACCCATACGGCGATAACGTTTGGAGCCGATGCCAGCTACAAGCCAAATAAGTAAGGCGCCGACGATAGGTAAATAGGTGCGCCAGTCACTGACAGCACTGGTAAAGTCGGTCGCTTCTGGAATGGTATGAACTTGCGCCCAACTTAATAAAAGGCGAAATAATATGATGACACTTGAAGCAATAATGGCAAACAGCAGTGCTAATCCACAAAGTTGCACACTTATCTTAGATTGAGAAAGTTTATCTCTCAATTCATTACGAAGATATTTGCGTGTTGCGGCTTTGGTGTGAATAATAGCGGCTTTATTTATCTTAATTTGCACTGTATTGCCTAAGATCCTTTTAAGGGCGGTTTGTTGTCATTGTATTTTATTAAGGGCTTGTTACCAAATGCTAAATTATCATCGCTTGCTTGACCGCATGCAAGTTCAAGAACGCAAATTTCGTTCATCTGGTTTATATCTTTCTGCGTTAATTCTCATCAGCTTTATTGTTGGGGTGCTTAGCCACACTGTTTTTATTTCTGAAGTAGTTGAACCTCAGGACGAAGCCATTGAAATCACTGAGTTAAAAACAGAGCTCAAACGACAATCTCATGTCGTATCACGCCTTGAAATGGTGCTTTCGATTGAGAAAGAAGCGAATGCCAATATGAAACAAATGTTTGGTAAACAAATCCAACAGCAAAAAACACTTGAGCAAGAATTAGCATTCTACCGAAGCCTTGTGTCACCTGAAAAAGAAGTTGATGGTGTGGCAATTCATGGTCTTGAACTATCTAAAGGCTTGTTACCTGATAGTTACCAAATGCGCTTGATATTGACCCAACTACAGAAGCGAAAAAATGGTGTTAAAGGCGTCGCCGACATTGTTTTAGTGGGAGTCCAAGATGAAAAACAAGTTGAAATTTCTCTAAGTGATTTACAAATTGAAAAATTCAATTTCAGTTTTCGGTACTTTCAAATGTTTGATGCTGAAATTAGCTTACCACAAGATTTTGATTTGCAAAGAATTAAGGCCGTGGTTCAAGTAACTGCGACTCGTGGTGCTAAAGGTGGACGTATTGAGCAAACGTTCGAGATCTCAGAGTTACTAGAAAGCTAAAAAAGAACTAAGAGTAATACTTGAACAAATTAGTCAGGTAATAGATAATTCCGACCTGAAACTGAAGTTAGAGGTAGTAATGACTGAACAAACAGATGCAGCAATGCCAATTCAATTTACCGATGCTGCGGCAACTAAAGTGAAGGGACTGTTAGAAGAAGAGCAGAACCCAGAACTAAAACTGCGTGTGTATGTCACAGGTGGTGGTTGTTCAGGTTTTCAATATGGTTTTACTTTCGATGAAAAAGTTAACGAAGGTGATTTCACCATTGAAAAGCAGGGCGTTCAACTGGTTGTTGACCCTATGAGTTTACAATATCTTGTTGGCGGCGAAGTAGATTACACTTCAGGACTTGAAGGTTCTCGCTTCTTTGTTAAGAATCCAAATGCGACAACAACCTGTGGTTGTGGTGCAAGCTTCTCTGTTTAATTTAAATTATTGAATTAAAAAGAGATAATAAAAAAGCCGTCTAATGACGGCTTTTTTGTGTCTAAAGTTTAATTAACTCATGATATTAAAGTTCATTCTTGGCTTAAACCATTCAAATACGGCTTTATTAAAGCTTATCCAGACTTGAATGAGCGCCAATATAATTAACACTGTAAATATAACCCAGTCAGACAGCACCATTTGCATAAAGCCAAAGTCGACAGTCGTAGGTCCTGCAACAATATTATCAGGGTCATACATGATAACTGGCAGCATGCTGTACAAGGCTAATTGTAAAATGCCATAACCTCTGAGCATATATAATGCAGCTTTTTGTCTACCAGCAACGCCAAGTACCATCATCAAGGTTAACGCACATAATAAAACGCCTTGCTGGGCCATTAAACCACTGACAGAGGTAATGACGTAAACCACCATTAAGGCGATAAGACGCTTTGGAAAGACAGCCTTTTCCGTATCACTTGCGGTACTAACAGTGCCATTTTCTGGTTCGACAATATTTATCTTTTCAGTATCTTGCTGTGGTAAATGTTTATCAGTCATAACGCCTTAACTTTATCTTGAATACATGTGCCAGAAATTGAAACGATTAAGAACAACAATTAATGCTTAGATTGCTTCTTTGGCGTTAGGCGAGAGTCAAGTTCATAAGGTGGTATAACGACACCTAAGTCTTCTTGAACAGGGAATACAGCAACAAACAAATCATCTTCTGACATGCCGCTTACCCAGCGTTCTTGAAATTCATTTAGTGGAATAGACAATGGCTCACAATCTTTCCATTCATCTACAGCCCAAAGTTTAGCGGCTTCTTCTGAAGGCCACATTGGAATGCAATCTTCATCTTCAGTCGTCAACATCACGCAACCGTCTTGGTCTTGCAGACTCCAAATTGATTGCTCTTGTTTAACTTGTTCAACAAGGTAATCGTAACGGGCTTCAGGGGTCATGCTTAGTTGATCTTCAATTGATTTTGGTTTGCTGCTCATGATTGACTCTCATTGAAAAGTGGGACTAATTTAGCGCTAATTAACGCGAATAGGGCATGATAACATTGACTGTTACTTTTAAAAAAGAAAAGAGCACTTTGGGTGCTCTTTGGGATTGGTTATGTTCTGTAGTCTTGCTATAAAAATAGCAAGCTAGTGCTCTGCAGGAGTCTCGAAAAAGCGATAAATCATACCCGCAAGAATAGCGCCTGCAATGGGGGCAACCCAAAATAACCATAATTGTGAAACGGCCCAGTCGCCGACAAATAAAGCGGGGCCAGTGCTCCTTGCAGGGTTAACAGAGGTATTTGATACTGGAATACTGATTAAGT
This sequence comes from Shewanella sp. TC10, assembly GCF_009663145.1. Classification (GTDB taxonomy): domain Bacteria; phylum Pseudomonadota; class Gammaproteobacteria; order Enterobacterales; family Shewanellaceae; genus Shewanella. The sequence goes on from NZ_VKHR01000040.1 coordinate 15,661, forward strand.
GAATTAGGGTGAGCGCTAAACCTATTGCAATAGGCGCAAAGCCTACAGGCGCTCGTGAGTCTGTTGCACCAAGAATGATTAATAGAAAGAATAGCGTCATCACCACTTCCGTGATTAATACTGACATCATGGTGTAACCACCAGGCGAATGTTCGTCAAATCCATTAGAGGCAAAACCACCCGCTAAACTGAAACCATCTTGGCCACTGGCAATTAAAAATAAGATCCCTGCACCTGCAATCCCCCCAGCCACTTGAGCAATAATATAAGGAGCTAATTCGCCTGTGGGAAAACGTCCCCCAGCCCAAAGACCAAATGAAACAGCCGGATTTAAATGGCAACCAGAAATATGACCAATAGCGAACGCCATAGTGAGAACAGTTAACCCAAACGCTAACGAAACCCCTAAAAGGCCTATGCCTACATCTGGAAATGCAGCCGCTAATACAGCACTCCCACAACCGCCTAATACGAGCCACAAAGTACCGATAAACTCGGCTAACATTTTCTGTTGAATACTCATTTAACTTTCCTTATTAAATTTGAATATTGTTAACACTCATTAACTAATAGTTTTTGAAAACTATCGTTTAAAAATAAATCACTTAGAAATGGCCTAGAAAGAGTTAAGCAGTAAAAATGAATAAATTCAATGATGCTTATGTGAATTTAAATCAGCAGCTAATCAAAACAACTAATGTTGGTGAGCCGTTGAGAGTAAGAAAGTTGTTGTTTACAAAGAATGGTTTACAAAGAATGGCTTACAAATAGAGGTTTAAAACTAGCAACAAGGAAGTTAATCAACAAACGCTGCCAGAAGGGGGCGATGAAAAGCGCTTATTGATTCTTGATTGCACCTTTGTGCAACTTCTTTGTGCAACGGTGTGAATAAATCACTGCTTAGGTTGTCTAGCGTCAACACCGCCTCGATTAAAAGTCTTTATTTCGAACAAAGCTTGGCCGACAAAAGTGAGCTGGCATTAGCTTGCTTGATAAAAGCTTCCTAATACCGCAAAGCGACTCGCGCCAGTGACGACAGGTAGGTTGCCACTTAAACCATGGTGATTACGCATAGCAAGCCAAGCAAATGCAATGCCTTCAACCCACTGCGGATCCATGCCGATATCCGTTGTGGTCGATAGTGAAAAGGTTGGCATCAATAAACTTAATCGCTCCATTAATGCGTTATTCAATGCTCCGCCACCACACACAAAAACATCTCCCTTATCGGTTAATTTGTTAATGTCATTTGCGATACTGTGGCAGGTTAAATCTAGTAATGTTGATTGGATATCAGCAAGACTTAAATGTGAAAAGTTAGCCTTTTGTTGTTCTAACCAGGCTTGATTAAATAATTCTCTACCCGTGCTTTTAGGGTAGGTCATAGCAAAGTAAGGGTGAGATAATAAGTGCTTTAGGAAGTCTTCATCGGTTTTTCCTGAAGCAGCCCACTGCCCAGATTCATCAAACGCAACTTGCTTCTCTTGTAAAATAAACGCATCCATTAGGGTATTACCAGGCCCCGTATCGAAACCAATAACTTGTTCATTTTTACCAGGAAGGTAGGTGATGTTGGCAATGCCACCAATATTTAGAATAACTCTAGGTGTATCGCTTTGGGCAAACATCGCATGATGAAATGCAGGGACTAATGGTGCCCCTTGGCCACCTAACGCAACGTCCTTTCGTCGAAAATCCGCAATAACGTTAATACCCGTTTCAACAGCAATAGTGTCAGGATCGCCAATTTGAAGGGTAAAACCATGTTCCAAATTTGGCATATGCCTAATGGTTTGGCCGTGGCTTCCAATGGCTATAATGTCCGCTTTATCAATTTGTGTCTTGGCTATTAATTCGTTAACTGCTTGAGCAAATAGCAGACCCATAGCTCGATCCATACGCCCCATAATATTAATTTCATCAGTATTTGGAGAACATAAACGATGAAGTTGATTCAAAATATGTGCAGGGATAGCGACTGTATGGCTGGCAACAAGATGACTTTGGTTATCTGAAAAATCCACCAGAACGGCATCTACTCCATCCATGCTAGTGCCTGACATTAAACCAATGAAATAGTGAGGTATACTTTTTGATGCAGTCATATGTATTTACTCAAAATATAGATAGTTACTCAAAATATAGATAGTAACTCAAAAAGTAGTGAGTGAGCCTAATAGACCCACTCATACCTTATTGGGTATTGTCAGTTATTGGCGTATTGCAGTTGTTTATTTTTTTCAATTTTAGCCATGAGTTGTTTACTTAGGGCTGCAAATTGAGTCCGCTCTTTTTTATCGATAGGTTGTGATTTTGGCAACTTGACCGTTCTTGGGTTGCGGTGAACGCCATTAACAATAAACTCGTAGTGTAAGTGGGCTCCGGTGACACGGCCTGTTTTACCTAGTGTTCCAATAATCTCACCCTGTTTTACACTGTCACCACGTTTAACTTTTCGTTTATTTAAATGCAAATATTTGGTGGTGTAGGTGTCATTGTGTTTAATGAATACATAATTACCATTGTACTTGTTGTAGCTTGCTTCAACGACTTTACCTTTACCAGCAGCTTTGATTGGGGTGCCGATAGCGGCCACATAATCAACCCCTCTATGGGCTTTTACTTGACCTGTAACTGGGTGCAAACGTCGAGGATTAAAGCTTGAACTAACATATTTAAAGTCTACAGGTGAGCGCAAGAAAGCCTTTCGCATGCTATTGCCAGATTCTGAATAGTATTCGCCATCTGTATAACGCACTGCAGTATAGCGTTCGCCTTGGTTATAAAATTCTGCTGCTAAAATATTACCTGTACCAATATATTGTCCATCGACATACTCTTCTTCATACATCAGTGAAAAATGGTCGTCTTTTCGAATATCGAGCGCAAAATCGATATCCCAACCAAATATATTGGCCAATTGCATTATATGATTAGCTGAAAGGCCAGCGGTTGCCGCAGCATTCCAGAAGTTACTGCTGATATTGGCAGTAATAAATTTGTTTTCTAAAGTAATGGTTTTTACATTGACCGTTTCTTCAAATTTATCTTCGTTTTTGCTGATCAATAAAGTGGAAATTTTATCCATTTGATAGCTGATTTGGGTAATTTCATCTTGAGCATCTTTAGTTACGATGATTTCTTCACCCGGCATGATTTTAAGCAGGTTCTTTTTAGATTTAGGTAGACGAGTTATTTGATATACATCCCGCGGAGTTAAACCCGCGCGATTCGCTAACCCACCAAAAGTATCACCTTTAGAGACTTTATACGCTTTATGAGACAACAAATCTGCTTCACGGTATGGAACAGCATTTTCCGCATCTTTAGTCGGAGTTAATATCGTATTGTCAGAAGCCGCTAACGGGTTTAAATCTGCAATTGGGCTACTTTCTTTTGAAGGTGTTAATGCTTGCAGCTTTTGCAACGATGTATTTGATTGGGAACCTGTTTGGCCAGGTGGTGTCGGGGTACGAAAAGCTAAAGGGACTGAATACTCTGACTGCTTATTGGGTGAGTTTGTTTCATCGCCTTTATGAGGAGCATTTTGTAAAGACTGTATACGCTCAGAAAGGTCAACTTTGCCCACTTGGGTGTGTTTGGAAGCTTTAGCGTCATCTGAAGGAAATAACACGATAATAACCGTGAAAATAACTAACAAGCTAAGTGCAATTTGATGCGCTTTTGGCAGTAATTTGATTAAAGTGATTAGCTTTGCCATCGACCTATGTACCAGTTTCTCTTTTTCGTTGTAATCCCCTTAGTGTACACACTTTCAATTAGCGTGGCTAACAAGTAACATAGGCCTCTTATTTTTTTATTATAGCTGCAGGAGTAGGTGCCGAAATGGCTGATTTAGACCAAGTGTTAGCAGAAATTAAACGTGGTACCGACGAGATTTTACTCGAGTCAGATCTGCTAGAAAAACTTAAAGAGGGACGTCCTTTAAGAATTAAACTAGGTGCAGATCCAACCGCTCCAGATATTCATTTAGGCCATACGGTTATTCTAAATAAACTGCGCGCGTTTCAAGAGCTAGGTCATGAAGTTATTTTCTTGATTGGTGACTTCACCGGCATTGTAGGTGATCCAAGTGGTAAAAACTCAACACGTCCTCCATTAACTCGTGAAGATGTTCTTGCTAATGCTGAAACCTATAAAGAGCAAGTGTTTAAGATTTTAGATCCAGCTAAAACACGTATTGAATTTAACTCTAGCTGGTTAGAGCCTTTAGGTGCTGCAGGCATGATCCGTTTAGGTTCAAAGCAAACGGTAGCGCGCATGATGGAACGTGATGACTTTAAAAAGCGTTATGCTTCGGGTCAGGCAATTGCCATTCACGAATTTATGTATCCTTTACTACAAGGTTATGATTCTGTAGCCCTTAAAGCTGATGTTGAGCTAGGTGGTACTGATCAAAAGTTCAATTTGTTAATGGGTCGAGAGCTGCAAAAAGCTGAAGGCCAGAAACCGCAAACGGTTATCATGATGCCTTTATTAGTGGGTTTAGACGGTGTGAAGAAAATGTCTAAATCAGCTCATAACTATATTGGTGTGAGTGAGCCTGCGAATGAAATGTTCGGTAAAATCATGTCTATCTCAGACGATTTGATGTGGAGCTACTTTGAGCTTCTTTCATTCCGCCCATTGGCAGAAATCGCGCAATTTAAAGAAGATATTGCTAATGGTCAAAATCCACGTGATGTTAAAATTGCACTAGCAAAAGAAATCATTGCAAGGTTCCATGATCAAGAACAAGCTGATGCTGCTCACCAAGAGTTTATCAATCGCTTCCAAAAAGGTGCGATGCCAGATGACATTGAAGAGATGGAATTTGAGGCTGGTGAAGGGCTAGCGATTGCTAACTTACTTAAAACTGCAGGCTTAGTCGGTTCAACTTCTGATGGTATGCGCATGATTAAGCAAGGCGCTGTTAAAATGGACGGTGAAAAGCTAAGCGATACTCGCCAAGTGTTCGAAGCGGGTTTAACTGCGATTTTCCAAGTGGGTAAACGCAAATTTGCTAAAGTGACTTTGGTTTAAAACTACAGAGACTTTGGTTTAGAACGATAGAGAATTAGGTTTAAAGCAAATTATTTCGGTTTAAAACGATAGTGACTTTGATTTAAACGATTGTGACTTTGATTTAAACGATAGTGACTTTGAAATGAGCACGCTACTGATATCGAGTTCATTACCATCGCTATTAAACGCATAAAAAAACGACTCAAATGAGTCGTTTTTTGTTGTCTGAATTATTGTACTGCAGACAGTTTATTGAGTCTGTAGTTGATCTGACATGGTTTGGTAATCCATTAAATCAACTTGCTCAGTCATTCTTTCTGTATTCATATCAAACTTTAGTGTCGTTACACCCGGTATTGCGATTTCGATAATTTTCCCCGGTTTACCAAACTGCTCGCCCGGACCTCTCAGGTGATAATTACCAATCATTACCACTAATGAACCTGTATTAAACATATGCTCGATATTGAACTTGTATTCTAAAACACCTTCATGGGCTCGCTCAAAAAACTCAATGATATGGCGACCGCCTTGGTAGGTTACATTGGCAGTTTTATCGTAAAACACGCTATCACGATTATAAAAACGACGAAGGGAGCGGTAGTCATGATCGGTTAACGCTTGCATGTATTGCATCGCCATCTGCTGTTCTCTAGGCATTTCGCCCACGACAGCTTGGCTAGTAAAGCTGAATAAACCGCAAAAAATACCACATAACAAACCAATAATTCGCACTTAGGGCCTCTTACTTTTTAAATCAAACGCAGGTAAAGATAAATGCCAGCGTATTGCGCTCAGACGAATAATCAAGGTACTGAACATCGCAAAGAACAGTGCATTAATGCTATCCATGCCAACTTCAATACTCAAGGTGTAACAGATGCCACCGACTATGGAGGCGGTAGCATAGATTTCTGTACGAAGTACCATAGGAACTTGGCGGCACAGTAAGTCACGAATGATACCACCACCCACACCAGTAATTAACCCCATAATGACAGCTGACATACCAGATAAGCCCAACATTAGCGCCTTTTCTGCTCCGATGACGGTAAATAATGCTAATCCAAAGGCATCAGCGACAGGCAAGGTTAATTGAGGCAACTTATGGGGCTTTCTAACGAGTATGAAGCAAGCAAATACTGTGGCTAAAATTACGATGATGTAATTAGGATCGCTTATCCAAAATACTGGTGTTGCACCTGTAAGTGCATCACGGATACTCCCACCGCCAATAGCAGTAACGGATGCTAAAACAATAACACCAAAAGGGTCCATCCGGTGTTTACCTGCAGCTAAGGCGCCAGAAAGGGCAAAAACTGCGGTACCGCATAAATCAAAAAAGTAAATCCACTCGAAATTAATCATTTGAGTGCTCTTTAGTGTGTGATTTTGCCGGATTTATCTCTTGTTTACAGTGCTGCTGACAGCTTAACTCTTTAATGTGAATGTTAAGTGCATCGACTGAGATCCTAATCTCGATGACAGATAAAATAAGTGAGTAGAGTAAAAACAGCAAACTCAGACCAAAAACAATTGAACCTGTATGGAAAAAACCAAGATAGATAAAAATCATGCTAATGACACAAATTGCAAAGCTGACAACACCTGCTTCTTGCATGCGTCTAATTATGCTAATGCGCTGTCTTAGGTTTTTGATTTGCTCATTGTCAACAGGCTTACCTGAGGCACTGAGGTTTCTGATAAGAGCAGCTAAAGAAAAAAAGCGATTGGTATAGGCAAGTAACAACAATGAAATTGCAGGAAATAATAAACCGGGTGTCGTTAATGAAATTTGGATGTTATCTAACAAGACAGTTTGCCTCAAATGGAACGGGATAAATCATTTAGCTGGTTATAATAACTCTTTTGTAAAAAAAGTTACATTGCTTGTAACCATCTTAATGCTGTCCACAAAATAGGGATGGCGATAGTAAAAAATATCCAAAAAGTCACCGCCCAAGAAGTCAGGCTGATGGCGTTCTTAATATCGTTTACCAAAGGCAGTCTAGAGGGGTTTATTTTACTGGCATTAACTCGCTGCTCCTTATGGCCAATAATAAACTTCTGCGGGCCACCTAATTCAATTTCTAGAATTTTACTGCCAATGTATAAACTTGAATAACCATAAATTCCCCCTGTATGCGAAGGCTGTTTAAATAGAATAGCAATATTTTTAAAGCCACCTTGCAGGACTAAGGTGAAGTTCCATAACCAAATTGGTAAGGCATAGATAATGCGATTAATGATGTATATCGGAGCACTAAAAAAGCGATACTGAGGTACGTAATTAGGCCAGCAATGCTCTAATTGTTTTAGTAAATGCAGAAACAACACAAGTGGTGTGCCGCCGATAGCGTAAAACAAAATTGTCGCCACAGTGCCATAGCTTGGCGATATAAGCAGTCTTTCTATGGTGGATTTTGCAATGCCTACTTCGGATAAACTATCTGTTTGCTGGGTTAACCATGGTGAAAGATAACTTCTTGCTGAGGCTTTTTGTTCGTGTTCAAGTGCACTAACGACATCTTTAGCAACAGGCTTAAACCCAGCATCACTGATACAGAAATACAGTAAAACAAAATCGAAAAACCAAGGGTAGGCGGCTAACGATAAAATAAAATAAATCGTAAACCAAATTGGTATCACTAATAAAATGGTGGACAGTAAACCTGCAGTTAATTGTTGCTTAGGATTACGCTGTGGATGATTTACTTTTTGACTAAGCAGAATAGCCAGTTGATGAAACCAAACAACAGGGTGGTACTTTCTTGAAATAGGCGCGACTCGTGAAATCAGTAACGCCATAAACAGCACTAGGCAACTCTGCAATAAGCTACCATCTCTTAGAATCAGTTGTTCGTAAAAAGTGCTATCAATCAATTTAGTTTAACCACCCCAATGTTTACCATCTTAGCTATTAAAGCCAAAGTTTTATGGTTGGATTATAGCTGTTTTAATAATGCGATGACCATTAATGCAGAGTAATGACCCGCTTTAACAATATATGAATCGAAATCGACAGCAGAGTCATTGTTGGCATTATCTGAAAGTGAGCGAATAACAACAAATGGTACTTCAAATTGGTGACAAACTTGCGCAATAGCAGCCGCTTCCATTTCACATGCAGCCATCTTAGGGAAGTTGTTCAACATGATTTTTGTACGTTCAGGATCGCAAATGAAGCTATCACCAGTGGCAATTAAGCCTTCGATGACTTGCGCTTCACCTAAAGATGAAATTGCCGCTTTAGCTGCTTCAACTAATTTAGTGTCAGGAATGAATGCAGCAGGCTGAGAGGCCATTTGACCTATTTCGTAACCAAAAGCGGTGACATCAACATCGTGGTGACGTACTTCTGAAGAAATAACAATATCGCCAATATTTAAGCTATCAACAAATCCGCCAGCAGAACCTGTGTTAATCACTGCTGTAACGTTGAAGTTATTAATGACTAATGTGGTCGCTATACTGGCAGCGACTTTACCAATACCAGAGCGAGTAACCACTACATCGTGACCCGATAATTGACCTTCAACAAACTCGATGCCAGCCACTTTTGAATGAACTGGATTCGTCATAGTTTCGATTAAGTGAGCAACTTCAGGTTCCATTGCACCAATAATAGCGATTTTCATAAACTGATTCTCATTGATTAGTTTGCCAATTTCAGGTTTTTGGCATTAATAAGATAGCTAAGTTGAGTTTTATACTTGCTGATAAAAACAAATCTTTTACTCACTGTAAGTCTTAGCTTTAAAGATGGCGGCTAATATAGCACATATGGTTAAATCAGAACTGAGAGCGGTATAAATTTTATCAATAAAAAAAGCGCATTTTTCAATGCGCTTTCTAGTGTGCTGTTTAAAGCAGAGTATTAACTCATGCTGGTTTACAATTTATGCATCTTCAAAAGAGTTTAATATTCCTTGAGCGGCATCTCTGCCTTCTGCGATAGCTGTTACCACAAGATCTGATCCTCGCACCATGTCTCCACCCGCAAATACTTTAGGGTTAGTGGTTTGAAAAGGATTATCATCAAACTTACTGGCTTTAACTAAACCCCATTCATTGGTTTCAATACCAAAATCGGTAAACCAAGGCGCTGGGCTTGCTTGGAAACCAAAAGCAATGATGATGGCATCGGCGTCAAGTACTTGCTCGCTACCAGGAATGACTTCAGCTTTTTTACGACCAGACTCATCGGCTTCACCCATTTGGGTTTCAACGCATTCAATGCCTGTCACTACGCCGTCTTGTTCTTTAATAGCAACAGGTTGGCGATTAAATAAGAAGTTGACACCTTCTTCACGTGCATTTTGTACTTCACGGCGAGAGCCTGGCATGTTGGCTTCATCACGTCGATAAGCACAAGTCACGCTTTTAGCACCTTGTCTAACTGCAGTACGGACACAATCCATTGCGGTATCACCACCGCCTAAAACAACCACATTTTTACCTTCAAGGCTTTGGTATGGATTGTCTTGGCATTGAGTCCCCATCAGTTCATGAGTATTGCCAATAAGGTAAGGTAGCGCTTGGATAACACCTTGGCTTTCTTCACCTGGTAGACGTGCTTTCATTGCCGTGTAAGTTCCCATTCCTAAGAACACAGCATCATACTCATCGAGTAGGGTTTGAAATGGAATGTCTTTACCAACAGTGACACCCATTTTAAATTCAATACCCATGCCTTCAAGGACATTACGACGTGTTTGCATTACATCTTTATCAAGCTTGAAAGACGGAATACCGTATGTCAGTAGACCACCGATTTGTGGGTATTTGTCATACACCACAGCTTTAACGCCATTACGGCTAAGAATGTCAGCACAACCTAAGCCAGCCGGACCTGCACCAATAATCGCCACTCGCTCTTTACGAGGGGTTACGGTACTCATGTCTGGTCGCCATCCTTGGCTAATCGCGGTGTCAGTAATGTATTTTTCAACATTACCAATGGTTACAGCGCCAAAGTCATCATTAAGGGTACAAGCACCTTCACAAAGCCTATCTTGAGGACAAACACGACCACAGATCTCTGGCAGGGTGTTTGTCTCATGTACCAAGTCAGCAGCTTCAAGAATACGGCCTTGTTCTGCCAGCTTTAACCAGTTTGGAATATAGTTATGTAGCGGACATTTCCACTCACAATAAGGGTTACCACAATCTAAACAACGGTCAGCTTGCTCTGCCACTTGTGGCTGAGAAAAAGGCTGATAGATTTCGATAAACTGGGTTGAACGCTCTGCTGCAGAGTGCTTGGTTGGATCTTTACGATCCACCTCGATAAATTGAAAGTCATTACTCATCTAAATTACCCCGCCTTCACAGCTAGTTCCGGGCTTTTTTGCTCAATTTTGAGCAAGTCTGCAACGGCAATATTTTTAGGCTTAACTAATACAAAACAGTCTAACCAATTCTCAAAATCACTTAGAATCATCTTGGCATGTTCACTACCTGTGGCTTCAACATGCGCTTCAATCAGCTCTTTAAGATGTTGCTGCTGAATTTTCGATTCTAATTTTTGTGTGTCGACAAGTTCAGTGTTTACTCGGCGGCTAAAGTGATTGAATCTATCGAAGATGTAAGCAAAGCCACCAGTCATACCTGCGCCGAAGTTCACGCCAGTTTTACCGAGGACCACTACGATACCGCCAGTCATGTACTCACAGCCGTTATCTCCTACGCCTTCTACCACAGCGATAGCGCCAGAGTTACGAACGCCGAAACGTTCACCTGCTTGGCCTGCTGCATAAACGCGGCCGCCAGTTGCACCATATAAACAGGTATTACCCATAATCGCGCTTTGTTCACTTTGGAAAGGACTACCTACAGGCGGGTTGATGACAATTTTGCCGCCAGACATGCCTTTACCAACATAATCGTTAGCATCGCCAACCAGTTTCATTTCAAGGCCTGGACTGTTCCAAACCCCGAAACTTTGCCCAGCACTGCCGTTAAATTGCAGTGATATAGGTTCTTTAGCGCCGGTCACACCTACATTTGTGGCGATATAACCTGAAAGTGCAGCACCAACTGATCGGTTTGTGTTATTGATGGCATATTGCTTAGTGAACGCTTTACCTTCAAGAACCGCTTGGGCTGTATCAGTCACAATTTGCAGGTTAAGTTCACCTTTATCAGAAGGCGGGTTTAACTCTTTCCAAGTGATTGCGCTGCCTTCAGCAACTTTAGGCTGGTATAAAATAGGCGCTAAATCTAAACCAAGCTGTTTAGCTGTTTTACCTTCAAGGGCATAGAGCCAGTCAGTACGACCAACCATGTCTTCAAATTTAGCAACACCTAAGGTTGCCATCCATTCACGAACTTCTTGTGCTACAAACTCAAAGTAAGTAATCACTCGTTCAGGTAAGCCGTGGTAATGCTTGTCACGCAAGTTCTTGTCTTGAGTAGCAACACCAGTTGCACAGTTATTTAAGTGGCAAATACGTAAATACTTACAACCTAGGGCAATCATTGGCACAGTACCAAAACCAAAGCTTTCTGCACCTAACAGCGCTGCTTTAACAATGTCTAAGCCCGTTTTTAAACCGCCATCTACTTGTAAACGAATTTTATGACGCAGGCCATTTTCCACCAATGATTGGTGTACTTCTGCAAGACCTAACTCCCAAGGTGATCCGGCATATTTAACAGAGGTCACTGGGCTTGCACCGGTACCACCGTCATAACCAGAAATAGTGATCATGTCGGCGTAGGCTTTGGCTACACCTGTGGCAATGGTGCCAACACCTGGTTCTGATACCAGCTTCACTGAAACAAGTGCTTTAGGATTGATTTGTTTTAAATCGAAAATGAGCTGAGCTAAATCTTCAATTGAGTAAATATCGTGATGCGGTGGCGGTGAAATCAAAGTAACGCCAGGGCGCGCATGACGAAGACCTGCAATTTCTACACTGACCTTATGTCCTGGCAACTGCCCACCTTCACCAGGTTTTGCACCTTGAGCAACTTTAATTTGCAGCACATCGGCATTCACGAGGTAATGAGCAGTGACGCCAAAGCGGCCTGAAGCAATTTGCTTAATGGCAGAGTTACGTTCGCTATTAAATCGATTCGCGTCTTCGCCACCTTCACCTGAATTTGAGCGACCACCGATACGGTTCATCGCAACAGCTAAGGCTTCATGGGCTTCAGGGCTTAATGCACCAATACTCATTGCTGCACTATCAAAGCGTGGGAATAAGTTCTCAGCAGCTTCTACTTTAGACTCTTCAATTGCTTGATTAGTACCTTTCACGCCGATTAAATCACGCAGTGTTGCAATTGGGCGATCGTCGACTAAAGCGGCAAACTTTTTGTATTTTGGATAATCTTGCTCTTTAAGACTCTGCTGTAGTGTATTGACTACGTCAGGGTTGAAGCTGTGGTATTCGCCACCTTCAACATACTTCAATAAGCCGCCTTGAGGTAATGGCACATGGGCACGATACGCAGCGGTATGAAGTTTCTTTTGATCGGCAGCTAGATGCTCAAAGCTCGCACCTTCGATACGGCTAATAACACCTTTAAAGCAAAGCTCAATAACATCAGACGATAAACCGACAGCTTCAAACTGTTGACTACAACGGTAAGAACCCACAGTACTGATGCCCATTTTAGACATAATCTTACGCAGGCCTTTCTCAATGCCTTGACGGAAGTTAAGCATCAATTTGCTGTCATCTTCAATTTGGTTTTTCTTGGCCATTGCTGAAATTGATTCATACGCTAAATATGGGTAAATCGCGGTAGCGCCAAAGCCAAGTAAAACAGCAAAGTGATGTGGATCTCGAGCAGATGCTGTTTCAACGATAATATTGGTATCACAACGTAAGCTTTTATCGACCAGACGTTGTTGAACAGCGCCCACAGCCATAGCAGCTGGAATTACCTGTACGTTTTTAGCAGTCGCACGGTCAGATAATATCAGCAGCGTTGTGCCACTTCGCGCTAAACGCTCAGCGTCATCGGTGATACGTTCAATCGCTTGTTGTAAGTTTTCATGAGCATCGTAATTAAGATCAACTGTATTAGCGCGATAGTAAGTGCTATCGAGTCCTAATAATTGATTGAAATCACTGAATAATAAAACAGGTGAGTCGAACATGACTCGGTAAGCAACGCCTGTTGTTTCGCAAAATAGATTTTGTTCACGTCCCACACAAGTGGTTAATGACATCACATGTTTTTCACGTAATGGATCGATAGGAGGGTTAGTCACCTGAGCAAACTTTTGACGGAAGTAGTCATAAAGAGAGCGAGACTTTTTCGACAATACGGCCATTGGCGTATCGTCACCCATTGAACCTGTGGCTTCTTCACCTTTGCTGGCTAATACCCAAATTACTTGTTCAAGTTCTTCGCGACTATAGCCAAATTGCTTTTGGTATTGAAGCAATACATCAGTGGTAAAGTTGCTTGCGCCTTGTTGTGCTGCTTCTATCTCGTTGGCAGGCACTAATGTACGGCTGTTTTTAGACATCCATTCTTTATATGGGTGACGACGTTTTAAATCGTTATCAATTTCAAACGATGAATATAGACGACCATTCATGGTATCTAAAACAAGTAACTCGCCAGGGCCGACTCGGCCTTTTTCGACAACTTCATCTGCAGAGTAATCCCAAATACCGACTTCAGAGGCCAGTGTAAGGATTCTATCTTTAGTAATAACGTAGCGAGAAGGGCGCAGACCGTTACGATCGACAGCACACGCTGCGTGACGACCATTACTCATTACAATGCCTGCAGGGCCATCCCAAGGCTCCATATGCATGGAGTTAAAGTCGTAGAAGGCTTTTAACTCGTCATCCATTTCTGGATTACTTTGCCATGCTGGTGGGATCAGCAAGCGCATCGCGCGATAAAGATCCATTCCGCCAGATAACAACATTTCAAGCATGTTATCTAAAGAAGAAGAGTCTGAACCTGTCTCGTTTACAAAAGGGGCTGCTTGTTGCAAATCAGGTAGTAGTGGAGAATTAAACTTGTACGCACGGGCACGAGCCCATTGTCTGTTACCCGTAATGGTATTAATTTCACCGTTATGGGCTAAGAATCTAAATGGCTGAGCTAAAGGCCACTTTGGTGATGTGTTTGTAGAAAAGCGTTGATGGAATAAACAAATCGTACTCTTTAAACGGATATCTGCGAGATCAGTATAAAAAGATGGCAAGTCTGCTGGCATCATCAAGCCTTTATAGACGATAACCTGACCAGATAAACTTGCTACGTAAAAATCTTTATCATCTACAATTTGTTGTTCAAGGCGACGTCTTGCCATATATAGACGACGCTCTAAATCTTTTTCACGCCAACCGACAGGTGCGTTAATTAACACCTGATAGATTTGCGGCAAACTTTTACGGCCGATCTCACCAAGTACATCTGGGTTTACTGGGACTTTTCTCCAGCCCGCAACACTCAAGGTTTCACGTTGTAGTTCTTTTTCTAAAATCGCTTTTGATGTTTCTGCCTTTACTGGGTCTTGGCTTAAAAAAAGCATCCCCACTGCAAATTTTCGGCTTAAGTGCCAATCATTCTCTGTTGCTACTGCAGCAAAAAAGTCTTTAGGCATCGACATTAATAGTCCACAGCCATCACCTGTGCGACCATCCGATGCAATACCACCACGGTGCTTCATTCTGTCTAAACCGTGAATTGCTGTGCGGACAATACGATGGCTAGCATCGCCATCCATTTGGGCTATTAAACCGAAACCACAATTGTCCCGCTCAAAGCTGGGATGATATAAGCTCATACAAAAACTCCCTAAACCTAACTTAATACGACTCGGATAATGCGGAGAAGTTCTCATAGATATGCACCCGAACCACCCAAATTAGCCCGATAATGAATAAAGGTCAAACTTAAATTACTCAACAAAATGAATTGTAATTGCCATTACAAATGTAAAAAAAAACCTTGTTGACGTTAACGTAAACTGTGTATTTGTTCGTATAACCTTATGAATAAAAAGAATTTTAAAAACACAAAAAAAATCACGTTACTTTTTGTTAACACTTTAGAGTAATTGATTTAGTTTTATAAATAGTGAATTTATTTTCAAGTACAGTGCTAATTAACTATTTGGATAATATGAATATAAATTCACTCTTATCAAATGGTTTATAAATACGAATATTAAAAAATGTGACCTCAGAATTTCACTGTCGAAAATATGTGCAATTTATTTGATGATTTATTGATATAGCACCAAGTTTTAGTTTCTGAAGAGGTTTAGTATCTGCCACTTTTTTGAATTCGAGGAACCATTGTGGGTTTAGATGATTACGTAAATACATTCGGCGCCGTATGTAAAAAGCAATATGGCGGTAGGATCAGAAAACTCACAATTGATGCGAAATTTACCTGCCCTAATAGGGATGGAACCTTAGGTAAAGGAGGCTGCACATTTTGTAATGTTTCTTCTTTTAGTTATGAACAAGGTACCGAAGCCAGTATTTCTGAACAATTGGTTCAAGGTAAACAGCGTTCTCTGTTAGCTAACGCTCCTGCATCTACCTCTAAATATATAGCTTATTTTCAAGCTTACACCAGTACCTATGATGAATATCAAGTTTTAAAGCAAAAATACGATGAAGCAATAAAAGATGCAGATATCGTTGGGCTACACATTGGTACTCGCCCAGATTGCGTTCCTGATGAAATTTTAGATTTACTTGTGAGTTATCAAGACAAAGGGATCGAAGTGTGGTTAGAGCTGGGCTTGCAAACATCTAATAGCGAGACTTTGAAGCGCATTAACCGCGGACATGATTTTTCTGCTTATGAAGATACGGTAATAAGAGCAAGAAAAAGAGGCATTAAAGTATGCGCTCATTTAATTTTAGGCTTGCCTGGCGAAACCTATGATGACTATTTAAATAGTCTGCAGCAGGTCATCAATACTGGGGTTGATGGATTAAAATTACATCCTTTACATATTGTTGAAGGAAGTGTGATGGCGAAAGCGTGGCGTCATAAAGGTATGCCTTTGCTGTCACAAGATGATTACGCTCATTATGCCAGTGAACTGATTAGAAATACCCCTAAAGAGATAATCTTTCACCGTGTTACTGCTTATGCTAAAAAACCTATGTTATTGGCACCGGATTGGTGTGCGTATCGATGGGATGGATTAGTATCGATTGTCAAAAATTTAGCTGAAAACGGTGGCCAAGGCTATTATGTTACCTCTAGAACAGTTTAAAAAGTAACCGCATTGCATGTTTCTTAGTATTTTATATGGGTGGATTTTAATTTTTTGTTAATTTTTTGTGGTTATTTGCCGTAAATTAGACTTGAAAAGCGCTGAGTTGTTGCATAGGCAATTATTGCGAGTATTATAAATTCCAATTTTACAGTAATGAATTAGAAAGAGGTGCCACAATGGCCACAGTTCAGCTAGAGTCTATCTTGGATCTCAATACTTTAGAGCAATATTGTAGTGCTATTGGTGCAGGTACTTTATTAAAAAGTGTCGTATTATTTGAGCAATTAATGCCAGAATATGTTGGTAGCTTAGTAAAAGCGAACGAAGTGAATGATAAAGACACTTTATGCGCAGAAGCACATAAGTTCAAAGGTGCAGCAGGTTCAGTTGGGTTAAAGCGTATTCAACAATTTGCCCAATTATTACAGCATGGTGAAGAAGCAAGCTGGGAAACTGAGCACAATGCTTGGTTAGCAGAAATTGTTAAGCATGCAAGCACTGACTTACAGCAATTAAAAGAATTTCTTGAA
The DNA here is from genome assembly GCF_009663145.1 of Shewanella sp. TC10. Classification (GTDB taxonomy): domain Bacteria; phylum Pseudomonadota; class Gammaproteobacteria; order Enterobacterales; family Shewanellaceae; genus Shewanella. The sequence continues at coordinate 32,437 of NZ_VKHR01000040.1, forward strand.
GCAAAAGCATAATCGTTTTTGTTGATATAAAAGTCCCGCAAGGGACTTTTTTTTGGTCTTTTTTTATTAATTTCTTATTTTGAGCCGTTGATCGTGTACTGGCGATTGTTATTTGTGATGAGTTAATTCATTATTTAAATGAATTCTGATTAGGGTAATCGATTAAATGAAAAACCTACCAAGTCTTAAAAACCTTTTTTATTTGGTAAATTTACATCAAGAGCAAAACTTCAATCGTGCTGCTAAGTCGTGTTTTGTGAGTCAGTCGACTTTATCAAGTGGTATACAGAATCTTGAAGAGCAACTAGGTTACCAATTGATTGAGCGAGATCATAAGTCATTCATGTTTACCGCTATCGGTGAAGAAGTTGTAGAAAGAGCAAGAAAGCTGCTTACTGACGTGGATGATCTCGTTGAATTAGTCAAAAACCAAGGTGAGCCAATGACCGGTGAAATTCGTCTTGGCTGTATCCCTACCATTGCCCCATTTTTGCTGAGCAGAGTGGTTAAACAATGCCAACTCGATTACCCGCAACTGAGTTTGCTACTAAAAGAAGATACTACTGAAAGTTTATTGGATTCTCTTGGAAAAGGGGAGTTAGACTTACTGATTTTGGCATTACCGGTTGATACAACTGGCTTCCACAGCATGAAGGTTGGTATTGATCCGTTTAAAATGGTGGTGCATGAAGAGTTATCTGATGGGATCATTAACCCTATTGATTACCAACAAATGCCTGACGAAAGTATCTTCTTACTACAAAGTGAACATTGTATAACTGGACATGCAATAACAGCTTGTCAGTTAGGCAACAGTGCCAAGATTAATCCATTTGCAGCGACTAGCCTACATACACTCGTTCAGATGGTTGACAGTAAACTAGGTACAACTTTCCTTCCTCAAATGGCGATTGATGCAGGTATTTTAAATGATACTGAACTGAATATTATGAACCCGCCTGGTGAGGCACCTTACCGCGATATAGGCTTAGTTTGGCGTCAAACCACCAGTCGGATCAGTACATTCAGAACGTTAGGGTTAATGCTGGAAACGCTTCTTAGCGATAAAAGTGGCGATAAAAATCGTTTTTAAGAGTTCGTTAAATAATAGCGATTACAAGTAAAACCTCAGATAAATGAAATACTGAGTTTTAGCAGGTTATAGGTTACTTTGATTGCAGCTTTGAATGAATAAAGCCTTGAGACATGAGTTGTTTCAAGGCTTTTTTATGGAGCAAGATATTGTCACTATCAAAGTGAGTAAGTGCGAATTTCTATTTTATTAAGGGAATTAAGCGGACTTTTAAAATAAATAGGCTTGTTGAATTAACTGGATTTTGAGTCAGAAACAGAACGCAAATACGGCTAAAGAATGAGTATTTGGCTTAAATAGTATTTACCACACTGAAGATGAAAGTCTTAAAAAGAGAGCAGTGTTAAGCTATTGGCGGTACTTTCTTCGGTGTCACTCCGTAAACTTCAATCTCATGTTGCTTACCTTTGAGCTTCATCGCACCCAAATCTGCTAAATCGAATTGGCTACCCTGTCTCTCAAGGCGGTGTGCAACTTCACCAGATATCAACATGCGCTGACCGAGTGGATTACACTGATCTTGAAGTCTAGCAAGGGTGTTGATGACATCACTGAAAAAGCTAATTTCTTGCTTTTGAACGCCGACGACAGCAGCAACGACTTGACCGCAGTGAGCTGCAGCTTTGAACTTAGGCACAAAGCCATAATGCTCTTCAAAATAAGGTCGGTGCCAATTAAGTTGCTGGCTGAACTCATAATAAATGTTCATGCAGCGATCTTCTTTAATGCCTTCTTCCAATGGCCAATGAATTAATACAGCATCACCCATATAACGATAAATTTCAGCATCGTTATTAGTCACGGTATCAGCCAACATACTAAAGCTATCTTGGATTAGGCGGCTAAATCTATAATCTCCCAATGTTTCGGCATGGGAAGTAGAAGACACCATATCGACAAATAGAAACAGTCGATGCTCATAACGCGGTTGATGGTATTTGCCTAAACCGATATTGAGAAGAACCCTTGGGCCTACTAATAAAGCCATTTGCTCAACAAAAGCAAGACCTACCCTAACAGCAACTAAATAGATAACTAGAGCTTGGAAGGACGGGCTATATAATATGTGCGCTGTAAGCATCTGTCTTAGGGTGACAAGGTGATTTTCAATCGCCCACATGTTCAAAAATTGAGTTACATAGGCAAGTGTCATTGCACCAAGCAATAAAAACAGACCTTTGAAAATGACGGAGAAGATATAGGGGAGTCGACTGATAGCACTAAAATCAGCGATTAGGTTAGACATCCAATGTAAACAACCAAACACAAAGCCCATGAAAATCGCTAGCGTGGCTAGATCTGACTTTCCTATGGCCCATTGAGGGAGTTCTGGAGCTTGTGAATATCGGAAAAATACAAATGCACCCATGGCTGCACACCATGCAATAATCGCAAAAAGTAGTTTTCTCGTCTGTCGACGTGCTTTCACTGGTTTATATCTAATCCGTTGATATTTGAAGACAGGCTAGTTTATAGAAAATTCCCATACTTGTCATAGTGGTATTTTAATTAGTTTTAAATTGCCATCTGGATGTTGTGCTGATGTTACCTTAACTAAATGCATTTGTTAGTATTTGGTGGGTGAAGTTGATCTTTAAATAAAACCCACGAGGATTAGACAGCTTAATTGAGCCATCTTCGGCAATTGATTCTGTTAAGGCTTTGCTATTCGCCGCTTTTGGTCGTAACTGCAGGACTTCTCCATGCCTTGCTGTCACTTTATCGACATGTCCAATCGCGATCAATTCCATTATTTCTTCCCAATCCTGCTGTAAAGCGCGGCTTTCATCCACATTTGGGCGCCATAGAACAGGTGATCCAATTCTTCTTTCTTTTACAGGAATGCTTCTTTCGCCCTCAACAGGTATCCATAACACTTGGCTTAATTTATGACAAACAATGCTTTGCTCCCAAGTCAGACCTTGAATATTTGTAAGTGGGGCAACAGTAACGTAGGTTGTTTCGATTGGACGGCCATTCTTATCTATAGGGATGGTTTTAAGTTCAACGCCTAGGTGTAAGAAATCTTGTTGTGGTTTAGAGCCAGCGGTTGCACCCAGTTCCATTTCTATTAACTGCCCAATCCATCCTTTATCTCTTTTAAGATTTTCCGGAACAGGTATACCATGCTCCATTGCTATATCCCCCAATGTCACACCAGCCATATCATTTGCTCTTTGCATTAACTCTTCAATGGAATTGGGTTGGCTATTCATCATAAAAACATCTTAGAACTATAAATAATGGATAAAGAAGTGTACTTGTTTATTGATTTGTTCGCAGCCTTTGTGCGTGGTTAAAAAATACACATCGAAGTTTGCGTGAGTTATTCACGGGGGACAACTTTATTAATTTTATGATAATTAACAACTTTTTTATTAATTGGTTAATATTTTTTACCGAAGAGCTAAGTTACTCTCCTTTTGCTCTAGTCTTTCACACATAGTTATCCACAGAATTGATGAATAACTTTATTTTGAAGCTGCTTAGCGGATATAAATTTGTTCGTCAATGGCTAAAAATCGCTTTATTTTAATATTTATGAAATATTATTCTTGTTTTTTGTGTATAACTTAAAACTCATATCAAAGCATTATTAGTTAATACTATGTGTGGTTAAAAAGTAACCTCTACGTTGTTGTTAATATAATTTAACGATTCGGTATATTCTTAAGTTTCTGTTTTTTATTGATTTAGTTCTTATGTTGATTGTTTTTTTTATTCTGTTGAAACTCAACGAAACTTGCTCGAAATGAGTTATTTCAGAGTTTCGAACAGAGATATCCACAGATTTTGTGGATAATATGGATAACAGTTACCATCTTCTGTTGATAAAAGTCCTGTACACAGTGATTTATCCAAAGATGATAGCTAAATCCTTGTTTGCCCGTAGGCAAGCTTTGTGAAACAATCTAGTCATTAATTTGTAGTGTAATTGGAGTCCATGTGATTGATAGCGACGGCTTTCGCGCAAATGTGGGCATTATTATCTGTAACAAATATGGTCAAGTAATGTGGGCCAGACGGTTTGGACAACACTCATGGCAATTTCCTCAAGGTGGCGTAGATGATGGTGAAAGTCCTGAACAAGCTATGTATCGAGAATTGTATGAAGAAGTCGGTCTAAAACCTGAAAATGTGCAAATTTTAACGTCAACACGTTCATGGTTAAGATATCGTTTACCAAAAAGACTGATCAGGCAGGAAAGTAAACCTGTGTGTATTGGTCAAAAACAAAAGTGGTATTTACTACAGCTCAAAGATAGCGACGACAGTATTAATTTAAACTCTTGTGGTCATCCTGAGTTTGATGATTGGCGTTGGGTCAGTTATTGGTACCCAGTAAGGCAAGTTGTGTCTTTTAAGCGCGATGTTTATCGAAAAGTCATGAAAGAGTTTGCTTTTACTACTTTGGCATTTCAAGGGCGTGAGCCTAGCCGCAAAAGAGGTCGACACCGTAATTAACTCGCGTTCATAGAGGGCAGGGAAAGTGCTAAACACGCTTAGGGATATCACACAGGCTGTTGCAGGAGCAAGTAGCCTTGATTCAGCATTAAATGTGTTAGTGTCGCAAACAAAATTAGCGATGCAAACTCAATGCTGCTCAATCTATATCCTTGAGCAACAACACCTTGTTCTTTCTGCCTCTGATGGACTCGCAAGTGCTGCTATCAATAATGTAAAAATGCCTTTATCTGAAGGTTTAGTTGGATTAGCCGCTGAGAAAGAAGAGGCGGTTAATCTTGCTGATGCTAAATCCCATCACCGTTTTAAATTTTTCCCAGAAGTTGAAGAAGAAGAGTACCGCGCTTTTCTTGCTGTCCCGATTATTTTTCAAAAACAAGTTGTTGGTGTCATTGTTGTTCAGCAGCCACAGCCAAGACAGTTTAGTGAAAATGAAGAAGCTTTTTTAATGACGCTTGCCGCGCAACTTGCAGTGGTTGTACGTAGTTTAAAAAACAAAGCTGCAATCAGTAATGTTCAACAACAAGTTGTATTTAAAGGGGTCAGTGCATCAAAGGGGATTGCTATTGCTGAAGCGTTTGTTTTAGGCGGTGCTATCTCGTTAGCTCAGCCTGATATTAAATGCGCTGATGTTGATAAAGAAACGCTTAGACTTAAGTCAGCAATGCAACGTTGTAAAGACATTATAAGTACGTTGTCGCAGCGATTTGACCGCGAGAAAGCCGATGACATAGCGTCGATTTTTTCGGCTTTGCAGCTGTTATTAAATGAAGCAAGCCTAGGCGGAGAATACTTACGAGAAGTTGCTTTAGGCTGGCAAGCTGAATCTGCAGTAAGCAGAGTTTCTCTTCGCTATATAGACCAATTTATTGCGATGGAAGATCCTTACCTTAAAGAGCGAGCAAGTGATATTCGTGAGCTTGGCCAAAAAGTATTGCGCCAACTCATTGAGCCTAACAAGTTAGATCTGGCCCCTTCAAAGCCAGTGATATTAGTCGCTAAAGAAGTCGACGCAACATTATTGGCTGAGTTTCCTCGAGGAAAACTTGCAGGGATTGTCACGGAGCTTGGCGGAGTTAATGCCCATGCGGCTATTCTGGCTAGAGCACTAGGCGTTCCAGCTATTGTTGGGGTTGATCAAGTACTGGCGGCTAATATTGATGATAAGAAATTAGTCTTAAACGCTAATAGTGGCCAATTACTCGTATCTCCATCAGATGCAGTACTTCATGAATATCACACTTTAATTTCAGAAAGTCAGGCTCAGCAGCGCCAGTTCTCAGCTGAGTTATCTCTGCCTGCTCAAACAATTGATGGTCACCGAATTCAACTGTACTTAAATGCAGGACTACTGAGCGGCTTAAGTACTGATATGGCTGAAGGAGCGGATGGAATAGGACTATATCGTACTGAAATCCCTTTCATGCTACACCAGCGTTTCCCTAGTGAAATAGAACAAGTGCATGTTTATAAACAGGTGCTTTCTGCTGCTCGCGATAGACCTGTTGTCATGCGCACTTTAGATGTGGGTGGTGATAAACCATTACCGTATTTTCCCATTAACGAAGATAACCCGTTTCTAGGTTGGCGCGGGATCCGTTTATCGTTAGATCACCCTGAGTTGTTTTTGATGCAATTAAGGGCAATGTTAACGGCAAATGCAGATTCGGCACAATTACAGATCCTGTTACCTATGGTCAGTAACCTTGATGAAATCGACAGGACATTACTCTATTTAGAGCAAGCTTATAGTGAATTAACTGAAGAGTTAAATCGAACTATCCCTAAGCCTCAAATAGGTGTGATGCTTGAAGTGCCTTCATTACTATTTCAATTGGAAGATGTCGCTAAACGTGTCGATTTCGTGTCAGTTGGTAGTAATGATTTAACTCAATATTTACTGGCTGTTGATAGAAATAACCCTAGTGTGAGTCCTTTGTTTGATAGTTTTCACCCAGGGGTGCTAAGAGCGTTAAAATGGACCATTACTGATTGTAATCGATACCAATTAGATGCGAGTATTTGCGGTGAGTTAGCTGGAGAGCCAATGGGGGCATTGCTTCTTGTTGCCATGGGCTATCAAAAGCTGAGTATGAACCAAGGCAGTATTGCACGTATCAACTATTTACTCAGGCGCATTGATAAACAGTCTCTAGAGCAACTGTTAGAACAAGCACTCTTGTTGTCAAATGGCGAGCAAGTTCGCCAACTTCTGAATGAATACCTTAATGAACAAGAATTGATATCAATTTTACATTAGGTTCTTTATATTTTTACACGGATAAGGCTTTACTGTGGACAATATTTTACTGGTTTTTTCTATTTGCTTAGTGCTCGGTGCTTTTGTTGGTTTTATGGCGGGTTTATTGGGTATTGGCGGTGGGTTAATTATTGTGCCCGCACTAATCTATCTTTTACCATCAGTTGGGGTCGAATCAACCCAACTCACTCACGTTGCTATTGCAACATCACTAGCTTCAATTATCCTCACTTCACTTTCTTCGGCTTCTGCACATCATAAAAGAGGCAATGTACCTTGGGCATTATTTAAACCCATGTTGCCTGGAATTCTCATTGGCGCGCTAGCATCTGGGTTTATTTCAGAGAAAATATCATCAGATCATTTGCAGCAAGCATTTGCGATATTTGTTGTGCTAATGGCAATACAAATGGCTTTCCCTTTTAAGCCGAAAGCAAATGAGAAAATTCCCGGTTTTGTAGTTTTACTGGGCGTATCGACATTAATTGCGATTATCGCAGGGCTGATGGGGATCGGTGGTGGGGTCTTGCTGGTGCCGTTTTTAACTTACTGTGGTTTACAGATGAAACAAGCTGTTGGTTTCGCCTCTGTGACAGGTTGTTTGATTGCAACTTCAGGCACCCTTGGCTATATCATAGCAGGTTTAAATGCGCCCGATTTACCCGATGGCACGATTGGTTTTATCTACTTGCCAGCACTTGCAGGCATCATTATTAGCTCCATGCTAATGGCTCCATTGGGCGTAAAAGCCGCAAGCACTTGGCCAACTCCAGTCTTAAAGCGTGCATTTGCTGGTCTACTGATGATTGTCGGCTTAAAAATGGCTTTATCTGCATAGTTTTTTGGTATCATAACTTTTTGCTACATCAAGCTTGTCAGCTCAATCTTCATTGAGTTTTGCATGACAGCTTTTAAACAGTGTTGCTAAATTAAACCTTATAATAATAGGAATGAAAAATGCGTCAGTATTTAGATCTTTGTCAGAACATCGTCGATAACGGTCATTGGATTGAAAATGAACGAACTGGAAAGCGTTGTTTAACCGTGATTAATGCTGATTTGCAATATGATGTGAAAAATAACCAGTTTCCTATTATTACAACACGTAAAAGCTATTGGAAGTCAGCGATTGCGGAGCTAATTGGCTATATCAGAGGCTATGATAACGCGGCAGACTTTCGTGCTTTAGGTACTAAAACTTGGGACATGAATTCGAATGATAACCAAAGTTGGTTAGCAAACCCTCACCGCAAAGGTGAAGATGACATGGGGCGTGTTTACGGCGTTCAAGGACGTCGTTGGCAGAAAACCTCTGGTGGTACAGTCGATCAGCTGGCTAAAATTGTTGATAACTTGTCTAAAGGTGTCGATGACCGTGGCGAAATTATCACTTTCTACAACCCAGGTGAATTTGATATGGGCTGTTTGCGTCCTTGTATGCACACTCATACGTTTTCGCTATTGGGTGATACGCTTTATTTAACTAGTTATCAACGTTCATGCGATGTGCCACTAGGGCTTAATTTCAATCAAATTCAGGTATATACATTCCTTGCTTTGATGGCGCAGATCACAAGTAATAAACCTGGTATGGCTTATCATAAAATTATTAATGCTCATATCTATGAAGACCAACTTGATTTAATGAAAAATGAACAACTGACTCGTGAGCCATTTCCATCGCCGCAGCTGATCATAAATCCAGATATTAAGAGTCTTAAAGATTTGGAAACTTGGGTCACCATGGATGATTTTGAAGTGGTAGGTTATCAGCACCATGATGCTATCAAGTATCCTTTTTCGGTTTAGATAACTCTGCTTAAATAACAGGCTAGAAAAGAAATGATCTCGTTAAGTCACTTCTAGGGGACTTGACGAGATTCGATGAGTTTTATAGAAAACTCCTAAACATTCACTTTAAAAAATAGACTTTAAAACATAGATTTCACTGTTCGATTCTTATAGTTTTGTTAAATAGTAAATCACCCATAGCATGTTCAATTCATTATTGTACTCAAACACATCAGTGCTTCCTAGAAACTACGTAAATATTGTCTAGAATTAAGTGCAAATATATAAAATTACATTCTGACAGCAAATGTATCGACTGAGTTTTGTGATTAAGCTAAAAAAGCTTGTTGATTCATTAAACTGTGTTTCTTATTGATGAAATTTTCTTAATTATTTGTTCAGTGACTTTAATATTTATGCACTTTATATTTGGTAGGCTAAATTAAAGCTCATAACTTAGATTGGTTTTTAATTAGGTTATTGTTCTTTTACTAAAAGTAAATCAGAGATTTGTCAATTTATCGTCAATTAATTTAGTTAGATGTATTTTATTTTATCATTCGCCCACTTTTTGCTCAGCTAAATATATATGCGTTTAATCGAGTTTTGTGTGCAAGCTTTAGCTTTAATGTTGATCTAGGTCTCAATTGTTGCCTCTTGTGTGATAGGTCTCTCTCTGTGTGGTTTAATACCTCGGAAAAACCGAGTGTTTAGAGCGAAACTAACGATTATGATTGTTTGAGATTTTTAGATAGAATCAATTTAATTGTTTTTTATGGAGTAAAGTATGGAACGTGCAATTAAGAATTTCTTAAGTCAAGAATCTGCAGGAGGTATCATTTTGATGGTCTCTGTAGTGCTGGCTATGTTAATGGCAAATTCGCCATTAGCTGGTTTATACAGTGGTTTTCTTGATACAGAAGTCCAAGTACGTATAGGTTCATTAGATATCGATAAGCCTTTGTTGCTTTGGATTAATGATGGATTAATGGCGCTTTTCTTCTTGCTAATTGGTTTAGAAGTAAAACGTGAATTGTTAGAAGGTGCATTATCTAGTGTTGCTAAAGCTTCACTGCCAACGTTTGCCGCAGTTGGTGGCATGGTATTCCCTGCATTATTCTATCTAGCATTCAACTATTCAGATCCTGTTACACAGGTTGGTTGGGCAATTCCGGCTGCGACTGATATTGCATTTGCATTAGGTATTATGGCTCTACTTGGTAGCCGTGTGCCTGTAGCACTAAAAGTGTTCTTATTAGCTCTGGCTATTATGGATGACTTAGGTGTTATTGTTATTATCGCCTTGTTCTACAGTGCTGATTTATCAATGACAAGCCTAATTGTTGCAGCAATTTCAATTACACTGATGGTTGCACTTAACCGCAAAGGAGTTAGTTCACTCATTCCTTATGGCTTATTAGGTGTGATTCTTTGGGTTGCGGTACTGAAATCTGGTGTTCATGCAACACTTGCTGGTGTGATTATCGCATTCTGTATTCCGTTACGAGCGAAAGACGGCTCATCGCCATCTGAGCACTTGGAGCACTCTCTGCACCCATGGAGTACATTCTTCATTCTACCTGTGTTTGCATTTGCTAATGCTGGTTTATCGTTATCAGGAATGAGCTTAAGTTCACTTGCTGAGCCTGTAACTATCGGTATTATCTTAGGCTTGTTACTTGGTAAGCCAGTGGGTGTAATGTTGTTTAGCTATGTTGCAGTTAAGTTGAAGTTAGCAGAATTACCACCAGGTATTAGCTGGAGCCAGATTATTCCAGTATCGATCATGTGTGGTATTGGTTTCACTATGTCTGTGTTTATCTCTTCACTTGCATTTGAAACTGCCCCAGAGCAATTAGGTGACTATGCTCGCTTAGGTATCTTGATGGGCTCTATGTTAGCCGCAGTTATCGGTTACGTATGGCTAGATAAAGTACTTCCTAAAGCTGAAGCTGAAGCTAAGTAGTACTGGAGTAAAAATGAAAACAAAACTGCTGATGTTAGCCTTGGCAATGGGTGTAACGACTGTGCCAGTACAAGCGACAACATTCGATCAATGTCTTAAAGATGTTGAATCTAAAGAATGTACCAGTTACTTAGATGGTATTGTAGATGGGGCTTTGATGTATCACTCTGATGCATCGGGCAACCGTTTAGAAGAGGCTGATGGATACGAGTCTCGTGCTCTTATGTATCGTGCAGGTAAGCGATATCAAGAGGCTAACCGCAGTTTTTGTGCTGACAGAGTTCCACATAAAGATGAAATCGTTTTAGCTATTCAAGAACAAGCATCAGCAAAAAACGTGACTAATCTAGATGAACTATCGATATTAATTGATAGCTTGTTGGACTGTCAGCGATTAAAATAAGCCAACTTTCTTAGCTGGTTTATATGAATGCAACATTTAAATTATAACCATCTATATTATTTTTGGATGGTTAGAAAAAAAGGTTCGGTGGCTAAGGCCGCCGAAGCTTTATGCCTCGCACCACAAACTATTACAGGTCAAATCCGCGCTTTAGAAGAACGTCTCCATGGCAGTCTTTTTAAACGTGTAGGACGCTCGTTAGAACCCACCGAACTTGGCGAATTAGTCTTTCGCTATGCAGATAAAATGTTTAGTCTCAGCTATGAAATGTTGGACTTATTGGCATACCAAAAAGATGAATCCATTCTCTTTGAAGTCGGTTTCGCGGCAGCTTTATCTAAAGCATTAGCGAGTCGGGTATTATTAACTGTGATCCCTAATGACGGTTCGATGCACCTAAGTTGTTATGAATCTACCCATGAAAACCTAATCCAACGTTTGCGTGAACATAAACTAGATATGATCTTGTCTGATTCAGCAGGTGAGTCTCTCAAATACCCTGAGATTTTGTCTAAAAAGCTAGGTGAGTGTGGCATTAGTTTTTTTGCAGCCTCTAAGCCTTCATTAGACTTTCCTGCTTGTTTAGAGCAAGACAAGTTATTGATCCCAGGTAAGGGAACATCACTTGGGCAGCAACTGCATCGATGGTTTGCTGAAAAGAATCTCGAGGTCAGTATTTTAGGTGAATTTGATGATGCTGCGATGATGAAGGCTTTCGGTCTATTCAAGCGCGGTATATTTGTTGCTCCTTCAATTTATCGTCATGATATACTTTCTCAAGGTATGGTTTTAATTGGTGAAACTGACGATATCAAAGAAGAGTATCATGTCATGTTTGCTGAAAGGATGATCCAACATCCCGCAGTTCAGCGATTACTTGAAACTGATTTTACAGATTTGTTTGCCGGTGTGGATCCAGAGATACAAGATGTAGAACATCGTAGTTCACATCAAAGATAAAATATCCTTAGAAGATGTTAGGAGAAGAACGTTGGAATTAATGAATATTGCTAGAGTTCGCTGGGCTTGTCGTAGAGGAATGTTAGAGTTAGATGTTCTTTTTCAGCCTTTTGTAGATAAACATTACGAATCTCTTTCTGATGTCGACAAGCAGACCTTTATTGATTTATTAGCCTGCGAAGATCCAGAACTTTTTGCATGGTTTATGGGCCATGAAGTATGTCCGAATAATGCAATGCGTGAAATGGTCAATACGGTTCGTGGTCGTCCGCAGCCTTAACTTCATTCGGTTTTTTACATACCTTTCTAGCTTGAGCTTAATCAAGCGGGAAGTGGCGCTTAATTTATGCAAGTAACATTACGCGCCTCTTTCAATCAATTCCTATCTCACATCGTCCTGATATGTGTGTGCTTAACCAGCTTTTTACTTTGGCCAGATAATCAATCTATTATTTTTAAGCTAGTTTACTGGCTGGTTTTAGTCATTGCGGTGCTCTTTTTTAGCAGACATTTATTGCAGCTTAAATTGTGGCAATACGATTTCAATTTTTATGATGCTGGCAATGGTAAGTTGAACAATCAAACGTTCATACTTTGGCGTCAGCCTATAGTGACAGTATTTGCTTGTATTATGTTTATCGAGTTTGAATCTGCAGCAGTAAATAACAAAAGGCAATTACTTATTGTGTGGAGTGACATGTTGAGCGATGAACATTACAGGCAGCTTTGCCGTTTATTAGTGAAGTTTAAAGCAGAGTGAGAATTGAAAGTGAAGCGCCAGAGCTTTGGTAAATCAGATGAGTTTTAAAATAACTGATACTGTTAAATAAGTCATATTTATCAGTATCAGTATCAGTATTTGTCTCAGACACTTTATCGTTCAGGTTGTAAAATCGTTGGCTGAGGATTATCTAAAAGCTCTGGATAATCAGCATTGTAGTGCAGCCCTCGACTTTCTTTTCGCTCCATAGCGCAGCGAATGATAAGCTCAGCAACTTGAACCAGGTTTCTTAATTCTAATAAGTTGTTACTGACTCGGAAATTACTGTAATACTCTTGAATTTCCTGTTGCAACATAGCGCAGCGTCTCAGTGCACGTTCTAAACGTTTATCGGTTCTCACAATGCCGACGTAATCCCACATAAAGAGACGTAACTCATGCCAGTTATGCGCAATGACGACTTCTTCATCAGAATTACTGACTTTACTTTCATCCCAGTGAGGAACAGGCCCTGGCGCAGGTATTTTAGTGAGTAAACTTTCGATATCGTGAGCTGCAGCACGTGCAAACACGAGGCATTCTAATAATGAGTTACTGGCAAGACGGTTAGCACCATGTAGACCGGTATAGGCCACTTCACCGATGGCATATAAACCATTAATATCTGTTTGCCCATGTAGGTCAGTCATCACTCCACCACAAGTATAGTGCGCGGCGGGAACCACAGGGATTGGATCCGTAGTGATATCAATACCAAACTCTAAACAGCGTTTATGAATAGTTGGGAAGTGTTTAATGACAAAGTCTGCGGGTTTATGACTGATATCAAGGTACAAGCAATCTGCACCCAAACGCTTCATTTCATAATCGATTGCACGAGCCACGATGTCCCGCGGTGCAAGTTCCGCTCGTTCATCAAATTCTGGCATAAACCGTGTGCCATCAGGGCGCTTAAGGTAAGCGCCTTCACCACGTAATGCTTCTGTTAACAGGTAATTGCGTGCATCGGCATGGTATAAACATGTTGGATGGAACTGATTAAATTCCATGTTCGCTACGCGGCAACCTGCACGCCATGCCATGGCAATACCATCACCGCTTGCGATATCAGGGTTAGATGTGTATTGATAAACTTTAGAGCTACCGCCTGTTGCAATCGCAACAAATTTGGCTGTGACTGTTTCTACGTGCTCAGCATCGCGATTCCAAACATAAGCGCCTACGACTCGGTTACCGGGTCTGTTAAGTTTTCGAGTCGTGATCAAATCAATGGCGTTATAACGCTCTAATACTTGAATATTAGGATGAGCTTGGGCTTGATCTTGCAAGGTCGTTTGCACAGCTTTTCCTGTAGCATCAGCTGAATGCAAAATACGACGGTGGCTGTGGCCGCCTTCACGAGTTAGGTGATAAGGGGCGCTACTTTGGTCACCATCTGCAGTTTCTTCTTTATCAAAGGCAACACCGCATTGAATTAACCATTGCATTGAAGCTTTGGCATTTTCAGCTGTATAAGTCACCACTTCTTTGTCACAAAGCCCCGCACCTGCAATTAATGTATCGCTTACATGGGACTCAATTGTATCTGATTCATCAAAAACGGAGGCTATTCCACCTTGGGCATAATAGGTAGAGCCTTCAGCTAATGGGCCTTTCGAAAGAAGAATAACTTTAGACTTTTCAGCTAGATGGAGTGCTAGGGTTAACCCTGCAGCACCACTACCAATAACCAAAATATCAGATTGGTGTTCAACTGCTTGTTTCATAAGGTATCATGGGTGACTTAATATGGTTCTATAATGGTAAAACAAAACCGCTTTATTGGGTACTGAGACATTACTATTAAGCGATATTTAGCCATTAATTATAAAAAATTAAATTTTTTTCATTCAATATCGAACTTTTTCAAAGCATGCGAGTCTACTTTATTGTGAATATGATTCGAGCGACTGAGAAATCAGTATTATAGATTTAGGAGTAGTCGGCTCGGATGAGTGGACAAATAAGTGATCAACAGTTAGTTGAGCGTGTACAGCGTGGCGACAAAAACGCATTTAATCTGTTAGTTCAGAAGTACCAAAATAAAGTAATGAGCTTGATATCACGTTACATTCGAAATCAAGCTGACATCGCTGATGTGGCACAAGAAGCCTTTATTAAAGCTTACCGTGCATTACCAAATTTTCGGGGTGAAAGCGCTTTTTACACATGGTTGTATCGCATTGCAGTAAACACTGCAAAAAACCATTTGGTTTCTCAAGGCAGAAAAACACCGGCAAACAGTGTTGATGCTGAAGAAGCTGAATATTACGAAGGCAGTGATGCGTTGAAAGAATTTGCATCTCCAGAACGATTAGTTTTGTCAGATGAAATTAATAAGGTGATTTTTGAAACCTTAGAAACGTTGCCAGAAGAATTAAAGATTGCAATATCTCTACGTGAACTTGATGGTATGAGTTACGAAGATATTGCCAATATCATGGATTGTCCTGTTGGTACGGTGAGATCAAGAATCTTCCGCGCTAGGGAATCAATCGATAAGAAACTCCAGCCTTTGCTGGAACAGTAACAGTCTTTATTGACACAGGTGAAAAATGCTTAAATCAGGTCAAGAATGGGTTTCATCAGCAGTTGATGGCGAAGTTGATGCTAAAACTTTAGCGGAACTCGCAGCAGACGAAAACTCACACAAGCAATGGCAAAACTATCATATGATTGGTGATGCAATGCGCGGTGAGTTACCGCAGACAATTGATTTAGATCTTACTGCAAACATTGCAGCTGCTATTGAGTTAGAGCCTGCGATAATGGCACCTCAAACAGAAACTGTATCTACTCATGATAAAGTAGAGAACACTGTTGCCCCTGAAGTTAAGAAAGATAATGTGGTACCTTTCTTCAAACAATTCGGCCAATATGCAATTGCTGCAACCGTTGCGATGGTAGCTATTGTCGGTGTACAAAATTATGGCCAAGAGCAAAATGCTGATTCGCCATTACCAGTGTTAAATACACGTCCTTTAGTTGGTACAGCATCTCCAGTAAGCCTACAAACTGGCGCAGTGCAAAATCAATCAAGTGTGAGTAATGACAATGTTGTTCAACAACGTCGTAGAATTAATTCATACATTCAAGACCATATGCTACAACAAAGGTTGAATTCTGGTGTAGTTGTACAGCACAATGACGGTATTGATAAAAACGTTAATAATTAATTCGGAGTTAGCTTGCGTCTAATCCTGTTAGCCCTTGTTGTATTGGCATTCCCTACGTATGCCAATAGTAATGCTGAAAGCATTGCCGAAGAAGAAATGTCTGCAAAAGCTTGGCTTGAAAGTATGAGCCAAGCGCTACAAACCAAACAGTACAAATCCTCTATTATCCAACTTCAAGCGGATCATATCCGTCCACTTGTTTACCTTCACGGTACAGTAAACAATAAAGAAGTCGCTTTTTTAGAATACTTGAATGGTCCTCCTAAAAATGCAGTAAGAGTTGCGGATACAGTGACTTTTATTGAACATGACCAACCTGCTTACAGTATTAATGCCCCTCGTATTCAGGGAATATGGCCGACGATATTCGCAACGGATGTAAGCTCGTTAGAAAAGGGCTACCAATTTGTTTTAGGTGGACGCAGTCGAATTGCGGGGCGACCTGGACAGATGATCCGTATCATTCCAGTGGATGACAATCGTTTTATGTCACAAGTATGGATTGATATGGACACGCGTTTACCGCTTCGATATGACATGGTTAATCAAGATAAACAGTTGATTGAACAAATGATGGTGATTGAGTTACTTGAACTTAATGAACCTGCCCAAATTCTCGTTGAAGCTGAAAAACAGGGATTGCCTCCTGTAATGAACCCTGCTGAGCGGATTAAAGGTCAAAATTGGGAATTCAGTTGGCTGCCTGCTGGATTTCATATGCTAGTGAAAGATCATCACCGTTTAATCGGTAGTGATGAATCTGTTGAGTATATTGCTTTAAGTGATGGCCTAGTCAATATTTCCGTTTATGTTGCTCGTATGGGGGATAGCCCAATGCCGGACGAACTCATTACTCGAAATGGCTTATCTATGGTTGTGGAGCAAGTTGGTAACGTTGAAGTTGTCGCTGTGGGTAAAGTACCTGCTGACACACTAAACCGAATCGCCAAAAGTCTTATCTTAAAATAAGCTAATATGTCAGAATCTCCTGCTAAACAGCCACCTTCGAATCAACCTCAACCAGCATTGAACAAATCAATACTGGAAGAAGTTGCGACTGTGACAGCTTATGATCCAGATGGTTGGGTTACTGTCGAGATAGAACTTAAAAGTGCCTGCAATCATTGCTCAAGTAGTGAAAACTGTGGGACATCAACGGTTGCTAAAGCCTTCTCAATTAAACGTCAGCGTTTTTCATTAAAGAGTGATAAGCCTTGCGAAAAAGGCGATTTGCTAAAATTAGCGTTACCAGAAAGCGTGATCGTTAAAGCAGCAATGCTTGTTTATATTGTGCCTTTAGTCGGACTATTTATTGGCGCGGGAGTTGGTCTTTGGTTAGGTGATTTGTTAGGGGTTAATTCAGATTACAGTTCAATAATTTTTGCAGCCCTTGGTGGTGTTGGTGCTTGGCTAGCTGGAAAACACCAAGCCAGTGAATTAGAAAAGTCTTCCACTCCGGTTATTACGGCTTATTTAGGCCAAGCTGTCAGTTTACATCGCGGCTAAAACATCAAAATCTTCCATAAAAACTAAGCCTTTTTAGATTGATTTCCATTGACCTATTGATTCTGATTGGTATTAACCCCTTATTCAGGTACAATTTGGCACCATTATTTTCATCATTTTAGTAGTAGTCATTTCATCCAAATGAAACACATTAGAAACTTCTCAGTTATTGCTCATATCGATCACGGCAAATCAACTTTGTCAGATCGCCTTATCCAATTTTGTGGTGGTTTATCAGACCGTGAAATGGCCGCTCAAGTGCTTGATTCTATGGATATCGAGCGTGAGCGTGGTATTACCATTAAAGCACAGAGTGTTACACTCGATTATAAAGCTGAAGATGGCGAAACTTATCAATTAAACTTCATTGACACGCCTGGTCACGTCGATTTCTCTTATGAGGTCTCTCGTTCTCTTGCTGCTTGTGAAGGTGCATTGCTTGTTGTTGACGCTGGTCAAGGTGTTGAGGCACAAACACTTGCTAACTGTTATACAGCGTTAGAAATGGATCTTGATGTGGTACCAATCTTAAATAAGATTGACTTACCGCAAGCAGATCCTGATCGCGTTGCAGCAGAAATCGAAGACATTGTTGGTATTGATGCCATGGATGCGGTTCGTTGTTCTGCAAAAACAGGTATCGGTATCAAAGATGTGTTAGAAACGATTGTTTCAGACATTCCACCGCCGGAAGGCGATGCAGACGCACCACTTCAAGCCTTGATCATTGATTCTTGGTTTGACAGCTATTTAGGCGTGGTTTCATTAGTACGTATTAAGCATGGCGTACTGAAGAAAGGCGACAAATTTAAAGTAATGTCTACAGGTCAGAACTATAACGCTGATCGAGTAGGTATTTTTACGCCAAAACAAACAGACACTCCAGACTTAAAAGCGGGTGAAGTTGGTTTTGTTATCTCTGGTATTAAAGAGATCCATGGCGCACCTGTTGGTGATACGCTCACACACGCAAAAAATGGTGCAGAAGAGCCGTTACCTGGTTTTAAAAAGGTGACGCCGCAGGTTTATGCGGGTGTATTCCCAATTTCTACCGATGAATTTGAAAACTTCCGTGAAGCCTTGAATAAACTGAGTTTGAATGATGCTTCATTATTCTTCGAGCCAGAATCATCGTCTGCGCTAGGTTTTGSTCAGCCGATGACTACAATATATACCCATGTTACCTCAAGATGCTTTGTCAGGCACAAGCTCGGATAACAATGCAAGGCGTAAGCTGAGGTAATTGTTATTCACTTTTCAAAGTTTACAACGTAGCAGTGGTTTTCGAGCTTGCGCCCCGTTGGGCAAATCAAATAGCGCCAATCTGCGTTGTTATAAAATATCGATGTAGAATAACTATACTTCAATTTTATGCCTAGCATCTTAGCACTATTTGCCTTGCTGACTTTGTATATTTAAGTATCATGGGTATACATAAGCYTAWRAAAGTACCAGATGCAGAATAGTTACATATTTTTCATAAGCTTATGTATACC
>NZ_VKHR01000119.1 GCF_009663145.1 Shewanella sp. TC10
CTAAAAACGCAGAGTCAGTWWRCTGACTCTGCGTTTTTAGGTTTTGAAATATGTTTTTTGAAGGTTCGGAAAAAAAGATTGAAGTCATCTTAGCTGACTCGTCTCAAAAATTGCGCAGTTTTGGTAAGCCTTTTTGGGCTGAAATTGTTGCGTGTGCCAATGCTGAAATTCTATCGTCAATCAGTAATGATTATTGTGATGCTTATTTATTGAGTGAGTCTAGCTTATTTGTGTGGGATGACCGTTTTGTCATGCTCACTTGCGGCACGACAACGCTTGCAGATGCAGTCATGTCGTTCATCGAACATGTCGGTGAAGAAGCGATCGGGTTTGCCAGTTATCAGCGTAAAAACGAATATTTATCTCATCTGCAATCGAGCTCTTTTCAAGATGATTTGAAAAAAATTCGTCAAACCATTACTGGTAATGCTTATCGTATTGGTCATTTAGATTCACACCATCATTATATGTTTAGCAGTAAGAAACCTTTTACTGCGCCAACGACAGATGTGACCAATGAACTGTTGATGTACCATATTAATGGTGATGCTGCTGACTACTTACGTGGGGTTAATCAATCGGCCCAAGGGATCCGCGACTTATTACAACTATCAGACTTGTTTCCAGGTTTTGTAGTTGATGACTTTTTGTTTGAACCGTTTGGCTACTCCATAAACGGGATCAAGGGGCAAGAGTATTTTACGATTCATATCACCCCGCAAGAAAAGAGCTCATATGTGAGCTTAGAGACAAATGTGGATTTATCTCAACACCCTGTTGATATTTACTCAAGGTTACTGACTACACTGAACCCAGGTAGTTGGGATGTGATTGGCTTTAATTCACCTAAAAATACTGAAGGATTCCCAGCGCATTTATGTTTGGGGAGCTGCTCGCTTGCTACAGAGCAAGGATACGATGTTAACTTCAGTCACTATCAGCAACTTTGTCATGAAGTACTGATACCAGAATATTTGTAGTTATTGGCGTTCAGCCTTTACGGAGATTTTTATGAGCACTTTTGCTGAAAAAGCAGATTATTCATTATATTCAAATGCATTTGGTTACTTACGTCAGCCGCTTAACTTTAAGCCGACTGAAACAGATGCTGATGTGGTTGTGATTGGTTTGCCATTTGATATGGCAACAACAGGTCGCTCTGGTGGCCGAATGGGGCCTGATGCGATTCGCCGTGCTTCAGTAAACCTTGCTTGGGAAGAAACGCGCTGGCCGTGGGACTTTTCGATCAGTGAAACCATCAATATTGTTGATGCTGGCGATCTGGTTTTTGATTGTGGCGACCAAGAAGATTTTACGACTCGTTTAGAAGGCTTTGCTACACGCATTCTTGATAGCGACAAGGCATTGTTAAGCTTTGGCGGCGACCACTTCGTTACTTTACCTTTATTACGTGCGCATTATAAAAAGTACGGCAAAATGGCGTTACTTCATTTTGATGCACATACAGACACTTATAGTCAGGGTAGCAAGTACGATCATGGCACGATGTTTTTCCATGCGCCAAATGAAGGTTTAATCGCAGCTGAAAACTCAATTCAAGTGGGTATTCGTACTGAATATAATACTACAGATCATGCATTTAAGGTGATTGATGCAGCAACGGCCAATGACTTAACAGCAGACCAAATTGTTGAGCAAATTAAACAGCGTGTAGGTGATATGCCGTTATACGTAACGTTTGATATTGACTGTTTAGACCCAGCTTATGCACCAGGTACAGGTACGCCAGTATGTGGTGGCCTAACCAGTGATAAAGCGATGAAAATCATTCGTGGTTTACGTGGTATGAACATAGTGGGTATGGATGTGGTTGAAGTTGCTCCAGCTTACGATTCTGCTGATATTACTGCATTAGCGGGTGCGACATTAGGCCTTGAGCTTCTTCACGTTTGGGCTGAAGGCAAAGGTTTAGTTAAAGCGTAAGCTTGAACATAAAGATTACTGAGACAGTATCTATTTTTAAAAACCAACGCTGGACGTTGGTTTTTTTATGTCTGTATTGAAATGAACAAACTAAAGCGAGTAATTATCAGCAATCTCATGATCATATATCAGTAACTGTGAGTATAATGAGTGTAATTAAAGAGGTATCTAAATGAATGATTTAACAGATATCCGCCGTGAATATACTCAAGGTGGATTGCGCCGTAATGATTTACCAGAAAATCCGATGGATTTATTTACTCAGTGGATTGAACAAGCCAAATGTGCTGAGTTAACC
>NZ_VKHR01000050.1 GCF_009663145.1 Shewanella sp. TC10
CTAGCGGAAAAGCACAGTGTGATTAAAAGCTTTTATAAATGAGAAAGCTTATATAAATAAAGCTCATATAAATAAAGCTCATATAAATAAAAGTGCCCGATTAACCAATCAGAAAGAATGATTAATCGGGCATTTTTTATTTGAACATTTGAGACATTAGCTTAAAAAACCATTGTTCAAGCTGATTTTGAGCATCAAAAACTAGCGCTTCATCGGTATCAAATGGGCAAGTATCGCCAAHRGCAAAGACGATAAAGCACCACAACCGACAGCAACACAATCGGTTGTTCAAACGAATAACGTACCTTCGTCAAATATAGGCGATGTACCCGATGCTGATTCAAGCATGCCTGTTCAATTACCGGCGACTCAAAATCTGATTACAGTTAACACTGATCAGCTAAACATCAAAATCGACCCAGTCGGTGGTGATATTGTTTATGCTGCACTTGTTGACCATAAAGTTGAAATCGATAGCGATGAAGCTTTTGTTCTTTTAGAGCAAAACGGTGCATTCAATTATATTTCTCAAAGTGGCTTAATCGGACGTGATGGTATTGATAGCAGTACTCATGGTCGTGCTCATTTCTCTGCTGAGTCTGAACTATATGAATTAGCAGCTGGCCAAGACACTTTATCTGTTCCATTAAGTTATGTAGATGCAAATGGCGCAAGCTATACCAAAGTATTTACTTTCACTCGTGGTCAGTTTGATGTGACTGTTGATTACAATGTAAACAACACCACAGCAGCTCCACTTCAAATGCAAATGTATGGTCAGATTAAACAAACCGTTCAAGCATCTGAAAGCAGCATGATGATGCCGACTTACCGTGGTGCAGCATTCTCAACTCAGAGTGTTCGTTACGAAAAGTATGATTTTGACGATATTGCTAAAAGTAACTTAAACCAGCAAACATTAGGTGGTTGGGCAGCAATGCTTCAACATTACTACGTGTCTGCTTGGGTACCACCAGCAAATGATTCAAATACTATTTTCACAAGCATGAGTGCTGGTGGACAAGCTAATATTGGTTTCCGCGGCGCAGTACATGATATTGCTCCAGGTACACAACAAACCATTAGTGCACAGTTCTTTGTTGGTCCTAAAGATCAAAAAGCCCTTTCTGATATTTCAGAAACACTAAACTTAGTTGTCGATTACGGCTTCCTTTGGTGGTTAGCTATCCCAATCTACAAATTACTGATGTTCTTCCAGTCAATCGTGACTAACTGGGGTGTGGCAATTATCTTAATTACGCTTTCTGTACGTGGTCTTTTATACCCACTGACTAAAGCGCAATACACTTCAATGGCGAAAATGCGTAACCTACAGCCAAAGCTTGCTGAACTGAAAGAGCGTTTCGGTGATGACCGTCAGAAGATGGGTCAAGCTATGATGGAGCTGTACAAGAAAGAGAAAGTTAACCCTATGGGTGGCTGTCTTCCTATCTTGCTACAAATGCCAATTTTCATCGCATTGTATTGGGTACTACTAGAAAGTTATGAATTGCGTCATGCACCATTCATGTTGTGGATTGACGATTTATCGGTTCAAGATCCTTACTACGTACTACCGTTATTAATGGGTGTGTCTATGTGGTTAATGCAGAAAATGCAACCAATGGCACCAACCATGGATCCTATGCAAGTTAAAATGATGCAGTGGATGCCAGTTATCTTTACTGTGTTCTTCCTATGGTTCCCATCTGGCCTAGTACTTTACTGGTTAGTAGGTAACTTAGTGGCAATTACACAACAAAAGATTATTTATGCCGGTTTAGAGAAAAAAGGCTTAAAATAAGTCATAGCTCGAACTGATATAATCTTTAAAGGCGGCTATTAAGCCGCCTTTTCCTTTACTATTTTCAACAAGGTTTTCCTCAATGACAGACACTATCGTGGCACAAGCAACCGCACCAGGTCGTGGCGGCGTCGGTATCATTCGTGTATCAGGTGATAAAGCAACTGAAGTCGCTCAAAGTGTTTTAGGCCATTTACCTAAAACTCGCTATGCTGATTACTGCGACTTTAAAAGTGCTTCAGGAGAAGTCATTGATCAAGGGATAGCCTTATTCTTTAAAGGACCAAACTCCTTTACTGGTGAAGACGTATTGGAATTGCAAGGTCATGGCGGCCAAATCGTCTTAGACATGCTAATTAAACGTGTGATGGAAGTTGATGGTCTTCGAATCGCTAAACCTGGTGAGTTTAGTGAACAAGCCTTTATGAACGATAAGCTTGATTTAACCCAAGCTGAAGCCATTGCTGATTTAATTGATGCCACCAGCGAACAAGCAGCTAAAAGCGCGTTAAACTCGCTCCAAGGCGAGTTCTCGGATGAAGTACACCAACTTGTCGAACAAGTCACTAACTTGCGTTTATACGTCGAAGCAGCGATTGATTTCCCAGATGAAGAAGTGGACTTTTTATCGGACGGTAAAATTGCTAATTCACTCTATAAAATCATCGATAAACTTGATTCTGTCCAAGCCAGTGCAAAGCAAGGCTCGATAATCCGTGAAGGCATGAAAGTTGTTATAGCGGGCCGCCCAAATGCGGGAAAGTCGAGTTTACTGAATGCGTTAGCAGGTAAAGAGTCAGCCATTGTGACAGAAATAGCGGGTACGACTCGTGATGTGCTACGTGAACATATTCACCTTGATGGTATGCCACTACACATTATCGATACCGCTGGTTTACGTGACACCGCTGATACCGTTGAGAAAATTGGTATTGAGCGCGCATGGGATGAAATAGCCACAGCTGATCGCGTGTTATTTATGGTTGATGGAACGACGACAACCGACGTGAACCCACATGATATTTGGCCTGACTTTATCGACCGTCTACCATCAAGACTTGGCGTCACTGTTGTACGTAACAAAGCCGATTTAACCGGCGAGCCAGTTATGACCACAGATGAACATGGTTATAACGTTTACCGCATTTCTGCTAAAACAGGTCTAGGCGTTGAAGATCTAAAACAGCACCTTAAGTCACTAATGGGTTATCAAAGTAACCTTGAAGGCGGTTTTATCGCCCGTCGTCGCCATTTAGAAGCATTAGACTTAGCCTCAAGTCACTTACAGTTAGGTAAAGAACAACTGGAAGTGTATTTAGCTGGTGAATTGTTAGCAGAAGAACTGCGAATGGCACAAATGGCCCTCTCTGAAATTACTGGTAAGTTCACCTCAGATGATTTGCTCGGCAAAATCTTTAGTTCTTTTTGTATTGGTAAATAACCCTTATGAATTTAGCAAATACCGTTATCGTACTCGATTTCGAAACCACCGGCTTATCACCTGATAATGGTGACCGCGCCATTGAAATTGGTGCGGTAAAATTAGTGGATGGTGTAGTGGTTGATTCATTTCAAGAATTGATGAACCCAGGGCGTCGAGTAAATAGTTTTATTGAAAACTACACAGGTATTAGCAATGAAATGCTGCAAACAGCTGATGATTGCGAAACCGTCATGGCGCGGTTTGCTGACTTTATTGGAGACTTCAATCTTGTAGCCCATAACGCAAGCTTTGATAAGAAGTTTTTAGATGCTGAATTCAAGCGAATTAATCACCAATACTCTGGACAGTTTGCTTGCTCTTTATTGCTATCACGCAGAATTAACCAAGGTGCGCCCAATCATAAATTAGGGACCTTGGTGGATTATCATCAATTACCCAATGATGGTGTATTTCACCGCGCGTTAGCTGATGCCACCATGACAGGTCATTTATGGCTCCACCAGCTTAATACCATTGCACTACACCGTCCGCATCAAATCATAACATTCGATAATGTTCAAACAATCACTCGTTTACCCAAAGCCAAAGTGATGGATTTTATCAAAAAAATATAATGACAAGTTTTTAATAAAAACAAGATATCGTGAATTAAGTTTAGAATTAATGCCAGCTTGAAAGTTGGCATTTTTTGGTTTTATCACTGTAACCTATTCAATAATTTGTTCAGGCACTTCTAATCCATATCGTTCAAAGTACTGATTTATCTTGCCCGTGTCGCCGTACTCTTTTATCAATCTAGCCACGTCAGAATACAATTTAACTGCTTTAGACTTTTTAGGTATACTGATATACATAGGATTTTCAAAAGTATCTACAAGAGTAATTTTTTCAAATTTACCTTCAAATAACTCAACATTATGAGAAGCTGAGGTAACGGCAACATCTATACGGTTCCTTTCTAACATTCCTACCAATTGCTGTGTTTTACCCACCAGAGTTAATTCCCTACTCTCGAAAGTTGAAAATGTTGGTGAATAAAAGTTACCTCGAATAGCGCCAACTCTATAATTATCGAGTTCTTTATATGATGTTATATCAAGGTCTAATCTAGGAGATTTATAAAAATTCAGGTTTCTTATGTAATAACCGTATGCGATTGGATATAGAAATACTTGTCTTGCTTCAGTCATAGAGTGGCGAATTAATAGGTCTACCTTGCCACTTTCAGCCTCTTTAATAGAACGGATCCATGGAACATTTTCCCAAGTAATCTGATGCCCTAGCTCAATAAAGATATCAGTCATCATTTCAGGAACGACACCTTTGCATTCGCCATTTTCAAAAAATAATTCAGGAGGGTAATTGCGGCAGTGTGCAGTGAATGTTTCAGCAAAGATATTCGAAGAAAAAAATCCAACAAAACAAATGATCAATATTTTCATACGCCTCCTTTTTCATCTAATACTTGCAATAAAGTCACACTTAAACAGTGTAGCTCAAGCAAGCTAATTAGGAATAATATGCGGAGACTTTATCAAGGCTAAGCAAGTATCGAGTACAAAGTTTTACTCCCCACCTTACTAACCTATGCCGCACATTGTTGCTGCGGCATGTTATTTAACCACTCTTCAAATTTTGCTATCCCAGGCAAACGTTTATCTGAATGTCCCAATAACTGCACAATGGCATAGCAATATTGGTAATAAAGTTGAACATCATTGCCATCTTTATCGGCATCATCAGTATTAATCATCGCACCGCGTAAATAGTTAATCACTAACTCGCCCCGATTAAAGCCTTCAACTTTACCAATTTGATTAATCATCGCATCGAACCATAAAAAATAAGCATCATAACTTTGCTGGTATGCTAACTGATAAACCTCACTGGCTTGTGATAACACCTCAGAGTTAGGCATAACTCTTTCAATAACAAAGGTCTTATTGACTAGAGTATCGTGCATTCGCCAGCACTGATGAGCTAAAAATTGAATAAGAGGATCTTGATAATTCTGTTTATCAAGCTTGGCTTGAGCACTCCAGCGATTTAAATCATTAATTGCCACGGCGACCATTAAGTCAGCCTCAGTCGGAAAGTGATTATAAATAGTCCCTTTTGAAATCTGGCTAGCTTTGACTAAATGTGAACGGCATAAATCAAAAGTCTTATGTCCTTTTAAGCATCTTTGCGACACTTCAACTAAGTACTCGCCTCTTTGTTGCCAACTACTCATGACGCATCCCTTACTTTTATCAAAATTATGTTATCAGCTCACATTCACACGATAACAAGCTTTTTACTAATTCGATATTAAGTAATACTGATACCACTATGAACTATTTCAATAGCTAGGTTTTCTAAAGCCAATGTTAAAAATTGAATTACTAGAAAGCTTCATCGCTGTCGCCGAAAACGGCAATCTCTCAAAGGCTGCAGAACAAATTTTTCGAACTCAATCTGCGTTGAGTTTGCAAATTAAAAAGCTTGAAGAGAGTGTCGGACAACCATTATTAATTCGCGATAATAAAGGCGTAACGCTGACAGAGTCAGGTGTCACTTTACTTAACTACGCCTATAAAATGATGCAGCTTAATTCACAAGCTTTAGATGATTTGAAAGATTGTCAAAATCGAGAAATTATTCGACTTGGTGTGCCAACAGACTATATAAAACGTTACTTGAGTAGCTGTTTACTTGAATTTATTCGTGAATTTACCCGCATAGAATTAGTGATTGATACTGACGTGAGTGGCAACCTTTACAAACGCCTGCAACAAGGTGAATTTGATGTCATCGTAGCGACTCATTGGCAAACACCAGCAAATGGTGAATTGTTATTTGAACGACGCTTTCATTGGGTTGCAGCCAAAAATGGTAATGCTCATAAACGTAGTACGATTCCAATGGCTTTATACCCAGAAAACTGCCCTATTCGCGCCCAAGTATTTGCTAACCATCAACTGACAATGCGATCAATCAACGTATTACTATCAACACCTTCACCGCAAGCCTTATGCATGGCAGTCGAAAATGATCTGGCAATAGCCCCTGTTGCCGAGTTTAGGATCAACGATAATATGCAAATATTAGATCCCGTTGAACATGGCCTACCCATTTTACCTGTGTTCAATGAGGCGCTATATCTCAATCCTGATACTCAAACAGATGCAACCCAGCAACTGATCACTCTAATCAAAGCCAATGTTGAAAACTTAGCAGAAGTGGCTGATAGCTAGGGCCTGTTGATCTTTGCTGGTTAAGTTTTGTTCGAAAAAAAAGCGTTTTAATCGAGGCGGATGAGTTAATGCCTAGTTATCTAAGCACCTTTTATAAACAAAGATGCATCCAACAAAGAGTAAAACGCTTTTAGTCGAACCCTTTGGGCAGCGTTTGTTGGCCATTTTTACAGCGTTATCGACTTTTTATGTAGAATAACTACACCACAAAGTCTCTTCCTTGTATAAATGGCCAACAATTCGCTGCAAAAACAACCTTGAAAGATCAACAGGCCCTAATAATTCAAAACGATTAAAAAACAAAAAGCCCCTAACCAGATAGTTAGAGGCTTTCAGAAGACTTCATAAATGAATTAAAATGGGGAAATTAATAACTCATTATTTGTACTAGCTCAATCTTCTTTTGAGACGTGACAATTAAGTATTATTTTTTGTGCTTATCATACTTAAACGTATGACAATTACTACAAATCGGCTCTTTCGCTTTATGTTCACTGTGACATTCCTGACAAGGTAACTCTTTACCGTAATGTAAGTTGTTATGTGGGTTTTGCCACTTATCTTCTTCACTACGAGCAGTCGTTTCAGCAAGTTCATCTACGTCATGACACTGCTGACAAGCTTGATCCGATGGAAATTGCTTAATGCCATTGTCATGACAGGCTTTACAATCCTTACCTATCACTTCTTGGTGATGGGCTCTAATTTCTACTGCTTGAACTGTTGCGCTGCTTAAACAAAGTAAACCCATTGCAAGCATCATCTTTAATGTTTTCATCAATAATTCCTCTTGTGTTTTGGGGCTAAGCTTTCATCATGCTGCGGGCGGCTGTCATTCCCATGACCATACATTCAGGAATAGAACAACTACCTAAACGACTCACACCATGGATCCCACCACACACTTCACCTGCGGCATATAAACCAGCAATAGGATTACCAGTAAAGCTGTCTTTTACTTCTGCTTTAGTGGTAATTTGCACGCCACCTTGGCAGTAATGTACTTTTGGCCATAAACGAACAACGGTAAATGGTGCTTCAATATACTTGTCTTTCGCCTTAGTCATATTCTTGCCAAATTGAGTATCTTCACCAGATTTAACGTACTGGTTATATTCTTCAATTTGGGTTTTAAGTGCTTTAGTGGGTACTTTAAAGTGAGAAGCAAGTTCTTCGATAGAATCAAACTTCCAGCCCACATTGTACTTAATCACTTTCTTAGTATTAGGATGCTTTTTAGAATCCTTATAACTAGTGATTAAGATTGGAGGTAGTGCATTTCCTTTTTCATCACGACATGCAAGCTCAGCATCTGCACGAGTTTTACGGTCAGCAATTTCGTTCATAAAGCGTTTACCTGTTAAACGGTTAATCGCAATTGAATGAGGGAAATTGTAAATAGAATAGTTAGACACATAACCAAAACCACCTTCATCAGGTGATGCCCAAGGGCCTGATTGAATATGCGCTAAATGAACAGGTACCGCACCTAAGCGGAACATTTCATACATGCCTTCGCCTGTCGCACCAGGTGCATTGGTACAACCTACTTCAGAGGTTAATGTTGGGTCTTGCGCCATACGAAGATTAACGTTTTGAGCAAAACCACCTGTCGCCATAATCACACCGCGTTTGGCACGAATATTAATGACTTTACCAGGCTGGTCTTCATCAAAGTGGTAGTTATCACGCATTTTAACGCCAAGTACTTCGCCGTTATCACCAATCAAGAAACCTTCAAACTTTGAGCGGTTATGAGTATGAACACCCAATTCACGACACTTATGCAATAAAGGTTGGGTGATACCAGCACCACAACTCACGGTTGTTTGGTATGTACGTGCAACTGAATGACCACCAAGTTGTTGCAAGTATGGATGGTACTCAGAGCCCGCATCAAAAGTCATTTGTAATGCTTCCATTGCATGTTCTGCAACATGGCGAAGCAATGCCTCATCGGCAATACCACGTCCTGCAGCCATTTGATCAGCGACCATGCGATCAACAGAATCTTTTACGCCTTCTTTAGATTGCATTGGCGTTCCTGGTGCTGCAAATAAGCCACCATTAATAGCTGAATTACCACCAAAGTAAGACATTTTTTCAAAAATATGGACATCTTTTGCGCCCAGTTTTGTTGCCTCAATCCCTGCAGCTAAGCCAGCAAAACCCGAACCAATAATAACGATTTCAACTTCTTTATCCCACTTAACACCGTCCGCTTTTTCAGAAACAGCCATCGCTGGAGCTACCATTGCAGCACCTGCTGCTACACCTAACCCTGCGATAAATTTACGGCGTCCTAACAGATCTACATTACTCATAGGTCATCACCCTTTGTTTAAATTGACCTAACCATCATAAAGATGGAATCAATTCCAAAAAGGGAATTAAACAGCAGTTAGATATATATAAAGGAGTAGATTTTCAAAAGTTAAATAAAGCTCATATTTTAATCAAATATGGACGTAAGATAGCGATTTGGAACAGATTCCAAATCGTTAATTAGGGTTTATAAACTAAATGCTAAAGCAAACAGTTCTAAAAGAAGCTGCAAAAATTACTTTTGCGAAAGGCACGCTGTCAGTTTATCCACTAGTAATCTGACTTTTGGTGACAAATGACGGTTATGGGGATATAAAGCCCAAATACCTTCTTGCTCTTGCTGAAATGAAGCTAACAAAACTTTCAACTTATTATCAGCAATGGACTGTTTAACGTAATAACCAGGTAATTGCACAATACCTAAACCTTTTAATGCAGCATCAAGCAAACTTATCCCACTGCTACATTGCAAGTTGCCCTGCACCTTTATGCTTCTGTCTTTACCTGACTCATTAAAATGCCAGTGAGGTTGAGAGCCTATTAAACAATTATGCTGGCTCAGTTCAGATAAAGTATACGGCGCCCCAAAGCGATTAATGTATTCTGGTGCTGCGCAAACAAACTGCTCACGACTGGTTAATCGTTTTGCCATCATACTTGAGTCCGCTAGTCTCCCTAGTCGAATAGCCAAGTCATAGCCACCTTCAACTAAGTCTAATTGCCGATTAGTTAACTCACAAATGACTTCTACATCTGGATATTGCTGCATATAGTCAGTCACTATCGGCATAATAAATTTTTCACCGTAAGTCACAGGGGCTGTCAGTTTAATCATGCCTTGAGGTTTATTCTGTAAACTCGTTATCGCCCGCTCAGCTTCTTCAAGTCCATCGATAACTTGTCGGCAATGACGGTAAAAAACATGCCCTTCTTCAGTAAGAGAGACTTTCCTTGTAGTGCGATAAAACAGTTTAGTATTTAATCTATTTTCAATTTGACTAATTTGACGACTGACTTGCGCTGTTGAAATCGACAAACGCTTGCCTGCCGCAGTAAAACTATCGGTTTCAGCTACCGCGACAAACTCATAAACTCCTTCCCATGGCAGCATTATTACTCACTCGTAAAAGTTATTTGCAATTTAAGCTTATTATCAACTGACAGAAAATAAATACAATAGCTCTATCGCTACAAAATCTCATCTACACTTTGTAGATCTGAATATATTCGTTCATCAGTCATAAGGACAAACACAATGTCAGCACAATTTATAAAATCTAAAGCCGCTGTAGCTTGGGGACCAGGACAACCATTATCGGTTGAAGAAGTTGATGTTATGTATCCAAAAGCCGGTGAAGTCATGGTAAAAATTATCGCTTCTGGTGTTTGTCACACAGATGCGTTTACATTATCTGGCGATGATCCTGAAGGTGTTTTCCCTGCAATTCTGGGTCATGAAGGCGGCGGAATTGTAGAGATGGTAGGTGAAGGTGTAACCAGCGTAAAAGTCGGTGATCATGTTATCCCACTTTACACTGCAGAATGTGGCAAGTGTAAATTCTGTACTTCAGGTAAAACAAACTTGTGTAGTGCTGTTCGCGAGACCCAAGGAAAAGGCTTAATGCCTGATGGCACCACGCGTTTTTATAAAGATGGCGAACCAATTTTCCATTACATGGGTTGTTCAACATTTTCTGAATACACAGTACTACCTGAAATTTCGCTAGCAAAAGTCAATAAAGATGCGCCATTAGAAGAAGTGTGTTTACTCGGTTGTGGTGTAACAACCGGTATGGGCGCAGTACTCAATACAGCTAAAGTCCAAAAAGGCGATACCGTTGCAATCTTCGGGTTAGGTGGTATTGGGTTATCGGCAATTATTGGTGCAACCATGGCAGGTGCATCACATATTATTGGTATTGATCTCAATGAGTCAAAATTTGAGCTCGCCACTAAATTAGGCGCGACAGATTGTATTAACCCTAAAAACTACGACAAACCAATCCAAGATGTGATTGTTGAGCTGACAGATGGCGGCGTAGATTTTTCATTTGAATGTATTGGTAATGTCAATGTCATGCGCAGCGCACTTGAGTGTTGTCATAAAGGTTGGGGCGAATCTGTCATTATTGGTGTAGCAGGTGCAGGCCAAGAAATCTCAACTCGTCCATTCCAATTAGTCACTGGTCGTGTCTGGAAAGGCAGTGCATTTGGTGGTGTAAAAGGTCGCAGTGAATTACCTGGTATTGTTGATCAGTACTTAAATGGTGAATTTAAGCTCGATCACTTTATTACCCACACCATGGGTCTTGAAGGAATTAATGATGCATTTGATCTAATGCACAGTGGTGAAAGCATTCGCAGTGTGATCCACTTTGATAAATAACGTCATTATCAGTAAATGAAACGCACCGGCCTTGTTTATTAAAATAAACAAGGCTGAATTGTTTAGTATTACCAGTAAAAGGTTCCCAAATGACCATTGAAAATATCAGCAGTAATAAAGTCTTTGGCGGATGGTTAAAACAATACACCCATACTTCAACTACGGTAAATTGCAGTATGCGTTTTGCTATTTATTTACCACCGCAAGCGGCGACCCAAAAAGTCCCCGTACTTTATTGGTTATCAGGGCTAACTTGTACCGATGAAAATGTGATGCAAAAATCTGGCATTCAGCGTATTGCTGCTGAACTTGGCATTGCCATTGTCGCACCAGATACGAGTCCACGAGGCGAAAATGTCGCTGATGATGCCGATGGCGCTTACGACTTTGGTTTAGGTGCAGGTTTTTATTTAAATGCCACCCAAGCTCCATTCAATACTCATTATCAAATGTATGACTATGTTGTAAATGAATTGCCTGAATTGGTAGAGCAACATTTTCCAGTCACTGATAAACGCAGTATAAGTGGTCATTCAATGGGCGGACATGGCGCTATAACAATTGGCCTTAAAAATGCCGATCGATATCTGTCTATATCAGCGTTTAGTCCTATTTGTAATCCGATGGATTGCCTATGGGGTCAAAAAGCATTTAATGGCTATTTAGGTCTAAATAAACAAGATTGGCTTGAATATGACAGCGTTGAGTTAATGAAAGCATCAAACTCAAAGATTCCTATGCTGGTGGATCAAGGCACTGATGATAACTTCCTAACTGATCAACTAAAACCTGAGTCTTTAGTTGATGCCGCTAAAATAAAAGACTATCCACTGACTTTACGCATGCAGCAAGGTTATGATCATAGCTACTTCTTTATTAGTAGCTTTATCGAAGAACATCTTCGTTTTCATAGTGAATACTTATTAGCAGAGTGAAACTTTAATCCAATAAAATAAAAAGGAGTGAGGCTGAATAGTCTCACTCCTTTTTATTAAATTTAAATTATTAATTCAATTGGTTAGTTTTAAGTTTAGCAAAATACAGTTTCGATGCTTGTCTGACTTTCGGTGCTAATAGAATAGCTGAAGTCATAGTAGGAATAGCCATTAAAGCGTACGCTGCATCAATAATATTCACAATTTCGCGTAAGCTCGCCGTAGCAGCAAATAAAATGGCACATAAAAAGAAGTATTGGTAATAACGTAATCGCTGACGGCCAAATAAAAAAGCAAAACATTGACCGCCATAAAAAGCCTGCGTAAAGATGGTACTAATACTGAAAAAGACAACACACAGGATCAGTAAATAAGGGCCGACTCCAGGCATCGTTATTTCAAACGCTTGTGCAGACAGATTTACCCCTTCAGCTTCAGTTCCTTGCCAAACCCCTGAGATAAGAATGATCATCGCGGTGGCCGTGCACACAATTAAGGTATCGATTGCAGGGCCAAGCATAGCAACCAGTCCTTCTTTTACTGGTTCATTGGTTTTAGCACTACCATGTGCCATCACTTCAGTACCAATACCCGCTTCGTTTGAAAAAGCAGCTCGGCGTATACCGATCAGCATAGTACCTAATATGCCACCACCTACTGAATTTAGTGAAAAAGCCTCAGTAATGATCAATTCAAAATAACCGGGAACATCCTCTAAGTGAGTGGCAATAACATAAAAAGCGCAGCTCATATAAATGAAGATCATTAACGGCACGACTTTAGATGCAACAGAGGCAATTCGTTTGATCCCGCCTAAAATAACGCTAGCAACAATCAACATCACCACAATACCTAAAGATAAATCGATCCAAAAAGTCGACTCACTTGCAGGGAAATAACCAGGTTTTACAATCAACCACTCACGAATGATCTGCACTAATTGATTGGAATTGAATAACGGAAAGTTACCGACTAAGCCTACAACACAAAAAAACACGGCTAAAAAATGCCACTTTTTCGATAATCCCTGAGTAATGATGTACATGGGACCACCCTGCACATCGCCATTCTCATCCTTACCTCGATACATAATAGCTAAAGTACAGGTAAAGAATTTAGTCGCCATTCCCACAATAGCGCTGATCCACATCCAAAAAATAGCCCCCGGACCACCCACCATAATAGCAACGGCCACACTACCAATATTGCCCATTCCCACAGTGCCTGCCATCGCACTGGATAACGCACCAGCATGGCTAATATGTCCTTCAGCTCCCTTATCTGGGTGCTTTCCACGGACAATATTAATGGCATGACCAATATAACGAAAAGGGATAAACCTAGAATAAATAAGGAAAAATAAACCGCCACCGACTAAAAGAACCAACATGTGTGGCCCCCATGCTAAATCAGCAATTTCAGCCGTAATTGAAACTAGAGACATAAATAAGTTACACATTTGTTAAAGGTTATCTTTGAAAATACGGACAAAAACCGCTTTGTGCAATGACAAATCTGCGTAAACTATGACGTAAACTCAGGCTAATAATGATCAAACTTAGGTATTAACATGGCAAAAATAGAGATATTAGTGGGCACAACCCAAGGCGGAACAGAATATGTAGCAGACGATATGGCTGCTCAATTAACCAATTTAGGTCATCAAGTCGCGATACATTTAAGCCCAAATCTAACTGATTTAGACCTTAATTCACTGTGGATCATTGTTTGTTCTACACATGGAGCAGGCGATCTTCCAGACAATATTGAGCCTTTTTATCAACAATTGATCGGCACAAATGAAGATCTCAGCTCCTTAAAATACGCATTATGTGCCATTGGTGATTCAAGCTACGACACTTTTTGCCAAGGGCCTGAAAAAATAATTTATCAGCTCGATCTTTTACACGCAAAAGCAATTGTGAATAAGATCCAAGTGGATGTACAAATGGATCCTGTACCTGAAGATGCTGCTTTAGCTTGGTTAGCAGAATGGCAAAGCAATATTAAATAGATCTAATCCTTTAATATCTTTATTTATACTCACAGTAATAGTTAACCTTATCCACAATAAGTTATTTTTAAAGATAACTATGTGGATAAGCTATTATTTTATCCGATCATAACTTTGTATTGATCCACAGCTGATCTTGTTAATGATCCCCCCTGTGGATAAGTAAGCGATCTATCCCCAAGATATATTGATTTAGATCGCAGCTAGATCACAGGATCGTTTTATCATTAACCAATGATTATTAAAGATAAATAGGCTTTTCCACAGAAAAGGTCGATCCTAATAGTAACAGTAATAAAAAGATCTATTTAAAGATCTTAAGATCTATTAAGCGAAGCGTGTCTGATCAAATTGAGAAAATTGATCATTCCCGAAAGGCAAAGCAAGTGCTAAAATACTCGGCTGATACAGTATGTCGATTTTAAAATCTGATTTATTTGTAAATTAGAAAATTACTTTTACCCAAGGTTACAAAATGCATTTTCATGAACGGTTTGATGTTATTGTTGTTGGTGGTGGTCATGCCGGAACGGAAGCGGCACTTGCAGCAGCAAGAATGGGTTCAAAAACCCTATTACTGACTCACAATATCGATACCCTTGGACAAATGTCTTGTAACCCAGCCATTGGCGGGATTGGTAAAGGTCATTTGGTTAAAGAAATTGATGCTTTAGGTGGTGCAATGGCAACAGCCACTGACTTCGCAGGTATTCAATTTAGAACCTTAAATTCGAGTAAAGGCCCAGCGGTTAGAGCAACTCGTGCTCAAGCAGATCGAGCCCTATACCGTCAAAAAATACAACAAATCCTTCAACATCAACCCAACTTACGTATTTTTCAACAAGCTGTTGATGATTTAGTTGTTGAAAACAATAAGGTTATTGGTGTTGTCACTCAGATGGGATTAGCATTTGAGTCGCCAAGTGTAGTGTTAACTACTGGTACTTTCCTAAGCGGTAAAATTCATATTGGATTAGAAAATTACAGTGGTGGACGAGCTGGCGATCCACCAGCGATTGCATTGGCAAACCGTTTAAAAGAATTACCAATTCGTGTTGGACGCCTTAAAACAGGGACTCCACCAAGAATCGATGCAAACACCATTGATTTTGACAAGATGCAAGAGCAAAAAGGTGATGATCCATTACCTGTAATGTCTTTTATCGGTGATGTAAGTCAACACCCACAGCAAGTATCTTGTTATATCACTCATACCAATGAGAAAACTCACGATATTATTCGTGGAGGACTTGATCGCAGCCCAATGTATTCTGGGGTTATTGAAGGCATTGGCCCAAGATACTGCCCATCTATTGAAGATAAAATTAATCGTTTTGCAGACAAGACTTCACATCAAATTTTTATTGAACCTGAAGGTTTAACGACCAATGAGATCTACCCAAATGGGATCTCAACCAGTTTACCTTTTGACGTGCAATTAAATTTAGTTCGATCAATTCAAGGCATGGAAAATGCTGAGATCATTCGACCTGGTTATGCCATTGAGTACGATTATTTCGATCCAAGAGATCTTAAAAACTCATTAGAAACAAAAAATATTGATGGATTGTTCTTTGCTGGACAGATCAACGGTACCACTGGTTATGAAGAAGCGGGTGCGCAAGGTTTACTTGCAGGTATGAACGCATCTTTGCAAGTTCAAGGCAAAGAAGCTTGGTGCCCAAGACGTGATCAAGCTTATATCGGCGTTTTAGTTGATGATTTATCAACCCTTGGCACAAAAGAGCCATATCGTATGTTTACTAGTCGTGCTGAATATCGATTATTACTACGTGAAGATAATGCAGATTTGCGCTTGACTGAAAAAGGCCGTGAACTTGGCTTAGTTGATGATGAACGTTGGCAAAAGTTTAGCGAAAAAAGAGAATCGATTGAAACTGAACTGCAGCGTTTACGCAGCAATTGGGTTCATAATAACTCGCCTTTGTTAGATGTATTAAACCCTGAGTTAAATACACCTATTTCTCGTGAAGCATCATTTGAAGACTTATTACGTCGTCCAGAAATGGATTACAAAAAGTTAATGGCCTTAGAAGGTTTTGGTCCAGCCATTGAAGATGAACGTGCTGCAGAGCAAGTGCAGATCCAAGTTAAATATTCTGGCTATATCCAAAGACAGCAAGGTGAAATCGATAAAGCTATTCGCCATGAAACGACCAATTTACCATTGGATCTTGATTATCAAGAAGTCGCAGGCTTATCGAATGAAGTGATCGCTAAGATGAATGAGCATAAACCAGAAACGATTGGACAAGCTTCTCGGATCTCTGGAATGACGCCAGCAGCAATTTCAATTTTACTGGTTCATCTTAAAAAACGTGGTTTATTGCGTAAAACTGCTTAATTACCAGTAAAAAGTTGTGTTTTAACTAATAAGGGAAGCTTTGAGGCTTCCCTTAGTCATTTCTGCCATTCATAATACCCGATGATTTATGACTCCCTTTGATTTTGAGGTTACTTAGCGTGCTAGCCGATCAACTTAAAACTTATCTAGCTGAAACCAATATTTCGGCAACTGAAACTCAACAGCAACAATTGGTTGGGTTTGTTACCATGCTAAATAAATGGAATAAAGCCTATAACCTGACATCAGTCAGAGATCCTGAACAGATGTTAATCCGTCATGTTATGGACAGTTTGGTGGTTTCTCCTTATCTTAAGGGACAAAGGTTCATTGATGTTGGTACCGGACCAGGCTTACCAGGGATCCCATTAGCGATTTTAAATCCAGATAAAGAATTTGTTCTACTGGATAGCTTAGGGAAGCGGATCCGTTTTCAAAAGCAAGTTCAGTTTGAATTGAAGATCAATAACATGACATCTGTTGAAAGTCGTGTTGAGGCATATGAACCTGAGCAAAAATTTGATGGTGTGATCAGCCGCGCTTTTGCTTCAATTGAAGATATGCTGAGTTGGTGTCACCACTTACCAGCTGAAAATGGTCAATTTTATGCGCTTAAAGGCCAATTGAGTGATGCTGAATTAACCAGTATTCCTGCTGGATTTGATGTTGTGGAAACCATTACATTGAAAGTGCCAAAGTTAGATGAGCAAAGACATCTGTTAAAGATAGTGAAAAAATAATCGCGCTTACAAAGAATAAATATTATCGGACATCGTAAATATGTCCTTAGGGTGAACACGTGGGTAAAATCATTGCCGTAGCCAACCAGAAAGGTGGCGTAGGAAAAACAACAACTTGTGTTAATTTAGCAGCCTCGCTTGCGGCCACAAAACGCAAGGTGCTGTTAATCGATCTTGATCCACAAGGTAATGCCACTATGGGCAGTGGTGTCGACAAATATGAAGTTGAAAATACCGCTTATGAGCTATTAGTCGAAGAAAAGCCGTTTGCTGAAATAGTCATTAAAGACACCACAGGTAAATATGATCTGATTGCCGGAAATGGTGATGTCACCGCGGCAGAAATTAAATTAATGGAGTTTTTCGCCAGAGAAATTCGATTAAAAAATGCATTGGCAGAAGTCAAAGATGATTATGACTTTATCTTTATTGATTGTCCGCCTTCTTTGAATATGTTGACGGTAAATGCCATGTCAGCTGCAGATTCAGTATTAGTGCCGATGCAATGCGAATACTATGCATTGGAGGGATTAACAGCCCTAATTGATACCATTACAAAGTTAGGTGCAATGGTTAATCCTACGCTTTGTATAGAGGGGATCTTACGTACTATGTACGATCCACGTAATCGATTATCTAACGATGTGTCGGATCAGCTAAAGCAACATTTTGGCGAAAAAGTATATCGCACAGTAATCCCACGAAATATTCGTTTAGCTGAAGCACCAAGTTTTGGTGCACCGGCGATGTATTACGATAAGTCCAGTGCTGGTGCAAAAGCCTATTTAGCTCTAGCAGGTGAAATCATTCGCCGCGCAGAGCAACAAACAGAATCTAATTAAGCGTAAGGGAATAAAATGACGTTAAAAAAGCGCGGTTTAGGTAAGGGCTTGGATGCATTATTAAGTAACAGTAATGCTGCCAGTCGTAAAACTGAACAGACTCAAACAAAAGCTGATGCCATCGAAGCACCAAAGGAAGATGGTTTACTCATGCTTGACTTAGATTTACTGCAGTCTGGAAAGTACCAACCGCGTAAAGACATGTCACCTGAGGCGTTAGAAGAGCTTGCTGAGTCAATTAAATCACAAGGGGTGATTCAACCAATTGTGGTGCGTAAAATTGATGCTGAAAAATACGAAATTATTGCTGGCGAACGCCGTTGGAGAGCATCGCAAATTGCTCAATTAGACAAGGTTCCGTGTATTGTAAAACAGGTTCCTGATGAGTCTGCTGTTGCTATTGCTTTGATAGAAAATATCCAACGAGAAGATTTAAATGCAATGGAAGAAGCGATTGCATTACAACGTTTGCTAGAAGAATTCGAATTAACTCATCAGCAAACTGCAGACGCCGTCGGAAAATCTAGAGCAAGTGTGTCTAACTTATTACGTTTAAATAGTTTAAATGAGCCAGTAAAGCGTTTATTAGAGTATGGCGATATTGATATGGGTCATGCCCGAGCCTTACTTGCTATTGACGGTGAAGAGCAAACTAATTTAGCTAGATTAGTCGCTTCTAAAGAAATGACAGTTCGAGAAACTGAACGATTAGTCAATAAAGCCCTAAATCCTACTAAAGAAGCTGAAAAGCCAGCTAAAGATCATGATGTAACCCGCTTGGAGCAACAGTTAATTGAAAAGCTAGGTGCTAAAGTGGCGATTAATCATGGCAGTAAAGGCAAAGGTAAAATTGTAATAAACTACCAAGATCTTGCTGAATTGGATGGAATACTTAGCAAAATCCACTAAATCCCTCAACAAAGTCATTTCAATAGTAACTTTGTAACAAGGCGTAATTTTGACTTTTTAGAAATTTAGAGCCAAATCGCGCCTAATATCACTGTTTAACCTCTCATCAAAGTTGCAAACAAGGTGTGAAAAGGTATACTTTGCATGCTTTTTTTCCTGTCTGAGTTGTTAATGATCACATTAATGACCTAGCGGAAAAATAAGTACTAATGCGGAGATTCAAAATTGAGTAAGGTTTTAGCGCGTCGTGGCCGGTGGTCAGCCTATCGAATAGTGTTGTTACAGGCGGCGGTAGCTGGGGGAACTTCAATTTTCTTTTTCGCTCTGTGGGGAGCTCAGTATGGCTTATCTGCTTTGGCAGGTGGTCTCATTGCTGTACTCCCTAATTTTGTATTCGCAACCCTTGCTTTCTCTCATGCGGGAGCTAAAGCGTCAGGAAAAGTCGTTTGGATGTTTTTCTTGGGGGAAGCGGTAAAGTTGCTGCTAACCATTGTGTTGTTTGCCATTGCGTTTGGCATGCTAAAAACGCCATTTATGCCGTTATTTAGCTGTTACTTGCTGGCTTTACTAATACCTTGGACAGCCCCTTTATACTTCAAGCAAAATTAAGTGAGATTAATCATGGCGACAACTGGTGAAGCATTAAATGCTTCCGAGTATATCCAGCATCACCTGACTAATGCGAAAATGTGTTCTGCCGATGGTGGAATTGCTTTTAACTATGCATGTCAAGATGCCGGGTTTTGGACTTGGCACATTGACTCACTTTTGTTTTCAGTAGGTCTTGGGGTTCTATTTTTGTGGGCATTCTTCAAAGTAGGACAAAAAGCAACAACTGGCGTTCCAGGTAAATTTCAATGTTTCGTTGAA
This sequence comes from Shewanella sp. TC10, assembly GCF_009663145.1. Lineage (GTDB taxonomy): Bacteria > Pseudomonadota > Gammaproteobacteria > Enterobacterales > Shewanellaceae > Shewanella. The sequence continues at coordinate 19,871 of NZ_VKHR01000050.1, forward strand.
ATGTGCGTGGAAGGTGTAGATAAAATCGTTAAAGACTCATTCCATGGGCGTAACGCTTTAATCGCACCATTAGGTCTGACTATCTTTGTCTGGGTTTTCCTGATGAATTTAATGGACTTAATTCCGGTTGACTTTGTACCTGAAGCCGCAAACAGATTTTTAGGTGTTCCTTACCTTAAAATTGTACCAACAACCGACTTAAACGTAACTCTTGGTTTAGCCTTGAGTGTGTTCGCGTTGATTGTTTTTTACAGTATTAAAGTAAAAGGATTTGGTGGTTTCACTAAAGAAATGACCTTACAACCTTTCAATCATTGGGCATTGATTCCAGTAAACTTAGTATTGGAAACAGTAACCTTGGTTGCGAAGCCGATTTCATTATCGCTTCGTCTGTTTGGTAACCTGTATGCAGGTGAGTTGATCTTTATTCTGATAGCACTGATGCCTTGGTGGGCTCAGTTTGCATTATCAGTGCCTTGGGCTATTTTCCATATTTTGGTTATTGTGCTGCAGGCGTTTATCTTCATGATGCTTACGATTGTATATCTAAGCATGGCACATGAAGAACATTAATTTAATAAAATTAGTTATTTATCGGAGATAAAATGGAAACTGTAATTAGCTTTACAGCAATAGCTGTTGCGATCATGATTGGCTTAGCAGCGCTAGGTACTGGTATTGGCTTTGCTATCTTAGGTGGTAAGTTCTTAGAAGCTTCAGCTCGTCAACCAGAACTTGCTCCAGCATTACAAACTAAGATGTTCATCGTAGCTGGTCTACTTGATGCGATCTCAATGATTGCAGTTGGTGTTGCATTATTCTTCGTATTCGCTAACCCATTCTTAGGTCAATTAGCTGGCTAATCGCCCCCCTTAGAAGGAGTTGTCGTTATGAGTATTAACGCTACCCTGCTAGGCCAAGCGATTTCTTTTGCACTCTTCGTGTGGTTTTGCATGAAGTTTGTATGGCCGCCATTGATGAACGCTATCGAAGAACGCCAGAAGAAAATTGCCGATGGGCTAGCTGATGCAGGACGTGCTGCAAAAGATCTAGAGTTGGCTCAAGCGAAAGCAAATGAGCAACTAAAAGAAGCGAAGGCGACTGCTAATGAAATTATTGAGCAAGCTAATAAGCGCAAAGCTCAAATAGTTGAAGAAGCAAAAATTGAAGCTGATACCGAGCGTGCGAAAATCATCGCTCAAGGTCAAGCTGAAATTGAAAACGAACGTAATCGCGTTAAAGATGACTTGCGTAAGCAAGTTGCTACTCTTGCCGTAACTGGTGCAGAGAAGATTCTTCAACGTTCGATTGATCCAGAAGCTCACAGTGACATAGTTAATAAACTTGTTGCTGAAATTTAATTAAGGAATCGGAGTTATGGCTGAAATAAGCACCATTGCTCGTCCTTATGCAAAGGCAGCTTTTGATTTTGCTGTTGAACACAAAGCAATTGAAGATTGGGCAGAAATGCTGAACTTCGCGGCATTGGTAAGTGAAAACGAATCAATTAAGCCGTTGCTAGGTGGTTCATTGGCTAGTGCACAACTTGCCTCACTATTTATTGAAGTATGTGGTGAGCAAATGAATGCGCAAGGTCAAAACCTTATTAAGGTGATGGCTGAAAACGGTCGTTTAGAGATACTGCCAACAGTATCTTTACTTTTTGCTGAATATCGCAATGAGTGGGCTAAAGAAGTAGAAGCAACTGTTGTTTCTGCGACTGAGCTAAGCTCTGAGCAACAAGAGCAAATTAGTGTTTCTCTTGAGAAACGTCTCGCACGCAAAGTTAAGCTGAATTGTAGTGTAGATACATCGCTTATTGGCGGTGTAATTATTAAATCAGGCGACTTAGTCATTGATGGCTCAGTTAGCGGTAATCTATCGCGCTTGTCTGATAAGCTACAATCGTAATTGGGAGTTTGAGCATGCAACTGAATTCCACTGAAATCAGCGATCTGATTAAGCAGCGGATCGAGCAGTTCGACGTCGTTAGTGAAGCTCGCAACGAAGGTACAATCGTTGCAGTAAGTGACGGCATCATTCGCATTCACGGCCTTGCCGATGTAATGCAAGGTGAAATGATCGAACTGCCTGGTGGCCGTTTTGCAATCGCGTTGAACTTAGAACGTGATTCTGTCGGTGCCGTAGTAATGGGTCCTTATGCTAATTTAGCAGAAGGCGCAAAAGTTAAGACCACTGGTCGTATTCTTGAAGTACCAGTAGGTAACGGTTTATTAGGCCGCGTTGTTAACACTCTTGGTGAGCCAATTGACGGAAAAGGACCAATCGAAAACGATGGTTTCTCTCCTGTTGAAGTAATTGCTCCTGGTGTTATTGAACGTCAGTCAGTAGATCAACCAATCCAAACTGGTTATAAAGCCGTTGATGCCATGATCCCAATTGGACGTGGTCAACGTGAATTGATCATTGGTGACCGTCAGACTGGTAAAACAGCGATGGCTATCGATGCAATTATCAACCAGAAAGATTCAGGCATTAAATGTGTATACGTAGCTGTAGGGCAAAAAGCTTCTACTATCGCTAACGTTGTACGTAAGCTTGAAGAGCACGGTGCATTAGCTAACACTATCGTTGTAGTTGCAACAGCTTCTGAAGCTGCAGCATTACAATACTTAGCACCATACTCAGGTTGTTCTATGGGTGAATACTTCCGTGACCGCGGTGAAGATTCTTTAATCGTATATGATGATCTATCTAAGCAAGCAGTTGCTTACCGTCAGATCTCTCTACTATTGAAGCGTCCACCAGGACGTGAAGCTTACCCAGGTGATGTATTCTATCTACATTCTCGTTTATTAGAGCGTGCTTCACGTGTAAACGAAATCTATGTAGAGAAATTCACTAACGGTGAAGTAAAAGGTAAAACCGGTTCTTTAACCGCGTTACCAATTATTGAAACCCAAGCAGGTGATGTATCTGCATTCGTACCGACCAACGTAATTTCTATTACAGATGGTCAGATCTTCCTTGAGACTGACTTGTTTAACTCTGGACTACGTCCAGCTGTTAACCCTGGTATTTCTGTTTCTCGTGTTGGTGGTGCGGCTCAGACTAAGATCATCAAGAAACTGTCTGGTGGTATTCGTACCGCGTTAGCACAGTATCGAGAGCTTGCTGCGTTCTCACAATTTGCATCTGATTTAGATGATGCAACTCGTGCTCAACTTGAGCATGGTGAGCGTGTTACCGAACTTATGAAGCAAAAGCAATATGCTCCTATGAGCATTGCTGCCCAAGCTATCTCAATCTTCGCAGCTGAAAAAGGCTACTTGAAGAGTGTTGAACTAAGTAAAATCGGTAGCTTCGAAGCTGCTCTGCTTTCATTCATGAACAGCGAACATGCTGAGCTTGTTAATACTATTAATGCTTCTGGCGATTACAACGCAGACATTGAAAGTCAATTAAAAGCGGGCATGGACAAGTTCATTGAAACCCAAACCTGGTAATAATTATCGAGGTGTCTTTGGGCACCTTCGGTCCCAGATTGGAGAGTAGAAATGGCCGGCGCTAAAGAGATTAAAACCAAGATCGCGAGTGTTAAAAACACTCAAAAGATCACTTCTGCAATGGAAATGGTTGCTGCCAGCAAAATGCGCAAAGCGCAAGAACGCATGGCTTCTAGCCGTCCATACGCAGAACATATGCGTAAGGTGATCGGTCACGTAGCGCAAGGTACTCTTGAATATAAACATCCATATTTGGAAGTTCGAGATGCCAAGCGGGTTGGTTACATTGTTGTGTCAACCGACCGTGGCCTTTGTGGTGGTTTGAACGTTAACCTTTTCAAAAAGGTTGTTTCAGACGTGAAAGACTGGAAAGACCAAGGGGCAGAAGTTGAATTTTGTCCAATTGGTGCACGTAGTGTGCAGTTTTTCAAAAGCTTTGGTGGAGAAGTCTCTGCCCATGCCTCAGGTTTAGGCGATGCGCCTAAGTTAGCCGATTTAATCGGTACCGTGAGAGTAATGCTACAAGCTTACAACGAAGGTAAACTGGATCGTCTGTTTATTGTGTTTAACAAATTCGTTAATACAATGACTCAGACTCCTGTGATCGAGCAGCTGCTACCTTTGCCTAAATCGGAAGAAGAAGTAGCTAAGTACCCTTGGGATTATATTTACGAGCCAGATCCAAAAGATATTTTGGAAGTATTACTGACTCGTTATGTGGAGTCTCAAGTTTACCAAGGTGTTGTCGAAAATATTGCGTCTGAACAAGCTGCCCGTATGGTAGCGATGAAGGCAGCAACAGACAACGCAGGCGATTTGATCAGCGATTTGCAGTTAGTTTACAACAAGGCACGACAAGCCGCGATTACGCAGGAATTGTCGGAGATTGTTTCAGGCGCTGCAGCGGTTTAGGTTAGGTAACGAAATCAAGTTTAGAGGATTAATCATGAGCACAGGTACTGTTGTCCAAGTAATTGGCGCGGTTGTGGACGTAGAGTTTCCACAAGATTCTGTACCTCAGGTATATGACGCTCTGAAGATCACAGGTGAAGGAACTTGTAATGGTTTGGTGCTGGAAGTTCAGCAGCAACTAGGTGGTGGTGTTGTTCGTGCCATCGCTATGGGTTCTTCTGATGGTCTGCGTCGTGGTCTAGAGGTAGTAAACTCGGGTTCACCAATTTCTGTTCCGGTTGGGGTTGCAACCCTTGGCCGTATCATGAACGTATTGGGTGAGCCTATCGATGAAGCTGGTGACATTGGTGAAGAAGAGCGTTATGAAATTCACCGTGAAGCTCCTTCATACGAAGATCAGTCAAGCTCAACAGAACTTTTAGAGACTGGTATCAAGGTTATCGACCTTGTATGTCCATTCGCTAAAGGTGGTAAAGTTGGTTTGTTTGGTGGTGCTGGTGTTGGTAAAACCGTCAACATGATGGAATTAATTAACAACATCGCAAAAGCACACTCGGGTCTTTCTGTATTCGCTGGTGTTGGTGAGCGTACTCGTGAGGGTAACGACTTCTACTACGAAATGAAAGATTCTGGCGTTCTCGACAAAGTAGCCATGGTATATGGTCAAATGAACGAGCCTCCAGGAAACCGTTTACGCGTAGCATTGTCAGGTTTGACAATGGCTGAAAAATTCCGTGACGAAGGTCGTGACGTACTGTTATTCGTTGATAACATCTACCGTTACACCTTGGCCGGTACTGAAGTATCTGCACTTTTAGGCCGTATGCCTTCTGCAGTAGGTTACCAACCAACTCTAGCTGAAGAAATGGGTGTTCTACAAGAACGTATTACTTCAACTAAGTCTGGTTCTATTACCTCTGTACAAGCGGTATATGTACCTGCGGATGACTTAACCGATCCGTCACCAGCAACAACCTTCGCTCACTTAGATGCGACTGTTGTACTGTCTCGTAACATTGCTTCGCTAGGTATTTACCCAGCGGTTGACCCACTGGATTCGACTTCACGTCAATTAGATCCATTAGTAGTTGGTCAAGAGCATTACGATGTAGCAAGCGGCGTACAAACTGTACTTCAACGCTACAAAGAGCTGAAAGACATTATTGCTATTTTGGGTATGGATGAATTATCTGATGAAGATAAAACAACTGTATTCCGTGCACGTAAGATTGAGAAATACTTATCTCAACCTTTCTTCGTAGCAGAAGTCTTTACAGGTTCTCCTGGTAAGTACGTTTCTCTTAAAGACACAATTCGTGGCTTCAAGGGTATCTTGAATGGTGAGTTCGATCACATTCCTGAGCAAGCGTTCTACATGGTTGGTTCTATCGACGAAGCTGTCGAAAAAGCTAACAAAAAGAAATAACTGAGCATTAGCTTAGTATTTTAGGAGATCTTGATGGCAGCCATGACAGTCAAACTTGATATAGTCAGTGCAGAGAACAGCATGTTCAGCGGTATTGTAAGCTTCTTAGAAGTTAGCGGTACTGAAGGCGAGTTAGGCATTATGCCTAACCATGCTCCTTTGCTAACTAAAATCAAACCTGGCATGGCGCGCATGATTAAGGAAGATGGAAGTGAAGAAGTGATGTATCTTTCAGGTGGTATCCTGGAAGTTCAACCTGATTCAATTTCTGTTCTTGCTGACGTCGCTATGCGTGCCGATGATATTGATGAGCAAGCTGCACTTGAAGCTAAGCAACAGGCTGAAGCGAAAATCGCTAATGCAGGTGCTGACTTCGATTATGAAGCTGCAACAATCGAATTAGCTAAGTCTTTAGCCCAACTTCGTGTTGTTGAAACCATCAAAAAGAACATTGCCAGATAAAGGTTATTGTTTTAAAAAGGCGACCCTAGGGTCGCCTTTTTTGTGCTTGAAATTCATAAACTATTCATATCTAGCCAATCAAATTGGAATAAAAAATTCTAATTTCAGCTCCTACTTTCAACCGGGAACTAAACTACGTTAAAATTAGCGTATTAAAACTGAATACTAGTTCAAGGAAACCTGATGTCATTAAATGTAGTTATTCTAGCCGCTGGTAAAGGAACACGGATGCGTTCTGACTTACCTAAAGTACTTCATCCTATTGCTCATAAAAGTATGGTGCAGCACGTTATTGATACGGCCAACTCATTAGGCAGCGAAACTATTCAGCTTGTTTACGGTTATGGTGCAGATAAATTGCAAGCTGCGCTTGGCGAGCAAAATGTTAATTGGGTGCTTCAAGCTGAGCAGCTTGGTACTGGGCATGCTGTCGCACAAGCAAACCCAAATATTAATGATGACGATACCGTATTGATCCTTTATGGAGATGTGCCTTTAATACAACAATCCACCTTAGAAAAGTTATTAGCAGCACGTCCACAAGATGGCATGGCTATTTTGACTGTTAATTTAGATAACCCAACTGGATACGGACGTATAGTTCGTGAAAATGGCAATGTAGTTGGTATTGTTGAGCAAAAAGATGCCAATGCAGAGCAGCTACTTATTCAAGAAGTAAACACAGGTATTATGGCTGTACCAGGTAAGCAGTTAAAGACTTGGTTAGGTCGATTATCTAATTCAAATGCCCAGGGCGAATACTATCTAACAGATATTGTTGCGATGGCGAAAGAAGATGGAGTTGCAATTAATACTGCGCAACCAGAATCCGCTGTTGAAGTTGAAGGCGCAAACAATCGAGTTCAACTTGCACAACTAGAACGAGCATATCAAGCTCGCAGCGCTGAAAAATTAATGCTCGAAGGTGCAAATTTACGTGATCCTGCTCGTATTGATATTCGTGGTGAAGTGACTGTGGGCATGGATGTGATGATTGATATTAATGTTATTTTTCAAGGGAAAGTGACGTTAGGTAATAATGTCACTATTGGTGCGGGCGCAATTCTAATTGATTGTGATATTGCTGATAACGCTGAGATTAAGCCTTATTCTATCGTTGAAGGCGCTAAGTTAGGTAAAGCGGCTAGTGCTGGACCTTTTGCGCGTTTACGTACTGGTGCTGAACTAAAAGATGATGCGCATATTGGTAATTTCGTCGAAATGAAGAAAGCGGTATTAGGAGTAGGTTCAAAAGCTGGACACTTAGCTTATTTAGGCGATGCTAAAATTGGCTCTGGGGTTAACATAGGCGCAGGTACTATTACATGTAACTATGATGGTGCTAATAAGTTTCAAACGACTATTGAAGATAATGTTTTTGTTGGGAGTGATTCACAACTTATAGCACCAGTTACAATTGGTAAGGGGTCAACAGTAGCTGCTGGTTCAACTATCACCAAAGATGTTGGCGAAGGCGAGCTAGTAATTACTCGTGTAAAACAGCGTCATATTAAGGGTTGGGCAAGACCAGTTAAACAATCTAAATAAACCTAAACTCTTATAGAAGCGGCCTGTTATTTAACCGGCCGTTTTTTATGTCTGCTCAAAACTACCAAAAACTGATAGAAATATTGTTGATAAAGTTTCGATTGGTTACAATTGTCTTTCGAATCGAAACTTATGAAGAATATGAACAAACGTAATACACAGCAACGTAGGCATAATATTATTAGCATTTTATCTCAGCAAGGTGAGGTAAGTGTTGATGAATTAGCATTACGATTTGAAACTTCTGAAGTCACAATTCGAAAGGATTTAGCAACGTTAGAAGAAGCTGGATTACTGCTGCGCCGTTATGGTGGTGCGATTGCTGTGCCTGATGAGGTTACGCAGCAATTTAGCGCTAAGATTGCGCCGAATAAGCTATCTATTGCCAAAAAAGCCGCGCAATTAATCAAAGACCATAACCGAATAATTATTGATAGTGGGAGTACTACTTCGGGTTTAGTTCAACAACTCGATAATATGCGTGGCTTATTGGTGATGACTAATTCATTACAATTGGCGAATGCCGTCCACGAATTAGAAAATGAACCCACTTTACTTATGACAGGTGGCACCTGGGATCCCCACTCTGAATCTTTTCAAGGCCAAATTGCTGAACAAGTATTACGTTCATATAATTTTGATCAATTGTTTATTGGAGCCGATGGTATTGATCTTAAACGTGGAACGACTACGTTTAATGAATTAACAGGACTTAGCAAGGTCATGGCCGAAGTTTCACGTGAAGTCATTGTTATGCTTGAATCAGATAAGTTTGGCCGCAGGATCCCCAACCTCGAACTTGCTTGGGGAAACATCAGTGTTCTAGTGACCGATGACAGGTTACCAGCTGAGATGGTCGATAAAATTACTCAATATGGTGTCAAAGTATTATTGGCGCCCTATAAAAAATAAATCAAATTACTTTTAATATTAGATTTCTAAATTAAGTGCAAAAATAGGTATTAAATTATGTGCGGAATTGTAGGCGCAGTAGCGCAAAGGGATGTTGCTGAAATTTTAGTCGAAGGCTTAAAACGTCTTGAGTACCGTGGATACGATTCTGCAGGTGTCGCAATTATTAATACAGGTGAGCTAGGCCGTACGCGCCGCGTAGGTAAAGTTCAAGAGCTTGATGATGCATTGATTTCTTCTCCTTTAGCGGGCGGAACAGGTATTGCTCATACTCGCTGGGCTACTCATGGTGAGCCCAGTGAACGAAACGCACACCCTCACCTTTCTGAAGGTGATATTGCTGTAGTCCATAACGGTATTATTGAAAACCACAACAAATTACGTGAAATGCTTAAAGGCTTAGGCTATGTATTTGCATCTGATACAGATACTGAGGTTATTTGTCATCTGGTTCACCACGAATTAAAAATTCATGACACCTTACTTGCAGCAGTTCAAGCGACAGTAAAGCAACTCGAAGGTGCTTACGGAACGGTTGTTATCGACCGTCGTGACAGCGAACGTATGATTGTTGCTCGTAGTGGAAGCCCATTAGTTGTGGGTTATGGATTAGGTGAAAACTTTGTCGCATCTGATCAATTGGCTTTATTACCTGTGACTCGCTCTTTTGCTTTTTTAGAAGAAGGGGATGTTGCAGAGATTACTCGTCGTGAAGTTAATATTTTTGATGTTGACGGTAATGCCGTAGAACGTGTAGTAAAAGAATCAGAAGTCACTCATGATGCTGGCGATAAAGGTGAGTATCGTCATTACATGCTTAAAGAAATTTATGAGCAACCTACCGCTATTGCCCATACGCTTGAAGGCCGAATTGCCGCAGGTAAAGTATTGGATTCAGCGTTTGGTGAAAATGCTGCAGATTTCTTAAAAGATATTAAACATGTACAAATCATTGCTTGTGGTACGAGTTACCATGCGGGTATGGCGGCACGTTATTGGTTAGAAGATTTGGCAGGTGTTTCTTGTAACGTCGAAATAGCATCTGAGTTTCGTTACCGCAAATCACACATGTTCCCAAATAGCCTATTAGTGACTATTTCACAGTCTGGTGAAACAGCAGATACGTTAGCGGCCATGCGCTTAGCTAAAGATATGGGCTATAAAGCGACGCTGACTATCTGTAATGCACCTGGTTCATCTTTAGTTCGTGAATCTGACATGGCTTATATGATGAAAGCCGGTGTTGAAATTGGTGTGGCATCTACTAAAGCCTTTACGGTGCAGTTAGCAGGTTTATTAATGCTGACTACAGCAATTGGTCGTCATAACGGTATGACAGAAGAGATGGAAGCGGAGATAACTCAAAGCTTACAATCTATGCCTGCTAAAGTAGAGCAAGCGCTAAGTTTGGATGATGCTATTGCTGAGCTTGCTGAAGACTTTGCTGATAAACATCACGCATTGTTCCTTGGCCGTGGTGATCAATACCCAATCGCGATGGAAGGAGCGCTTAAGCTTAAAGAGATTTCATATATTCATGCAGAAGCTTATGCATCGGGTGAGCTTAAACATGGCCCATTAGCATTGATTGATGCTGATATGCCTGTAATTGTTGTTGCACCTAATAATGAATTACTCGAAAAGCTTAAGTCAAATGTAGAAGAGGTTCGAGCTCGTGGTGGTCTTATGTATGTATTTGCTGATAAAGACGCTGAGTTTGAATCTGATGACACCATGAAAGTGATTCCAGTGCCGCATTGCGATGAATTTATGGCGCCATTGATTTATACCATTCCACTTCAGCTGTTGTCTTATCATGTTGCCTTGATTAAAGGGACGGATGTAGACCAACCACGTAACTTAGCTAAATCAGTGACAGTTGAATAAAGTTTTAAAGAGTTATTCATTTTAAGCCTCCAATATTGGGGGCTTTTTTGTCTTTTATCCCGTTTAAATGTCTTTCTAGACGTATTTAATTTTCAATTTTGTCATTATTAGATCTCTATTGTTCAGCCTCCTTACTCACCTTTCTTTGCCCAGATATTTTCTCTTCTAACGCTCGGTGTTTTCTTGTTGTAAAACTTGTTTGGTTTTCTTTGTTTGATGTCGTTTTATTGTTCTTTGTGGGTGCGTAAATTGTTGGTTTTGTATTGTTTTTTGGTTTGTTTTTCATGGTTTTTCTCATTTAAGTAATATTGTTTTTTTTGGTGATACAGAACACTTGAGTCTGAGATGAACAAAGATACACTGCAGGCAAATAACTATTTAAAGAGTCCAAAATGTATGGAAGTTTTCATCAGTTTATTAGGTATGTGCACCTTAATTGGTTTAGCGATTTTATTATCAGAACGCCGCAGTGCAATTAAACCTAGAACCGTGATAGGTGCATTGGTGTTTCAAGTGGCTTTTGGCGCCTTTGTGATGTATTTGCCTATGGGGCAGAGCATGCTGGATGCAGCATCTAACGGTGTTATGCATGTCATTAATTATGGTAATGAAGGCCTTGCCTTTGTCTTTGGTGACTTGGCCAAGTTTGGCATGGGGTTTATCTTTGTTATTAACGTCCTTTGTGTCGTGGTCTTTATCAGTGCACTCATTGCAGTACTTTATTACCTCGGCATCATGCAGCTTATTATCGGCGTTATTGGTGGCGGGTTATCAAAATTATTAGGCACTAGTCGCGCTGAATCATTATCGGCAACCGCGAATATTTTTGTTGGCCCAATTGAGGCGCCCTCTATGGTGCGTCCATTTGTAAAACATATGACTCGCTCAGAATTGTTTGCCGTGATGACTGGTGGACTGGCTTCTGTTGCTGGTGGCACCATGATTGGTTATATCCAAATGGGGGTGGATATTAAATATGTCCTAACTGCCGCCTTTATGACTGCACCTGCGGGGTTATTGTTTGCCAAGTTGATGTGGCCAGAAACCGAAACACCGCGAAATGACATTAAAAAGGTGATGGAAGAGCAAGATGATAAGCCTACCAATGTCCTTGATGCAGCAGCAAATGGTGCGGCAATGGGGATGCAACAGGTACTTGCAGTATCCGCGCTGTTAATTGCGTTTGTTGGGCTTATCGCCATGGTGAATGGCTTAATTGGTGGTGTAGGAAGTTGGTTTGGTTTTAGTGAATTAACCATGCAAGCTATTCTGGGTTATTTTTTGGCGCCGTTAGCTTGGATTATGGGCGTACCTTGGAGTGAAGCTACTCAAGCCGCGTCATTTATTGGTCAGAAAATGGTGATCAATGAATTTGTTGCCTATATCGATTTCTTAAAAGTAGCTGATGATTTGTCTGAAAAGACTCAAATTATTATCAGTTTTGCATTGTGCGGCTTTGCAAACTTAGGGTCATTAGCCATGGTCATTGGTGGCTTAGCGGCACTATGCCCTGAGCGCCGTCACGACTTGAGTGCAATAGGGATGAAAGCCTTAATTGCAGCTGCTTTAGCTAACTTGATGAGCGGCACAATTGCTGGCTTATTATTTAGTCTAGCAAATTAATTTTAATTGTATTTTATGCCTGCTGACGCAGCAGGCTTTTCGGAGTAACAAGATGACACCACATATTAATGCCCCAGAAGGCGCTTTTGCTAAAACTGTTTTAATGCCTGGCGACCCTTTACGTGCTAAATATATTGCAGACAATTTTATTGAAAATGTTGAACTAGTGACTGATGTTCGCAATATGCTGGGTTATACAGGCGAATTCAATGGCAAGCGTATTTCTGTCATGGGATCGGGCATGGGAATACCATCAATTTCTATTTATGCTAAAGAGCTGATTACCGAATACGGTGTTGAAAACATTATTCGTATTGGTTCATGTGGGGCTGTTAGCGACAAAATTAAATTAATGGATGTAGTAATGGCTATGGGCGCGAGTACTGATTCAGCCATTAACCGTAGCCGTTTTGCTAACACAGATTTTGCCATGATTGCAGACTTTAACCTATTACGCCTTGCGGCTGATGCGGCAGAAAAACAAGGTGCTAATTACCACGTAGGTAACTTGTATTCGTCTGATTTATTTTATTGTGCTGATGAATCACGTTACGACTTGATGGAAAAGTACGGTATTTTAGGTGTCGAAATGGAAGCAGCCGGTTTATATGGCGTTGCCGCTGAATATGGTGCGAAAGCATTGGCTATGATGACTGTGACTGACCATATAAGACAAGGATTACATTTAACAGCTGAAGAACGTCAGCAAACCTTAAATGACATGATTAAACTCACTCTTGAAGCGGTAAGTCATTTAGATTAAACATTAACACTCCGCTCGGTTGCTATAGATAACATTCGGGCGGAATCTTTCAAGGTGTTTATTGAGATTATCTTATTCCTAAGCTGGCAATACTGCTGTCTTGAGTATATTGAATAGCCTCTACACATAGACTTGTCTTCTGTTGTTCATCAGATGATTTGAACTGTGAAATATAAATATCTAATTCGTCGTTCGTCTTTTTCGTCATCATCATTTCTTCAATGCCAGTTTTATATTTTTCTGCCAATAGTTTTTTGATGACAGTCGTCTGTGCAGCTGCCTCTTCAGTATCAATATCACTATAAAATACCTCGCAAAACATTAAGCCTGCCATGCCAATTGCATCTTCGGTGGAAAGTTGTTGAGCAGCGGATACCGGCCCAATAAGTAAACAGCTAGCAATAGCAGCAGAGATCAATCTTTTCATTTGTTACCTCTTTTCGCACTAGAAACATTCTATAAAAAATCGAATTAATTATTAGAAAGGTTAGCTAGAAATCAGTAACTGTATTGATAACTGACTCAATAGATAGGTAAATTTTAGAGTTTTTTATTTATTAAATGATTCAGTTTATTGAACTTGATCTAACCAAAATGCTGAAGTTATAAATTTCCTGAAAATGAGTATTGATAAAGGGTGGCGTATCTTAATCAGGAACTAAGTCATTTCATGGTGACTTTGCCGCCAATCATTTTAAATGCAGGGGTGCCACGAACTAAACAATCTCTAGCAAAGGTGATGTTGCAATTAGGGCAGACACAAGCAGTTTTGGTGTAGTCATCGACAATGCGCTCTTTAAAGCACTTCACTAACGCGCCTTTTCCGCCTTTGCGGTACTTAAACAGCTGGGTTTTACACTTAGCACAGAAAATATCAACGGTGCGGGTTGGACCTTTAGGGTTTGGTTTTGCCACTGTGAGCTCATAGGGAAAATAGTTTATGACTAAATGGTAAAGCAAAGCTCGCTATTAGTATTGTGTTTGATATTAAAAAGCCTCCACTTTGTGGAGGCTTTTACTTTATAGTTTTTTTGAGGCTCAAACTATCAGAAAAGGTTAACCAAACTCACCGCTGACATACCCTTGAGTACGTGTGTCTTGAGGGTTATTAAATACTTGATGTGTTTCACCTTGCTCAACCAACTCACCCATCCAAAAGAATGCGGTTCTATCTGAGATACGCTTTGCTTGGTTCATTGAATGCGTCACAATCACGATGGTGAACTTTTTACGTAATTCATCCATTAACTCTTCAATTTTATGGGTTGCAATTGGATCAAGCGCACTGGTTGGCTCATCCATTAAGATGACCTCTGGCTCCATTGCAATAGCGCGTGCAATACAAAGACGTTGCTGTTGACCACCAGAAAGACCAAACGCAGGTGTATTAAGACGGTCTTTTACTTCTTCCCATAATGCTGCGCCGCGAAGTGAATCTTCAACAACTTGATCAAGAACCTTTTTGTCTTTAACACCTTGTGCTTTAAGACCAAAAGCGATGTTCTCGTATATGCTCATTGGGAATGGGTTTGGCTTTTGAAATACCATTCCTACACGCATTCTTAGTTGTTTTACATCAACATCCGCGTAAATATCTTCACCTTCAAAGGCAACGGTACCAGTGATTTTAACGCCTGCAACTAAGTCGTTCATGCGGTTTAGTGTGCGCAGTAAGGTTGACTTACCACAACCTGATGGACCAATTAACGCGGTAACTTGGCGCTGTGGTATATCAATTGAGATATCTTTTAATGCGTGGTTTTCACCGTAAAAAAGGTCTAGGTTGTTTACTTGAATTTTGTTCATTATCTTGCCTTTATCTAACACGACTTTTTACGTGTTATTACTATTCGTTTTATGAGTACTGACGTGTGTCTATACACACGCCGATGACACAATGAGTATTTATCTCGTGACTATTTAGATAGTCGACCTGCAATTACTTTGGTCGCTAAATTCAGCATTAGCACAAGTACAATCAATATGGTTGCCGTTGCATAGGCTTGATCCCACTCATGTTGAGTAAATAGCTCTTGAGTTAACTTATATAAATGAACAGTCAATGTTCGGCCTGAATCCATTACAGAGTCAGGAATTTGAGTCACCATACCGGCGGTTAAAAATACCGGTGCAGACTCTCCAATAACGCGGCCAGTACTTAAAATCACTGACGTAACAATTCCAGGTAAAGCACTTGGTAAAATTAAGCGCCAAATAGTGTAAATTTTACTGCTACCTAAAGCATAACCACCTTCACGGTAGCTCATAGGTACTGCCATTAATGCTTCTTCAGTGGTACGAATAATCACTGGCAAAATCAGCATTGCTAATGTCAACGCACCAGAGAGGATTGAAAATCCTAAACCTAAGGTGGTAACAAAGAATGTCATGCCAAATAAGCCGTAAACAATTGAAGGAATACCGGCTAATGATTCAGTACAAAAACGGATAACTTGTACAAGTTTACTACCTGGCGCAGCATATTCGGTAAGGTATATCGCAGTCATAATGCCAATTGGTGCTGCGAAAGCTAATGAAAGCAATACCATGTACACAGTTGAGACAATCATTGCCCAAATGCCTGATGCTTCACCAATTCGGGTATAAGCCCCTGTTATAAATTCCCAGCTTACATGGCTAAGACCATTTGACAGGATATGCCACACAACCCATAACAAAAATATAATGGTAATGCCTGCAGCTGCCCAAATAGCACCATGAAGAAACTTATCTTGGTTTTCTCTAGACAGTAGTGATTTCGAGCTAGTCGAGTTTGATTGAGTAAACTTAGACATGATTAGTACGCTCTCTTGCGATTTAGATATAGCAGTGAACCGTTAAGTAGCACAATGAAGGCTAGTAAAACGATACCTGTTGCATACAATGCACTTGAATGAATGCCAGTTGCGTATGACATTTCCATTGCGATATTTGCTGTTAGTGTTCTTGCTGGTTCTAGGATTGATCCTGGCATAGCAGGTGCGTTGCCCATCACCATAATAATGGCCATCGTCTCGCCAATAGCGCGTGCAATACCTAAAGCTACACCTGTTAATATGCCGCTCTTAGCTGCAGGGATTAATACTTTAAAAATACTGTAAACATGAGATGCCCCAAGTGCGAGTGCACCTTCTTTATATACAGAAGGTAATGCTCTAATTGAAGTTTCTGAAATCGTAATAACAGTTGGCAAAATCATAATTGCCAATACAATTATTCCCGCTAAAAGGGTGTTACCAGCAGGAATATTAAATAGGGTTTCGATAGCTGGGACAATAATCACCAACCCGAAAAAACCGTAAACAACAGATGGAATACCTGCTAATAGTTCAACGGCAGGACGTACTAGATCTGCTAACCATTTAGGTGCAATTTCTGCGAGGAATACAGCAGTTAGAATTGCAATTGGAACGCCAATCATAACGGCGCCAGCAGTAGAGATGATTGAGGCTACAATCATCGGGAAGATGCCATATAACGCTGGTGGCAGCCATTCTTTACCTGTTACAAACTCAGTAACACCTGCTTCTTTAAATGCAGGTAAACCTTCATTAAATACAAACCATCCGATGGTGGAAACCGATAGTACGCCAACCATAGCGCAACATAGGAAAAGGCCATGAAAGAAAGCTTCTTTGATGTCCATGGCTTTTTTTGGTGCAAGTTGCAGTCCTGTAGATTGGACTTTAGTTGCTGTATTCATCATATGCCTCGAGGTCGTACTGATGATTAATCATTTTAAAATTCGATAGAAACTACAAAAGAGGAGCATAAGCTCCTCTTAATATATCGCTTCAGTAATTACTGAACGCGGATGTAACCTTCTTCAGCAACAATGCTTTGACCGTCATTTGACATGATGAAGTCGATGAAGCTTTGTGCATTTGGGTGTGGCTGGTCATTCACTAAAACGATGAATGGACGAGCGATTTGGTATTCTCCAGCAGCAATGTTTGTGTCAGTCGCTTCAACACCGCCTACACTTAGTGCAACTAAAGAATCATCAACTGAACCTAGTGAGATATAACCAATTGCGTATGGGTTGTTCGCTACGATAGTCTTGATCATACCGTTACCGTTACCTACTTGAGCAGTAGGAGTAATAGCCGTTACTTTGTGGCCATTTACAGTACGTTGTAAGTCCATGATTTCTTCGAAAGCACCACGAGTACCAGAACCGTTTTCACGTGTTACAACAACGATTGGACGTGCTTCGCCGCCAACTTCGCTCCAGTTTTTGATTTCGCCGCGGTAGATTTTTGAAATTTGCTCTTGAGTTAAGTCTTGAACTGGGTTTGCTTTGTTTACTGCAGCTGCAATACCGTCACGAGCAATAACGATTTCTTTTGTTGTATCGTTTAACTCATTCTCTTTAACGTTACGAGAAGACATACCAATCATGCTGGTGCCGTCTTTCGCTGCACGAATACCAGCAGAAGAGCCAGTGCTTTGTACTTCAACATTCTTTTTAGCAGTGTTTTGATAGTTCTCTGCTAGCACTTCCATAACGTGTGCAACAGATGTTGAACCAGATACTGTTACTGTACCAGCTTGAACAAGAGGTGCCGTCATCAAGCCAACAGCAGTTAATAAACCAATCACTTTTTTCATCACAAATTCCACTTATTATTTGTTTCAATATCCGTCTTGGATATCTGAAGTTAGGGTGCTTCTTTCAACGCTGTAATTTGAAGCGAGTGCATTAAGACAGATCAATATGACAGTAAAGTTACAGTGAAATGGGTCGCTTTTTTTTCTATATGACGTATCTAAGGTTATGTTTTGTTTATGTTATTTAAATGTTGGCACTTGTGGTTTATTAACTATAATTTAGCAAAAAGATATGAGGTTTTCTTAAGTGAGGCAAAATTTGCGTAGTGCGCAGCCTAGCTGTTTGTTTGTCTGTTTGGTGTAGGAATTTAACTGGCAGAATAGTTTTGTGTTAATAGTTGTTTAAGGCTATTTTAAGTTTGACCGCAAGAAAAGTGCTATATTGTGCGCAAACTAATATTAGTTAATTATTTTATTAAAGTTTTATTACAGTCGAGCTATACAGTCCGTTAAGTTATAAAACTCTCTACCCTTATAACTTTGGCTATATTTCCTGAAGCCGATATATCAAAATGAACTTATTCAACTCCTAAAGGTGGCTTTATGACAACCGAGATGATCATGATTGGAATGTCTATTCTGATTGTTATTGGCATTCTATTACATCACCCATCTCGTACGCTTGGTATTCCGTCGCTATTTATCTTCATGGGTGTAGGGTTATCGCTAGGTAATGGTGAATTTAACTTTGTTTATGACAACCTAGACAAAACGGCATGGATAGGCGGGCTTGCTTTAAATGTGATTGTTTTTGTGGGGGGCTTAAACACTTCTACAGCAAAAATTAAAGTCGCATATAAAGAAGGCGGAGTATTAGCCTCGTTTGGGGTTATTTTTACTACGATTATATTTGCCGCAATACTTTACTTATTACTCGATTTTAATTTTATTACCTGTTTATTGTTCGCGGCAGTTGTGTCTTCAACCGATGCCGCGGCAGTGTTTTCAATTCTGGAATCTAAAAAGCTCAAGTTAAAAGAAGAAACCGATACGGTTTTGGAATTTGAATCAGCAACCAATGACCCTGTAGCAATGTTAATGGTGATTGTGCTGACAGAAATGGCGCTTTCATCGACGCAATCAGTATCACTGTCGTCGTTAAGCTTAGATTTAGTCACTCAGATATTGGTCGCGGTAGTTGTAGGCTTTTTGATTGGTAAAATTGCAGTGACCTTATTGAGTAAAATAAGTTTATCTGAATACGGGCTCATTCCTGTGTTTGTCTTGGCGAGCTTTATCATTGCAACTTATGGCGCCGAATTAATGGGAGGCAATATTCTATTGGCTTCTTATATTGCTGGTGTGGTAATTGGTAATGGGATTAAACGGGGTCAGCAGGTTAACTTGCACTTCTTTAATAGCCTATCGTGGTTAGCTCAGGCGTTGATGTTTATTGTATTGGGGCTACAGATTTTCCCGCAAACATTAATGACCGTATTTTGGGCGTCTATTATCCCTGGCTTGTTATTAATTTTTGTAGCAAGGCCATTGGCAGTGCAACTGTGCTATTTACCTTTTGTAAAAGCGACCTGGAAAAAACGGTTATTTATATCCATGATCGGGTTAAAAGGCGCAACACCAATTGTGTTTGCTCTTATACCTGCTGCTGCAGGTGTGCCTGGCGCGATTGATATCGTGCATATGGTGTTCTTTTTTGTATTGTTCTCTATCTTTATTCAAGGTAGCGCAATAGCACCTTTAGCCAATAAATTGGGCTTAGAGAAAGAAACTCCGCCAAAATAGCTTCGTTATATCACTTTGAATTAGAACAAAGGTTATGAAACAGCAATACTGGCTAAGTCATTATTTGCTGTTTCATTTGCCTCAATACGACTC
>NZ_VKHR01000108.1 GCF_009663145.1 Shewanella sp. TC10
CAGWTAAGTTAATAGCTTTAGTTGTAATGTTAGGGGATTTATTTGGGGACTAGCTTTGCCACCTATTGCGGTTACGGTGACAGGTAAATATAGCGAGMAGGAAACCTTAGAGTTTGCTGAAGTGGTGCGTGATGAATTACTGCGCTTAGATGGGGTCACCCAGCTAGATTTAAGTGGTGTGCGTAATTACGAAGTCACCCTAGAAGTGTCACAAGATAAGCTGCAACAATATCAACTTACTCTAAGCGAAATAGCCAGGGCGATTAACGCCTCTAGTACCGATATTTCTGCAGGTAACTTGAAAACTCAGGGCGGCGATATCTTATTGCGCTCAAAGGGCCAAGCGTATTACAAAGATGAATTTGCCAACATTGCCATTAAAACTGCATCGGATGGCACCATTATTCGTCTTAGTGATATTGCTAATGTGATAGATGGTTTTGAAGAAACCCCTGTGCGAACTCGATTTAATGGCGAGCAAGCAGCATTTATCGATGTATATCGAATCGGTCAGCAAAGTGCGATTGATGTTGCCGATAAAGTGAAAGGTTATATCAATTCTCGCCAAGACAATTTGCCTGAAGGTTACAGCTTAAGCTATTGGGATGACGACTCTGAAATCGTTAAGAACCGTATTGCAACGCTAATGGGCAGTGCCATGCAAGGCGGCATTTTAGTCTTGTTATTGTTGACCTTGTTTTTACGGCCTTCGATTGCTTTCTGGGTGTTTATTGGTATTCCAGTGTCATTTATGGGCGCGTTTATCTTCATGCCATTTTTCAATGTTTCGTTGAATGTCATGAGTTTATTTGGATTTATTCTGGTGCTCGGTATTGTGGTGGATGACGCCATTGTGACCGGCGAGAATATCTATAGTCATTTAAAAACCGCGCCTAACGGTGAAATGGCTGCGATTAATGGCGCAAAAGAAGTGGCTGCGCCAGTGACCTTTGGTATTTTGACCACGGTCACCGCCTTTTTACCGATGTTGTTTATTGAGGGCAACCGCGGGGCTATTTTTGCCCAAATTGCTATCGTTGTAATTCCTGTACTGCTGTTTTCGTTGATCGAGTCTAAATTTGTCTTACCTGCGCATCTTAAGCACATTAAACTGCGCCACGAGAACCAAAAACAGAACCGATTTGAAAAGTTCCAGCAAAACTTTGCTGATGGTTTCGAGCGAGCCATTATCAAGTTTTATCAGCCATTTTTGCGTATCGCATTAAAGAATAAAGCAGCGACCTTAAGCCTGTTTACTGGAATGCTGATCATTATTATTGCACTGATCATGACGGGCTGGACCAAGTTTACTTTCTTCCCGCGTATTCCTAGCGAAACGGTGCGTCTTAGTTTAACAATGCCAGCAGGCACACCGTTTGAGGTGACCAATCAACATATTATCTCCATCGCTTCAAAAGCTAAGATTTTGCAGGATAAATATATTGATGAAGCAACCAATGAAAGCATCATCTTAAATATTTTGGCAACAACGGGTGGCCGTGGTGGCACATCAAATGCTGGTGGTGTTCGCTTTGAGATCACCCCACCAGAAAAGCGTGAGTCGGACATTACCTCTGGGCAACTATTAGCTGAATGGCGTCGTATGGTCGGGGATATTCCTGGTGCAGAGTCGGTGACTTATCGTGCTGAAATTGGTCGAAGTTCAGATCCTATTGATGTGCAGCTAAGTGCTAATTCGCTGGATACATTGCGAGAAATTGCAGACCAAGTAAAAGGGCATTTAACCACTTATCCAACAGTGTTTGATATTTCCGATAGCTTGTCTAACGGTAAAGAAGAACTGCTGATTGAGTTAACAGAACAAGGCAAGGCTTTAGGCTTTACTCGTGAAGAGGTGACCAACCAAATACGTAGCTTCTACTTTGGCTCGCAAGTGCAGCGTATTCAACGTGGCCGTGATGATATACGGGTTATGGTGCGCTTGCCGCTTAATGAGCGTCAATCCTTGGCGGACTTAGAGAAAGTGTTAATCACTACCAGTCAAGGTGCGCAAGTACCACTTGGCCATGTGGCTAAAATGACCTCAGGTAAAAGCCCATCAAGTATTAAACGTATCGATAGATATCGAGTGCTTAATGTCACTGCTGATGTGGATAAAGACAACACCAATATGACTGTGCTGCAAGCGGATCTTAAAACCTATCTTGATGGATTAGTCGCGCAATACCCAGGTGTGCGCCATTCACTTGAAGGTGAAGCGAGAGAGCAAAGTGAAAGCTTTGGTTCGCTTCAATGGGGCTTAGTATTCGTGTGCTTCATGATCTATAGCTTACTGGCGATTCCGTTTAAGTCTTATGTGCAGCCGTTTATCGTCATGAGTGTGATCCCCTTTGGTTTAATCGGTGCAGTGATAGGGCACTGGATTATGGGCTCAGCATTAACTATTTTCAGTATTTTGGGGATGTTGGCTCTGGTGGGTGTTGTAGTGAATGACTCGCTAGTATTGGTTGATTTTATTAACAAAAAACGTGCAGAAGGTGTCGAGCTTGTGGAAGCAGTACTCACCGCAGGAGCTAAGCGCTTTAGACCCGTTATGCTAACGAGTTTAACTACCTTTATTGGCTTAATGCCGCTACTGTTAGAGCAATCAACCCAAGCACAGTTCTTAATCCCAATGGCGATATCGCTTGGCTTTGGTATTATTTTCGCGACTTTCATTACCCTGATTATGGTGCCAGTAAACTACATGGTCGTTGAACGTATAAAAGGGGTTAAAGTGGACGAAGCAGAATTTGATAAGGACTTTGGTGACAGTTTCGCGCCAGTTCCCTTTGTGAATGAGCCTGCTATTAATGAGCCGATCAAAGGAAGTTAGTTAACGGGATATCTGAAAGGGTTTTCATTACAGCTGGTTATTTGAAATATTAATAACCAGCTGATTCAATGAGATTTTCAAGAACTGTTGCTTACTGAATGAACAGGACCTAGATCTGGAAAATAAAATAACGTATAAATATTAAAGGATTAACACTCAATTAAGGGATTATAATGAAGTTTGTCGCTCAATTCGTTCACTTGCTGTTATGGCTTTCTGTTGCCATGTCTCCAACTCTGTTTTTTACTATTCTTGGCTTACTGCTTGTGGTTAGTAGTGAAGGGCAAATGGGAGAATTCACCGTGCCTATGATGGCGCTTGTCGGTTTTGTGCTCGGGGCCATGTGGGCAGAAAGAATTCGTAATACTGTGGGCTTATCTCATTTCTTTGGCCGACTAGTAGGCATGAGAAATGGTTAGCTACTAGAAACTGGCTGATTTTCTGAACAACTAAGCAGTATTCAATAATTTGTAACCACTAGCACTTACCGCCACAATCTTTACCCGTTTTACGGGTAWAGATTGTGGCGGTAAGTGCTAGTGGTTACAAATTATTGAATACTGCTTAGTTGTTCAGAAAATCAGCCAGTTTCTAGTAGCTAACC
>NZ_VKHR01000063.1 GCF_009663145.1 Shewanella sp. TC10
KSTTGWTATTCAACCTATGATGTACCTAGCACTATCTTACGACCATCGTATTGTTGATGGCCGTGAGTCAGTTGGATTCTTGGTTGCTATTAAAGACTTCCTTGAAGACCCAACACGTCTATTGCTTGACCTTTAAGAGTCAACTAGACAGTACCCTCGTAGCTGGCTCAAACGAGCCAGTAGGATTTTTTAAGAAGTATATGGATAGATCATCATGAATTTGCATGAGTATCAGGCAAAATCCTTATTTGCCGAATATGGTTTACCAGTTTCTGAAGGCTTCGCTTGCGATACAGCCCAAGAAGCGGTAGAAGCTGCTGGTCACATTGGCGGTAATATGTGGGTTGTTAAGTGTCAAGTACACGCTGGCGGCCGTGGTAAAGCAGGTGGCGTTAAAGTTACCGGCGATAAAGAAGAAATCAGAGCATTTGCTGAAAACTGGTTAGGTAAGAACTTAGTGACTTACCAAACTGACGAAAAAGGTCAGCCGGTTGCTAAAATCTTAGTTGAAAGCTGTACTGATATCGCAAACGAATTATACCTTGGTGCAGTTGTTGACCGTGCAACACGTCGTGTTGTATTTATGGCATCAACTGAAGGTGGTGTTGAGATTGAAACTGTTGCTGAAGAAACTCCAGAGTTGATTCACAAAGCAATCATCGATCCATTAGCTGGTCCTCAGCCATACCAAGCACGTGATCTTGGCTTCAAGTTAGGTTTAAACCCAACTCAAATGAAGCAGTTCACTAAAGTGTTCATGGGTCTTGCAAAAATGTTTGAAGATCATGATTTCGCTTTACTTGAAATCAACCCACTTGTTATCACTGACGAAGGCAACATTCACTGTCTTGATGGCAAAATTGGTATCGATGGTAACGCTTTATTCCGTCAGCCAAAAATCCGTGAAATGCACGATCCATCACAAGATGATGCTCGTGAAGCACACGCAGCTAAGTTTGAACTTAACTACGTTGCACTAGACGGAAATGTTGGTTGTATGGTTAACGGTGCAGGCCTAGCAATGGGTACTATGGACATCGTAAACCTACATGGCGGCAAGCCAGCTAACTTCTTAGACGTTGGCGGCGGAGCAACTAAAGAACGTGTTGCAGAAGCATTCAAAATCATCCTTTCTGATTCAAATGTTAAAGCCGTTCTTGTTAACATCTTTGGTGGTATCGTTCGTTGTGACATGATCGCAGAAGGTATTATCGGCGCTGTTAAAGAAGTGGGCGTTGAAGTACCAGTTGTTGTTCGTCTTGAAGGTACTAACGCTGAATTAGGTCGTGAAGTTCTTGCTAGCTCAGATCTTGATATCATCGCAGCTGTATCATTAACTGATGCTGCTGAGAAAGTTGTTGCTGCTGCGGAGGGCAAATAATGTCCGTATTAATTAACAAAGATACTAAAGTTATCTGTCAAGGTTTCACTGGCGGCCAAGGTACTTTCCACTCTGAGCAAGCAATTGCTTACGGTACAAAAATGGTTGGTGGTGTTTCTCCAGGTAAAGGCGGTCAAGTTCATTTAGACCTTCCTGTATTTAACACTGTTAAAGATGCTGTTGCTGAAACAGGCGCTACTGCTTCTGTTATCTATGTACCAGCTCCTTTTTGTAAAGATGCTATCTTTGAAGCAATCGACGGTGGCATTGAGCTAATCGTTTGTATTACTGAAGGCATCCCTACGTTAGATATGCTTCAAGTTAAAGTTAAGCTTGAAGAAACTGGCGTTCGCATGATCGGTCCTAACTGTCCAGGTGTTATCACTCCTGGTGAAAGTAAGATTGGTATCATGCCTGGTCACATCCACAAGCCTGGTAAAGTAGGTATTGTTTCTCGTTCTGGTACATTAACGTACGAAGCGGTTAAGCAAACTACCGATGAAGGTTTCGGCCAATCTACTTGTGTAGGTATCGGTGGTGACCCAATTCCAGGTACTAACTTCATCGACGTATTGGAAATGTTCCAAAACGATCCACAAACTGAAGCAATCGTAATGATTGGTGAAATTGGTGGTACTGCTGAAGAAGAAGCAGCTGAATACATCAAAGCTAATGTAACTAAACCTGTAGTATCTTACATTGCTGGTGTTACTGCACCAGAAGGTAAACGTATGGGCCATGCTGGCGCAATTATCGCTGGCGGTAAAGGTACTGCTGAAGATAAATTTGCAGCATTAGAAGCGGCTGGCGTAAGCACAGTTCGTTCATTAGCTGACATCGGTAAAGCTTTACGTACTAAAACTGGCTGGTAAATACTAGCGAGTAACATAAAAGGCGCTTCGGCGCCTTTTTTATTGGCTATCAACTGTTAATGATGAAATATTATTCATTTTATTATGTGGTTATTGCTAAATCGACACATCTTGATAAGGTTAGTTTATTACCGTTAAACATGTCATTAGCTCCATTTAATGTCAGAATAATAAAGATTAAGGATAATCGTGTCTCATATAACCCCCGTGATCCCAGCAGTTATTGCTGAAACAGACCGTTTACTCATTCGTCCATTTAATCAGCACGACATAGAAGCTATTTTATTGATGAATAGTAATCCTGATGTGCTTACTTACATCCCACAGTTGCCGTTAAAGAGCCTAATAGAAGCAAAACAGGTATTTAAAGAGGTAATACAGGCTGATTATAACGATAAAGGTTTTGGGCGCTGGGCAGTATTCCACAAAGCTGACAAAAAAGTGATCGGCTTTTGTGGCCCTAAATACATTCCCGAATACGACAAAGTTGAACTTGGCTATCGCTACCTTCCTGAGTATTGGGGGCAGGGAATTGGTACAGAAGCAGCAAAGGCAGTAATGGATACACTTAAGCCAATGTTCAACATAGATGAGGTGATAGCGCTAATTTTGTATGGGAATGTAGGCTCTGAAAAAGTCGCCGTTAACAATGGAATGGTGTTATTTGAGCAAAATGAATACAAAGGCCATAAAGTGAATGTGTACCAAAGAAGGCTGTAATTTATTGTATTGATATTTATATAATATTTAGTTAATTTAGAACATTCAAAATAAAGATAGTCACTCATATTTCTATCTTTTTAGTTATACAAATGATTCAAAATCTCTAAGGAAAGAGTCTTTCGCAATAATGCGAAATAAAGCTAAGGATAAGGATGTTATCTTTTGTGGCTCTTTCTTGTATTTTTACAAGGAATGAACATGATCCAAAAAGGTTTATATTTCACCATACTCACCTCGCTTTCTGTATTATCGACTGCTGCTATTGCCGATGACTATCAACATGATGCTAGTGTTACCTATTACGATCAAACAGAGTCTAGTTCAGATGGCACATTTAAGATTGACTATCGATATTATTTCTCACCAATCAATGACACTAATAAACCATACCTTTTATCGGGTTACTTAGCGCAAACGTCAAATATAGGTGGTGTTTATTCAGGGTTAGGAAACGACTTTGATCAATATGATATTTCTGGAGAATATGTATTTGATTCAAATTGGTTTCTAAAAGCGCAATACGCTAATTTTGAAGCTGATACTAGTTATGAGAATGACAGTTATGGAGTTACGTTAGGTTACTACTTCAATTCATCAAGCTCTTTTTATGTAGAGTATGTTCGTAGTTCTGGTGGCTATGATATCAGTGACTCAGGAGGGTTGAGAAAGTCTGATACTGAGCAAGATAATATTACTTTAGGTGCAGATACTTTCATTCAATTTGATTGGACTGAAGGACTATTTTTGAGCGGTAGATATACTTATAGTGATTATACTATTGATAGCATTTTTGATATGCCTGAATTAATCTTAGCTGACTCTTATAGTGATAGTAACTCTACTGCTTTAGTTGATGCAGATTGGTACGTCACAAACTCTTGGTCTGTTGGGGCTAGCTACTTTTATGATTTTGATGAAAGTGGTAATGACAACTGGCTGTTGAGCACGGATTATTACTTACCAATCTCAGATAATATTGCAGCCGTGTTTACCGCAGGCAAAGTATTAGATTCTGACATTGATGGCTTTTCTTATAGCATTGGAGTGAATGGCCGCTTTTAAGGTGTTCTTATTCATGTAAAACAAAAAAACCAGCAAATTTGCTGGTTTTTTAATATCTAATTGATCAGTTCAACGGACAGGTTACTCGTCAGCGTGATCACATTCGTCGTTTGTGCAGTGGCCGTATAAATATAAGCTGTGGTGAGTAAGCTTAATGTTATGGCGCATTGCAATCTCATCTTGACGACGCTCGATAACTTCATCTGAGAACTCGATAACCTTATCGCAGGTTAAACAAACAAGATGGTCATGATGTTTTTGAGTCGACATTTCAAATACCGCTTTACCGCTTTCAAAGTGGTGGCGATTCAAAATTCCAGCATCATCGAATTGGTTTAATACACGGTAGACAGTCGCTAAGCCAATTTCTTCTCCAACATCTAGCAGTTTTTTGTATAAATCTTCAGCGCTGATATGTTGGTTTTCAGGGGCTTGCATTAATTCTAGAATTTTGACTCGAGGCAGAGTAATTTTTAATCCTGCTTTTTTGAGTGCTTGATTTCCATCTGTCATTGCTAATCTCTTGATTGCAGAACCTTAACGGTTCGTCCGTGGATAGTTAAGATCATTATATGTGGTGTAATACCAAACTGGAACCTTTCATGATGCTTAATCGACATATATCGGTGAATTTTCTTTCAACATTTCAATAAAACAAGCTGATAAGTTAATTATTGTGCAATAGTCTTACTTATACTAAGGGATTATTGAGTGTATTTGGTATTTATATCACTATAAGTCATAGAGTTGCTCATCTGGCTTTGAGAAGCTAAAGACGGAGCTAGTTGCTTGATGATATGGTATCGACTTCTGGCTTAGTATAATAAAAATAAGGAAATCAGTATGTATCAGCAGATTGTTGTCTTAACTGGCGCAGGTATTTCAGCTGAGTCTGGCATTAAGACCTTTCGCGATCAAGATGGGTTATGGGAACAGCATCATATTGAAGATGTCGCGACACCAGAAGGTTACGCTAGAGATATAGATTTAGTCGAACGGTTTTATAACTGTCGTTGGGAAAATCTTCACAGTGGTGAAGTTCATCCTAATCCCGCTCACGATGCCCTAGCCAAGTTAGAAGCAGAATTTAAGGGTAAATTATTGGTCATTACTCAAAATGTCGACGACTTACATGAACGTGCAGGTTCAAGACGTTTATTGCATATGCACGGTGAACTGTCGAAAGGGCGATGCCCACAGTCATTACAAACATTCGTATTGCGGGAACCTTTCGGTGAAGATAATTGCTGCACTTGCTGTATCCCTGCTAAACGCTTGCGTCCGCATATTGTCTGGTTTGGCGAAATGCCGTTTGGTATGGACAGAATTCATGATGCACTAGATAATTGTGATTTATTTATTGCTATTGGTACTTCTGGAACGGTATACCCAGCTGCGGGTTTTGTTGATAGTGCCAATCACCATGGTGCTCAAACAGTAGAAGTCAATTTAGTTGAAGCTGATAGGCATAGCCAGTTCCAATATCACTTAACGGGTAAAGCAGGTGATATTGTGCCACAATTGGTTGATACAATATTAGCCGGTGAAACAGTTGGGAATCAGTCTTTTAATGAACAACTGGCCAGTGCATTATCAGCCTAATGTGTTTTAGCTTCAATTCAGATGAGATCTTTTTATGGACCTAAAGCAAGGCAAGCTTGCGATTATTATGCGAGGTTTACCTGGTAGTGGAAAATCTCACTGGGTTGATACATATCTTAAGCAACAGGGCGTAGAAAATGCTGTACATATTAAACAGTACGGTTATTTTTCAACTGACAGCTTTTTTGAAAACAATGGTAAGTATCAATTTAATCCCAAATTATTAGGCCAGTACCATCAAGCTAATTTAACCGCTTTTATCAATGCTATGGCCAATAGTGAGCCTACAGTCATATGTGATAACACCAATGTGGCGAAATGGGAGTATATGGCGTATGAGGCGGCGGCCAAGGCTTTAGGTTATCAAGTCAGAGTTGTGCTAATAGGAAATCCAAAAGACAGTCAGCATCAAGAGTTATGCGGTAAAAGAAATCGCCATCAAGTGCCTTTAAATCATATAAAGACTATGGCGAGACTATTCGAAATTGATGAGTAAGTTTGTTTATTAATCATATAAGCAATAAAAAAGGCGCATTAAGCGCCTTTTGTGCATTTATCGCTTTAGACGACTAAAACGAATTTACAGTTATTGTAAATTGATATTGTAAATTGCAAAGCCAAATTCATCTGTTACGTCTTTACGTTTGGTCATTGGTCGAACTTGATATTGCTCTACAAACTTATCTGCGATGTCACTGTCTTGAGTTTCAAAACGGATATCAAGTTTTGTGCTTGAGTCTATTGTCTTAAAAGACCAGTTGTTGTTGGCACTAGGATCAACTTGTCCATCTTCAAGTGACTTATCAGTAATGAATTTAGCCAATGCTTCTCGATTAGTATCGGGGAGTTCCATCACTACAAATTGTGCACCGGTACCCGCAAACTTGCCGCCAAATGCGCGGAAGTTATTAGTGGCGATGATAAATTCTTTTTCGCTAAAGGCTTTACCTGTAACGATAGTGCCATCAGCTTCCGTAAAGCGTAAATCAACAATTCGGTTTGCATCAGCGTTGACCAGCGCACAGTTTCCATCAAATTTTGTTGGTTGGGTGACATCAATTTCATAGCTTACACCATCAATAGCATCGAAATTATAGGTACGATGTGTAGTCCAGTTAATTAAGTATTGGGGGCTCGCTGTATTTGGATCAATTTGATTAAATTGATTGGCGCTGCATTCAAGCCAGTCTTTCACCTCGTTACCTGTTACCTTTAGTGCCACCATTGTGTTGGGGTATAGGTAGAGATCAGCAGCATTTTTGTATGTGAGTTCACCCGCAGCAACCTGAACATAACTGTCAGCATCAGAGGTGGTACTGTGCCGTCCACCTGCTTTAAATGGCGCAGCAGCAGATAAAACGGGAATCCCCTTAAGTGCTGGTATTTTTGCTGCAGCTTTTGTAACAGCTTCAATTTGGGCATTAGCCACGATTTGAACTGTAGGGTCGTCCTGCACTAATGATAAAAAGCTATATATATCAGCTGATGACTTGCCAATCGGCGCGTTGACATAATCAAGAGTTGCTTGATGGTCTTTTTCAATTTTGTCATGGATAGTTGCATCAGCCTCTACAGAGAAACCTTCATGTTTGTCTGATGCTTTAACAAAAATAGGTCGAGCGTGTGACAAACTATCAGTGACGGTCCACTTGCCATCTGCATTGTGTAAAGTTAAATCAATAATACCTAAATTATCACCCCAACGGCCTGGCATAACGGCAGCCACACCATTAATGGTACCTTTTGCTATATCGACTTGAGGGACATTGGCAAATTGCTCGCTTGGAAAGACCGAATGGCTATGGCCAAACATGATGGAATCAATACCATCAACAGTGGTTAACGCCCAAGTTGCATTTTCAGCATTTACATCACCAGGGTTTTCTGACGAGCCAATACCTGAGTGAGGGATTGCAATAATAATATCTGCGCCAGCAGCTTTCATTTTAGGCACATAACGTTGTGCAGATTCGACAATGCCACGAGCAATCACTTTACCCTCAAGGTTTTGTTTGTCCCAAATCTTAATTTGAGGTGGTACAAAGCCGATATAACCAATATTAAGAGGGTGAGATTTACCTTCGTTATCAACAACTGTTTGTTTGCTAATGAAGTAAGGGTCAAATAAAGGTTCACCAGCTTTGATGTCTCTGAAACAATTATCGACTTCACAATAAACATTGGCACTGATGTAAGGGAAGTTTGCTTTTGATGTTGCTTGATCAAGATAGTCTAAACCATAGTTAAACTCATGGTTACCAATGTTGCCAACCGCATAATCAAGCGTATTCATCGCTTTATACGCTGGATGGGTACCTGTGAGTTGGTTTTTTGATTCAAACTCATGGGCGATATAGTCCCCCATAGGGCTTCCCTGAAGTAAGTCGCCATTATCAACCAGTACACTGTTAGACGTCTCAGCACGAGCTTGATGGATCAGTGCAGCTGTTCGCGCTAAACCAATGGTTTTATCTATTTGACCAGTGTAATAGTTAAAGTCCATGATATTGGCATGAATGTCACTGGTTTCCATAATGCGCAAATTAACTTCTATCGTTTGGGTTGTTTCATCGGCTACGCCACATGCTGTAAGACCTAAAGCACTTGCAATTAGGATTGCGAGAAAGTTGTTGTTTAACATATTGGTTGTTTTTCCTGACCACAGAGCTTTTTAGTTTGCTCCATATTGTAATTATGTTTGGTACATATAAATCGGCACGAATAATATAGAAATTACATGACAGTGTTGCGACTAATTCATTATTTTTATCTTAGATCATCAACTTAACATAAGAGCGACTTTGTATAATTCGGCTTGGATTTCATTAGACAGCTGGATGAGTTCTGTAATGAATCACTTAAGTTTTTAAAAAACAAATTTATAAAATAAAAAAGGCGCCGAAGCGCCTTATTGAACGGAAGATTGTTACTTATCTTCTAATAAACCACGACTTCTAAGTAGTGGCTCAATACCCGCATCTTTACCGCGGAATTGACGATACAGATCCATAGGATCGGCGCTACCACCTTTAGATAAAATATTGTCTCTAAATGCTTGCGCTGTGGCTGGGTCAAATATGCCGTTTTCTTTAAACGCTTCAAATGCATCAGCGCCTAAGATATCAGACCATAAATAACTATAGTAACCAGCAGAGTATCCACCTGCGAAAATGTGCGAGAAGTAAGTGCTGCGGTAACGAGGAGCAATTTCTTTAATTAACCCCATATTCGCTAAAGAGTCAGCTTCGAATTTAGCAGCATCATGGACAGTGTTGTCTGTCAGTGTATGCCAATCTAAATCTAACTTGGTTGCCGCCATGTATTCAACCGTAGCAAAGCCTTGGTTAAATTTACTTGCAGCTTGAATCTTTTCAACTAGCTCCTGCGGGATGACTTCGCCTGTTTTGTAATGCTTAGCGAATTGAGCTAACACTTCAGGTTGCGTCATCCAGTTTTCCATTACCTGTGATGGGAACTCAACATAATCGCGTGGTACAGCAGTACCTGCTTGCGATGCATATTCTACGTCAGACAAAATACCGTGAAGGGCATGACCAAACTCATGGAATAGGGTACTAGCTTCATCGAATGTGAGTAATGAAGGCTCGTCACCAGTTGGTTGAGGGTAGTTTAAAACGTTAACAATAATAGGCTTAGAATCAATGCCATTCATATTGTATTGCTTACGGTATGAATTCATCCATGCGCCGCCACGTTTACTGTCACGAACGTAATAATCACCCATAAATACTGCTAAGAAAGAACCATCTTTGTCGTAAACTTCCCATGTTCTAACATCTTCATGATATTTAGGTAAATCAGTACGTTCTTTTACTGTGATACCGAATAAACGATTAGCAGTATAGAAAACACCATCTAAAGTTGCTTCTAATGAAAAGTAAGGGCGTGTTTGTTGCTCATTAAAGCTGTATTTAGCAACACGGATCTGATCTGAATAATACCACCAATCCCAAGCCTCAAGTTTAAAGTCGCCACCTTGGCTATCGATTAATGCTTGCATGTCTTTTACTTCAGCATTGGCTTGTGCAAGTGCTGCTGGCCATACTTTATCGAGAAGACCATACACATTTTCAGGTGTTTTTGCTGTGCGCTCTTCAAGGACAAAATGAGCATGGGTTTTGTAACCCATTAATTCTGCTTTTTCTGCACGTAGAGAGGCGATTTTGGCAAGAATTTTCTTATTATCGTTGGCGTTATCGTTGTTCGCTCGCTCAATATAACCTTTAAAAATAACTTCACGTAAATCACGGTTTTCGGCGTAAGTTAAAAAAGGCGTAATAGATGGGCGCTGCGTGGTAAATACCCACTTGCCATCATGACCACGTTTAGTTGCTGTCGCAGCTGCTGTATCTATAACATCTTGCGGCAGGCCAGCTAAATTAGCTTCATTGTCGATAACTAATTCAAAGGCATTGGTTTCAGCTAATAAGTTATCGCCAAATTCAAGGTTAAGTTTGCCAATTTGCTCATTTAAAGCACGCAAAGTGTCTTTATCTGCAGCAGATAAGTTAGCGCCGCCACGAGTGAAGCTTTTATAGGTGTCTTCAAGTAGTTTTGCCTTAGATGTAGACAGGTTCAAGCTATCTTTTTGTAAGTAAACAGCTTTAACTCGCTTGAATAAATCTTCATTAAGTGAAATGTCATCTCGAGCTGATGACAACATTGGTGACACTTCTTTTGAAATTTGTTGAATCGCAGGATTAGTATGTGCACCGGTTAAATTGTAGAAAACACTGGCAACCTTGGTCAGTAAGGCACCTGAGAATTCCATCGCTTCAATAGTGTTCTCAAAAGTGGGGGCTTCTGGATTAGCAACGATAGCAGCTATTTCAGCTTGTTGAGCTGCAATACCCGCCTTGAACCCTGGTAAATAGTGTTCATCTTTAATTTTATCGAAATCAGGGATTTCCATAAAAGTGCCATATGGCTTAAAGAAAGGGTTATTGGCATTTTGTTCGATAATATTGTTAGCGACAACATTAGGTGCTTGAGTTGTTGTGGTCGTCGTTTGAGCGCTGTCGTTAGCACATGCACTTAACATTAACGTCAGCGCCATGGCTGAAACAAGCGGCTTGAGGGTTAATCCCTTCATATTTTATTCCCTGTTTGCATAAGAATGGTTTAAAAGTGAGCTTTTGAGCGAATTTTGGCTTTAAGCTTCTATATTTTCAATTTGAGCATTTTATATATCATTTTTAGAGGGCGATTTGTGATTATTTTACTTATTTAAAGTCAAAAACTTGTTTTAGTTTGTAACAAAAAATAAAGGGACCTGATTTAACATCAGATCCCTTTAAGCTATTTCAATGGAAGGATGAAGAAATGAAATAGCTTATAAAGCTAACCAACTGAAATTATGGCTTTAAAATTACTTTAACACTCGCATCTACATCGGCTTCATCAATATAACCAATTGCTTTAGGGTTTGAGGCTACAGCAGATTTCATCGCCGATGCACTTGATACTGTTGCTGGTGGGTTACCTTTGCCAGTAAATACTTGCTTAGACCAAAATGCTTTTAGCTGTGAGTCTGACTTGCCGGTAACAGTGCTATGAAACTCAGAGCGAGTAGCATTGCCTTCAGATAGTTCGTAAACAACAGCCGATTTTGAACCTTTTCCTAAGAAAAGTTTTTTAGCATCAGAAGCTGAAATATCTGCCGCACCTGGTGCTCCGATAACAACAACCGCAGCTTGCGCAGTCATCATTGAACAAACGCTAAGCGCTAAAATAGATAATACTTTTTTCATTTTATCGCTCCTTAAAATACGACGTCGAATTGAACGGTATACACTGTAGTGTCATCAAATTCTTGACTGATGTTGGTATCGAAACCACCAGAAGTGTCACCAAAGTCAGTTGCGTGTGTTACGTCAAACTTAAGGGCTAAGTTATCCATAGCATCCCAACGAACACCTGCACTATAAGCAGTACGTTCACCGTTAAAGATTGCTGCATGAACAGGGTTCGTACGCACATCATTATCTTTTGTTTCGTAGTAAGAAGCAGTTACATAAGGAGTAAACGCATTGATACGGTAACCTAAAGTTACATAACCTGCGTCTGAATCTGGGTACTCTTCATCCGTTTCGATACGAGTCCATTCTGCAATCGCTAAGAAAGAGCCATTGTCATAACTGCCACCTAAGCCAACGAATGTGCCAGTTGCATCATTGATATCCAAGATATCAACAGTTACATCAATTGAAATTGGTAAACCTGTTGATGGGTCAATACCGCCGTCTACTGACGTTTGACGTGTTACTGTGCCATCAAGAGTGGCTTGGCCGTATACCGCACGCAAAGTCCATGTTAAATCAGTCCAGTTAACATTTGCGCCGAAAATATTTCCGATATCAATTCCTGAGTCTTCTGACTGACCGCCAAAAGCTTGGATTGTTAGGGTTGAGTCATCAAATTCAATATCGTAACTTGCATCACCACCAGTGTAAGAGGTGAAAGGAACCGCATCATAAACTTCAGAAGGTGGACGCACGAACGGTTGTGCATAGCCTACATCAAGGTAATCAGAGTACATGAATAAAGGAACACGAAGTTTACCAGCGCGAGCCTGAAGGCCGTTTTCAAAACGGTGTGAGATATAAGCCCACTCAGCTTCTACTTCCCAATCATTGCTGCCTTTCATCATTAACTGCATTACAGCTTGTGTCTGATCGGTAATGGCAAATGTTCCTTGAAGACCAAACTTGCTACCGTCATCAAAGTTTGCAGAAGTCGTTGCACCTGCATAACCAGTATTGTTATCTGAGCTGATATAAGCGCCAGTCATAAAGCCATTAAAGCTAAAACGTTCAGTTAAACTTTCAGTTTGAGCAGCTTGCAGCGACTGAACTTGTTGCTCAAGTTTGGCAATTTTTTCATCACTTGTTTCTTCGGCAGCTGCGTAAGCTGGAAGCATCGCTACTGAAATAGCTAAAGGTAGCGCTTTCAAGTTGAATTTCATGGTGTAACTCCTGTTCATCTTATCCCAAGGATATGTAGTGTTTCATGACCTTATTTATTTTAAGGTCTTATTTTTGTTAGACTTTAAATTGACCTGTTATATTTTGAAGTTGTTGGCTAACCCCTTCAATGTCATAACTGATCCCGCCCATTTCATCCGTGGTCATTTTTACTTTAGCGGCATTGGTTTCAATATCAGCAATGTATTGCTGAATAAGCTCTGAAGTATTGTGTTGTTCTTCAGTGGCTGCAGCAATTTGATCGTTTACAACCGTAATAGCGCTCACTTTGCTAGTGATATTGATTAATGCATCTCCTGCTAGTGAAGTGGTTTTAACACCTTCTTCAGCGGTTTCGATTCCACGTTGCATTGCGTCGACTGCTTGAGTCGATGTTGAGCGTAGCTCTTGCAATACTTGTTGAATTTCTTGAGTTGACGCTTGCGTGCGAGAGGCAAGTGTTCTTACTTCATCAGCAACAACGGCAAAGCCTCGTCCTTGTTCACCTGCACGTGCGGCTTCAATGGCTGCGTTTAATGCAAGTAAATTAGTTTGATCTGCAATACCACGAATGGTGTCAAGAATGTCATTTACGTTACTGGTGAATGCTTCTAACTGATTAACAACAACCGCAGTAGTTTGTACTTCTTCTGCAAGTTTATTAATCGTGGTAATGGCTTGAGCGACGACTTCTTGTCCTTGTTGTGCATCGTGATTTGCATTGTCTGCCTCTGAGGCTGCATTCGCGGCATATTCGGCAATATGTGCGACACTGACAAACATTTCTCGCATAGCATGAGAAATTTGCTCAACAGATTCATTTTGATGCTGAACAGTCACTTCACTATTTTTACAACTCTCAAGAAGAGTTTGGGAAACAGAACTTAAACTTTCAGTTGTTTGTTTAGTATCAGCGATTGAAACCTGTAGTTTAGAAACGAACTGGTTGAACCAATGCACTAAGATGGCGATTTCATCTTTACCTTGATATTCGATTCTCGAGCGAAGATCACCTTCACCTTCAGAGATATTTCTTAAAGAATCCGTTACGTTTTGGATGGTAACGATAATCGAGTGGTTAACTAAATAGCCCACAACAATAAGAAATATCGCGACGACTACGCCAATAGTCAGCATTAAGTTTGCTGCGCTATCTGAGCTTTCAAGCGTTGTTTGGATACTGTCTTCGAATGACGTTGAATAATCTGCTTGTTTTTTATCAAAAACATCAATGAGTTGCTGATAACGCTTAGCGTTATCAGCTGCTTGACGTTTTATATTATTAAAGTCAACGTCATCTTTTAGAAACTCTGCAACTAGCAGTTTGGCATTGTCATGATAAATAGAGAGATCTCTTTGCATTTGAGATGCATCATTATTCTCTGACGGCATTAAAGATTTAACAGAGTTTAAATTATTATTTATTTCTTTGACCATGTTATCAGCAGTGATCAAATTATCTTCTTCACCCGTTGTCACTGCTGATTGAATATTTTGATCAAGTTGTAAAAGTAGCCCTTTATTAATCGTGGCTAAATTTAATACTGGATATAGTTGTGATTGAAGTCCATTTAATCGTTCAGCATTTTGTTGCACGCTTTGATTGTTAATAAATAGAGATATAACAAACGAAGAAATTGCAACGACTGTTAATAAAGCAATCCTATGCTTTATTTTTAAGCTGTTTAACTTCATCTAAAAAGATCCTGCTGTGTATAATTTATGCCAAATTGATTTGGCTAGTGTAAATTTCGCATATACTAATATGAATTTTATGCTAAAAATATAGCTAATTTTGGTGTTTTGTTAAGTTTTTGCGCATCAGTTAGATAATTGTACTGTTATCAGCGGCTTGTGAGCGGTGTTTAACATAAGATTATTTTTAAGAAATAATTATCACTCTTTTAAGAGAGAGTTCTTACTCTTTAATATTCTTATTTATTAAACTGGGTCAAATAAATGTCACCGTCATATATTTGTCGGCTACAGGTTTTGGTAACAACAAATTAACCTGATGTTGTGCTCCGGTATTTTAATTAAATATTATGTAACAGGTATGTTCCTGTGATAACAATATCGGCAATTAGTTAGATAACTTTAGATGAGATATTAAGAGTTGAGTTTTATATCACTGTCAACCAGTGAGTTCACTGCTAAAAATAATAATCATTTGTATGAATGATGAAGGGGAAGGGAACTTTTTGGGCTTGTATCATGTTAATTTATAAGATTAATTTATCGCTGAAGAATATATTTAACATCCATGTTAAATATATTTGAGTAAATTAGTCACTTTGGGATAGGTTTAATGCCCTAAAGATTCTGAACCAGCGCGTCTTGGATCGGATGATCCATATATACCGTGTTCATTAATCAATATCGACTGAGTGCTGCCCATTGCACTAGAGGTTTTCACTTTATGACCTTTAGATTCCAGCAATGTAATTGTGTCATTGTTTAAACTCGTTTCTACGCCGATGTAGTCAGGTAACCATTGATGATGAATTCTTGGCGCAGCTGTGGCTTCTGCGACGTTCAACTGGTGATCTACTACATTCATTATCAATTGCAATGTGGTGGTGATGATTCTTGAGCCTCCTGGGCTACCAGTGACAAGAAAGGGTTTACCGTTTTTCATTACAATGGTTGGGCTCATAGAACTGAGTGGTCGTTTATTACCTTCAACCGAGTTCGCTTCGCCGCCGATGAGTCCGTAACCATTTGGAGTACCAGGCTTGGCTGAAAAATCATCCATTTCGTTGTTAAGCAATATTCCAGTCCCTGCAGCCACTAAACCTGAACCATAACTAAAGTTAAGCGTATAAGTGTTAGATACTGCATTGCCCCATTGATCAACAACAGAGTAGTGAGTGGTTTGATTACTTTCGTATGGCGCTATATTGCCAGCTTTAATCTCAGCGCTTGGGGTTGCTTTGTTATAAGCGATTTTTTTAGCAATACTATCAGCATACTTTTGGCTTGTTAGCTCGTCCACTGGCACAGGGTTAAAGTCTGGATCACCCAAATATTCACTTCTATCGGCGTAAGCATGCTTCATCGTTTCAGTCATAAGGTGCAAAGTTTGAGCAGTATTATGGCCAAGTTTTTGAATCGGGTAGTTTTCAAGTACATTGAGCATTTCAATAATATGAATTCCGCCTGAGGAAGGAGGTGGCATAGAAACGACTTCATAACCGCGATAACTTCCACGAACTGGCTCACGTTCAACGACGGAGTAATTTTTTAAGTCGTCTAGGGTCATAATTCCGCCAGCGCTGTTAATCGCTGAAACAATTTTCTCTGCGGTTTCTCCTTGATAAAACCCTTTACTTCCATGTTGAGCGATTAATGAAAGAGAGTGAGCTAAATCTGTCTGAATGAGGGTGTCATTAACTGAAAAGCTGTCACCATTCTTTTTATAAAAAATCTCAGCAGAGCTAGGCCATTGAGAAATTCGGCGTTTAAGCCCATCAAGTGAATCGGCCAAGTCAGAATTAATTCGAATTCCGTTTTTAGCAAGTTCGATTGAAGGTTTAATCACATCCTCAAGCTTCATGGTGCCATATTTATCTAAAGCAAGCTCAAGGCCCATAACTGTTCCTGGCACGCCTACTGCGAGACCATGCTCACGGCTCAATTTAGGATTAGCATTACCTTTTTCATCTAAAAAAATATCTTTATGGGCTTTTGCTGGCGCAGTTTCTCGATAATCAATAGCAATAGTTTTGTTTGATTCAGCTATATGCACCATCATAAAACCACCGCCACCGATATTACCGGCACGTGGGAGGGTAACTGATAATGCAAACCCAACAGCAACAGCAGCATCAACTGCGTTGCCACCTTGCTTAAGAATATCGACACCAATACGAGTTGCTAATGATTCTTGGCTGGCCACCATGCCATTTTTTGCCCAAATAGGTTGAGCGGTAGCTGAGCGACTGAATATCGATTGTTCATTTGCTGCGTGAACATTAGAAGCTGATACAGCAGTCAAACTTAGGGCAATTGCAATGCTGGTGGAAATGACGATAGGTTTAAACTGAGAAAAAATACCCACTTTCAGTCCTTTGTAAAATCAATGATGTGTTGCAATGTGCCATAAGTATGATCTAATACACAATATCTAATGCCGCATTTTGAGGAAATATGTCAGAGTTTGTAGAAGAAGGTATTGAACTGAGTTTTTATGATTCAGTGGCTTCGATTGGCAAATTAAATTGGGAAAGGGTGTTTAGAGACGATAACCCTTTTACTCAGTTTGAGTTTTTATCGGCGTTAGAACAAAGCTTAAGTGTTTGCTCAAAGGCGGGTTGGCGTCCTCAACACCTAGTTATTAGCTCTGTTAATCAAGTTGTGGCTATTTTGCCTTGTTATGAAAAAACGCATTCTTGGGGGGAGTATGTTTTTGACTGGGCTTGGGCTGAAGCCTATGAAAGAAATGGTTTGGAGTACTACCCTAAGTTAGTTGCATCAGTGCCTTTTACACCGGTGTCGGGGCAGCGAATCGGTATGATTGAGTCGATATCAGATGCTAATCGCGAATCGATATTGAATCGAATTTGTTATTTTTTGAATCAAACTGTCACCCAAAAGCAGTTTTCTTCTTGGCATTGTTTGTTTTTACCTAAAAAAGACTTCCATCACTTAAGCCATTTAACCATTGCTCGCCTAGGCACTCAGTTCCATTGGCAAAATAAATCTTATACAAATTTTGATGATTTTTTAAATCAATTAGTGTCTAGGAAACGCAAAAGTATTAAAAAAGAAAGAAAGGCAGTTGAATATTTGAATTATGATTTTATTGATGGCGATAAAGCGACTGCTGACCAATGGCAGGGGGTCATACATTGTTATCAACAAACTTACCTTAAACGCTCTGGCCACACAGGTTATTTGAATGCTGATTTTTTTCATCAAATAGCATCATCAATGGGGAAACAAATTCGTTTGCTTATAGTAACGAATGAGTCTGGTAATCTAATTGCTTCAGCATTGTATTTTATCTCTGCATCACATCTTTATGGTCGTTATTGGGGCTGTTTACAAGAGGTTGATGGTCTGCATTTTGAAACCTGCTATTACAGAGGGATTGAGTATGCCATCGATAACGGCCTCAAGATATTTGATGCTGGTGCACAGGGGGAGCATAAAGTGGCTAGGGGGTTTGAACCGGTTGAAACTTATTCAAATCATGAGGTTGCTCATCCTGAATTTAGAAGAGCAATCCACGATTATTGTCAGCAAGAACAGATACACATCAAACAATATATGCAGCAAGTATCTGAAAAACTCCCCTTTAAAAGCTAACCTCATTACTGGTGCTTTCCAAGCGTAACCCTATAGTCACTCCTCTAGAACATAGGGTTAATAATCACCTATTCCCATAGATATGTAATCTGGCTCAAGGCTAACAAAA
This sequence comes from Shewanella sp. TC10, assembly GCF_009663145.1. GTDB lineage: Bacteria > Pseudomonadota > Gammaproteobacteria > Enterobacterales > Shewanellaceae > Shewanella. The sequence continues at coordinate 18,043 of NZ_VKHR01000063.1, forward strand.
CATGCTACTGTTTACATGTCGTTAACCTAGTAGTTAACTTAGCTCAGTAGTTAACTCAGAGCTTAGCTGTAAATCACTACCTCACACAGCACTAAAGCACTTAAATTTAAAGTCGTTAAATCTAAAGCACTTAAACAAAAGTACTTATTTAAAGAAGTAGTTACCCATATGAACTTAAAAAAAATTATAAATCTGGGCACCAATAGGCAATCATTTTCTTCAGCTAATCGAATAAGAACAATGAATATAATCGGCTTAATCACAGTCGGTATTTCTTTACTCTATTCATTGAATTACATTTTTTTTCTGAAAAACCAAACTGTTGGATTTATCAATCTAGGCTTCACTTTAGCCTATCTTGGCACCATCGCTTTGACTGCAAGCCAGCAATCAAAACTTGCTAAAATTTGGTTTTTTAGTGTCTTAATGTTGCACTTGATGGTTTGCACCAATGTTTATGTAACTAACGCTAGCGGTTTTCATCTTTATTTCTTTTTAGTGCCTACAGGGGCTTTCCTGCTGTTTGAATTACGAGAACGAGTAGAGCAGGTAAGCTTGAGTCTAGTGGCTTTAGTTTTATTTTTCTTTTGTGAAAATACGGCCAACAATAATCCCTTGATTGAACTGAGCGATCAAATGAATCATATGCTGTATCAGTCAGTGGTATTTTTTACCATGCTCGAGGTGATATTTGTACTGTATATTTTTGCAAAGCAGATTGATAGAAATGAGAAGCAGTTGATATTACAAGCCACCACCGATTCATTAACTCGGCTGGCTAACAGACACTATTTTTTTGAAGAGGGGAAAACCTTATTTAATGATGCGGTAGATAAAAAATTGCCCTTTACCTTAGTGTTATTAGATTTAGATTTCTTTAAGAAAATAAATGATCAATATGGTCACTTAGTGGGTGATAAATGCTTGATAGAGGTCACTAGTACGATAAAAAAATTGTGTCGTGAAAATGATTTGTGCGCGCGTATTGGCGGTGAAGAGTTTGTCGTCGCTATGCCAAATACATCGCTTAAAGATGCTGAAAAAGTTGCTGAAAGAATGAGAAAACACATTGAAGAATGTAAAATATCGCTGTCAGAGTCTCGTCAATTAACATGCACAGCAAGCTTTGGCTTAGCTGATAAAACGCAATGTGCCACTGAACTTAAAGACTTATTGATTCGAGCGGATAAAGCATTATACGTCGCCAAAGAAAGCGGCAGAAATTGTGTTAAGCCTTATTATCAACAGGCTGCATAAAAGATTAATTGTCGATAATGGTATAATGTCGAGTTGCATTTTGGCTTACTAAAAACCAGTTTGATAGCTTGACTCGTTTTTGATGAAATTCAAACGCTGATTTATCGACAAACTCCTCACTAACATCAAATCTTAATTGATTTATGGGGCTTTGAGTGACACTAAAACTGATACAACCTTCTTCATTCAAGGTGAGTTGGCTATGCTTTACTAACTCGAAGCTGACATCAGCTAATTGGTCTGCAGTGGTGTTTTCCGGAAATTGAATATAGCCAGTTAGCTTAACAGTAGGCATTGATTTATCCTTTCCCTTTTTCCCATTCCTTATTCCCTATCTACCTGTTTTGTTGTCAAAATTTTAAACCTGTAGGTGTCGAGATTATTTGCAAGATTATCCTAGCGCTAGCCAAAAGCCCACACCAATCATTAAACTACCAGCAATGCGATTCATCAATTTGATATTGTCACCGCGAGATAAGAACATACGTAGGCTTTTCCCGCCACTTGCGTAAGCGAGCATTGATACACTTTCAGTGAGCATAATGATTGATAGCAGCCAAAATAATTGTGGAGCAACGGCTTTATCTACGCTGATAAAAGGTGGTAGTAATGAAATCATGAAAGCCCAGCCCTTAGGGTTTGCAATGGCAGTCACGAAGCCTTGAGACATTAAGGCGTAATTACTGATTGATGAATCGGTTTGTTGGCCTTCAACAATGGCCATTTTACCCTTTGAACGCCACATGTTGATACCGATATAAGCAAGGTATGCGCCGCCCAGCCACTTTAAAATGGCAAAGGCATCTGGATAATTGAGCATGACGCTGGCAACGCCCATAACCGCTGCAATGGCAACTAACGCCACTCCAACTAATTCACCTGCCATCATCCAAAGCGTTCTTTTAACACCAATACTCATACCCAATGTCATTGCTAAAGTCATGCACATGCCCGGAGTAATCGATACAAAGAAAAATGTCGGGATAAATACGGCTAAAACGGCTAAATCTGGCATCACTTAAAATTCTTAACAAAGGCAAAACGCTGAGTGTAAGGGTTTAATCCATTAGTGCAATCAAAAGTTAATAGCTGTAGGTAAAATGAGGAAGAAAGAATTGGTAACAAATACTCAAAAACCTTTATCAACGACGATAAAGGTTTTTATTTTCTCAAATGATAGTCGCGAGCAACTAATGGAAAATTTTAGCTTGGATCTACAACAATATGCTCAAGCTCGATAGCTGCAACAGCTTGTAGAGTATCCATAGTCGCATTGACTAAGCTTATTTTCCCACCCGAGGACTCAATTAATACCGCACGGTTAATATCGCTGTAATCACGGTTATGACGGATGAGATTAGATAGCGCCATTTGCATTGGCATCATTGAAGGGTTAAATGCTGCGTTTTCAGCATAACGACCACAGTAAGTTTTACCGTCTTTGGTTTCGATAACGACAGCAGCGAAATTATTGGTATACGGCGCGTAACTAAGTCCAGCTTGATCAACCGCTTCGATAATCATTGGGTCATCAGAGTTTAAACTGAATTCAATATTACTTTTTGACAGCAAAGGTTTAGTGACTTGTAAATCTTTTGGCCCAAAGGCATATGGTAAGTAATGTGCGAGTAACTTGGGCTGTTGGCCAGGTAAATGAATTTTTATATCAATACCACTAACTAACTCATTAATGAATTGGCGACAGTGACCACATGGGCTGAAGTTCACCACAATATCGACAATTTTCTGTTCGCCATTGAGCCAAGCATGACTAATGGCACTTTGCTCTGCATGAACGGTATGAAAAAGCGCTTCAGAAGATAATTCAAAGTTAGCGCCCATATAAATATCACCGCTTTCGCCTTTGGCGATAGCACCAACATAAAACTCACTGATACTTGGTTTGGCGAGTGCTGCAGCGATTGGCAATAAACTAAGTAATAGTTCTTCTTCTGTCATGTCACTGGCATCAACAAGTTGTGCCAATTGACTTGCATCAATGTGACCACAAAAGTCTTCATTGAGTAATGGGATTAACGCTGTGGCAACAGGCTTTGGTAGTTGGGTGATGCTATCAATAAAACGATTTTGCATGACCAATTCCTTTTTAATTAAACAATAAGTGCAAAGTAATTTATGTTAAGCCGCTTAGAGTGACTGTAAATATAAACAAAGGGCTTTTAATAATTTCTGTTTGTGTTCATTCTCGCTGGTTTCTTCCAGTAAGTTTTCGAGATTAATCACATAATCAGCATCAGATAGGCGCTGTTGGCAAAACTCTCGCCATAACATTGACTCATCATGGCTGAGGGTTTCAGGATAATTACGCGCACGATAGCGGAAAAACATTTCTGCTAAGCGATCATCTTCAAAGTCGAGGTTAAGCGCAGCTAAGTTCTCTGCTTTTGTATTGCGGACCATTTCCATTTTGGCTTTATCTGCATGACTAAAAAAGCCACCGCTATATAGCATAAGATCTGGATCAGTTGCCGCAGGGTGGTCGTTCACCTCAAACACAGCTTGCAGCTTTTCCCTTAATTCAGGGTGTTGCTTAAATAGTTTGTATTGTGAGCGAGCAAAGTTCATATCAAATTGATGACGTTCGGCCACTTGCTCTGTGAGTAGTTTTGGTGTGCCAATAAATGGGCATTTATTTAGGTGGATCTGTTTTAAAGGGATAGGTAGCTCATCAGGGGCTAATTCACTGCGGGGGGTATACATCCGCTGGACAATATCTTCCACTGATAACTCAATCAGTGGCGTTAAATCCATAGCCAAATTGACACAAATCATCGCGTTTTTATTACTTGGATGCGGCGCCGCTGGTGCAATTAATGTTACGCAACCATTAGCGGCACTTATTTTTGAACTCACATGTACAAGCGGTTGCATAAAATCGCCTTGTATCAGCTCTGCAACTTTTCTTTTATTACGTAATTCAAAATAGTATTCGTATAATTTAGGTTGTTTTTCTTTGATAAGTTTTGCGATTGCAATCGTGGCGTAGACATCGCTCATTGCATCATGAGCTTGTTCATGACTTAGCCCATTCGCTTGAGTTAAATGTTCTAATTTAAAGCTTGGCGAACCATCTTCTTTTAATGGCCAATTGATACCATCAGGTCTAAATGCGTAGCAAGCTCGGACTAAATCGATGATATCCCAACGTGTGTTACCGTTTTGCCACTCACGCGCATATGGGTCAATAAAGTTCCGGTAAAAACCATAACGACTCACTTCATCATCAAAACGCAATGAGTTGTAACCGACAACACAAGTATTAGGCTGGGAAAAGATTGCATTAATGCGGCCCATGAACTCGGTTTCAACCAGGCCTTTTTGGTTGGCTAATTGAGGAGTAATTCCGGTTACTAGAATGGCTTCTGGTGAGGGCAGGTAGTCAGTGGACTGCTTACAATAAAAGTTTTCAGGTTCACCAATGATATTGAGATCTAAGTCAGTGCGAATACCGGCAAATTGAGAAGGACGGTCTTTTGCAGGGCTAACCCCAAAAGTTTCATAGTCGTGCCAGAAAAGAGTGGGTTGTATTTTCGTGTTCATTCTTATGTGTTTCGTCCATTAAAGCGTATTTTAGCGAATCAATATCAACCTCAGCTGCGTTATTGTATTAACCAATAACAGATACTTTGCAACTACTGTATTTCGTCGATATTTCAAAAATCAAATGATTGCAGTTTTGATTCTTATCAGCATTAAATTCAAATAAGAGAGTTTATGAAATCATGATAAACCTTTTCAGCGTCAAAATCGAAACTGATTGTAGCGTTCATCAATACGGTAATAATTCAAGGCTAAAAATCACTCGAATCTAAGCTGAGATAATTAAGGATAAAAATACTAAAACATTATTTATTAAAGATTAATCTACTAAAGAAGCGTATTAGCGCGTGTTTAACAATGCATGAATAGAGGGCGGGATCCTTCAAATACGATTACTGACTTAAGTTATTGAAGTTTATCATTTCATTTAATAACCCGTGTTTTGCAACGTTTCGTTGCTAAATCAATTCTTACGACTCGTTAAGCAAGCCGCTAGGTTTTAACGCTATAGCGTGCTTGATATTGCTTGTTATTATTTCTGTCGCTGGACGCCTTACAACATGTCTGAAATTCTCGTTTCACCATTAATATCTTTTACCATCGCCATTTCATTATTGTTTGTTGGTAAAGGGTTGATTGATAAATTTTCAATTTTACAAAAATACGCATTGCCTGAGCCTGTTATCGGCGGGTTTGTTTGCGCAGCTTTTGTCGCTTTTTTGTATTACGTGTTCAGTATACAAGTAACCTTCAGCCTCGATATTACTGATTTCTTACTGCTTTATTTCTTTGCAGGTATCGGCCTTCAAGCTGACTTTAAAACATTAATTAAAGGTGGCAAACCATTAATGATGTTACTGGTATTGGCTGCGAGCTTTATTGTACTGCAAAACCTTGTGGGAATGGGGGTGGCTTCTAGTTTCGGAATGGATCCTAAAGCGGGATTGTTATCAGGTTCGGTAAGTTTAATTGGTGGAGTTGGAACGACCTTAGCTTGGGCACCGATTTTTGTTGAAGATTACGGTATTTCAAATGCGATGGAATTGGGGATTGCCTCTAATACTGTTGGTTTAATTGCTGCCTGTGTGATTGGCGGGCCGATTGCTAATTATTTAATGAAAAAGCACCGGATTAAACCTTCTAACGAGAAAGATGTTGCTGTTGGTGCATACCAAGCAACGGAGTCATCAAATGAGCTTAGCCATTATGGCGTCTTGTGGGCGTGGTTAACATTAAACGTTGCACTGATGTTGGGACAGTCTATTGGTGAAGTCATAGACTCATTTGGTCTTAAATTACCTGCGTTTGTTAGTTGTCTTATCGCAGGGATTTTAATCGGTAACATTGGCCGTGCAGTATTCAAAAGAAAACGTACCAAAGAAAGAATTGAGCAGGGACAAAAGGGTCTGGCAATGATTTCTGATATTTGTCTTGGTATGTTTTTGACTATGGCGTTAATGGGACTAAGAATTTGGGACTTAGATGGGCTATTTGGCTATATTTCAGTGATTATGTCTGCGCAAATATTTTTATCTTTAATGTTCACCTTATTAGTGGTGTATTACCTAATGGGCAGAAATTATGACTCAGTTGTTATTTGTTCAGGCTTTGGTGGAATTACTTTAGGCTCGACAGCCACTGCAATTGTTAACATGACATCAGTGACCAACCGTTATGGAGCAAGCGCACAGGCCTTTATTGTTGTGCCTTTGGTATGTGGATTTTTTATCGATTTAGTCAACGCGCTAGTGATCAGTTTTTTTGTCGGACTGTAGTGAGTTAATTAAAGAAGATAAAGTTAATGGGGACTTAAACAGTCTTCATTAACGATTAACGTTAGCGCTGCGAAGGCTTTAGTGGTTGTGGCTATTTATTTTATAAACATGAATTACTAAAATGTTTGAAAAATCGTTATATATCTGGGTATTTACATATTCGATATTTGCTGGTTAACTGCCACTAATGATAAGGGAGCAGTTATGTACAATCATTTATTCAGTCAGCCAGTCAAATACAACATCAATAAAGATCAAACTTTATCGATTGCCTTAGCGGATGACGTCAGTGATTTTATATTATTGCCTGCTTTGAGCCAGCCGTTGGCTGAAATCATCATTTGTGAGTCCGAGGGGGCTGAATCTGCCAGTTTTATTCTAACCTGTCAGCCATTTTTTAATGTTGAAGTGTTACCGCAATCAGCTGATGATCTTGTTTGTGCTGTGCCTAATACTGATTTGTCCAACCTTATCACAGATGGTGATTTAGACCCATCTCAACCACTTGAAGAGTTTAACCGTACTTTGGGGCAAGGCTTTCGTCTTTATGCTCGTGTGGGGGTTGCTCCACGTATTTCAGCTAAGTTATTAAGAAAAGGAGTGGTGCTATCTTTTTCAGTTGAAGACATTCAACACAACTTGATTTCTATTAGGTATCAGCAATCAGTATGTGAGTCAGTAACGTTAGAGCAAGATTTAAGGTTAAATCAAGAGCCTAAAGAACTCATGATGGCAAAAGCCATCCTAGCGAGAAATTTCGACTATGAAGAGTCTCCTGAAAACTTAGCAATAAATATCAGTGAAATTGAACAGGTGAGGGCTGATATCAATGTTTATTTGGCTGAAGAACGAAATAAGGTCCATGCCATTATTGCTGCGCAACTATTGAAGCTTGATAACCTCCTTAATCATAAACAGCAGTGGTTATTAAGAACATATAGTCAGTCTCAGCAAAGAACTAACTATGCAACAGCTGCAAATGAACTTTCTAAGGATGTAGAAGACCTACAACGAAAACTAGAGTGTTTTACTCTGCTAGCACCAGCGGATGTTAGTTTGATGGTCGACAAGCTTACTGAAGATACCTGACATTTTCCTATTGATTGCGTAAAATCCTACTCCATGCGTTCCAGTTAACTCTTTTATCAGAGTTCATACATATCTTTTATTATTTATACAGAGTTATTTGATGCAATATATTTGTCCAATATGCAGTTCTGCCTTGTCACTAAACGCCAAATCTTGGCAGTGTGAAAATCGACATCAATTCGATTGCGCAAAAGAAGGTTATGTCAATCTATTGCCCGTTCAGAAAAAGAACTCTAAAGATCCTGGTGATAATAAAACGATGATGTTCGCACGTCGTGAGTTTTTAAATAAAGGTTATTACCAAAAACTCAGCGATAGAGTGAATGAGCTCGCGATTCAGTTCTCAAACAGTGCTGAAAAAATATTAGATATAGGATGTGGTGAAGGCTATTACAGTCATCGCTTATTACAAGCTTTACAGCAAGAAGGTGAAAGCAGTGATAGTCAAACAGCTTGTCACCTTCAAGGCTTGGATATCTCGAAATCTGCGATTAAATATGCTTCTAAACGATATGCAGAATTAGATTTTTGTGTGGCCAGTGCCTACGAAATGCCATTTGCAGATAACGCTTTTGATTTAGCTATGCGCATTTATGCGCCGTCCAAGATAGAAGAATTACAGCGAGTGATTAACCAAGACGGTATTTTAATCACGGTTTCACCTGGCCCTATGCATCATTTTGCGATGAAAAAAATCATTTATAGTGAGCCAAAACCCCATGACGAAGCTAAAGCTGAACTTGAAGGCTTTAACTGCTTACACCAAGAAAGAGTACAGTATCAATTGGAGTTGACAGACCCTATTGATATTGAACACTTTTTAAATATGACGCCTTACGCATGGAAGTTAACCCAAGAACAAAAGGCACAAATCGCAGATCAAGGACTTAGCTGCGAGTTAGACTTTAGTATTGAAATTCATCAACGTAATTGATTTGTCATCTAGATTTGCTATTTTACTTTTTGAATCTGATATTTAGTTTTAATTAGTGGTTCCATTCGAAAATATTTAGCGATGTAATAACTAATTGAATTAAAATGTTGATGTTAGTTGACATCCCCGTAGAAAGGTTCATAATCTATCGGGCTTGAAGGTTGGGCTTAGTTTATGTGTTTCAATACGACCAGTTTCGTCCTGTGAACATAAGTAAAACCGGCATTTTCAGCTCTACCGCCGTTAAGGCTTTAATTTATATATACAGGATTTATATCATGTCTCAAGTTACTGGTGTTGTTAAGTGGTTCAACTCTGACAAAGGTTTCGGATTTATCGAGCAAGAGTCTGGTCCAGACGTATTCGTTCACTTCCGTGCTATCAACTCAGACGGTTTCAAAACTCTTGACGAAGGTCAAAAAGTTCAGTTCACTGTTACTCAAGGTCAAAAAGGCCCACAAGCTGAGAACGTAACTGTAGTTTAATTATTCCTAGCTTCGGCTAGATAATTAAATAAAACTGTAGTCTTTGACTACAGTTTTTTTTGCTTTTCTGAAAGTAAAAAATCCTGTCATCCTCCACTTTTTTATCATATCTAGCGCTTGTAACTACAGCTAAGCCATTTTTGTAACATTTTTCTATTATCACCAATTGGCCAGCATATATTGCTGACAGGCTTAACCTTTGAGCTAATTAGCGCTATATAATTAATGATTAGATTAAAATGATTAGTATATAAAATAAAAAGTTGTCGCAGTATTAACTCATCCATAGGTCAGTGTCTCAATGTAGTTAATTAGATGCGTTGAATGCAAAAGTTTGAATTGACATAAGTGACATTAAAATCTACACAATAAAAAAGCCCAGTATGACAACTGAGCTTTTAAAGGAACACCTCAAGTAAGCCTTAGCTTGAGAATAGGGTTTCTTCTAAACTCCTACCTTTCATGATGGCTTTGTATTGCCAGGCATTTTCACTAAAGAGTGTCAGCAAAGACAGCTCTAAGTTAAAGCTACTATCAAAGTGGTGTTCAATAATAATTTGTTCATCATTGTTGATTTTTACGTTGATAATATTCGGCATGCTGCTTACTTTCTGACTTAATAACTCGATATCAGCTTGTTGCATCGTTAAGGTTAAAAAAGCGGTTTCTGCATCAGCTTTCATTGAAACAGACTGTTGAAGCTGCCCTTGTTCTAGGTATAAGACCTGATCACAAAGTTTTTCTAACTCTTCTAAATTATGTGAGCTGATAACGAAAGTGGTCGTTGCAGATAAGTCTTTCACGATTTGACGAATCTTTTTGGCATTCGCAGGATCTAAACCAGCAGTAGGCTCATCCAATAACACCAGCTTAGGCGAGCCTATTAACGCCTGAGCAATAGAAACACGTTTACTCATGCCATGGCTTAAGCTTTTAGGTAGCATTAGCGCAGAAGCGGTTAAATCGACCAGCTCTAACACTCTAAGTGCTTCTTGCTTTGCTTGTTTACCATTCATACCTTGCAGCTTTCCAAAAAACGTTAGCTGCGACACTATGGTAAAATTGGGATCTAACGCTGCATCTTGCGGTAAAGCTGAAACCAAGTTTTGTAGTTTTTGACTGCCAGGCTTTTCACCTAAAATGGTGATCTCGCCTTCGCTTGGATGGATATAACCACATAGCAAACTGAATAAGGTGGTTTTCCCGGCGCCATTGGGCCCAACTAGGGCGATTGGCGCTCCAGAGTCTAAAGACAAGTTAATATTACTTAGCGCCGCCTTAGTACCGTAATGTTTAGCGATGCCTTCACAGGTGATTAGCTTCATAGTGCACTCCGTTGCATGTATACGCGACCAGCAATAAGAATGACTAGGGTCTGAATTAAAGGAATTGGGGCATACATCAAAGAGTTCAGCCCTTGTGTATTAATCATGAGTGATAGTTGTGAGCCAGGCAAAACCCAACTTAAAAATGACATAGCGGGAATTTGGCTATTAATAATCATAATTAATATGTTGCTAACAGCCCACAAAATGACAGCGTAAATACTGGCTTGACGTGCGCTATTTGCGTACCAAGAAAGCACGGCCATCACAGCTGTATAAGGTAGCAATGCGATGAAGATGTTGATAAACACTGTGACACCACTTCCTAATGCGTCCATGAACAAGCTTGCATCACGGCTAAGCACCATCAGCAAGGTAGCCAATATAGTGAGCAGTAATAAACAACTTTGAATCAGCATTTGACCTAGAAAACGACCAAAGAAAATACTGTCTCGGCTGACGCGAAGAGATAAAAAGCGAAACGAACCACGTTGTTTATCTGAACTAAACTGATCGGCAGTAATAAAAATACTGAACATAGGAAAAACATAAAGAGCGATACACCAAAACACCGCAAATTCGGCTACTTTCCAACTGAACAACTGACTGAGTGCATCAGGGCCATAAATCCCTTGAACCAACTCTTTAAATCCTGGCTCAAGCATGTAAACCGATGCACTTTGTACTGGGTAGAGTAAAATAATCGCCCACAGTAACGAAAATGCAATGAGCGCTGCGATACCTTTGGTATTCGTAAAGCGTTTACTCAACTCATAACTGGCAATTAACCAAGTTTGTCGGAGTGAGGATGATTGTGGAGTGGAGTCCATTAAAAAAATATCCTTGAGTGTTTCTAGGTGTGTTAGCCATCATACGTGATAGCTAACATAATTAAGATTAATTATTGTTAAGCTAATGTTTACCTTACGAAATAGTAAAGCATTACCCAAGACTAATCTAAAAGTTGCTCTAGTTCTGTTATCCGTTGAGTTAAATCACTGACTTGTGATTCTAGTGAGGCTAACCTTTCTTGCAATGCTTGCTCTGTTTCTGAAGTCGTAGCTTTACCAACTGGAACTTGGCTGACTTCAAACTGTGTCGTGCCTTGTTCTAAATAATGTTTATCTGAGAAAAGTTGCGCGTATCGACTATCACGACGATTGGCTTCTCGAGGCAATTGCACTACTAACGGCTCATCTCGTGAAGCTAAAGATTGCAGGGCGGTTTCGACCTGTTGCGGGCCATCAAATTCGTGTAATCGATTACAACGGGTTTTTAACTCTCCAGGTGTTTGAGGACCTCGAAGTAGAAGTACAATAATGACTGCAAGCTGCTCACTGGAAAACTGTAAATCGCTAAATTCTGTGTTACAAAAACGATGCTTGTATTTGACAACGCGACTGCCAAACCCTGTCTGTTCACTGATAAGCCTTTTCTTGGTAAGTTCGTCAATGATGGATTGGGTTTCTTGCTCAGATAAATTCATGACAGGTTCACGGCTGCTTTTTTGATTACAGGCCATGGTTAAAGAGTTGATTGAAAGAGGGTATTGCTCGGGGGTAGTAATTTCTTTTTCTAATAAACAGCCGATAACACGGGCTTCTTGATTGCTAAGTTCCATAAATTACTCCAAATAAAAAAGCATGGTTTGTTATAACAGAACCATGCTTTTTATCAAACAATTCAGTTTGTATGCAGCTTATTTGAGCAATCTAATTCCATCATCTTCAATGCTGATCTGTCCACCTTTAAACAAACCGCCAATGCTGCGCTTGAATGCTTTTTTGCTCATCGATAATTGATCGTAAATAATTGCTGAATCAGTTTTATCATTTAACGGTAAAAAACCACCTGCACGATGTAACTTGTTGATAATAGTTTCTGCGTTCCTGTCTAAACCTTTCTGATCTGCTTTTTGTAAAATCAAATCAACTTTGCCATCTTCACGAACTTGTTTGATAAAGCCTTTGATTGATTGACCGAAGCTTAAACGTTGAAATACTTCATTTTGGAATAATACGCCCCAATGAGCATGATTAATGATGGCTTTGAAACCTAAATCAGTACTACCGCCAATGATTAAATCAACTTCTTGACCTGCTTGGTATTCAGCTGGGGTTTTATCTAAAAATTTATCAACTTTAGATGAGGCCATAATACGTTCATCAACGTGGTTAGCATGCACATAAACTAAGTAAGATTTACCTTCTTCAATGCTTCTATGCTGCTCACCAAAAGGCAGTAGTAAATCTTTTTCAAGCCCCCAATCAAGGAAAGCGCCATAAGGACCCGTTGCAATGGCTTTAAGGTAAGCAAACTCACCAACTTGGGCATAAGGCTTTTGGGTCGTGGCAATCACAATATCTTCAGAGTCAAGATAGAGAAACACATCAACCATATCGCCAACTTGACAGTTTTTAGGCACAAATTTGTTTGGCAGTAACACTTGTCCTAGCTCTTGTGCATTGACATAAACGCCAAAACTAACTTGTTTAACGACTTCTAAGGCGTAACTCTTTCCGATTTGTATCATCTGCGTCTCTATTTGACTTAAATTTCATGAAAAAACAGGCTAATTATATACTCAATATCAATGCCATGTAACTTGCGTGAGTGAACAAAGCCAATTTATTCATTTCTTAACTCAATTAAGGTTAATAGTTCGGGTAGAGTTTGGGCCATAAATTAATGTGAAATCACTGGTTTTTAACAAAAAAAACATATGTTTCTTAAGCAGCTTCTTTGAAGAAAGAAATATATTCTAAAATCGCTTTTTCTTACTTGCATTATACTGGTTTGCAGGGTTTAATTGCGCCGCTTTTTTATTTGCGTTTTGGGCAAGTTTGATTGTATTTAGCGCTCAGTTTACTTTGTTGGTTAGTTTTACTGCCTTATCGACTTTTTATGTAGAATATCTACAGCTCAAAGTATCTGCCTTGTAAAAGTGACCTGCAATTCGCTGCAAGAAAAGCCTTGAAAGATCAGCAGTCCCTAGGTGAGAGACTAAAATAGCAAGTATATTGGTTGATGTTTGAACTCGATTAAAGGCAAACCTCGAGTCAACATTGATGACTTTTAATTATTATATCTACGTTGTTAATGTCTAGGTGTTAGCGACAACGTTGGACACAAACATGTTAAACAAAACAAATCTTTACTATGAAACCTTACATACTGCTTATGGGCAGTATTTCGAAGTTGAACAAGTTCTGTTTGAACAAAAAACAGAGCAATGGCATTTAAGTATTTTTGAGAATAAACACTTTGGCCGAGTAATGGCATTAAACGGTGCTATACAAACAACTGAGAAAGATGAATTTGTTTATCATGAAATGATGACTCATGTCCCTATACTGGCTCACGGCAGTGCTAAAAAAGTCCTGATTATCGGTGGTGGTGATGGTGGAATGCTAAGGCAAGTGCTGAAACATCAAAGTGTTGAGCAGGTTACTATGGTTGAAATCGATGCTAGTGTAGTAGATATGTGTAAAACCTATTTTCCTCAACATTCTCAAGGGGCTTTCGAAGACCCACGAGTGAATTTAGTGATTGATGATGGGATGCACTTTATTGAAAACTGCCAACAATGCTTTGATGTCATTATTTCTGATTGTACCGACCCAGTTGGACCTGGAGAAGTGCTGTTTAGCTCAGCATTTTACGAAAACTGTAAGCGCTGCTTAACWGATCV
>NZ_VKHR01000080.1 GCF_009663145.1 Shewanella sp. TC10
GCCCTTGAGCACTTTTTTACTACCTTCACGAATGGTGGTGTAAAAACGGCCTGACATTAGCTGAGCTAAGTGATTATTTAATGCGCCGACATTTTCAGAGATTGACATCTCGTTGTCATTTAAAACAACTAACATGTCATTGTGCAAATCACCAGCATGGTTCATGGCTTCAAACACCATGCCGCCAGTCATTGCACCATCACCGATAACAGCAACGACTTTACGATCTTTCTGCTCTTTTTCAGCTGCAACAGCCATGGCTAATGCTGCACTGACAGAAGTACCTGAGTGACCAACACTAAATGTGTCGTATTCACTTTCTTCACGCCATGGGAAAGGGTGCAATCCATTTTTCTGACGAATGGTGTGCATCTGGTCGCGACGCCCAGTGAGAATTTTGTGCGGGTATGCCTGATGACCTACATCCCAGACGACGCGATCAAACGGCGTGTTGTAGACATAGTGAAGCGCTACTGTTAATTCAACAGTACCTAGGCCTGAAGCAAAGTGGCCACTGGAGTTACTGACTGATTTAAGCAAGAATTGTCTTAGCTCATCAGACAGTTGTGGCAGCATGCCTTGAGGCAGCTTTTTTAAATCTTCAGGCGTATTAGCTTGTGCCAATACCGGAAATTGAGAATTATCGAAACTCATAAGGAGATAAACTGTCTCTTTTATAATCTTCGCGCAATGATATAGCGGGCGAAGTCTGCAATTAACTGGCTATTGTAGGTCAAATTTGCCAGCGCTGATAGTGCATCGTTAATTAGTTTTTCGGCGCATTCATTTGCACCATCAAGTCCAAGTAAGCGCGGGAAAGTACTCTTGTTCGCTTCTTCATCACTGCCTTGGGGCTTACCTAACTCTTCTGTGCTAGATGTGATGTCTAATATGTCATCTTGAACTTGGAAAGCTAAGCCGATGTTAGCGGCGAACTCTCTTATAATTTGTTGTTCATCTTGGCTAGCGTTTGCAGCAATTAAAGCTAATTCAGCTGCACAGCTAATCAGCGCACCCGTTTTTTTATTATGAAGCTGAGTTAACTGTTCAAGATTGATACGTTTGTCTGTTGAACTCAGATCAATTGCTTGACCGCCACACATGCCGCTATAACCCGATGCTTTCGCTAATGCAGTTACCATGGCCAATTGTTGTTGTGGGGTGATGTTAGTGTTCGGCTGACATATGAGTTCAAAAGCGAGTGTTTGTAGCGCATCACCAGCAAGAATAGCTGTTGCTTCATCAAAGGCAATATGAACGGTTGGCTGACCACGACGAAGCGCATCATCATCCATGGCCGGTAAATCATCATGGATCAATGAATAGGCATGAACACACTCAATAGCTGCCGCTGCATTATCGAGTAATTCGATATCGGCGCCTAACATTTCGCCAATGCTGTAAACCATAAAAGGTCGAATGCGTTTTCCACCTAATAAAGCGCCATGGGTCATTGCTGCTTTTAATTCAGGTGCTGTGTCATCGAGTTCTGCAAGTTTATTTTTTAGAACATTATCGACACGCTGTTGATACTTTTCAATTGCTTGGGCTAACACGCTTATTCGCCTTCAACGGTAAATGGGCTCAGGTTGGTATCGTCTTCATCCAATAAAATTGATACTTTCTGTTGTGCTTGTTCAAGCTTGGACTGGCTTTGACGAACCAGTTTAATTCCACGCTCAAATTGTTTGAGGGCACTGTCTAGTGTGACTTCACCTTGCTCAAGATCTGCAACGATGTTTTCAAGCTCCGATAAGGACTCTTCAAAACTAAGATTCTCAGGTTTTTTTGCCACAATTATTGTTCCTTTTGTTGTGCGGAGGACAAGGTATATCAGGGCGAGCTAAGGGTCAAATTCAGTCGTAGTTTATTTGCTCAAAAGCACGCTTTGTGACTGAAAAATTATACAATTCATAAAATAACTCTAAACTTGGGCTAAGTTTGACCGATAACTATAACGAATGCCAGTTTCCTTCATCGACTATCAATATTCTTATTGAGATGAGAGTACTTTTTAAATGGAAGTTGATGAAATTTTTATCACTACTGGCTGTTTTTTATTAGAATGCTGCTTATTGAGTGTTTTTTTGTTATTTGAACTATTAACCCTGTGACTCAGGGTGTTACATTGATATCCATAAATGGTTATTGCTATTTATGACCATCAATAGGTAAGGCAGCATTTTAAGACTGCAATCAAGGAGAAATTGTGGATTTAGCAACCCTAATAGGTTTGATCGGAGCCTTTGCTTTTATTATTGGGTCAATGGTCAGCAGTGGCGGTATTTCAATTTTTGTTGATGTGCCATCGGTGATGATCGTATTTATTGGCTCATTGTTCGTCGTCATGATGAAGTACAATTTAAAGCAATTCCTTGGGGCGGTTAAAATTGGCGCTAAAGCCTTCATGTTTAAAATTGATAAACCTGAAGACTTGATTGAACAGTCGGTAAATATGGCTGATGCCGCTCGAAAAGGCGGATTCCTTGCATTAGAAGAAGCCCAAATTACAAACAGTTTTATGCAAAAAGCGGTCGATATGCTAGTCGATGGCCACGATGGTGATGTGGTACGTGAAGCGCTTGAAAAAGATATTGCACTGACCGAAGAGCGTCACAAAACAGGTGTTGGAATTTTTAAATCATTAGGTGATGTCGCTCCAGCAATGGGGATGATTGGTACCTTGATTGGTCTTGTTGCCATGTTATCAAACATGGACGACCCTAAATCAATTGGTCCTTCAATGGCTGTTGCGCTACTTACTACGCTATATGGTGCAATTATCGCCAACATGATAGCTATCCCAATTGCTGACAAACTACAACTCAGAATGACTGAAGAGCTACTCAACCGTAACCTGATTATGGATGCGGTATTAGCCATTCAAGATGGCCAAAACCCTCGCGTTATCGAAGGCTTCCTTAAAAACTACTTATCCGAAAAGCAACGTCAAATCGATACAACGGACGGAGAATAACTCATGGCTAAAAAAGCCAAGTGTAATTGTCCACCACCTGGAGCACCATTATGGTTAGCAACCTTTGCTGACCTAATGTCTTTGTTGATGTGCTTTTTCGTTTTGCTACTAGCATTCTCTGAAATGGATGTGATGAAGTTTAAGCAAATTGCTGGTTCAATGAAGTACGCTTTTGGTGTGCAAAATAAAGTAGAAGTGAAAGACATTCCTAAAGGGACATCAGTCATTGCACTGGAATTTCGCCCCGGTAAGCCTGATCCTACCCCGATTGAAATTATCAATCAGCAAACTAATGAAATGACCCAGCAAACCATTGAGTATCAAGCGGGTGATGATGCTAGTGCTGGTGGGGTGCAGAAACAACAAGGTGAAGACAGAGGTGGTAATGCCGCTGCGACGGCGCAGCAACAAGCTCAAGCGCAGCAATCTCAGGCGTCATCTGAACAAGAGAATATTAACGATCAAGTTAAGAAAATGGCTGAGAAACTCAATGAAGAAATTGTCGATGGTGCCATTGAAATAGAATCGTTAGGCCAGCAAATTATTATTCGAATCCGAGAGAAAGGATCTTTTGCTTCAGGCTCTGGTTTTTTACAGCCACGTTTTAAACCTGTCGTACGCTCAATTGGTGATTTACTCAAAGATGTGCCAGGCATTATTACTGTTTCGGGTCATACAGATGGTATGCATATCAGTAACGAGCTTTACAGCTCAAATTGGGATTTATCCAGTAAACGTGCGGTTGCCGTAGCTCACGAGCTTGCCAAAGTAACCGGCTTTGATGAATCCAGAATGCAAGTTGTTGGCATGGCGTCTAATTCGCCATTAGTACCCAATGACTCTAATCAAAATCGAAGCCGTAACCGCCGAGTTGAAATTGCCATTGAGCAAGGTAAAGCAAAAGAATCTAGAGAGATTGAAGCGATACCTCAGCCTTAATTAAGCTCTGCTATTATCACTGTTTTAATTGAAAGAGATGATTTAAAACAAATTTTACCAGACTAAATTAACACCGTTTTAGTCATAGTATTGCACTTGGAATAGCCGCTTTAATTAAGCGGCTTTTTTATTGATTTCGGCACAATTCACTCAAACTCGTCACAGTCTACGGAATGCAATTTAATGCGTTTGGTAAATAGCCAATTTTTGCTATAATCCCGCCCTTAAATGGCTGGTCACTATACCAGCCATCGTTTTTATGCCTGTAAACACCAATATTAATGCCAAAAGTAAACTCTCAAATAACCTGAGAAGACCGCTTTATAGCGTTAGACTATTAGTGCTTATTAGGTTGATACCGAATCAGATGCCCGCGGAAGTCCAATGAAGTTTATCGTAAAGCTATACCCAGAAATCATGATGAAAAGTAAAACCGTTAGAATGCGTTTTACTAAAATCCTTGAAACAAACATTCGCAATGTACTGAAAAAAGTTGATGAAGACGTAAGAGTGCAGCGCCAATGGGATCGCATCATGATCCATGTAGCTAGCGATGAACAAGCAAGAGTAGATGCTATTTCTGCGCGTTTAGAGTGTATTCCTGGTATTGCGCATGTGATCCAAGTAGATGAGTACAGCTTCGATTCTATTGATGATATTTATCAGCAAGTGTTACCTGTTTATAAAGATGAGCTTGCGGGTAAAACTTTCTGTGTTCGTGTAAAACGTACCGGTAAGCATGACTTTAATTCAATTGAAGTTGAACGTTACGTGGGCGGCGGATTGAATCAGCATACTGATGCTGCTGGCGTTAAGCTTAAAAACCCTGATATGACAGTGAATCTAGAAATCGATCACGACAAGCTTTATATGGTTGTTCGCCGTATTGAAGGTCTTGGTGGATTCCCTATGGCAACCCAAGAAGATGTGTTGTCATTAATTTCTGGTGGTTTCGATTCTGGTGTTTCTAGTTACCAATTTATTAAGAAGGGTGCGCGTACTCACTACTGCTTCTTTAACTTAGGTGGTGCACAACACGAAATTGGTGTTAAACAAGTGGCTTATCACCTATGGCAGAAATACGGCGAGTCACACAAAGTACGTTTCATCACTGTTCCTTTTGAGCCTGTGGTTGAAGAAATATTAGAGCGCATTGATAATGGTCAAATGGGCGTTATTTTAAAACGTGTGATGATGCGAGCTGCCACTAAGATAGCTGAAAAGTACGGTATTCAAGCATTGGTTACAGGCGAAAGCTTAGGTCAAGTGTCAAGTCAAACGCTGACTAACCTAAACGTAATTGATCGTTGTACTGATTTATTGATTTTGCGCCCGTTGATCACTATGGACAAGCAAGACATCATTAATGAGAGTCGCAAAATTGGTACAGAAGATTTTGCCAAAGCTATTCCTGAATATTGTGGTGTGATTTCTCAAAAGCCTACCGTCAAAGCTGTACTGGCGAAAATTGAAGCTGAAGAACTTAAGTTTACTGAAGACTTAATTGATCGTGTGGTTAACGACGCAGTGGTTATTGATATTAAACAGATTGCTGAAAAGGTAGAGACAACCGTCAGTGAAACAGAAACTGTTGAAGCTATCGATAATGGTAATGTCGTGATTGATATTCGTGCCCAAGACGAAGAAGAGCAAAACCCGCTTAACATCGAAGATACTGAGATTTTGAAAATCCCTTTCTTTAAATTAGCGACTCAATTTGCTGACTTAGATAAAGAGAAAACTTACTTACTGTATTGCGATCGTGGCGTGATGAGTAAGCTGCAAGCGCTCTACTTAACCGAACAAGGTTACAGTAACGTGAAGGTATACCGCCCTTAAGCGGTAGCCTTTCAATTTAAATTTTATATCAAATAGCCATCGGCATAACGTCGCTGGCTATTTTTTTGCTTTTTTCTCTGTTAGGGCCTGTTGATCTTTGTTGGTTAAGTTTTGTTCGAAATAAAAGCGTTTTAATCGAGGCGGATGAATTGATGCCTAGTCATCTAAGCAAAGTTCATTCAACAAAGAGTAAAACGCTTTTAGTCGAACCCTTCGGGCAGCGTTTGTTGGTCATTTTTACTGTGTTATCGACTTTTTATGTAGAATAACTACACCACAAAGTCTCTGCCTTGTACAAATGACCAACAATTCGCAGCAAAAACAACTTCAAAAGATCAACAGGCCCTAGTAAAAGACATAAAAAAAACCGCATTACCATTAATTTGGCTAATGCGGTTTTTTTGTAGCTGTTTTTAAAGTAGATTATTCAGCAATGCGAACTTCTGCTGTCGTCACTGTTGCTTTCTCTTCTTTCTCAGCAGTTAAGGTGTTTTTAACATCGACATCAACGTTGTTTTGCATTTCTGTCATACTTTGCTCTAGTTCAGCGTTAATTGATGCTTGAAGATCACTGATATCGATTGTGGTATCAGTTGCATTTGCTGCAAAAGTAAATGAAGAGAGTAAAGCTACTGTAGCTAAAGTTTTTAAGTTAAACATAAAGGGTCGCCTCCGGGCTGACAAATCACACTGTCGGACACTCCCTCTTTTCCATATTGAGATTGTCCAACTCACTAAATTTCAATGGTTATAATTTATACGAACAGAGTGTTCTTTACAAACGACAAAAAATAACGATAATCATTAGAAAAACTAATTAAAAAACGAGAGACGGATCACTATGTCGAGAAGATTGCCACCTTTAAATGCTGTAAAAGCATTCGAAGCAGCTGCAAGGCACTTGAGTTTTACTCGTGCTGCAGAAGAGCTATTTGTCACACAAGCGGCAGTGAGTCATCAAATTAAAGCGTTAGAAGACTTTTTAGGCTTAAAACTGTTTCGCCGCAAGAACCGTTCACTGCTATTAACCGAAGAAGGCCAAAGCTACTTCCTCGATATTAAAGATATTTTTATTCAATTAGGTGAGTCAACCGATAGGCTTTTAGCCAGAAGTGCAATTGGTTCATTGACTGTGAGTATGTCTCCAAGCTTTGCAATTCAATGGCTTGTACCAAGATTAGCCAAATTCAGTGAGCAGAATCCTGATATCGACGTACGCATTAAAGCTGTAGACAGTGAAGCTGATTCTTTAACTGATGATGTTGACGTTGCTATTTATTATGGCCAAGGAAACTGGCCAGGGCTGCGAGCTGATAAGTTGCGCAATGAAGTACTTATTCCGGTTTGTTCTCCATTATTATTGAGTGGACCTAAACCATTAGAGAAACCGAGCGACCTTAAAAATCACACCTTATTACACGATTCTAGTCGTCATGATTGGCAAGCGTGGTTTAGACAATGCGGGATTAATGAAATTAATGTTAACTCTGGCCCAATCTTTAGCCATTCGTCGTTAGTTTTACAGGCTGCCGCCCACGGACAAGGGGTTGCTTTAGGTTATAGCGTTCTGGCAAGGCCTGATATTAAAGCGGGTCGGTTAGTGTGTCCATTCTCGGAAGTGCTGGTGAGTAAAGATGCTTATTACTTGGTTTGCCAGCAAAATCATTCAGAACTTGGCAAGGTTGCGGCGTTTCGTGAGTGGATGGTTGACATGTTTGCTGAAGAATCTCGAAGCGAATTACTTGCAGGTTAGCACTTTAGTTAAGTTGAAGTTAGCAGCACTTTAGTTATTTTGAAGCTAACGGCACTTTAGCTATTTTGAAGCTAACAGCACTTTAACTATTTTGAAGCTAACAGCAGTTTAGCAAACAGTTAGTTTATATTGAAAAGCGATAATAATGACTCAAGTAGAAGAAACAATTTCAGCACAAGCAGCCCAAGCATCACAAGCAATAGAATCTGTGTTATTGGGTAAGCCAAGTAAAACTTTAGTGGTCTTTGCTCATGGCGCTGGCGCTAATATGCATTCTGATTTTATGGAGCAGGTCGCCAATAAGCTTGTTGAAACTGGCGTGCAAGTTTTGCGGTTTAATTTTTTGTATATGCAAGCCAACATGCGAGATGGCAAAAGAAGGCCGCCGGATAGGGCTCCTAAGTTACTGAACTATTATCAGCAAGTGTTAGCCGAAATCTTATCTAATATTAATGACGGCAGTTTAGTCACTGAAAATATCATTCTTATGGGTAAATCCATGGGGGGAAGAATGTCTGCCATGATAATGACGCCCGAACTTGCTGATACTGATAAGGTTGAAATTCATCCACAATTTGAACAGGTCAAGAAGTTAATCAAAGGCGTTGTGTGTCTAGGTTACCCATTTGTGCCGCTTAAAGGTGGTGAGCCAAGGTTATCTCCAATTAATAACGCCAGTTGCCCTGTCATGGTATTACAAGGGGAGCGGGATAAGTTTGGTGGTAAATTGGAAATACCCCATTGGGCAATTAAAGACTCGGTTTCATTAGGCTGGATCACCGATGGCGATCATAGTTTTAAACCACGGAAGTCGTCAGGTACAGATTTAGAAGCTAATCTGCAAGATTGTGTTGAGCAGAGTCAGCAATTTATTGATTCGCTGGTGTAACGAACTTTAGATTTAATAATGGGATATTAAGGTAATAGAATGAAAAAAGGCTTGTTATTGTTAGCGGCATTGAGCGGTTTTTTGGCTGTTGGTTTAGGCGCTTTTGGCGCCCATGGACTTAAAAATATCGCACCACCTGAACTGGTGGCCATTTTTAAGTTAGGCGTTGATTATCATTTTTATCATACCTTTGCGATTATTGCTGTTGCCTTTGCGGGCCATTGGATATCTTCAAAGCTTCTTAATTGGGCGGCAGGTTTGTTCTTTGTGGGTATCCTGCTTTTCTCTGGTTCGTTATATTTGTATGCGTTCACAGGTGCTAAATGGATTGGCCCAATAACCCCAATGGGTGGTTTCTGTATGCTATTGGGCTGGTTATTATTTGCTGTGGCAATATTTAAATATGATGACAAGGCGGCAAGTTAGGCTTAAATCGCTGTGGCATTAATACGTCATTATTCATCATAGTGACCCGAGTTATTTAAAAGCAGTTGAAATATGCTATTTCAACTGCTTTTTTGTTTGTGCTTTTTATATTTTCAGCTCACACAGTGCCAGTAAACTTGCGTATAATGCATATCAATATTGTATTTTTTATTTATATGTACTGACGGCGCTCAATTTAGAGGGCTGTTATTGAAGCTTAAGGTTCACCATGAAAAACCTATTTTTATTCTGCCGTGCAGGCTATGAGAAAGATTGTGCTGCAGAGATTCAACAGCGAGCAGCTGACTTGAATATTGGTGGTTTTGTTAAAACCAATACCAACGATGCCTATGTTATTTACCAATGCTTTGAAGAAGATGGTGGTGAACAGCTAGCCAAAAAAATCGAGCTAAATTCATTAGTCTTTGCCAGACAAATGTTTGCAGCCAATGATTTATTAAAAAACTTGCCAGAAGCCGATCGCATGTCACCAATTGTGGCGGCTTTAGCTGGAGTTAAAAAAGCAGGTGAGCTGAGGGTAGAAACCCCAGACACCAACGAAGCTAAAGAGCTTTCAGGTTTTTGCCGTAAGTTTACTGTGCCGCTTCGTCAAGGGCTTAAAAAGTCTGGTTCACTGCTGGCTCAAGAAAATGATAGAAGACCGATTATCCATGTGTGTTTTGTCGCACCTGGACAAGCTTATGTTGGTTACTCTTTAACTAACAACAGCTCACCTCACTTTATGGGGATTCCACGCCTTAAAATGGCAGCGGATGCGCCGAGTCGTTCAAGCTTAAAGCTGGACGAAGCTTTTGGTCATTTCTTGACGAAAGAAGAGCAAGAGCAGCGTTGTCGTTCTGGACTACATTCTGTGGATTTAGGTGCTTGTCCTGGTGGTTGGACGTATCAGCTTGTTCGCCGAGGTATGTTTGTTGCTGCTGTTGATAACGGTCCTATGGATCAAAAATTAATGGATACAGGACAAGTACGACATTATCGCGCCGATGGTTTTCGTTTTGAACCACCAAGAAAAAACATTTACTGGCTAGTATGTGACATGGTTGAAAAGCCTTCTCGCGTCGCTGAATTGATGGAAGCATGGGCGATTAATGGCTGGTTCAAAGAAGCTATTTTTAACCTTAAGCTGCCAATGAAAAGCCGTTATAAAGAAGTTAGGCAAATCCTTGATACCATGGCTGAGATTTTAAAAGAAAACGAAATCGATGATTTTAAGATCCAATGTAAGCACCTTTACCATGATCGTGATGAAGTGACAGTGCATTTATGGGTTAAACCAAATACGGCATGGAACTTCCACGACTAAATGAATTGTGGCTAATGGATTAATCTTAAACTAGTGCCTCTTGCTAAAAATTAGCGATAAAAAAAGCCCCCAGTGAATGTCACTGAGGGCTTTTTATTATCTGTTTAGCTTAATGCAAGGATTAGCCTAAACGGTCAATAACGGCTTGAGTGAAGTCAGTCGTGCCGTGTGTACCACCTAAATCGCGAGTCGTACGGTCACCTTCTTCAATCACTGCAGAAACTGCACTGCGGATCATTTCAGCTTTATCAGCCATACCTAGATATTCAAGCATTTGGATAGATGCAAGGATAACTGAAGTTGGGTTAGCTAAGTTTTTACCAGCGATATCAGGTGCACTTCCGTGAACGGCTTCAAAGATAGCTGCATCTTTACCGATATTAGCGCCTGGAGCCATACCTAAACCGCCAACTAGACCTGCACATAAGTCAGATAAGATGTCACCGAATAAGTTAGTGGTTACCAATACATCAAAGTTTTCTGGATTCATGACCAACTTCATACAAGTTGCATCAACAATCATTTCTTCTGTTTCGATATCTGGGTAACGTAAGCTAACTTCACGAGCAACTTTTAAGAATAAGCCAGAAGTTGACTTCATGATGTTCGCTTTGTGAACAATCGTTACTTTCTTACGGTTTTCTTTGCGCGCAAGTTCGTATGCGAATGTCGTGATTTGCTCAGCACCTAGGCGAGTAATGATACTAGTCGCTTCTGCTGTTGCGCCATCGTCAGAGACTTTTTGGCCAAGACCAGAATACATACCTTCAGTATTTTCACGAACGGTGATGATATCAATATTGTCGTAACGCGCTTGAGTACCTTTAAAAGAAAGTACAGGACGCACGTTCGCGTATAAGCTGAACTTCTTGCGCAAGCTAACGTTAATTGAAGTGAAACCTTCACCAACAGGAGTTGTTAGTGGGCCTTTCAATGTAATACGGTTTTTTTCGATCAAGTCTAAGGTGCGCTGTGGTACTAATTCACCTTGTTTTTCTAGTGCGGCTAAACCGGCGTCTGCAAATTCATATTCAAAGTCGCAACCAGCCTTGTCGAGAATCTTTAAAGCAGAATCGATAATGCTTGGTCCAATCCCATCACCTGGGATTACGGTTATAGTACGTTTTGGCATGGATAGTCCTTCCACTTAGTGGTTACTGCATTTTCCTGTCAGTGTTAACAACACTGTTACGGGACGATTAACTAACGGTTTTGTTGCGGCGCATTTTAACGAATTTTGAAATTTTTTTACAGGATTTAGTGAGTTTAATCACATATTTTTTATATTTTTTAAGTTAATCCTCAGCTGATTGCTTTAAGATATTCACAACAGCTTAATTTAAAGGTTCAATATGCATCATATTTTGAATGTGATTGTTATTGAATCGTTAATTGGTTCGATGAATTTACCAAGATAGCTTATTGAGGTTAGATTTTTTGAACAGACGACTTTGGTCTAACAGTTTAATAATCAAACTTTATTATAAAGTTGGAAAAATGAAAAACTAAACTTAAGCACGATATTGAACGATTTATTTCAAATTTATGTAAATGAGTCGTTTTCTCAAGGTTGAGCGCAGGAATGAGTCACTATACCCATGTTACCTCAAGATGCTTTGTCAGGCACAAGCTCGGATAACAATGCAAGGCGTAAGCTGAGGTAATTGTTATTCACTTTTCAAAGGTTACAACGTAGCAGTGGTTTTCGAGCTTGCGCCCCATAGGGCAAGTCAAATAGCACCAATCTGCGTTGTTATAAAATATCGATGTAGAACAACTATACTTCAATTTTATGCCTAGCATCTTGGCACTATTTGACTTGCTGACTTTGCATCTTGAAGTATCATGGGTATAAATGCTTAGCCGTTTAAAATAATAAATATAACGAGGATGACTTTGAAGTTACATAAACTTATTCCTTTGACGCTACTCGCAGCGTCAATGTCCATTACAGCGGCTGAAAAAAACACGACGCTTTCGCTAAATGACATCATGCATTTTGAAACCCTCAAGCAACCTGTAATTTCCGATAACGGAAAAACATTGGTTGTTGAGGCGATGCCAGATAGAGGTGATAGTCGTGCTTTAGTCAATCTTGTTGAATCTAAAAAGCAGTTTGTTATTGCTGGTGGTTCTGACGTTAAGGTTAATAGCCAAGGTAGTTTTGCTATTGCAACACTAGCCCCTTCATTATTAAGTCAAGAAACCTTGAAAAAGTCTGAACTGCATTCAGGCCTTGCGCTGCTTAATACTGCTACGGGTGAACAGCAAACCTTTGAAAAAGTGAAGCAAGCTGAATTTAGCCAAGATGGGCTATTTCTAGCTATTTGGTTTGAAGGCAAAGATGGCAAAGATTCAGATGGCAAAGATTCAGATGATAAAGATGCCAAAAAAATTAATGAGAAAGATATAGGCAGTGGGTTTAAGCTTGTAAAACTCTCAGACAAGTCGACTCATGATTTTGAAAATGTCACTCAATTTGCTTTTGATCGAGTTGCCAAAAACTTCGTAGTTGCTATTAATGACATTAAATCAAAACATCATGCCATTAAGAAAGTGAACTTAGTGAATAACACGCTAACGCAACTTTATAAGAGCAGCGATGCACAAATTGGTGAGCTGAGTTTGTCTGATGATGCTAAGTGGTTAGCGTTTACTCAAGGCTCTGCAGCAGAAGATCGGGATGAACGTGAGTATCAACTGTCGTTATTGAACCTTGAGACCAATGAGCTTAAAGAAACCCCGAAAGATGATGATTGGACATTGAATCAGTACTCTAAGGTATTTTTCTCTGAAGATAGCTTAAGACTTTTTTTAGGCCGTGTACCACAGGTTGATAAAGTCGTCACGCTTGCAAAAATAGAGAGTGAAGCTGATTTATTCGATGAAACTGTTGTTACCGGTTTACGTAACTTAAAAGTGTGGCATGGGGATGACCCTAAGATTAAGCCTCACGAAATCAAGCAATACTCAAAAGAGCAGAAGCGTACCTATTTATCGGTTTTGCATATCAATGCCAACCGTATTGTCCAACTTGCCGATGAGTCTATTCCTGATGTGCAATATGGTGAACAACAACGTTATTTGTTAGCGACGTCTGATGTGCCATACCAGAAAATGATTACTTGGGCAGGTTTCTATCAAGACGTGTATTTAGTTGATTTAAATACTGGTCGTAAACAACAGTTGTTAACTCAGCACCCATCGAATGAAATGCCGACATTATCACCAAATGCTCGTTTTGTTGCTTATTATCAACAAGGCCAGCTGTTTATTTACGATATTGCTGGGGTGAGAAGACATACTATTTCAAAAGACATTAGTGTCAGCTTTGCGAACGAAGATCATGATTACCCTGGCAATGCTCCTAGCTATGGATTCGGACCTTGGTTAGCTGATGGCTCAGGTATTATTGCTTACGATAAATATGATATGTGGCAGTTTAATTCGTCATCATTTGACGGGTTTATGCTTTCAAACGGTGAGGGGCGTAAAACTAAGACACAGTTACGAATTGAAGGTTTATATGAAGAACAAAATGCTCCTGCTGAGATAACACAAGATCAGACTTTGCTTATTCATGGTTATAACGAAGCAACCAAAGCCGACAGTTTATACAGTGCAACTGTAGGTGTGCCTGGTTTAACCGAATTGGTGGATAGTGGTGCAAAATTAAAAGTGCTTGCGCGCAGTAAGAATACCGACACCATAGTGTTTTCTAAAGAGCGTTATGATTTATACCCAGACCTTTATACTGCAAGTGTTACTTCGCCAAACAATGCGGTTAAACAAACTCAATTAGATAAGCAGCGTGACGGTTTTGATTGGGGCAGTGCTGAACTTGTGCAATGGAGTGATGCTGATGGTCGCCAAACCGATGGTGTACTAATTAAGCCGACTGATTATCAAGAAGGTCAGCAATACCCTGTGATGGTGTATTTCTACCGCTTTATGAGTGACCGTTTACATTCATTCCCTCATATGGCTATCAATCATCGTCCTAACTTTGCTTGGTATGCAGATAATGGCTACGCTATTTTCTTACCGGATATTCGTTTTGAAGTAGGTTATCCAGGCGCCTCTGCAGTTAAAGGTTTAACTTCTGGCGTCCAAAAGCTAATTGATATGGGCATAGCAGATCCTAATGCTGTCGGTATTCAAGGACATTCGTGGGGTGGTTACCAAACCGCTTTCGCTGTAACCCAAACCAATATCTTTAAAGCTGCTGTCACAGGTGCACCTGTATCGAACATGACCAGTGCTTATAGTGGTATTCGTCATGGCTCAGGATTAGCGCGTCAATTTCAATATGAAACAGGCCAAAGCCGTATTGCAGAAAGCTTATTTCAGTCGCCACAAAAATACATTGAAAACTCACCGGTGTTTTACGCCGAGCGTATTCAAACACCTATGATGATCATGTTTGGTGATAAAGATGATGCGGTGCCTTGGGAGCAAGGTGTTGAATTATATTTAGCTATGCGCCGTACAGGTAAAGATGTGGTGTTTTTACAATATGAAGATGAGCCGCACCATTTGAAGAAGTATCCAAATAAATTGGACTACACTATTCGAATGAAACAGTACTTTGACCATTATTTGAAGGGAGCGCCAGCACCGCAATGGTTAGAAAAAGGCGAGGCTTACCAAGAGTATAAATCTGCTAAATAAAGCTTGTCTGTTTGATAGAAATAAAAAATGCCGCTTACTGCGGCATTTTTTATGTCTTAAGCTTTTTATTTCTTAAACAAGCGAACTCGTATTGAAAGCTAGTGCCTAGAAATAGCGCTTAGAACGACTGTTTAGAGTTGTTTAGAGCTGTTTAGAACTTGTGCTAAGAATTCTTTTTAGCACAAGTTTTTTAGTGCTATTGCTTAGATTGTTCCGTTTCTGTTGTGGCTTCAGTAATGGGGTGTGGATTACTAGAAACACTTGAGTCAACGATATTATTTAGAATCGGAATTTGTAAAAACTGGTCATAAGTCTCTTGTCCCCAAGCTATCAAAGCGCCATTTTTAAATAATAATGGAGTGCACTCATCTCGCGTCGTTTTGCCATCTGACTTAACGTGATGTGTTCTGTAAAACATTATTTGGAAGTTTGCTTCATCAGTCGCCTTGGCTTCAGTAAAGTCAGCACGCCCCATCTTACTGCGGATAGATTCAATGGTTTGGCCAATTTTAATTTCGCTAAGCATTTGATGGTTAAATTCTTGTCTATCTTGCCAGCTGCGATCTTCCGGTCGTGGTTCGTATACTAAAACAACAGTAATTGCGAAAACAACGTAAGCAATAAACATAGAAGCAATAAGGAAGGATAAGGAAGGTTTCATTGTCTAAACACTCCTTTCTGTCATTGATGGCACTCTAAATTGCTTTAAATTGATATTAAGCGGCATATGGCATTGTAGCTGAGCAAGTTTATAACTCACTCGTGCCATTTCTTTTCCATCTAATAACTTTTGTGCTTGCTTAGCCCCTAGGTTATCGATTGATTTATACAGGTTGGCTAAGCTGCGAAATTTATTTAATAAATCAGCAGCAGATTTAGGGCCTATTCCAGCGATACCAGGTACTTTATTACCAGAGTCACCCGCTAAAGCAATAAAGTCTAAAATTTGGTTTTGCTGCACAGCTAATTTCTTTTCATACTCTTTGATATCAAAATACTGCTGTTTGAAATGGTCCCAAATATCAATATTGTTTTGCCAGATCTGACCAAAGCCTTTATCCGTCGACACAATAATGGCTTGACCATTATTTTCAGCAATTTTGGTGGCTAGGGTGGCGATGACATCGTCAGCTTCAGAAGCGGCGTCATGGGAGTTGATATGTGCTTCGGCTAGGGCTGCTTTAATGTCGGTTAACCCAGTTTTTAAAGGCGCAGGCATAGGTTTGCGACCTTTCTTGTAATCAGGGTATAACTGTTTACGCCATGACTCTTCATCTCCATCCCAAACAACAATCGCATGAGTGGGTTGGTGATGTTTAAGGAGCTTTTTAGCCGCAGAAATGGTTCGCTCTTTAACGCTGGCGATGTCATTTTCATCTGGTAATACAGCATGAATACGTCTAACAAGATTGAGACCATCGATGATCAATAGTTTATTCATGTTTTATCTTTCGTAGCTGGTGGTACGACTCAATTGAGCCGTTGTAGGATAAATTTATTTTCACACCTTTAAAGTTTCATTTCAGATGTGTTTTTATGATGACTAATCATATAGCTATTTAACATGATATTAAACAATACCCTGCATTTTACTTTGTTGAGAGAGACTAATTGGGATATAGATTAATAGGGATAAAGACTCATAGGGATATAGATAATGGCTGCTTTATTTGAAAGGCTGCTAAATTGTGAAAGACAGCTAAGAGTTTACTGGGGTTTGGCTAAGGCTTAAACATATCGAGTTTGTTTACATCAAGCACAGTGCCATTAGTTGGCTGCTTGATGTAAACCTTACTTAGGCATGTGGCCTATATAGAGCAGGCTCTAATCCTTAAGGTTAGCTAGTCCTTTCATTGATTATTTGATAACAAGGAATATAGTCACTACCGGGTAATTTCATTCTTTGTTGTTTTACAAATGCTTTTAATAGCTTATCCATCATGGCCATTAATTTCTCATCGCCGCGAATTTCAAATGGACCGAACTCATCAATCAATTTAATGGTATCGCTCTTAACATTACCAGCGACAATACCTGAAAAAGCGCGTCTTAGGGTTGCGGCAAGATCGGCTTTGTTAGGTTGAAAGTACAGGTGTAAGTTACTCATCACTTCGTGATTGGGCTCAAATGGTAGCTGAAATTCAGGTTCAATTTTTAAAGACCACTGATATTGATAAGCATCACCTAAGCTTTTACGCATTTCTTTTACTTTGAGCATACCTTGTTTCATGATGCGACCGACTTTAACAGGATCGTCTATGATGATTTGATATTTATCTTGTGCTTCTTTACCTAATGTCGCACTAATAAAAGCGTCGATTTCAGAAAAGTAGTCAGCGCTCTCTTTAGGGCCAGTAAGAATGAGTGGGAAGGGTAATGCTTGATTTGCTTGATTGAGTAATATTCCAAGAATATAGAGCAGCTCTTCAGCGGTTCCAGCGCCACCAGGAAAGATGACAACCCCGTGACCTAAGCGCACAAATGCTTCTAAGCGTTTTTCGATATCAGGTAATATGACTAATTCATTGACGATTTGATTGGGTGGCTCTGCTGCGATAATACTTGGCTCAGTCAAACCTATATATCTGGCATTATTGACCCGTTGTTTAGCGTGGCCAATGGCTGCACCTTTCATCGGGCCTTCCATTGCTCCTGGGCCACAACCTGTACAAATATCTAATCCTCTTAATCCAAGTTCATAGCCGACTTCTCGAGTATATTGATATTCAATTGCGTTAATACTGTGGCCGCCCCAACATACCACCACATTGGGATCTTTCATCGGTGAAATGACTCTAGCATTTCGAAGTATATCAAATACGACATTGGTGATATGACTGGCATTGGTGAGATTGATGTGCTTTAAGTTATCGTATTTGTTATCGATATAGACAATGTCACGTAGCACGGCAAACAGGTGCTCTTGAATGCCGGCAATAATTTCACCGTCAACAAATGCTTGTTCTGGGGGATTAATCAGTTCAATGAGCAGACCGCGTTCGCGCTGCAATACATTAATATCAAAATTAGAATAGCTATCAAATAATGCTTCTGAGCTATCACTTTGAAGGCCAGAAGCCAGTACTGCTAAAGAGCAATTTCTTAGCAGTTGATACAGTTCACTTTTAGCGCTTTGTTTAAGACGGTTAACTTCCATTTGAGACAGTTGATCTAAACTGCCCCTGGGGCTAATTTTTACAATCATAAGCAACTCCTCTAAGAGATGAGTTGCCTATGATATTAAATATCGATTACGACTCTATCTCTGCCATTATTCTTTGCTTTGTAAAGTGCAGCATCTGCTCGTTCAAACGTTTCTTCGATTCGTTCATTGTCCATTACTTGTGCTGCGCCAATGGATAATGTGACAGTAATACGCTGATTCTTAAATTTAAATGGAATGTTCTTAATTTTTTCACGTACACGGTTTAATAATAAACCAATATTGTCTTCATTGACTTCTGGCAGCAATAAAACAAATTCTTCACCGCCATATCTTGCGACAAACTCGCTTTCACGAAGTGAGTTTTTAAGCGCCATTGCGATTACCTGTAGGGTCTTGTCACCAGTGCTATGGCCGAAATTATCATTAACAGATTTAAAATAATCAATATCGGTGACAGCTACCCAAAGCGGGGTACTAAAGCGTTTATGGTTTCTGAACTCTTGTTCCATACGATCTTCAAGTGCCGCACGGTTTGGTAATTGAGTTAACGGATCAAGCAAATTAAGTTTTTGATGCTCAAATAGCTTTTCTTTATAAGAATTGGCTTCTTTGGTTATGCTTGTCAGCTCTTTACGCATTGACTCAATAGATTTTCGCAGCAAAGCTTGTTCACGACTTTCCAAGGCTTCTTTACGGCTCAATGCATCTTTTAGAGACGCAAGTTGCACGGTAAGCGCTGTCTTTAAAGATAATAAATCATCGGATTCAATTAAAATGCCGTCGGCGTTATCAACGCGTAGATTAATCTCTTTATTGAGCTGTGTTTTGATTTGTTGTGAACGATCATTGTTATTGGCTGTGTTAGTAACAACATCCCTCACTACGCTAATTGCATCATTTAAAGCATACAAAAAGTCTTGAGAAGCCGTTTTCTCACGGGCAATATTATTCAGCAATAAACTTAAAATAGTTTGATAAGACTCAAGTAAAGTATTGAGCTTGATATCACCCATCAATACTTCTTTCATGACTAGGATCTGATCACGTTGTTCTTTTCGAAACTCAATCTCTGATATTTTATGAGCCAGCTCTTTAGCCAAAATAAGGTGTTGAGGCAAGATGACGTGATCATCTGTGCTTGCAAACTCCTTTTGTAAAATGTGCTCATAAAAGCTAATTACTTGTTCAACTTTAGGAATGTACTCCCAAATAGTATGAATAGGTTTGTTGAGATCTTTCTTAAAGTAGTTAATTTCTTTTTTGATTTCATCTGGAGCAGAATCAACTCTTTGTATCTGACTAATGACTCGTGACAGGCTAGTACGGCTTTCTTCTAAACGAGTCATGGTGTGGTGATACTGACCTTTTAACAGGCGTTCAATTTCCACAAGTTCAGGAAGGGCTTCATCTATCTGGTCATAGCCTTGGAGGTGATGACGTAACTTGGCTAGGCGATTATCAAGTTCTAGGTTTTGGCCTTTGCAAGCAAGACTCAAATGCCCTAGAAACTGAATTAAAGTACGCAGTTTTTCATTACGATCTTCATGTATTTCTTCGAGCGCCAACTTAGCCGAATTAAGCTTCTGTTTTAATAATGAAACTTGTGAGACTGCAGTTGAAGAATCTTTCATGCTTATAGGGTTCCTAAAATAAACAAATAACCAACAACATCAGAAATCTGGTCAATTGGCGATACAAACTGATATTAAAGTTGCGCATATCAATGAGATATTAAATAACTATACACCTATATCGGCAGATTAGGACGAAAGCTTAGTTAACTTGGGCTCTACCGCTTAATTTTTAGGCCATTTGATGTCAGAAATTGACCTATTACTTTCTGCTCGGATGATACCTCTTTGCAAAGCATGGGTTAAATTCAAATATAAAGGTTTGAAAAATATAGCCGCCGGAGCAAAGTTCAAGGTCCTAATACTGACGTAAGTATGGCCTACATTGATACTTTTAGCAGCGGCTAACGCATATTGAACAGTTTCAAATAATAACTCGTTGGTTAATCTTAAGTCTGGGTTTGCGAGCAAAGGTAAATTAATGTGGCC
>NZ_VKHR01000007.1 GCF_009663145.1 Shewanella sp. TC10
AGAAATTATTAGTGTGCGGCGTGCTATTTGCTTCAACAACGGCTATTGCCAGCCCGTCTGAAGGTTTTACTGATAACGTCGTTTCGCCAACGAGGCTCATCAGAAATGATGAGCCTTTCGTCTTGAATATGGTCGAGAGATAAGGGCTTGAACCCTACATCGATGAACTACAAACCTATGCTGTTTTATTTATTAATATCTAGATAGCAAAAAGCCCGCTAATAAATTAGCGGGCTTTTCTAAATATGGCGGAGAGATAGGGATTTGAACCCTAGATGGGCTACAAACCCATGCCGGTTTTCAAGACCGGTGCATTCGACCACTCTGCCATCTCTCCGAACGAGCGAAATAATAGCTATCTCCCTCGCTGGTGTAAAGTATAAATTGAAATAATTTGTTCATTTGGCTATTTGAGCAGCAACCTTGGCTTTAATGCCTAAAATTAACACTATTTATCCATTTTTACAGGGGTTAAGCCTTTTGCTCTATCTTCAACTGCATCATCTAATTCAAAGCCTGCTTGTTTCCAGGTTCCGGCTTCTTCTGGATTAAATTTCTCTTTTGACCAATCCGATGCTGACTCAACATCAAAACTTGCTTTACTCCATTGCTGGGATTGCTCGGCATTAAAACCACTTTTACTCCATGTTTGAGCTTTGGCAGCATCAAACCCAATGGCTTTCCAATCTGCTATCTCTCTTTCTGACATTCCTTTCCATGTCGGTGCTGATGCACAGCCATATAAAAGACAAGCAACCAATATGACGATTAACTTTTTCATTAAATACTCCCTTATCTGTAAGTACACGTTATTGATGAAAAAACCATCAAATTAAATATAGTTAGCGATATACACAGTTTCAAGGAAGTCACTGAAATTTTTGGCGCTAATTTTCCTGTGCTAGTTCAATTTCAGGCAATAAAAAAGGCCACCTTAAGTGACCTTAATTAAACGTAATACTGCATTCGTCAAATTGACTTTCCCAATGGGGTTTTCAAGTACATTAACGAGTGATTTAAGTACGTTGACGAGTCGTTTTAGGACGCGCTACAGCTGTTTTATGTTTACGAACAGCGCGGCGAATTTTAGCGCCTTTAACTTGAGCACGAGCAACACTGTGCTTATCGGTACCAAGCAATGTACGCGTTTCAGGCTCTAAACCAGCTAGCTGACGCAAGTAGTTAACTTGTTCCATATCAAGCTCAGTCCAACCACCACGAGGCAATGCTTTAGGTAACTCAACCATGCCGTAACGAACACGGATTAGACGGCTAACTTGTACTTCTTGCGACTCCCATAAACGACGAACCTCACGGTTACGTCCTTCTTTAAGTGTCACATGCCACCACTTGTTTAAGCCTTCGCCACCCGCAGGTTTGATACTATCAAAGTTAGCAGGGCCATCTTCAAGGGTCACACCTTTACGCAGACGTTGCACAGCAGATTCTGATACATCACCGAATGTACGAACCGCATATTCACGGTCAACTTCATTTGATGGGTGCATTAAACGGTTAGCAAGCTCACCGTCTGATGTGAATAATAATAAACCTGAAGTATTAATATCCAAACGCCCAACAGCTACCCAACGTGAATCACGTATCTTAGGTAAACGTTCGAAAACGGTGGTTCTTCCTTCAGGATCTTTACGACTACAAATCTCGCCTTCTGGCTTATGGTAAGCCAATACACGACAAATAATGTCTTCTTCAGTTTTGATCACGATGGCACGACCATCGATGCGGATTTTAGCGTCTGCTTCAACGCGATCACCTAAACTGGCAATTTCTCCGTCTACACTAATACGGCCTGCAGCAATCCATGCCTCCATCTCACGACGGGAGCCATGGCCTGCACGGGCCAAGACTTTCTGCAATTTTTCGCTCATCTAGTTCGACTCTTCTGTTTGTTGTGGTGCCATTGAAACTTTCTCAAATAGCGCCTGCAATGACTCTTCATCCGTAAGCGAGGGTAAATCCGCTAACGCTTTCAAGCCAAAATAGGATAAAAACTCTGTGGTAGTGGCATAGAGTGCTGGTCGCCCAGGAACTTCTTTATGGCCTACGGTTTTTACCCAATGTCTATCAGCTAAACTCTTTATTATGTGGCTGCTGACGGCCACACCTCTTACATGTTCAATATCACCACGGGTTACTGGTTGCTGGTAAGCAATCACCGCTAAGGTTTCTAACGTCGCACGTGAATATTTAGGGGATTTTTCTTGCCACAAAGGTTGTAAGAATTCACTTAACAACTCTTGGGTTTGAAAGCGATAACCACTAGCTACTTCAACTAGTTGTACCCCACGCTCTTGATAATCTTGTTGTAATTCGTCCAAGCAAGCTTTAATCCTTGCTCGAGACACATCAAATTTTACCAGTACTGTATCTTTTATCATTTTGATACTGAGTGGTTTTCCCATTACAAATAAACTGGCTTCGATTAACTGTTTTAATTGAATGTCATTTATTTGCATGATGTCCTTTCTCGTATCGAGTGCCACGCACTTTAAAATGCTTTAAC
Source organism: Shewanella sp. TC10 (assembly GCF_009663145.1). Lineage (GTDB taxonomy): Bacteria > Pseudomonadota > Gammaproteobacteria > Enterobacterales > Shewanellaceae > Shewanella. The sequence continues at coordinate 2,525 of NZ_VKHR01000007.1, forward strand.
GTAAATTGGCGCTAACGGTTCATTTTGTACTAAGTCGACTAATAGTTCTTTGACGAGCTCCATCAAAGCTAAAAAGCTCACTACCACACCCGCTTTACCTTCACTGACATCAAATAAGTCGGTAAAAGGTATAAATTGCTCGGTCGATAGTTTTGCTAAAATCTGACTCATTCGCTCGCGGGTTGAAAGCAACTCACGTTTTACATGATGATGTTCGTTTGCATCAATTCGTTTTAATACCTCAGAAAACGCCTGAGCGATATCAACTAACGATACTTCAGGAGGCATGATCACAGGCTTAATATTGGGCGCGGCTTTAGCTTGTGCTAAGTAAACATCCCGCTCCAAACGTGGCAAGCCATCTAAATCAGCTGCGGCCTGTTTGATCACTTCATAGGCTTTTAACTGGCGAATTAACACCACCCGAGGATCTTCTTCCTCTTCATCTGCAGTGACAATTTTAGGCAATAACAGACGAGATTTAATTTCCGCAAGTGTTGCTGCCATCACTAAATAGTCGGCAGCCAGCTCAATTCGCGCTTCAGTTAAAATATCAATATAGACTAAATACTGAGTGGTAATTTTTTCAATCGGCAAGTCAACAACTTCCAGTTTTTGCTTGCGAATTAAATACAATAATAAATCTAATGGCCCTTCAAATGTCTCTAAAAACACTTCAAGCGCTTCAGGCGGAATAAACAAATCTGTCGGCATTGCATCGAGTGCTTCACCGCGAACAACCGCTAAAGGTAAACTTTTTTGTATACCCTGCATTTGTTCATTCCTTAATTAAATGACTTAATATCAGATGGTTAAAACAGGCAATAACACCCTTAAAGTGTCAAACTGAATTACCTTTAACTCTGGCTATTACATCAGAACTATAGCTAGAAATTACCAAACGCGCGATTATACGCACTATTGCATAGGGTTGAAACAACTATCCGTTAAACTTGCGAGTCAAAAATAGTCCTTAATAACCTAGATGCAAGCATAAAGCCTGCAAAGCTTATTCAAATAAGCTGATATCGCCAGCACCTTCACGGACGATTTCAATATCGCCATCAGACATATCAATCACAGTGGTTTGGTTTTCAGCTAAGTATCCACCATGGATAATGGCATCGACGCTGTGCTCTAAAATATCGCGAATATGTTCAGGATCAGACTCAGCAAACTCTTCGTCTGGCATCACTAAACTAGTAGACATAATCGGTGCTTCTAATGCTTCTAGCAGTGCTAAAGCAATCAGGTTATCAGGGACACGAATACCAATGGTTTTCTTTTTGTCACACTGTAATCTGCGCGGCACTTCCTTACTGGCTTTAAAGATAAAAGTGTAAGGCCCAGGCGTGCAGCTTTTTAGTAAACGATACGCTTGGTTATCAACACGGGCAAAGTTTGCCAGTTCAGATAAGTCGCGACACATTAACGAGAAGTTATTATCGTTGTCGATTTTACGAATACGTACCATACGAGTCATGGCATCTTTTTCGCCAATCATACAGCCTAGTGCGTAACCTGAGTCAGTTGGGTAAACAATTACCCCACCTTGTTTTAGTATGTTGACCGCTTGGCTAATTAATCTTGCTTGCGGGTTTTCATCATGTATATAGAAGAATTGGCTCATGTGCGCTCCGTCCAAGATTCTGATTGCCAAACCCACTGTATGCCAGCAGGTTGGAATAAATTTTTACCTAACTCGATCCAATTACTTGGGAAGTGGAAATCACTGCCAATAGAACCCATTAAGCTATTCAAATGACTTAAAGCGACCAAGTTAGCGCGATCATCAATGCTTTGTTGACCAAGTACGACTTCCATCGCATCGCCACCTGCTTCTTTGTACTCACGTACTAACCGCTTAAGCCACTTAGCCGACAATTTATAGCCACTTGGGTGCGCTAATACAGCCACACCACCTGTTTGATGAATAATGTCGATAGCGGTTGCCATGTCACTCCAATTATTGGGCACATAACCGGTTTTTCCGCGTGCTAAATAGCGTTTAAACACACTAGGCATATCTTTAGCATAGCCGTTTTCAGCTAACCAACGCGCATAATGACCTCGGCTAATCGCCGCGCCATCAGCGTAATGTTTTGCACCTTCGTAAGCGCCTTCAATACCTGCTTTGGCTAAACGGTTACCAATTTCCAAAGCGCGCTCTTCACGTAGTTCACGTTGGCGGCTCAAAAAATCGAGTAACACAGGGTCTTGTTTATCCATGTTGAGACCAACAATATGGATATCAAAATTGTTCCAGCGAGTAGATATTTCAACACCATCAATTAATTTTAATGGTGTTTCGTGTTGCTGATTGAATTGATGCGCTTCGGCAAGTCCTGCAACAGTATCGTGATCGGTTATTGCTAACATTTGAACGCCCTTTTCAATGGCACGTTCAACAAGTTCAGAAGGAGTAAGTACGCCGTCAGATGCGGTCGTATGGCTATGAAGATCGGCCAATAGAGTGTCTGTTATCATAACGTTATTGTACTTTAATCTTTGTTGAAAAGCTTAACCCTGTAGTGATTATTTGCTACATATTCAGCAAATTGATGACGCTTTAGCCGCCATGAACAAAAAAATGCCAAATTTGAGAAATATTCAATTGACTTTAAAGGCCAGCTAAGGTCTTCTATAAGGCATACGTTAGCCAAATGCATTTTGCTAACCTTTTAGATATAAGACCTAAACTCAAGAGATTCGATTTAAATGACAAACTTTAACGCTCTAAACATCAATTGGTGGTGGCACTTCCCAAATTAACGGGTGGTGTGAAGCGTTGTAGTTATTTAAATAACACAAGATTTTACTAGAAAGCCCGCAGAGATGTGGGCTTTCTTGCTATTTACGGCTTGCACTCTTCGATATAACAAATGCATACCGAACAAGAAATAGAGTACTAAGTATGAAAAATCAACATTTTAAAGAGGCGCAATACGTATTATGAAACATCAGTTCGCCCATGTCATAACGCAAAAACAATCATTAGCGTATCACGCTGATCCATTGAGCCTTTATCAGCATGTCACCGCTAATGCGCCACATACAATGTTGCTTGAATCTGCTGAGATAGAAAGTAAAGACCATTTAAAAAGCATCGTACTGACCCACGCGGCGATGATGGTGAGATGTGATGGTTACAAGCTGACTTTCTCAGCCCTCACTGACAATGGTGCTAGCTTACTTTCACCCATTAGTGACTTCTTCAAATCAAGTGAGCAGCAACTGCAAGATAATGTATTAGTCATTAATCTTGCTAAAGCCAAGCAGCTACAAGATGAAGATGCGCGTTTAAAGTCCACATCACCGCTTGATGGTTTAAGAATGTTTGTACAACACATTCAAACTGATCAAAAAGATGCCTTCGAAGATTTGTTTTTAGGCGGTGTGCTAGCGTATGACTTAATTGATACTGTAGAACCATTACCAGAAGTGCCTAACGCTGATAATGATTGTCCTGATTACTTATTTTACCTCGCTGAAACCTTGATTCTTGTTGACCACCAACAACAGCAAGCTGAAATCATTACCCATCAGTTTTCTACTGACGCACCGTTTGCAGAAACACTGACTAAACGAGTCATAGATGTTAAACAGCAATGCCAAACATTAGCACCCGTTAAGCCTTTAGTTACTGTGGATGCTGACACTCAAGTTAACATCAGCGACGAAACCTTTAAACAAACAGTGGTTGATTTAAAAGAGCACATTGTTGCAGGTGATATTTTCCAAGTTGTGCCCTCAAGAAGTTTTAGCCTGCCATGCCCGAATACCTTAGGGGCTTATCGAGCATTACGCCTAACGAACCCAAGTCCATACATGTTTTACTTTCGCGGCCCTGATTTCACCTTATTTGGCGCATCACCTGAAAGTGCACTTAAATATGATGCTGCAAGCAATCAAGTTGAAGTGTACCCCATTGCAGGCACACGTCAGCGCGGTAAAACAGCCGATGGCATGATTGATTTTGACTTAGACAGCCGCATTGAACTTGAATTACGTCTTGATAAGAAAGAGTTGTCAGAGCATTTAATGCTGGTTGATTTAGCCCGTAACGACATTGCCCGTATTAGCCAAAGCGGAAGCCGTAAAGTGGCCGAACTTTTAAAAGTTGACCGCTACTCACACGTGATGCATTTAGTCAGTCGCGTTACAGGCCAATTGCGTGAAGACTTAGATGCACTGCATGCATATCAAGCCTGCATGAATATGGGCACCTTAGTTGGCGCACCTAAAGTCCGTGCTTCACAATTAGTTCGTGAGGCCGAACAAGCACGTCGTGGCAGTTATGGCGGCGCCGTCGGTTACGTTAACGGTTTAGGTGATATGGATACTTGTATCGTTATTCGCTCAGCATTCGTTAAAAATGATGTGGCCTTTATTCAAGCTGGCGCTGGGGTGGTGTTTGATTCAGACCCACAAGCTGAAGCCGACGAAACCCGTCAAAAAGCCCAAGCGGTAATTTCTGCCATCAAAATGGGAGGTGGATTGTAATGACGACTTCTCAGAGCACCAATAACATGAAACTGTATTTACTCGATAACTTTGACTCATTCACCTATAACCTAGTGGATCAGTTCCGCAGCTTAGGTTTTGAAGTGCTGATTTACCGAAATGACGTTAGTGCTGACTACTTAGCTGAAAAGCTTATCGCGGAATCAGGTAAAGCGGCATTAGTCCTATCACCAGGTCCTGGTGCACCTCATGAAGCAGGTTGTATGATGGAGCTTATCGGTAAAGTGGCAGGCAAAGTACCTATGCTAGGGATTTGTTTAGGTCATCAAGCCATGGTTGAGTATTACGGCGGTAAAGTCGAGCGCGCTCCTTTTGTGGTGCACGGTAAAGCCAGCCCTACTATTCATAATGGCGAAGGCGTATTTGCTAACTTGCCCTCTCCGCTTCCTGTAGCCCGTTATCACAGCTTGGTCGCCACTAAGGTGCCAGATTGTTTAGACGTGATTGCTACCACTGAAGATATGCCAATGGCGGTAATTCATCCGCAAGATAAAGCGGTAGGATTCCAGTTCCATCCAGAATCCATTTTAACCACTTTAGGTAGCACGCTATTAACCCAAACCCTGACTTACCTAACTCAATCTGAATCAAATAAAGGCGCATTATAATGTCTCAGCTTCAACCTCTATTAGACTCACTTTATCAAGGCAATGCCTTAACGCGCAGCCAAAGCGCTGAGCTATTCACTGCTATTGTTGAAGGCGAAATGGACCCCGTTGCCATGGCCGGTATGTTAGTGGCGCTTAAAATGCGCGGCGAAACCATTGAAGAAATCACAGGTGCTGCTGATGCACTTCGTCAAGCAGCTAAACCTTTTCCGCGCAGTGCTCAATCATTAGCAACTGGCGTTGTAGATATTGTGGGTACAGGCGGCGATGGTCACAACACCATTAATATCTCAACGACTGCATCTTTTGTTGCAGCTGCTGCTGGTGCAAAAGTGGCAAAACACGGCAACCGTGGCGTATCAAGTAAATCTGGCGCTTCAGATGTGTTATCTCATTGTGGTATCGGCCTGACAATGACTCCAGAAGCGGCCAGCCAATGCATTGAAGACTTTGGTTTATGTTTCTTATTTGCGCCGCATTATCACGCAGGTGTTCGCCACGCAGTACCTGTAAGGCAAGCACTTAAAACCCGCACCATTTTTAATATCTTAGGCCCGCTGATTAACCCAGCAAAACCTGAAGCTATGCTACTGGGTGTATACTCTCCAAAGCTGATTGCCCCTATCGTTAATGTATTAAACGCATTAGGTGTTAAACGCGCCATGGTGGTATACGGAAGCGGACTTGATGAAGTCGCCCTGCACGGCGAAACCCAAGTAGCTGAGCTTAACGATGGCAACATTCGCTTTTATAAATTAACCCCGCAAGAGTTAGGGGTAGAGCCTGCTGATATTTTAGCCCTTGAAGGCGGTGAGCCAAGTGATAACGCCCTTATCACTCAGGCTATTTTAAAAGGCGAAGGCAAGCCTGCCCATCGCGATGCTGTTGCCATTAACGCAGGTTGTGCGCTTTATGTCTGCGGGGTGTGTGACACAGTTCAGCAAGGCACCAAACTTGCGCTTGAAACCATCAACAGTGGTAAAGCTTTTGACGTGTTGACTAAATTGGCTGATGCAAGCCAACAAGAGGATGCAAAATAATGGCAACTATCACCAATAATACAGCTAAAGAATCTAACGTATTAACCAAGATTGTTGATACCAAAGTTGCCCATATTGCCTCACTTAAATTGCGTTACCCAGAAGCCTGCTTGCAACCTAAAATATCTGACCGCAGTTTATTTGATGCCCTTAAAGCCCCTAATGCCGGTTACATTTTTGAATGTAAAAAAGCCAGTCCATCAAAAGGGCTTATTCGCCCAGTGTTTGATGTTGAAGCCATTGCTGATATTTACGGTAAATACGCATCGGGTATTTCGGTATTAACCGATGAGCAGTTCTTCCAAGGCGATATAGATTACATTCCATTAGTGCGTGCACGTGTTAATCAGCCAATCTTATGTAAAGACTTCTTTGTTGACCCATACCAAATCAAGCTGGCCGCTCACCAAGGCGCAGATGCCGTATTGTTAATGCTGTCGGTATTGGATGACGAACAATACAAATTACTGGCTACCGAAGCCGAGAAATACAATTTAGATGCGCTAACCGAAGTCAGTAACCAAGAAGAACTTGAACGCGCAATTGATCTTAACGCGCGCATTGTGGGTATTAACAACCGCAATCTACGTGACTTAAGTACTGATTTAGCCACCACTGAAGCGCTAGCGCCGCAAATTCCAACTGACAGAGTCATTATCAGTGAATCTGGCATCTATAATAACCAACAGGTTAAGCGCTTAAATCCGTTAGTGGACGGCTACCTCGTAGGCAGCTCTATCATGGCGCAAGAGGATATTGACCTTGCTTGTCGTCAGCTGATTTTTGGCAATAACAAAGTGTGCGGTTTAACCCGCCTTGAAGACATCAAAGCAGTGACTCAAGCTGGCGCAGTGTTCGGTGGATTAATCTTCCACCCTAAATCACCTCGTAACGTGAGTGTTGAGCAAGCTGCAGCATTAGTTGAGCAAAGTCGACAAGCACTAACCGAAACAGAAGCGAAAACGGGTTTGAACTTTGTTGGTGTATTCGTCAATAAGCCTAACCCTGAAATTCTAGCGACAGTTAAGGCTGTTGGTTTAGCCGCAGTGCAGCTTCATGGCAGCGAAACCAGTGACGATATTAGTGAGCTAAAACAGTTACTGGCTGACGCTAAACTTGATTGCCAAATTTGGAAAGCGGTCAGCGTTGACAGCAGCACAAACTGTGTCGGTGATAAACCTCAAGGTTGCGATCGTTATTTATTCGACAGTAAAAACACAACAGGTTTTGGCGGCACAGGCGAGACATTTAACTGGCAAGCGTTACTCGAGACTTCTGCCATTACCAATGCAGAGCGAGAAAACAGCATGCTTGCAGGTGGGTTAACACCTGAAAACGCATTTGATGCAAACCAACAAGGTTTTTACGGTTTAGATCTCAACTCAGGTGTTGAATCCGAACCAGGCATTAAAGATGCGCAAAAGATTGCCCAAGCATTTACAGCAATCAGAAAGAATTAATCACTTTGGTGCTCAATAATCTGAGCACCAACAGTTAAACAATTGAATAAAGAACTCAATACAGAACTAAATACAGAACTAAATAAAGAATGACGAAGTAGCCAACATGGGTATTTCACAAATATTGATAAGGAAAGATCCAATGACAAAGCTTAAGCTTGACCCTTATTTCGGCGAATACGGCGGTATGTACGTACCGCAAATCCTTGTGCCAGCACTAAAGCAACTAGAAACCGCGTTTGTAGAAGCTCAAGAAGATGAAGACTTTCAAAAAGAATTTACCGAGTTACTGAAAAACTATGCAGGTCGCCCTACCGCATTAACCTTAACCCGTAACTTAAGCCCTAACCCTATGGTTAAAATCTACCTTAAGCGTGAAGATTTACTCCATGGCGGCGCGCACAAAACTAACCAAGTACTTGGTCAGGCGCTATTAGCAAAACGTATGGGTAAAAAGGAAATTATTGCAGAAACAGGCGCCGGTCAACATGGCGTTGCAACCGCATTAGCCTGTGCGTTATTAGACCTTAAATGTAAGGTTTACATGGGCGCAAAAGATGTTGAGCGTCAATCACCAAACGTATTCAGAATGAAGCTAATGGGCGCAGAGGTTATCCCTGTGACATCAGGTTCAGCAACCCTTAAAGATGCTTGTAACGAAGCGATGCGTGACTGGTCAGCAAGTTACGACAAAGCACATTACTTACTTGGCACAGCAGCAGGGCCACATCCATTCCCAACGATTGTACGTGAATTCCAGCGCATGATTGGTGAAGAAACCAAAAAGCAAATCCTTGAAAAAGAAGGTCGCTTGCCAGATGCTGTTATCGCCTGTGTAGGCGGTGGCTCAAACGCAATTGGTATGTTCGCTGACTTTATCGATGAAACTGACGTTGAGCTTATCGGCGTTGAACCCGCTGGTAAAGGCATTAATACCCCAATGCACGGCGCACCGCTTAAACACGGTAAAACCGGTATTTTCTTTGGTATGAAAGCGCCACTAATGCAAGACAGTGACGGCCAAATTGAAGAGTCATATTCAGTATCTGCAGGTCTTGATTTTCCATCTGTTGGCCCACAGCATGCTTACCTTAATGCAACAGGTCGCGCCCGTTACGAGTCAGCTACCGATGATGAAGCGCTAGAGTGTTTCCAGCTACTTGCGCGCACTGAAGGAATTATCCCAGCGCTTGAGTCAGCTCACGCGATTGCCTACGCGGTGCGTTTAGCGAAAGAAGCCACCAAGGAAACCATTTTAGTGGTTAACTTATCAGGCCGTGGCGATAAAGATATCTTCACGGTATCTGACATCTTAGAACAAAAAGCGTCAGCTGAAGCTACTAAATAAGGACTTATCATGACTAATCGTTATCAAGCAGCTTTTGACCAATTAGCGCAAAAACAACAAGGCGCATTTGTGCCGTTCGTGACCCTTGGCGACCCAACGGTTGGGATCTCGTTAAAGATCATTAAAACCTTAGTGGATAATGGCGCTGATGCGTTAGAGCTAGGTTTCCCGTTTTCAGATCCCTTAGCTGACGGCCCAGTGATTCAAGGCGCTAACTTACGTGCGTTAGATTCAGGCACCACAGTTGCCGATTGTTTCTCGCTGCTTTCACAAATACGCGAGTTATACCCTGACATGCCTATTGGCCTATTGCTGTATGCCAACTTAGTGTTCGCCAATGGCGTTGATGAGTTTTACGCAAAAGCCAAACAAGCGGGTGTGGATTCAGTATTAATTGCCGATGTGCCTGTTGAAGAGTCTGCCCCTTTTAGAGAAGCAGCCCATAAACATGGTGTGGCGCCTATTTTTATCGCGCCGCCAAATGCCGATACTGACACCATCAAAATGGTCAGTGAACATGGCCAAGGTTATACCTACTTGTTATCTCGTGCGGGTGTAACTGGCACAGAGTCAAAAGCGGGTACCCCAATTGGTGAAGTGCTTGCCAAACTTGCAGAGTTTAATGCGCCACCTCCGCTATTAGGTTTTGGTATTGCTGAGCCTAAGCAAGTTAGCGAAGCCATTAACGCGGGTGCAGCAGGCGCTATTTCAGGCTCTGCAGTGGTTAAAATCATCGAACGTAACAAAGACGATGAAAAAGCCTTACTTAACGCACTAGCTGAGTTTACCCGTAACATGAAAGCGGCGACTTATAAGTAACGACTGTTAAGTTCAAGTTTATAAACTGCAGGTCATAAATAAGCGAACAAAATAGCGGGTAAACTCCCTAAATATTAAGCTTGATTTAAGACTATCAATGCCACTCATTCGAGTGGCATTTTATTATCGTCTATATGAATTTTTATTAACCGATATTGCGTGTAAAACCATTAAACAAGCCTCTACTGCCCTTCATATCAACCCTACAGCCATGCTAGACTCTGAGCCTATTATTTCCATCATGATTAATACCCAAGCCAAGCTCAATAAGGCAAGAATGGCGATTAATCAGTAAATTGACTTATTTAGGCTGTCGCATCATATGAAACAATTGCTCGATTTTCTTCCATTGGTGATCTTTTTTGCCATATACAAGTTTTACGACATTTACACCGCAACTGGGGCATTAATTGCCGCCACTGCAGTGCAATTGATTGTCACTTACATTATGTACAAGCAAGTTGAGAAAATGCATCTCATCACCTTTGCGATGGTGACATTTTTCGGCACCTTAACCCTTATCTTCCATGACGATGCCTTTATTAAATGGAAAGTCACCATTGTTTATGCCTGTTTTGCTATCGCGCTGCTTGTAAGCCAACTAATTGGCAAGCCAATCCTAAAAAGCATGCTCGGCAAAGAGATGAAATGCCCTGACAAAATCTGGGCTAATGTCACTTGGTATTGGGTCGCATTCTTTGTTGCTTGTGGCATTGGTAATATTTATATCGCCTTTAGCCTGCCGTTAGAAACCTGGGTAAACTTTAAAGTATTTGGTTTAACCGCTCTTACCTTAGTGAATACTGTTATTACCGTTATGTACCTGTATAAACATATGGAACATGATGAATCGGAACAAATAAAATAATTCAAGGAACCTATCTATGTGGTACATGATTTCGTCACAAGATGTTGAAAACAGCTTAGAAAAGCGCATGAGTGCCCGCCCTGCTCACTTAGCAAGGTTAGAAGCTTTAGCCGCTGAAGGTCGCTTATTAGTTGCAGGTCCACACCCTGCTATTGATAACGAAAACCCAGCAGAAGCAGGGTTTACTGGTTCACTCGTGGTTGCCGAGTTTGAGTCATTAGTTGCCGCACAAGCATGGGCAGACCAAGACCCATATATCGAAGCTGGCGTATACGCCAGTGTGATTGTTAAGCCATTTAAGCGAGTACTTGTCTAATGAAAATTGTCTCATTTAACATCAATGGTATTCGTGCGCGCTTACATCAATTGCAAGCACTTATCGACAGCCACCAGCCTGACGTTATCGGCCTACAAGAAACTAAGGTACACGACGAAGCATTTCCAGTAGCAGACGTTGAAGCTATGGGTTATCACGTGCATTACCATGGCGGCAAGGCCCATTACGGTGTGGCTATGCTGTCAAAAGCTGAGCCAATCGAAATCATCAAAGGCTTTAAAGATGATGCCGAAGATGCACAGCGCCGAATGATCATGGGTAAATTCACCCAAGCAAACGGCCGCGTAATTACCGTGATGAATGGCTATTTCCCACAAGGTGAAAACATCAGCCATGAAACAAAATACCCAGCTAAGCGTAAGTTCTACCAAGATCTAATGCTGCACCTTGCTGACAACCACACCCCAGATGAAGACATCGCCATTATTGGTGACATTAACATCTCGCCAGTGGATTTAGACATTGGCATTGGTGAAGTGAACGCCAAGCGCTGGCTTAAAACCGGTAAATGTAGCTTCCAACCTGAAGAGCGTGAATGGTTGCAGCGTTTAAAAGACTGGGGCTTAGTCGATAGCTTCCGTGAATTGCACCCAGAGCGCACTGAACGTTACTCGTGGTTTGATTACCGCAGCAAAGGCTTTGTCGATAACCGCGGCCTGCGTATTGATGTGGTTATGGTCACTCAGTCATTATTACCACGCCTCACTGAATCAGATGTAGATTACGATTTACGTGGCATTGAAAAACCATCTGATCACGCGCCGATTTGGAGCTCATTCTCAGATTAGTTAAGAGTGACTAGTTGATAAGAAAGCAAATAAAACGGTAAACCCAAAGCCTAACGTTAACGCGTTAGGCTTTTTGTTTTAAGACGAAAAATAATACCTCTCAGGGTATATTTCACGCTCTTCACTTTCTTGTAAGGTTTATTAGCTACACTTAAACAAATCGTATTTATGCTACTATGTTTCATTAGGAAGTGTTTTCAATAGAAAGTGTTTTCAATAGAAAGTGTTTTCATTAGACAGTGGTTACATTAGAAGATGGCTATTTAAGTGATTTAGCTCTAAATTGAGCCACAACTTTAGAAAGGACTTTATAAGTTGAAGCATATCAAATACCCAAAAGCCTCAAAAAGTAAGCATGTATTTGTTAGCTTTTTTATCTATGCGGCGCTTATATTTACAAGTCAGTCCATAATTGCTTCTGAAGAAAAAACCATCCACTTTACGACCAGTAATAGTATTGAACCTTACTTTTTTGTTGATAAGAAAAGCGGCCTGCAATATGACTTACTCGATGCAGCTTTAACAGCCAGCAGTTTGCAACTGGGAGAAATTACCTTTGCAACCAACCTCAGGGCTTTACGACTCGTCAAAACCAAAAAAATCGACTGTATTATCAACTCTCCTTCAAATAGCGACGGATTATTTTTAACTCAAAGCTTATTAGAGTATCAAAACAGTGTTTATTTTCTTTCAAAAAACAAACTGAAAATAGATACTATTCAAGACCTTAAAAACTACTCTTTGATAGGGTTTCAAAATGCGAACCACTACTTAGGGCCAGAGTTTTCAGAGATATCAAAAACACATAAGCGTTATAATGAAATTGCGAGTCAAAAAAACCAAATATTGATGCTATTTAGCGAGCGTATTCAAGCTATTATTCTTGAACAACGGATTTTCGATTATTATCGCAACCAAATTGACAGCCGAATTAAATCACCTTATGAAGTCACCAAGGTCAAATTATTCGACCAAGCCCCTCGCTATATTGCGTGCCATGATCCCCATACCGCCATGCTAGTCAATGAGGCAATTTCGCAGTTAAAACAAACCAACTTATATCAAGATATCTTGCTTAAGGCTGAGCGGAGCTATAGCGGTGTTGCTGCGTTAACAAAGTAACTCGCACATTTAAGGCTAATCACAACAACACTAATAGCAACACTGGTAGTTACTCTGGTAGTTACACTGGTAATTGCACTGGTTGCAATTTATAGCCACATAGCCAATCACATGACACTCTGTAACATCCAAAAGCCGATGTTTTATATCAAGCTCCCACCTATTGAAAAGTCACCGTATTAGATTCAAAACCTATTTTAGTATTTAATGATTTTAACTGGTTAAGCCCGATAATCCCGACGACTTGGTGATTGAAGCTATCGTTAACAATGACCGAATCGAGATCAGTAACAATAAAGCGGTTTTCAAATAGCGAAGCCTTACCATTAGACACCACAATAGAATCACTCATGCTAATGGGGATCTGTTTGCCATTAATATCTTGGCCATAAGCATTAGGAATAAGTTCAGAAGCAATAGATAAGTCGACAGCATTCTTACGGTTAATTATCGAATATTGTGAGCCAGTATCTAAAATGAGTCCCACTTCCTGCTCGTTAATATTAACCACAACGTAAGGTATGCCAAAACCTGACGAAAATAAGCTGAGGTTATTCTTGGTTTCATCAAGGGTATATTGGGCCAGCAATTGAGTTTGTAGCTCAGAAAATTGTAGCCCTTTAGCGATTAATTGCAGCAGGTCAAAACCCAGCAAGCCTAAATACTTTCGATTAATACCCGACAAATTATGAGTGTTTATATTAACGCTAGAGAGTTCATATCCTGATACGGTAAAGCCTGATAGCTGTATTTTCTCACTGACCATCATCGCTTGCTCAGACCCAAAGCCATAGCCTTTTTCAACATTCAAAGAAGTATAATCATCAATACTGGATAAATACCTGCGGTCTAAAACAGAGCTTGAAGAGCCTGTATCTATAATCATCCGACCTGACAAAGCTTGAATCATCACATCCAAATGCAATTGACCATCTTCCGACTCAACTAGTGTTAAGTTTTGTTGTATTTGAGTCGCCCAAACTGTGGCCGTGTAGAAAAACAAACTAAGCAAAATAGCGCTTATTTTTATTACAAAAGGAATTTTTACTACAGAAGAAATATTTGTAATTGAAGAATAGCCCATAGCTTAAAAGTCCTTTTCAGTATCATAAATCTATCATGAATCTATCATTGCCTAAGATGTCACTCAGGCGGGCTTTGACGATAACACTTATAGGCTACTTATTCTAAATATCGATGGAATGATGTTTTATCTTGGTTATTTGGGCGCGTAAACAACGCCAATAAATAATCTACACGGTAAAAGAATCTCAATCCCTGAATGCGTTGATTTATATGCCTTGCTAGCTGTACTTTAGCGGACTGCGGTAACGGTAATTTCAATTAACACTTCACCTTCAAGATCTACACCCAAGCAGGCTCTTTGCGGCCAATCTTGAGGGTTATCACCAAACCAATCACACCATACAGAGTCCATCGCCTGCTTAGAGTTCATATCTGCAATAAAGACTTGAGCAGATACTATTCGAGTTTTATCGCTACCAAGCTCAACTAGATTATCTTGAATTGTATCTAACGTTAATTGGGTTTGCCCTTTAATATCTAAAGAGGTATCTGACGACGTAGCTACCGTCCATACTAGATCTTTGTATGCAGACGACTTATTACGTCCATTATAAATACCGCGCTTTCGTTCAATCAATTGATTACCCTATACTTATTACGCCTAATTAACAGGTAAAAAAATAGTTGATTAAAATAAGCGAGGAAGGAGAAAAACCAACTATTTTTTACTGCTGGATTGGCTTGTTATATGCTTGATTAGCTTAATTAAAATCCAAAGATGTACACAACACCCAGCCAACTTTTTTATTTGGTAGCCTTATATTGCATGCCCAATAATCTTTCCCGTAAGTATCCCTGATAACTGTTATATCGGAGCCCTTCATTAAGTTATCGATAGGCTCAGGAATTGGCCGGTTTAAAACACCTTGAAGTGCTGCTTCTTGCTCAGTTAGAAATACCAAAACATTATCATCGCTTACTACAGCCGCTCTGTCATTTGTGCAGCCAGACAAGTGCAAGAAAAAGAATATAGCTAATACTTTATACATACACACAAGTCTCATAGGCATATAACGCCTCAAACACCGGCTTGGTGAAGTTGGCGGCTTTTTTGGAACAAAAAGGGTGATAGCTTTTCCAAGTCCGCGTGCTTTGACTTGTTAACCGTTGCTTGGCACCAAACCATTTAATAACCACTCTTCCAGTGAAGAAGCCAATTGATAAACTTCACCATCTGCTTCCCATTCTATAATTATTTTTCCTTCAGGATCTATTGCGATTGGGCTTCCAGAGCCGTCCCAGCCAATGATAAAGCACTTGCCAATAGTCCAACCGTTTTCAATAGCGCACTCTTCATCAAATTTAGTGTGAGTTGAATGCAATTCATCGATGGAATCGACCCATTCTGAACCTATGATTCCTCCTCCGCAGTTTAAGAGAAACCATTTATAGTCTTCTGGCATCGCTCGACATACGTCCTCGAAGTCTTCGATCTGCTCGTCACTTGCTGGAGGATAAGAAACACCCGGCTCTCTAGCTTTCCAGAGTTCGAGAATTTTTACCTTAGATTTTTCGTTGATCATAAATTCACGGTTAACGCCGTTATAAAAGGCCGGAGTTGCGTTGGTGGTTTTGTGCTATTAAAGCACAAAACGAGCGACGCAACGGAGGTCCAGCCCGGGACGGGCGATTTTTGATAACTTTGTTATGCATTATTTGCCAGCTTTGCCCGCCTCCAAAATAGGTAGACCTGCTTCAGTTGGAATATAGATGCGCTCCCCATTACCATCCTGCAACCCCTTTATCCAAATGTATCGAAGATATTCTTCGTTGTTTTTTAGCGACTCACCAATAATTCGATTGGCTTCGGCGGCGGCTTTTGCTCGCTCGATATCTGCAGCACCTTCGGCTTTAGCACGAACTATTTTAGCCTTACCTTCAGCTTCGGCTAGCGTAACTTTGGCCTTAGCTTGCATTAAAGCAGCCTGCTCTCTTGCTTTAGCTTCCTCTATTAAGATCTGCTTCGACCACTCTGCTTCTTTTAAAGCTGCGCGACCATTTAACTCTTGCTTATAGACGTTATATTTAGGCCACGCCCAAAGGGCAACGAATATCAACATTATAAAAGCGAAGAATAAAAACACTACTGACCCTAAAGCTAAGGCTTGTTTATTTTGATACACCTATTTCTCCTTTGATGCATAACGCCCCAATAAGGGGAAATTTATAGTTGGCTAAAATATTGAGCGAAGCGAAAAAAGCCAACTGTAAATTTTCCCGCTTGATTGGCTTGTTATATGCTTTTACAGACGATCCATCTGGCTTCGCCAGTGACCGATTAAAGCCCACCAAATAACTTCAATATACTCTGGAGTTTCATGTTCAAATGCAACCTCAGGCCAAATATCGAGAAATGAGCCCATACCGCCACCTTTAAACATTTTTAGACGAGATAAAACTATTTTCTTATCGTCTCTCTCAAGCAACTCAGCAATTTCATTTAAACGAGAAACCCAACCGGGTGGACAATGATGTTCAGCGCAAAATTTTGCTAAAGCTTTAGTTGTTTGGATTTGACCTTTATCGCCGACCACGACTTCTCCTTGGCATATAACGCCACAATAAGCGGCCAGATAATGGTTGGTTAAACTTGTTGAGGAACGAAACACAACCAACCGTTAGAGGTCCGCTCTTAATTGCCTTGTTAGCAGTACTTTGCCATATGGCTGTCAAATTGCTCTGCTAGTTCTAAATACTCATCAACCCAGCCATTTTCTATTGCTATTTCTTGTAATGGTGCTGTTGGTAAGAACAAGTAATTGAGTTTACTTACATTTACTTTGCCCGAACTCTTTAGAAAGTGTAATTGCTTATTTATCAATTGTACGGTTTCTTCAACTTCCATATCTGACCATATAGAGTCTTCCGACTTTGCGAGGTACGATAAAACTTGTTCCAATATTTGAGTTAATGGAACCCTAGCATCTCGTCTAATTTTTCGTTTAAATATCAGATTCCAGAGAAAATTCATCTTGTACTGCTAACAGCTTATTAGCGAGAATTCCGATAAACACCCGTAGGCTACTTACCAAAACTCAATCACTTTCCAGCTTAATTTATTA
This sequence comes from Shewanella sp. TC10, assembly GCF_009663145.1. Classification (GTDB taxonomy): domain Bacteria; phylum Pseudomonadota; class Gammaproteobacteria; order Enterobacterales; family Shewanellaceae; genus Shewanella. The sequence continues at coordinate 19,587 of NZ_VKHR01000007.1, forward strand.
ATAATTTTAATAACTTAACAGCCATCAAAATTTAAATCAATCGACTAAATAGTGGATAAACCGAGAATTAAGATAACCGAGAGTTATTTGGGGTCGTTATGTAAATATCCATATTAAAAAAGTTATTTATTTTCATAAACTTAAGGCGTAATGGTAATAGAAGGTGAGCATTTTCTTGTTTACATAGCGAGAAGCAAAGTTTGCATTTATGTGATAAAGGTATGCATTTGATAATATGGTGAAAAGCAGTAGATTCTGACAATATCTAGGTAACTTAAATTACCAAGTTCGTTGCTCATTTCCACCTATATACTCCTACCTATTCATTCCCACCTATTTATTTCCATCTATTCATTTCAAGAAAAATGCCCAAGCTATAACCTAGCTTGAGCATTGTTTTCACTTTAAATGTCAGAACTAGATTTTCAGCACTTTACTCAGTGGTAAATCGCGATAACGTTTACCTGAGGCTGCAAATATGGCATTAGTTAAACTCGGTGCCACGGGTGGCACGCCGGGTTCACCCACTCCTGCAGGTTTTGCATCTGACTCGACAATAATGGTTTCGATTTCAGGTGACTGGCCGATGCGTAGCAGTGGATAGTTATGGAAATTAGATTGCTCGACTTTACCGTCTTTATAACTAATTTCGCCCATCATCGCCAAACTTAAGCCGAATATGATGGCGCCTTCGGTTTGCGAATGTACCCTATCAGGGTTGACCACAGTGCCTGCGTCAATCGCCGCAATGCTTTTTAATACAGTCAACTTATCGCCGTCCATTTCAACTAATGTTGCTACTGCAACATAGCTAACAAAGCTGCGATGTACTGCAAAGCCCCAACCTTGATTGGCTTGGATTTTAGGCTGTTTTTCCATGGCCTTTTCAACTGCATCAATCACGCTTAAATAGCGGCCGATATCAATAGGGAAATCCTCTAAGGTTTCACCATAGTTACCGTATTTCACCACTTGATTTTCAAGCTTTTCATGTCGCGGCTTACCTAGCAGCTCACGCCACATGCTAATACAGGGTTTACCTGCATTTACTGCAAGTTCATCGACAAAGCTGCCGACACCAAAGCCATGCTGAATATTACACACTGAGCGCATCCAACCAATACGAGAATGAGCAGTGGCTTTAACAGACTCCAACTGAATTTGGCTTAAGTTAAACGGCATATCAGAAAAGCCAAGGTCTAACTCCCCTGCTGATGGCATATCAACGCCTTCGGCAAAAGTTGAGCTTATTGATGGAAAACCACTGCGGGCAAGTAACGCCGTAGGCGCTTTATTGCCATCTAATTTAGCTTGGTAATGCTGCGCACTAATAGCATGGTAGTAACCGTTTTGAATTTCATCTTCACGGCTCCATAGCAGTTTGACTGGTTTAGCGATTTTTTGTGATAGCCACGCCGCCTCGGCGCTAAAGTCAGGTTTTGACTTGCGACCAAAACCACCGCCTAGCAAGGTGACATTCACTTTCACTTGCTCATCTTTTAAGCCTAAAACCCCAGCAACATTTTTCTGAGTGCTTTGCGGTGTTTGAGTTGATGCCCAAATCTCGCAGCCGTCTTTAGTCACTGATGCAGCTGCCGCTGGCGGCTCCATCATGGCATGGGTCAAATACGGCACAGTATAAACTGCTGATAAACTATTATCGTCACTCCAATCACTGACTGATTCACCTAATTGACGAATAACCGTTCCTGACTCACCGACGCGTTTAACAAGCGCTGCTAAATCGGTATCCGAGTCATATTGACTGTTTGCAGAGTCTGTCCAGGTGATTTTTAATGCTTTACGGCCTTGCAGCGCACTCCAGCTATTAGTTGCTATAACCGCAACCCCACCAAGGGGCTGAAATAACGGCGCACCTTTTGATATAGGAATTTGAATTACATCCAATACCCCTGCCACTTTGCGAGCAGCGCTATCATCTAAAGTCGCTACATCACTGCCCAATACTGGCGGTCGAGTAATTGAGGCGTGTACCATACCTGCTACTTTTACATCAAAACCATATTCAGCTTTGCCGTTAAGCATATCGTCCATATCTACGATGGTGGGCGATTTTCCGATATGAGTAAATTTCGACGCTGGCTTTAACACCACACTATCAAGTGCTGGTGTTGTAAGTGCTGAGGCTGCAATGGCAAGCTCGCCAAATGACAGGCTTTTACCATTAGTTTTATGATGAATCTTACCTGCTTTGGCATACACATCTGCTGGCGTCACTTGCCACTGGTTAGCGGCTGCTTGCTCTAGCATGCTCCTTGCAGTAGCGCCCATTTGACGCATTTTTTGATAATGCTTACGGATACTGCGGCTACCATCGGTGTTTTGACTGCCATATTGCTCGTCAGCCAAACCTTGAACCACAACGATTTGATCCCATTCAGCTTCTAGCTCATCGGCTAAGACTTGTGGCACACCTGTTCTAATGCCTTGACCCATTTCAGAGCGGTGACAGGTTAAATACACCTTATTGTCTTCACCAATCGCGATAAAGATGTTCAGCTGCGCTTGCTTACCTTGAGCAATAGCCCCTTCTTGAGCAATAGCCATAGGACTCCACGCTAAGCCTGATGCGCCAAGTGCTAAGCCTCCGCCCACTGCGCCAAACAGTTTTAGCACGTTACGGCGGCTAATGTTTTCAACTGCGGTAAATGTGGTCATGGTTATGCCTCCACTTTACTGCTTTCAGCAGCGGTATTGATTGCAGCTTTAATGCGAGGATAGGTGCCGCAGCGGCAAATATTACCCGACATGGCATCATCAATTTGCGCTTCAGACGGTTTGGATGTGGTGTTAAGTAACGCAGCCGCGGACATAAGTTGCCCTGCTTGGCAGTAGCCGCATTGCGGTACGTTATGTTTATCCCACGCGGCTTTTAACTTATCGGCTTCAAGCCCTTCAATTGTCGTTACTGACTTACCCGCAGCTTGTTTTATGCTGGTTAAGCAGCCGCGAACTGGCGCACCATCAATGTGGACAGTACATGCGCCGCAAAGGCCTGCACCGCAACCATATTTGGTGCCTGTTAAGCCTAAAATGTCTCGCAGCGCCCATAAAATTGGCATATTTGGATCTGCATCTAAGGTGAAGCTTTTACCGTTCACTTCAAGTGTTTGCGTTTGTTGCGTCATCACTTACTCCTTGTTGGCCAACCACCAGCTAAGATCGGCTTGGGTATCAATATCAATGGCGGCTTGCTCTAACGGAAGTACAGCCAAGGTTTGATTAGTTAAATGTTGTTTTAATAGTTTTTTAGCCCCAGCATCACCTTCGAGCTGCTGAAGGGCATCAAAGTCTTCAGCTACAAATATCGCAGGTACACCTGGGTTTTGTTGATAATAAGCCGCTGTGGTTTGGCCAAAAAGACAAAACACACGGTATAGGCTTAAATAATGTAAATGGGAAACAGCCACTTGATCTGCAAGGCTTAACAGCAGAGCGTCGGCTTTTTCGGCTTGGGCATATTTTGCCGCCATGGCAACCGAACTGGCGATGCCCGTTTGCCAGTCTTTATTGATGAGTATCGGTGTATTCATTGGCACTAATGGCGATAACACATCGATATGACCGCCTAGGATAACGCAAGGTTTACCAATATCTATTTGCTCAGCCGCTTGGGTTAATTCCAATAGGCTGTGAGTCAGTAAACTGTAGGTTAAAGCGTGTGGATCTGGGTCATTCACTTCTGGGCCTGATACTGTGGCAGCAAGCTTTGCACCATCAAATCGTGTGCTTTGACCGGCAGCCAACATCACGCTGACCACTTTAGGGGACTTAGATAAAAACGTCACTAGGACATCACCTTATCTAAACGACTCAATTCTGCCTGCTTACTAATGCGGTGGTGTAACACGCCATGGCACTGAGATAAAATGCTCAACGCAACTGAACTTGGAAGCTCACCGCCCAGTGCAAGCCCTGCTGGTGCCGAAAAGAAACCACTGAAATCTTGCTCTGTTAACTGAGCTAAGCCAAACACTTTATCCCGTCTATGCCCCGGACCTAACAGTGCAATGTAATCAATATTGGTAGGCTGCAGCGCTTTAAGGGCGTCGCTGTCGAGATCTAAGTTGTGGTTCATTACCACAGCAGCATCGAGGTGAGTAAGCTCTTGTGTTTTTAATTGAGTAAGCGGTGTTTTATTGATTTTTGCCGCAGGAAAGTCATAGCTGCGGGCATAGGCGGAGCGACTATCGAATACGGTAATTTTCCAATCAAGCTCGGCAGCTATTGCCGCTAACGGCTGAGCATCTAACCCGCCACCAAATATCCCAAGATGATAAGGCGCTCTCACAGGGACAGATAAATAATCTTGCCCATCTAATGTTACCTGCTTAGCTCTCTGTTTAGTGACCTGTTTAGTGACCTGCTGATTTTTTGAGGAGGATTCGAAACTGTTATGTTTAGCTGCATTGGATGCAATGAATTTACCCGACATTTCGCCTGCATGGCTGCCATTTTCATTAAGCGAGAGTTGATAACAGCCTTGATATCCACGAGTGAGCTGTTGGTGTAATTCTGGTAAACCAAGATAGTGATTGTCTGCAAGTAATGGCACCATCATGATATTAACCAAACCACCGCAACCTAGCTGATAGCTGGTATCGTTTTCGTCGGTGGCGTCATAGGTTAACTGTAATACCTGCTGAGATTGAATAGCTTGCTGGGCGTGCCTGCGTAAATCGGCTTCAAGGCAGCCGCCACTGAGCATACCTAATGTTTTCCCGAGCGGGTCAAACAGCATGATTGCGCCGGGTTTACGGTACGAAGAACCTTCAACAGAGGTGATCACCGCCAGTGCCCATTCCAGTTGTGGTTTTTCAGCCCAAATATCTAATAACGATAATAAATGATGCGCCATATATCCTTGCCTACTCAATCAATCCTTAATTAACTCATCAATTATTATTGAACCGAGTCAACGCTAACACACTTGCCGCACAATCTTGTGCCTGCTTATAAGCTAACAAAGGTGGTAAATAATGCAAAGATTAGTGAAAACTAAATGAAGTTGTCGAGTAGAGAATACAGGCTTAACATCCAGCGAGCCTAGGTACTCGCTGGTTTATGTCACATCATTGTTTGAGTTTAAAATTGTAACGGATTATTGATTTGGCGGCTTAGGCTAATAGTTGGTCGGCCACAAAAGGATTATGCTGACGCTCTTCTTCAAAGGTCGACATTGGGCCATGACCCGGAATGAAGTTAACTTTTTCACCTAATGGCCACAGCTTTTGCGTAATAGAGTTAATCAGCTGCTTATGATCTGATTGCGGGAAATCAGTACGGCCAATTGAGCTTCTAAACAATACGTCCCCAACCCATGCTAGGTGCGACTCTGGCGAGTGAAACACGATATGTCCAGGAGTGTGACCAGGACAATGCAGTACTGACAAGGTTTGTTCGCCAATGGTCACTACATCGCCTTCATTGAGATATTGAGTCGGCTCAAATGAATCAATATGAGGAAAACCGAAGTTTTGGCTTTGTTTAGCTAAACCATCTAACCAAAATTTATCAGCGATATGAGGACCAATAATTGGAATATCTAATTGGTTGGCTAACATTTTTGCCCCACCAACATGGTCGATATGGCCGTGAGTTAATAAGATTTTATCTAAGGTTAACCCTAACTTGCTCACTTCAGTGACAATGCGGTCAATGTCTCCACCGGGATCAACGACTGCTGCTAGTTTGGTTTTTTCACACCAAATCACACTACAATTTTGTTGGAACGGGGTGACGGGAATGATTTGGTATTTCATTTCTTATTTCCTCACAGTAGCAGGTGTTTGCTTTAAGCTTATTATGCTTCAAGTGGCGTAAAAAAGTTTGATCTATCTTTTAAATACTCATAAAAAATTTAGATTAACGCGAACCTATCACGCTGACTTGAGATGTAAGCAGTTAAATCAATGAAAAAATATAAGGAAAAACAATACTATTCCTTGATTGAAATGCCATGTAACTACCGCAAAAAAATATGCTAATACTCGTTTAATCAAGGCGTTGTAAACTTTAACGAACATTAATTAGCTTTCGCTAACAAAACTTACTTAAACCAGCTTAAGTTTTCATTGTGATTGATAGTTAAGGTTTCTACAATACTACCTTTCTCTAGACTCTATTCACAGGTACGGCATGCAAATGGACAGCATTCTTTCAGGTATTGTTTCAAAGAAACATTTTTTCTCGGTTCCGCTCGACTATCAGCAACCTGAAGGAGAAAAAATTACTGTTTTTGCCCGTGAAATAGCCAGCACAGAAAACCAGAACAAAGACTTACCTTATTTAGTTTATTTTCAAGGTGGCCCTGGATTTGGCGCCGTCAGACCTGTTGAAAATAGCGGTTGGATAAAACGCGCATTACAAGAGTATCGGGTTATTTTACTCGACCAGCGTGGCACCGGTCTTTCGAGTCTCATCAATCACGCAACCCTTGAGCATTTATCTGTCGATGAACAAGTGGATTATGTCAGCCAATTTCGCGCTGATAATATCATTCGGGATGCTGAGTTCATTCGCCTTAAACTGACCAACAATACTCAGTGGAGCATTTTAGGCCAAAGCTTTGGTGGCTTCTGTGTACTGCGTTACCTGTCAGCGGCTCCAGATTCAATCAAAGAAGCTTTTATTACAGGTGGAATACCTTCGTTAACTCGTCGTGCTGACGATGTTTATAAAGCAACTTATCAACGTGTGCAGAAGAAAAACAATGATTTCTATCGCCGCTTCAAAGATGCTGAACAATTAACGACTGAGCTTGCTGAGTTCCTAGATAACAATCAAGTCATGCTAGCCACTGGCGAGCAGTTAACGGTTGAGATGTTGCAACTACTTGGGGTTAATATCGGCATGGAGCAAGGCCCTGAAGCCGTATATTACTTGTTAGAACAAGCGCTTATTGAAACCGCTTCTGGCAAACAAATTAATCCGCTGTTCTTACACCAGTTTAGTCAGTTTTTAGACTACAACACCAATCCCATTTTTGCCTTAATGCACGAGTCGATTTATTGCCAGCAGTTTCATCAGCAAGGCGCTAATTGGGCAGCACATCGCGTTAGAGAGCAATACCCGCAGTTTAATTATCAACAGGGCAAGCGCCTGTTATTTACTGGCGAAATGATTTACCCATGGATGTTTGAACAATTCAATCAGCTTAAACCACTTAAAGCCTTAGCAGATGCGGTTGCTCAAAAATCAGATTGGAGCAACTTGTACGATGTGGACGTATTAATGCAAAACTCGGTACCGGTTACTGCCGCGATTTACAGCGAAGATATGTATGTTGATATGAATTACAGCTTAGAAACAACAGCTTTAGTTGGTAACCTAAATTATTGGGTAACTTCAGAGTATGAGCATAACGGTATTCGAATTGATGGCGAGCATATATTAGACAAATTAATCGCTTTAAGCCGTCAAAAAGCACTTAGATAACATAATAATAATTTAAATAGGCGTTTTTGTTACAAAACTGGCGTGAGATCACAATGTAAAAGGCTAGATTAATTTTCAGTTAAGCCTACTCGGTCATAATCTAGCCTGTTCCGCCCTTTATGTTGTGAACTAGTGAATTTTATATGAGTAATTCTTTATTGGGTTACTCATTTTTTTTATCTAAAATTCTACTAAGTTCAACTGTCTATTAAGTTCAACAGTCTATAGATACTTAAGCTCTGCTTACTCAATAACACCTTTAACCAACACTCTTTTTGAAACAACCTCTGTTAAACACTATCTTATTTAAACTATCTTATTGAAAACTATCTTATTTAGAATATTACCATTCTCAGCAGGTAAACTTGAGGGAGCATAGATATCTAATACTCCCCGCAAGCAAAATTGCCTTAAGCTGTTGCTGCAGTTTCTTCATCACTTGGTTTATCACGCAAAGAAAAGTAAATCTTAGAGACGATAAATTCTGCGATTAATATCCCAAACACTAGCGCAAAGAATGCCACTAGACCGTCAAATGGGCCCGTAAAGGTAATACTGTCGCCGAAGGCTAAGTTAATGGCTTCAAGCATGATAATCTTGGAGAAGAATAAAATCGCCCAAGTACTTAGCGCACGATAAACCTTTGGCGCTGTACCAGGTTTGCTTTTAAAGTAGTCAGCAAGCTTATGTTCGAACGCAATGGTCAGTTTGAGTAAAAGTTGCAGTAAAATCGCCACTAATAAACTTATCGAGAAGGATGACACTGTAATGTGTTGCCAAAACTCAGCAAGTAAATTCAGCACAGTTAAATCAACTAGAACGGCTAAGGTATAACCTACAAAATAGCGTTGTGGGCTATTAAAGCCATGCAATGGTGTGGCAAGAGTAGTTTGTTCTTCTGACATGGTAAGCCCCTAATTTATCTGTGTTTATAATCGAATTATCTACCAAACTATAGTAACGACTTATTAACAAGAATCAAACATAATAAGCCGTTACAGGGACATTTAATTCAGCAGCAAGTCACCTTTATTGTTTATTAAAAAGCACCGAAATAGCTCTTCATTGCTTTAAGTCTTAACGTTGCTGCACCTAGCATGTCGATAGGTCCTAATAACGAAAATGGTTTCTCTGTCGATATCCAAGCTGAACCACGAGCGCCAATTGGGATTTCAATTCCTTCAGGGTCACTAAACTCAATCAACACAGTGCGACCAATATTTTTTGAGTTATTGATAAGCTGCTCTGCAACTCCCCTTTCTTGACTACCATGACTGCCTCTTGCCTCACCAGTCGCTAGCGATACTGAATGCACTCGTCCTCTAAAAATGTGTCCAGGATATGCGTCAACATAAAACTCAGCAAATTGCCCTTGTTTCACTCTATTCCATAATTGATCCGGAATACGCATCTCTAATATTTTAGTTTCGGTATTCCATAATTGAATGTTACCAATTCTCGAACCCGCTGCAGTATCGATGCGGGTAACAGCGCCATCAAATGGAGCGCGGATCTCTAATCGGCTTGCTTCAAATTCTGCTTGTTGCTTTTGGGCAATTAAAGATTCCTTATCAAAATTCAATGCGTTTAAACTTGATTGGTATCGGTCAATATCACGCTTTGCTACCACATTTTTCACCTGAGTTAAGCGAGCTAAATCTTGCTCAGTTTGGCTAATATCAGCCTCTAGGCTGTTAATCTCAGCTTCAATTTGGCGCACGCTATTTGTTTCTTCATTATTCACTAAGGTATATAGCAACTGACCTTTCTCAACTTTTTGGTTGTGATCAACATAGTACTTATCAATCGACTCAGTGATTGGGCTTAACACCGCAGTTTGCGCTCTCACTACCGATGAATCAGTTAAATCGACTGGTGAGTAAAAACGATGGGCGAAAAACACCGCTAAGTTAATCAGCACGCCGACCACAACCATTGAAATGTAATTAGCCGTTGTGCGTTTGACTAGGCCGGTTTTTAACAAAATCCAGCAAATCAAAATGTATGGGTAAAGTAGCTCTTTCATTATGCTTGTCTCCCTTTAATCACTGCAGAAATTTTCTTCCAGTCGGTTACAACAATTAAGATGGCGGCTATCCATAACTCGTTATAGAAAAAGCCAATAGTACATAACCAAAACACTAACTTGGCCTGCCCTGTATGTTCCGCGTGTTTTTTGGGGAGAGAGTGCAATTTCCAATACCCCCAAATAGCCAAGCAAATCGTCACAATCAGCATCATGGTCAATGCCCCAATAAAGATTTCTGTATCGAGCAACTTGCCTTTTAATGCTGATGTCGTTGTCCAGTAATCAGCTGGAATGTCTTGGTGGTGAACAGTAAACCCACTGGCTAACAGCACTGAACCTATTACTATGCCAACCAAGGTCATCAAAATAATGAACTTGGTTTTATGACGAGAGAGAAAGCTGCTTTTGGGTTCGTTTTTGATTTCTAAATCTGTCATAACCTGCCTCATTTGATGTTGTTTCATCTGGTAATGGCAGAAATTATAGGGATGAAAGGATGATAAAAGTTATCTTTTTACGCCACAATGTTATCGGCAAAGATATGGAGATATTTTAAGGTTGCGGCAGATTTTCTTGTGGCTAAATTTCTTGTGGGTAAGAAATGCAAGAGACGCGATAGTCAGATATGAATGAGGTTTACATCAGCTGAATTAGCCCACAAAAAGCGCAATAGATTTACTATTGCGCTAAATAATGCACTTGATTAAGTCGCTTGCGACAGACTAGAAGCTAGTTGCCTTTAGTTGAATTAGTTTCGCGAATATCCATTATTGGCATCACGCCTTCGCCCATCATGGTAGTTGGCAACTTACCATCCCACGCTTGTGCTTCGGTAAGTGTCACAATTAACGGGTTGTTTTTAAGTGCCTTAGCTTTTGCTTCAATCGCTTGAGCTTCAGCCTTACCTCTTAACAGAATCGACTGCGCTTCTGCTTCAGCAATTTTTAATATCCCTTTTGCCTTAGCGTCTGCCGTGTTTACTGCACGTAAAGCTTCTAGACGCTGCCTTTCAAGCTTATGCTCTTCTGCCGCAGCTAAGTTCTTCTCAGTTTGTTTAATTTCAATAGAGTTAATGTACTTTTGCGGCAAGATAATATTTTCAATTTGAATGTTATCTACAACCACAGGGAAGCTTGCCATCTCTTCAGACAATCGACGTTCAATACCTTGAATCGCACTGGCTCTGTCTTGGATTAATTGCTCTGCTTCAAACTGTGGGATGGTATCTTTAGTCGCTGAGCGAAAACGAGGGTCTAAAATACGTTGCTCAAATTGACTTAAGCCGCCGTAGCTTTTAAACAAATCTAATGCCGCTTCTTTATTCACTGTCCAGTTAACTGACACTTCAATAGTCACTGGCATTTGCTCTTTGGTGCTTGAAGCCATTTTCTCTGCATTCTTACGGGTTCTGACTTCAATCACTTCTACTGTTTCAATAAAAGGAATTTTGAAATGTAGACCTGGGTTTTGTTGATCTTTGGCTTCGCCAAAACGTTTAACGACACCAACATGACCTTCAATAACGATGTAGTAAGAGTTAAATACGGCGACAATTAATAGCAGTAAAGGTATCGCCTTAAATAGCGATGATGGGCTGATAACATCCTTGATATTCATAAACTTCCTAATGATTTGCTTACTTAAATAAACTAAAGGCGCTAGATTACCTAAATCAAACAAAATCGCAACATGAAATCATAAGGACGAATTTATATTTACTTACTCAAGGGAGTGGTTCAACTGCTGGCCTTTTTGGTGGTTCTTCTAGGTGTGCTTTTTGAGCCAGAGGTAGTTTTACGTTTATAGCCACCAGTTTTAGCACCTGTTCGAGAGCCTGTTTTAGCGCCGCCGCGACGCTTTTTATAACCCGGCCCACTAACACCAGATAAGGCATTGGGTAATTGATTAGCCGCTTGAGTTATCAGTTCATTCAATTGAGTGATTAATGGCGACATAAACGCGTCATAACGCATCTGTTTTTGACTAATAGCATCCAAACTACTTTCCCATAAAGCCGTCATGTCTGGAGTAGTTGCCGATTCTGGCAGCGAATGCACCAATCCAACCCCAACTTGAGTCGCAATAATAGATTTACCTTGGCGCGCTAAATAGCCGCGTTTAAACAGTAACTCAATAATGCCAGCTCGGGTTGCTTCAGTGCCAAGCCCATCGGTATCTTTAAGGATTTTTTTCACTTCGCTATTGGTCACAAAGCGATTAATCCCTGTCATCGCACCGAGTAATGTTGCATCGGTAAAGTGCTTGGGAGGCTGAGTATTTTTCTCGAGCAACTGACCACGATCACAGTGTAATTGCTGGCCTTTTTTCAGTGGCGGTAAAGTGACTAGCTCATCTTCATCATTATTCGAACTTGAGCTATTTGCTGAGCCATTAGCAGAACTATTAGCAGAAGCAAACAGCTGCTTCCAACCGAGTGATGTTTCCTGTTTCGCCTTAGTGGTAAATACTCCACCAGCAATAGTCACTTCAACTTGAGTTTCATCAAAAAGGTAAGCCGAATAAAACTGGGCTAAATACTGTCTCGCAATATGAGAATACAGCTTGGCCTCTTTTGATGAGAGGTTAGCTAAATTAGTGATTTTTTCAGTGGGGATAATCGCATGGTGAGCATCAACCTTTTTATCATCCCACGCTTTAGATTTAAGCTTGGGATTAGGCGCATCTGCTTTTTGAGTTAATGAAGCATCATTTTTTGTAATTGCATTAATGACTTGCTGGGCTAAACCGTGTTGTTCAACAGGCAAATAACGGCTGTCTGAACGGGGATAAGTAATTAACTTATGACGCTCATATAAGCTCTGGCAAATATCTAATACTTCTTTTGCGCTCATGCCAAACCGTTTGGCTGCATCTATTTGTAATGACGATAAACTATATGGCAGCGGTGGGTTTTGGCGTTTACTTTTCGATTCAAGTTTAGTGACCTCGGCAGGTTGGTTGCTAATACGACCAACAACATTTTCAGCTAAACCTTTTGCGAGCACCCGCCCTTCATCGTCCATATATGGCTGACAAGCTTCACTAGGCTTCCATTTAGCGGTAAAAGCTTGTTGAGCTTGTGATGGCTCTTGAGTCAATAAGTGAGCTAGCACTTCATAGAAAGGTTTACTGACAAAGTTAGCTATTTCTTCATCTCTTCTAACCACCAGCCCAAGAACCGGCGTTTGCACTCGACCAACAGACAATACTCCTTGATAACCGACTTTTTTACCTTGAATGGTATAGGCTCTGGTCATATTCATACCATAAAGCCAATCAGCACGGCTGCGAGCTAATGCAGATGTCGAAAGCGGCACAAACTCTTTATTGCTGCGCATTTGTCCTAATGCTCGTTTTACTGCGCTAGGGTTTAAATCGCTAATCAGCAATCGTTGGGTTTGGGCAAGTTTGTCGGCTTTAACACCCGCATGTGCAATCACTTCATCAACCAGTAGTTGCCCTTCCCGATCTGGATCGCCCGCATTCACTAGACTTGAAGCTTGTTTGATGAGTTTTTTTAACGTGGATAACTGCGAGCGAGTTTTTGATTTAGGCTTAAGCTTCCAACTGTCAGGCACAATCGGTAAATGTGCCAATTGCCAGGACTTGTAAGCTGGATCGTAGGCGTCAGGTTCGGCTTGCTCAAGTAAATGACCGACACACCAAGAAACATAGTTGCCATTAGCATCCATGATATAACCATCGCCTTTTTTATGGGGTTTTGGTAATACATCGGCAATAGCGCGACCTAAGCTGGGTTTCTCGGCAATATACAGGATCATTCAATTCAAACCGTCTAAATCAGTCAAGCCTTTTAGTGCAGGCTTTTTAATATCATCCTGACACTGTATATAATTACAGTAAAAAATTACAGTAATTAATAAAAGTTTTTTAACTTTAGCGATAAATAATTTTGTTTGGTAATCGATGGCAAGAAATGACGTCTGCACGACAAAATATTACGTTCAAGCAAGCTAACGAGCTAAAACAGGCAAGTTTTGAGCTATTTCTTGTAGTTAATTTTCATAACCGAAAAACAAAGAATATAAAATAGCCCCTATTGCCATACAATTGACTTTTTAAGACATCAAAAACAAACGTTTCATCTGAGTTCGCATCATTAAAGCTGAAATAAAGTTGATCTAGATCATCATTGTCAACTAATTCATGGGATAGGTTTAGTTATCGCAAATTTTGAGCTCAGGAGCCCGTTATGGAATTGAAACAATGTGAGAAGTGTTACACAGACGTCTGCGTAAACGGGAAATGGTTTCATCATGATCATTTGACCACAAGTGCTTATATGTTAAATGGTGGCTCACCAGAAATGGTTGAACTTGCTAAAATGCCAACCACTGAAACTGAGTTAGTCGATATGCTGACCAGCACTTTCTGATTAAGCTTGATTGAGTTTATTCAGCCTAAAAGTGGCAACAAAGCGCTATGAGCTTTGATAAAAAAGCAGTTTTAAAGCTGCTTTTTTTATGCCCGCTATTTAAGCCCGCTACCAGAGTATTTTGTGGCTTTGACACTGGGTTCTAATAGACAACGTACTTATAGGCAAAGAACTTATAAGCAAAGTACTTATAAGCAAAGTACTGATGACTATATTGAAAAGAGCTCAGTGCTATCGGGCTTTCGATTAATCACTTACCTTGTACTTACTCAGCAGCTAATCAGCATTTTCTGCTAGCTGCTTAGCTTTCATCGTACGAACCATTAAAATAACGATAGCGGTGAATGCAGGGCTCAATATCATCAGTGCAGTTTTGGTTGACCATACCATAAGCAGTACATCGAGATCGTTATGAGATGTGTAACCATCAACAGGGAAATAGAAAATCAACAACCACAATGGTATTGAGCTTATGGCAATATGAAGTATGTACTTGCTGTTAACCTCTCGCTGTTTAGCTTTTTTATTGCACAGATGAATAACACCAATGGTGATAGCGGAAAAAACCACTGTCACACCCCATAAAATAAAAGCAATCACCATTCCCATTTATTACCTCTACAAACCAATAATTAAACTTAACAATTGCATTAAATACGGCTTTTAATACTAGTTATCGCTTTATTTAGCAGGCCTATTCAACTGCAGTAAATCCCATTTATTGCCGTATAAATCTTGAAACACCACGACAGTGCCATATTCTTCAACCCTAGGCTCCTCATTGAATACCACTTCATTGGCCTGCATTAACTTATAGTCACGCCAAAAATCGTTAGTTTGAAGAAACAAAAACACCCGACCTCCAGTTTGATTACCCACCGATTGTTTTTGAGTGTCATTACTGGCTTGGGCTAATAGCAATTTGGTGCCATTACCATTTGGCGGTGAAACTAACACCCAACGTTTTCCATCGCCTAAATCGGTATCTTCGACCAAGGTAAACTGTAGTTTTTGAGTGTAGAAGGCAATAGCGTCATCATAATCGTCAACGACTAATGCAATCATTCCGATTTGCTGTTGAGTGGCAGTCGACATGCAATGTCCTTTTAATTGAATGTGTAATTAGCACTGAGATTGTAAGGCTTTAATTTGAAAAAAATCTTATTTATTTTATTGATATTAAACAAGTTAAACTAGAAAAGACATGCTTAAATTGAGCGAGAAGTAAAAAATAAGCCACTCATAAATGAGTGGCTTATTTTGAATTAATTGATCGGCAAAGAGTAAAGTGCTTTAGCCACTTTTAGCCACTGACGAGGGAATGGAAAAACCTATCTTGTCTTGGTAAATAGTAATTATCATAATTAAAAGACATCACAACACTTTTTGTGCGTCCAATGATTTCATTGCGAGGGACAAATCCTATAACTCGTGAATCAGCGCTGTTATCCCGGTTATCACCTAGTACGAGATAATAACCGGACGGCACAGTGACCTCGTTAAAGCTGGAGCGTTTTGAGCCCAATGTATTGACTCTTATTGAATGCTCTACGCCGAGTAAATCTTCGATTTTATCCTGTGAATTAAGGCTGCTTGATAATTGGCTACTTGATGATTGGCTGCTTGATAATTGGCTAACTGGCTCACCATCGAGTTCAAGTTTTTGAGATACTTTACCTGTTAGTGCTACATCCTCCTGATAGCTAATGCTTTGATGATTAATCACCAGTTGATTATTGTTTAGCGCAACGGTGTCACCAGGTACTCCAACCACACGTTTTACCAATCTATTTCCTGCAGCTTCAGAGTCAAAAATAATAATGTCGCCGCGAGCTGGATCGCCTGTTTTATATAATGAAACATGAGTAAAAGGAATGCGAACATCATAAGCCATTTTGTTTGCAAGAATTCTGTCACCGATTAATATGCTTGGTTTCATTGAGCCTGTAGGAACGGTATACCAATCAGCGACTGCACTTCTGAATACGCTCATTAGCGCAATAAAAATGAGCAGTGATTTATATTCTTTTAGAAATTTTGCGAGTTTGTTTATCATCATAATCCCTTATGTTTAGTGGTGCGCTTAGTGTTAGGGTTAAGCTTACAACTTTACGCTTGCTGTCTGATTCAAAGTATCGAGTATTTGATTGAAGCAATTTAAAGGCCACTATTATTTACCCATAAATTCAGAGGTTTAAAATTTTTATAGGGTAACTAAAATGAGTAATATCACCATATTTTAGTCTTTTAACCTAAACAAGTGGTATGTCGTTATATGAAAATGAGCTAAACAAACCGCTAGCTAAGGAAATGTGGCATTAAAAAGGAAGCCGAAGCTTCCTTTTAAAGTGACATCATCAATGAAGGGGCGTTAACTCAATTTCTCAGTAAAGAAGCTAATGGTACGCTCCCATGCAAGTTTGGCGTTGGCTTCGTCATAGCGGCCAGTCGAGTCGTTATGAAAACCATGTTTAGCACCTTTATACATATGCATTTGATAAGGTACGTTATAACGCTTTAAATCAGCTTCGTAATCAGGCCATGATTTATTAACCCTTTCGTCTTCTTCGCCGAGTTGTACCATCAATGATGCTTTAATATTTTCTCGAAGTTCTTTTTTAGCGGGTGTTCCATAAAAAGGGACACCTGCGCTAAGCAAGTCAGATTCGACTGCTGCAAGATAATTGACAATATAGCCGCCAAAACAAAAACCTACAGCGCCTAGCTTACCATTACTGTTTTCATGGGATTTTAAAAACTTGGCCGCAGCAATAAAGTCCTGCTGAATTTTATCGCGGTCCATTGAGCGTTGCATCGCCCGCCCTTCGTCATCATTACCAGGATAGCCACCAAGTGGATATAGCGCATCTGGCGCGAATGCAATAAATCCAGCTTTAGCAAGACGGCGAGCGACATCTTTAACATAAGGATTTAAGCCACGATTTTCGTGAATAACTAATACAACTGGCAAAGGGGCAACTTTGTCTTCAGCTTGACTCACGGGAACCACCAAGTAGCCTTGGCCTTTGCCATACCCCTGTGGTGAGTCAAATGTCTCATAGGTGGCTTTGATATCTGCATCATTAAATGATACTTGCTCTGCTAGTGCGTAATTGGGGAGTAATGCAGAAGTCAGTACACTCATGGAGTAACCTACAGCGACTAAGGTACCCAGTTTCTTCATGAAGGTTCGACGGTCCATGCCACCGTGGGCATATTCATCGTACCAATCAAATGCTTCTTGCGGGATATCATTTCTTTGTGGCTGAGACATTGTCTTTCCTCCATTTTGAATCATTTAAGATTGAGTTTCTTTGACTAACCTAGGGGAGGAAAAGCACAATGTAAATAGTTTGTCGTACAAATAGTAAATGACTGATTTACTTGAGAAGCTATTTTATATCTTTTTCAATATCGTATATCTTTCTCAATACCGTATATATCTTCATCAATGGTCTCGATACGTGCTTCGAATATTGCTCGTGCATCATGTAAGCCACGGTTATAAAAGTGCGCACCAATATTACTGGCAAAGAAATCCAATAAAAATTCGGCATCGAACTGACCTAAATCTTGGTCTAGCTCATCTTCAAAATAGGTTTGAATTTTTTGCACCATCAGTTCGCGCTGTTCTGCAGTAAACTCAATTTTAGACATCTGCTTGGCTCTCCGTACACATCTTAATTATCTGCGTAAATTAACAAATTAAACCGCTTAGCCCTAGGGCCTGTTGATCTTTGCTGGTTAAATTTTGTTCGAAGTAAAAGCGTTTTAATCGAGGCGGATGAGTTGATGCCTAGTCATCTAAGCAAAATTCATCCAACAAAGAGTAAAACGCTTTTAGTCGAACCCTTCGGGCAGCGTTTGTTGGTCATTTTTACTGCGTTATCGACTTTTTATGTAGAATAACTACACCACAAAGTCTCTGCCTTGTATAAATGGCCAACAATTCGCTGTAAAAACAACCTTGAAAGATCAACAGGCCCTAATCATTTACAATCAAGGCTATGTTGTTTTTACATTATCCAAAAACAAAAAAGCCAGCTTTCGCTGGCTTTTAACAAACAGTCACTACAAATTAAGGATGACAGACATTATGCATTTCTAAGTTAGTGCCGATGTCTTTGCTATTCGCCTTCGCGTCATCATTACGTAACTGCGTTAAGTGGTCTAAGTAAGCTTGGTCAACATCGTTTGTGATGTATTGGCCATCGAATACTGATGTTTCAAAACGCTTAATTTCAGGGTTTTCCATGCCTACTGCATCAACCAAATCTGTTAAGTCTTGGAAGATAATACCGTCAGCACCGATGATTTTTGCAATCTCATCTGCATCACGGCCATGAGCAATCAGCTCATTAGTTGTTGGCATATCGATACCGTAAACGTTAGGGAAACGAATCTCAGGTGCTGCTGAAGCAAAGTAAACTTTCTTTGCGCCTGCTTCACGTGCCATTTCGATGATCTGCTCAGACGTGGTACCACGAACGATTGAGTCATCGACTAACAATACGTTTTTACCTTTAAACTCAGTATTAATGGCATTCAGCTTACGACGTACTGACTTCTTACGCTCTTGCTGACCCGGCATAATGAACGTACGGCCAATGTAACGGTTTTTAACGAAACCTTGGCGGTAAGGAAGGTCCATACAACGCGCAATTTCTAATGCGATATCACATGATGTTTCAGGAATTGGGATAACCACATCAATATCATGATCTTCCCATTCTTTTTGAATTTTAGCGCCTAGTTTTGCGCCCATGTTTACGCGGCTGCCATAAACTGAAATTTTGTCCATCGCTGAATCTGGACGTGCAAAATATACAAATTCAAAAATACATGGTGCATAGCTTGGTTCAATCGCACATTGGCGAGTAAATAGCTGACCATCTAATGAGATGTAAATCGCTTCACCCGGCGCGACATCACGCATCACTTCGAAACCTACAGCATCAAGAGCAACACTTTCTGATGCAACCATGTACTCAGTACCTGTTGGTGTTTCATGCTTACCAAGTACTAATGGGCGGATACCGAATGGGTCGCGAAATGCCACTAAACCTTGGCCGATGATCATAGCAGCTACTGCGTAAGCGCCACGAGTTTGGGCGTGTACTTTAGCGACTGCATCAAACACTTCATCAGCACTTAACGTTAAGCTGCGAGTTTCTTGAAGTTCATCAGCTAACAAGTTAAGTAACACTTCAGAATCTGAGGTGGTATTAACATGACGGCGCTTTTTCACTAGGCTTTCTGCAAGCTCAACCGTGTTGGTTAAGTTACCGTTATGCGCTAATGAAATACCGAATGGTGAGTTAACATAAAATGGCTGCGCTTCAGAAGCGCTTGAACTACCTGCTGTTGGGTAACGCACGTGTCCAATACCTGCTTTACCTTGCAGGCGCTGCATATGTTTAACTTCGAAAACGTCTTTAACTAGTCCATTTGCCTTACGTAAACGAAACGCGTTCTTGTCAACAGTCACAATACCTGCTGCATCTTGACCACGGTGCTGAAGCACGGTCAATGCGTCATAAATGGTTTGATTAACCGATGACTGACCAACTATTCCGACGATACCACACATGGGTAAGCTTCCTCATTGTAAGATGTTTTATATTTATATTTTGGGTACAAAGCTGGATGTGTTTTCCAAGTAGTCAAAAAACCACTGAATAACAATTCCAAATTGGGGTACAAGTTCTGACTCTTTCCACCAGTCTTGACTTGGCGAACCGGTAAAAGCATCCAGAAAAAATAAGATAGCGCTGACAATTAATGCCCCGCGCAAAGCACCAAAGCACAAGCCTAAGACTCGGTCGGTGCCTGACAAACCGGTTTTTGAAACCAGTTGGCCTAATAAGTAATTAACTAGGGCGCCTAAAATAAGCGTAGAAATAAATAACACGGCTATGGCTACACCATTGCGTGTCATTTCGTCGTTCATTTGCGTTAAATGAACGGCTAAATCTTGATAAAATTGGCTGGCAATAAAGAAGGCGGCAAACCAAACCACTAAAGACATGGCTTCTTTGGCAAATCCGCGGATCAAACTGATGACAGTTGATAAGCCGATGACGATGAGAATAGCGTAATCAATCCAAACCATTGAGATGGGGATCCGGTATAGATGTTAAGACGGCGCGATTCTAACAGAGACAGAAAACTTTCTCACCAACTGCTAGATAAATTGACTTTGCGCTGTGCCAAACAATAGTGAATAGTTAGTTTTCTAGGGGATTGTATTGAACAATCTTACCTTGAAGACCATTAAGTTTTTTGATTTTTGCCTGATATGTTTTGAGCTTGTCAGCCGAAAGCTCTGGACCTACAAACACCTTAGTTAATGAGCCATCAATAGGTTTTACTGGCAAGGTATAAGCAGTGAATCCATTTTGTCTGAGCTTTTTAACTAACTCTTCAACATTTTTGGCATTATTAAAACCACCAAGCTGCAAGGTGTAACCTGCTTTAATAGGTTCAACTTTTTTAACTGCTGGAGTCGTTTTAGCAACTTGTTTTGGGCTAGTTTCTTTAGCTTGGGTTTCTTTAGCTTGGGTTTCTTTGGCTTTAGTTGCATTATTTCCAGATTTGTTTCCAGAATTGTTTTTTACAGAGTCTGCTTCTTTTTTAGCAGTCTCCTTATTGGAAGCTTGTTCTGAACTACCTAAATCTTGGGTTTGAGCGATTTCTTCAACTTCAAAGGTTTCAGGTGTATACCCTTCACCAATAACATCGCTTGTTTGCTCATTGATAACAGGTCGCAGAGGGATCTCAGTAAACTCTTCGATTTCTCGTTGTTTTTTGCCATCCAGCAAGTCAGGCAAAAAAATCACCCCAAGTGCCACGATAACGACTGTTCCTACTAATCTATTTTGAAATTGAGCAGACAATTGTTTATTCCCTTTCTAAAATTTTGCTAAAGCCAGCCACAGTGTAAAATGAGCCAAAAACAATTACCACATCATCCGCGTTTATATTTGCGTTAATGCCCTGCCAAGCTTGCTCGATTGAATCAAACTGTGATGACATCGCTTTGTTGGCGCCACTTTTAGCTAACTGACTCGCTAATGATTCTGCATCTAAACCGCGCTCAACATCTAAACCAGTAAAATACCATTCATCCACGGTGTCAGTCAGCTGTGCTAGCACTGCAGAGGCATCTTTATCTTTTAACATGCCGCACAAAGCAACAATGCGAGCAGGTTTATATTGCTGTAATTGCGATGCTAAATATTTTGCTGCGTGGGGATTATGAGCAACATCAACGAGTACAACGGGCTTATCAAGCACTTGCTCCAATCGACCAGAAAGGCTCGCCGTCGCAATTCCTTTGGTAATGTGTTCAGCGCTAATAGATGGCCATGTTTGCTCTATCACTGCGATTGCTGTGGCTGCATTGGCAAGTGGTAACTTAGGTAAAACTAATTTGTTAAACACGGTATCACGGCCGTTAAATTGCCATGTATCGCCATTAAGATGGTAGCTAAAGTCTTGGTTAACTTGATAAACATTAGCATTAATTTCAGCAGCATATTCAAGGACAGTTGTTGGTAAATCAGGCTCGCCAATGACGGCTAGGCGATTAGCTCTAAATATTCCTGCTTTCTCACGCCCAACAAGCTCTCGAGTATCACCTAGGTATTCTTGATGGTCGATATCAATCGAGGTAATGACTGTGACATCTGCATCAATGATATTGGTGGCATCTAAACGGCCACCTAAGCCGACTTCAAGTAAAATAACATCTGGCTTTTGTTGCTTAAAAATATATAAACCAGCAAGGGTGGCGTACTCAAAAAAGCTTAAGGATATTTCTGCAAGACCACTTTGTGTTCTTGCATCTTCAATTGCTTGAAATGCTGAGATGAGTTGTTGGTCAGAGACATCTTGATGATTTAGACGAACTCGCTCATTAAAGTGCTCTAAATGAGGTGAGCTGTATACTCCAACCGTTTTACCTGCTTGCAGTAATACCGATTCAATCATGGCACAAGTGGTGCCTTTACCATTTGTGCCTGCAACGGTGACAACCGTTGAGTCTGGGTTTAATAACGCTAAACGTTTTGCGACTTCTGTGACACGAGTTAAGCCCATTTCTATCTCAGTAGGATGAATAGAAAGTAAATAATCCAGCCACTGTAACAAGCTCGCATTACTGTCTGGAGCTACGATAGCCTGACTATTATTATTGGCGCTGTCGCTTACTGAACTCATGTTTTTCCTTAACTCAACAAGTCATATTCTACTTTAGCCTTAATCACTCGGCTAAATTAATCCAACATAAACAATGGACCCATTGGCGGTTTGGGTAGCTCATAATGCTCAGGGTAAGTCACATCGACTAAATAAAGGCCATTAGGCTTTGAAGTTGGCGCCGCATACTTGCGATCTTTTAATGCTAGCAGCTCATTAACCCATTCAACTTTTTGGTTTGATTGACCAATTTCAATCAAGGTGCCAACAATGTTACGCACCATATGATGTAAAAAAGCATTGGCTTTAATATCAATCATAATGAATCGCCCTTGACGAGTAACATTAATGAATTCAATGGTTCTCACTGGACTGTGGGCTTGGCATTGTAATGCTCTGAAACTGGTAAAATCGTGTTCACCGACAAACAACTGGGCTCCTTGATGCATTAATTGATGATCAAGGTCGTAATGATAATGACTTAAACCATTGCGCAGAATGCCAGGTCTAAACTCACTGTTATCGATGATATAACGGTATCGGCGTGCTGTAGCAGAGAACCGCGCATGGAAAGTATCATCCACTTCTTTAGCCCAGCGAATTGCAATATCGTCAGGTAACTTAGCATTAACGCCTAAAGTCCATGCTGACATTTGCCGTGTAGATTGAGTATCAAAATGCACGACTTGCCCTGTGCCATGAACGCCTGAGTCGGTTCTACCGGCACAAATTATCTCAATTGGTTCATTGGCTATTGATGATAAAGCCGCTTCGATTCTGGCTTGCACAGAAACAACTTCTTTCTGTCGTTGCCAACCAAAGTACTGACTACCATCATATTCGACACCTAACGCCACACGCATTGAAATAACCCTCAAATTTAAAGAGCGCGCATTTTAGCACAAAAAAAACGGCGCATGCATGCTGCGCCGTTTCCTCATTTTTACTGCTTAGTTAACACACTATATTCGCTGTTTATTAGCTCATATCTTTGAGCAATTTGCCTGCTTCTGTTTGCTGGCGTTCATTACCGTCAATTTGAACTTCTTTTAAAATCGCTTTAGCTGCGTCTTCATCTTCAATTTCAATGTAGGCACGGGCTAAGTCTAATTTGGCGTTAACTGAATTCTCTTCATCATCAACATCAATCATTTCAGCGTTACCAATGAGAGAATTTACCTCACCCATATCAACATCGACATCTTTATATTGATCGCTTATCTCAACATCTTCATCGGCATCATTAAGTAACTTGTCGATATCAATAAAGCCATTTTCTTGCTCAAAGGTATTCAGCATGTCATCTGAAGGCTCACTAGATAGCGTTTTTTCAGGACTAAGGTTTTGAGTCTGTTCTGGCGCAAGCTCTGGAGTAAGTTCAGCACTTGGTTGCACATCACTTTTATCAGCGCCTTTGGCTTCTTGAGCATCTAAAGCCGCTAGGGCTTCATCAACAGTTAAATTATCGTCAACCAATTGATAACTATCATCATCGGTATCAAGTTCTTCAACTTGTTCTGAAGCCGGATGATTTGACGCTTGTTGGAATAAATCGGCTTCCCAATCTAAGCTCTGAGATCCGCTTTTCTTAGATTTTAAATCATCAAAAAAGCCTGACTCTTTAGCCACTAGATCAGTGTCTGGTTGTTCTTCGACATTAAGCTCGTTTTCAGCAGTGCTTAATTCAGGCTCGTTATCAGTTACAGAAAGCTCTGATAACATGGCATCAAAGTCTTGTTCAGAAATCGACTCTTGTTCAGAAGCAGTCTCTTGTACAGAACTAATTTCTTGTTCAGAAACAGTCTCTTGCTCTGAACTAGCATCATCATTTGAGAATAATGGCACTTCTTCGTCTGCAATTTTATCAACATCAAAATCAGCTAGAAGTGCATCTAACTCGTCAATATCTGAATCTTGTTCGTTATGACTTTGCTGCGATAGCTCATCTTCATGCTCTGCTGCCAAAAGTTCAGCAACAAGTGGGTCTTCATTGGTGTCTGTTGATGCTGGTAAGTCATCTTGAATATTTAATGCAGACTCATCACCAGGAGCAAATTTTAGCTCAGTGCTGTTATCGTTAGCCTCAATTTCTTCTTGAACGTCTGATGAATCAATAGCAGTTTCTTGCTGATTGTTTACATCTAAATCAGCTAATAACTCATCAAAATCTGGCTCAGCTTTATCTAATTCTGCCTCTGCTTCAGCCTCTTCTACAATGTCATTCTCTGGAGAGGATTGAGGTTCAGTAGCTTCAATATCTGCAATAATGTCACTAATTTCTTGGCTTGGCTCTGATGTAGAATCTAAACCTACTTCTAAGTCTGAATCTGAGCTCAGCTCATTTGTAGCATCTAAATCAGTTGAACTTTGCTCAAACTCATCTTGTTCAGCTTCTTGCGTCGTCTCAGACTCTAGCTCTGATATCAGAGAATCAATATCGTCATTGTCAGATGCTATAGAAAGTTCTGATTCAATTTCTTCAAGCTCAGCATTCAAGACTTGCTCAACATCAAGACCTTCATTTGAAAGAGGAGCAAACTCTTTTTCAGGGTCCACCTCAGCAACCAGCTCATCAATATTAGCGGTTTCATCAAGGCTAAGTGATACGTCATCTTCTAACTCAGCTGCAATTTCTGCAGTAAAGTCATGCTCTTCTTCAGCGGGAGCATCAATAGAAGCTAATAACGCATCTAAATCATCTTCAGCGACAACTTCTGTTTGCTCTGATGGCTCTTGATTGAGTTCTTGATTGAGTTCTTGATCTTGGCTTGACTCTACCTTTGACTCGACCTCTGATTCAGTTGATGTCTCAGCTGGCAAATCAAAATCAGCTAATAAACTATCAATATCATCCTGAGGTTCTGTTACTTTGACTTCAGGTTCTGCTTCAGATGGTCCAGAATTGGCATTATCAGGAGTATCAAAACCAGCTAATAGGTTGTCGATATCATCTTGTTCTTGTGTATCAGGCTCACTCTCGGCTGCATCAGCACTTGATTCTGGCTCATCAAAGCCTGCCAATAAATTATCGATGTCATCCTGTGGGTCAGACTCACTCTCGGCTGTATCAGCACTTGGTTCTGGCTCATCAAAGCCTGCCAATAAGTTATCGATATCATCTTGTGGGTCAGACTCACTCTCGGCTGTATCAGCGCTTGATTCTGACTCATCAAAGCCTGCTAACAGGTTATCTAAATCATCTTCATCAGCGACACTATCATTACTGGTGACTTCCTCGGCTGCCTCAGAGTTATCTGATTCAATTGGCGTATCTAAGCCTTCTAGCAGACTATCAAGATCATCTTCATCAGCTTCTAGAGGTTGAAGGTCTTCCTCTTGTTCTTCCATCGCTTCAGCCCAAAGATCATCTAATGATGTTCCTTCAGCTTCTTCTGCGCTATCAGCATCTTCAGTGATATACATGTCAGCGTCAGAAGAATCATCAAGACTTAGCTCCTCTGTGGCAGCTGTTTCTAACTCCATCAAATCATCTATGTTTTCTGATGCTGCTTCGTCTTCATCTAAATGTATGGCTAAGTTTTCAACATCATCAACTTCTGCTTCTGGCTGAGTCAGTGGCTGGGCAATTTCTTCGGCGGTTTCTGCCTCACTAGCTTCGGCGGCTTTACTCTTACGACGCATTAGCCAAAATATAAGTAAGAAAATAATGATTAGTGGCAGCGCTGCAACTACTGCTAACACCAGCATATTGTCTGAAATTGAGCGCCAGAAATCAGTAGGTTCTTCCACAACTTCAGGCTGGTTATTTTGCTCAACTAACTGTTGGTGCGCTGTTTCTAACCCTTGGTATTTTTCTGTCAGTAACTGAAAGTCTTCTTGCATTGCAGAAAGCTGCAAGGTGAGTTCTTGAATCTTGGCTTTTAATGCGGCGTTATCAGCGTCTTTAACCATCAACATATCTTCTGAACGGGCTAATTCATCTGTCAGAGATAATGCTTTGGATTGAGCTTCTTCTAATTTAACCGTTAATTCATCTATCTGAGGTTTGCTTTGCTCTGCAGCTTGTTTAGCAAGCTCTTCGGCCGTGGGTTGTTTGGGGTCAGCGACAATCTGCAACGGTTTCTGCGCTGAAGGCTGATTATTAGCACTAGGAATAGCAGGGCTTGTGGCACTAATGTTTGTGGCGCTAATGTTTGTGGCGCTAGGCTTATTTGCATTAGGCAGACGTTTGTCGTTATTTTCTGCTCGGGTTTTCGCTTCACTACGACTAATTTGAACCATAACATCTGCAGAAGGTATTAATAACGTCATGCCACGTTCTAAGGAATTGTAATTATCACTACTAAAGGCATGAGGGTTGGCATCAAATAACGCTGCCATAACTTGATAAACAGAGATGTCTTGATTAGGTCTAACTTTCTGAGCAATGCTCCAAAAGGTATCAGCAGATGTTGTAGGACCGTATTGACGAGTTGCAGCTGAACTCACTTCACCATTTGGGCCTGTAATTCTGAGCGTTTCTGCATGGGCAGGCTCGATAAAATGAGAAGCAGAAACAACGGCCATTGCACAGGCCATAATGCCAACAAAATAAGAAGTACGAAAAATCATCAATCTTTCCCTTTGAGCGCGATCGAGTTGTCTTCATGACAACTGGCTTTAGGTCATTTATTTTTATTAATTAAGACTATAAACCAGATTTAGTCACCCTGCTACTGCTGACAGCGGTAAAACGAAAAAAGCCTGCAGGCTGCAGGCTTTTTAGTCTAAATAACTCAATTCATAGTAGATTAATAGTAATCTCTAATAAGAACTTCAGCTATTTGAACACTGTTTAAAGCAGCACCTTTACGGATGTTATCGGCCGTAACCCATAAATTTATACCGTAATCGTGAGAAATATCTTTTCTTACTCGACCAACAAACACAGGGTCTGTACCCGCTGAGTCTGTCACCACTGTTGGGTAGTCCTCATCGCTTTCGAATAACACAACACCTTCAGCATCACGTAACACTGCTTTCACTTCTTCCGCTTCAACAGGTTGACGAGTTTCTAAATGTACTGCTTCTGAATGACCGTAGAATACAGGAACGCGAACAGCTGTTGGGTTAACCACAATATCGTGATCGCCAAAAATCTTTTGTGTTTCCCACACCATTTTCATTTCTTCTTTGGTGTAGCCGTTTTCCATAAACACATCGATTTGCGGTAAAACGTTAAACGCGATTTGTTTTGGATAAACTTTATTTTCAGCAGGTAAGCCTTGGAGTAACTTTGATGTTTGACCAGCAAGCTCATCAATGGCTTGCTTACCAGAACCCGATACAGACTGGTATGTGGCAACGTTAATACGTGAAATACCAAATGCATCATAAATTGGTTTTAGTGCCACTAACATTTGAATCGTTGAACAGTTAGGGTTAGCAATAATATTGCGGTTACGGAAGTCAGCAATTGCTTGCGGGTTAACTTCAGGTACAACAAGTGGAACATCAATGTCATAACGGAAGTGCGAGGTGTTATCAATCACAACACAACCATTTTCTGCCGCTATTGGAGCCCACTTAGCAGATACATCACCACCAGCAGAGAAAAAGCCGATTTGAGCTTTGCTCCAATCGAACGTGTCCACATCAAGAATTTCAACTTGTTTTCCATTAAAGCTAACGGTATCGCCAGCACTGCGGCTGCTTGCTAATGGGTATAAGTTCGCGACTGGGAATTTTCGCTCTTCGAGGATCTCAATCATAGTTTGACCCACTGCGCCCGACGCACCTAAAACAACAACATTAAATTCTTGTGACATAATTAACGCTCGACTCCTGAAAAACCTAATTTAAACATCCAATCTACCTCAGATTGCCCCGTGTTGACTAGCGACAATGCACTAAATTCACGTCTATGAGTGTGATTTTTTCTCATATGGTCAAACCCATGGTTATTAAGGAAGCTATTTCTAAACAAATAGTCATCATCACTGAGGTTGTAGACTAATCTAGCAATATTGAGTAACTGAACTTCTGTAAGTTCACCATCAATATTTAGTTGGGTAATGTTGAAAGCCGGTAGCAAGTCAGAGACATTTTTATCAACTTCAACCTCTAAAATATCGCATAGCTTTTGGAACAACATATGCGTTCCACGCGCTTTACCTTCTAGGCTGTAACCTGCAATATGTGGCGTTGCAAATTCAACCAAGGGCACTAGCTCAGGCATTGGGTTAGGCTCCCCTTCCCAAACATCTAGCACTAACTTTACATCATCTCTTTGTTGCTTCACTTTTATCAAAGCACGATTATCTATTACTTCGCCGCGACAGCAATTTAGCAACCAAGTATTGGGTTTAAGTTGGTTTAGTTTGGCTTCATCAAACATGTACCAAGTTTTATCTTCACCAGTTCGCGTAATCGGCACATGTAAGCTGATAATATCGGCTTGCTCAATAATGGTATCAAGGGAGACAAACTCTCGAGCAGCATTGGTTATATCACCTTGTTTAGCCAATACTGGATCGCACAATAGCACCTTCATACCGTAAGCTTTTAGGCAATATTCAAGTGCTGAGCCGGTATTGCCAGCACCCACAATGCCAACCACTTTGTTTTGTAATGGCTGCTTAAATCGTTTAGCTAACTCAAGCATTGCAATAAAAGCAAATTCACCCACTGCGGTTGCGTTACAACCAGGCGCATTAGTAAAAGGAATATTTTGCTGCTGTAAATATTCCAAGTCGATATGATCAGTACCTATAGTGGCACTGCCAACAAATTTAAGTTTGTTCGCTTGTGCTAATAACGCTTGATTCACCTTGGTCACTGAACGCACTAATAAAACGTCAACATCAATTAACTGCTCAGGGGTTAACTGGCGGCCATTCACTCGGGTGATTTCACCTAATTCGCCGAATAACGCTTCGACATAAGGCATATTCTCATCAGCAACAATCTTCATACTTTGGGGTTACCATCATAAAACGACACAATTAGCTTATTCTATCAAGTAATGAGAAACAGTCGTTACCTACAAAAACGAAATAATGAATTCTTTTTTGCCTGACAGCTTGTTTAGTCGCGAATCAGTTCATTTAAAAACAAAAAAGCCTTCAACGTTTCCGTTAAAGGCTTTAATCAAGTTTAGCTTTATAAACTGTCATTCTAAAACGATGTTCAAAAAGACTGTGATAAAAGCTAACTCATCATAGTCATAAATAACTATTTAAATTTGCGCATCACTAATGTTGCGTTAGTGCCACCAAATCCAAAGCTGTTACTCATTACAGTAGTTAGTTCAGCATCACGATACTCAGTCACTAATGGAATGCCAGCCGCTTTTTCATCTGGGGTATCAATATTGATACTTGGAGCGATGAAGCTATTTTCCATCATCACTAAGCTGTAAATAGCTTCATGAACACCAGCAGCGCCTAGAGCATGACCTGTCATTGACTTAGTTGAAGCCACTGGCGGGATATTGTCTTGGAATACTTCATGTAACGCTTCAAGTTCACGAACATCACCTACAGGTGTTGATGTACCATGAGTGTTGACATAATCAATGGGTGTATCTACATCAGCAAGTGCCATTTGCATACAACGCACAGCACCTTCTCCTGATGGAGCAACCATATCGTAACCGTCAGAAGATGCACCATAACCGACAATTTCGGCATAAATCTTAGCACCACGTGCTAATGCATGTTCTAACTCTTCAACAACAACGATTCCGCCGCCGCCAGAGATAACAAAGCCGTCACGATCAGCATCATATGTACGAGAAGCCTTTTCAGGTGTTTCATTGTACTTAGTTGATAGTGCGCCCATTGCATCGAAGCCCATGGTGAGGGTCCAATCTAACTCTTCAGCACCACCAGCAAATACCATATCTTGCTTACCCATTTGGATAAGTTCAGCCGCATGGCCAATACAGTGAGCAGAAGTTGCACAAGCTGAACTAATTGAATAGTTCATGCCTTTAATTTTGAATGGCGTAGCTAAACATGCACTTGCCGTGCTGGCCATGATGCGAGGTACAATGTATGGACCTACACGTTTAACGCCTTTGTCACGTAGCTTATCAGCTGCTTCAACTTGGTTTTTAGAAGATGCACCACCTGTGCCTACAACTAAACCCACACGATGGTGAGAATATTGTTCTTCAGTTAAGTTTGCATCGCTGATAGCTTCTTGCATAGCAATGTATGCATAAGCTGCAGCATCGCCCATAAAACGTAGCGCTTTACGATCAATGTGATCTGCTGGGTTTAATTTAATCTCGCCCCACACATGGCTGCGTAATTTCATTTCTTCGAATTGGTCAGAATGGGTAATACCACTACGTCCAGCTTTGAGTGAATCTGTCACTTCTTGCTTGTTATTACCGATGCTTGAAACAACACCTAAACCTGTTATTACGACTCTTTTCATTTTTTGCTATCCATTTTGTACGTGTCAGTACCTAATTTTGCTGCCGCAATGATATCCGCTTTAGACGAATAAAGTGGTCAGCTTTCAACAAACATAGGTAAAATAATCTCAATAGAACCAATTTTGAGTATGAGCTTTGACCAATTTAACCACTGACTTCCCTATAGTTACCCGAGATTGTGCAACAATATCGACTAATTTTCCAAGTAGTTACTGTCAAAACCCTGATTATGCAGCAAGCATAAGGCATTATTATGAAACTGTCTTGTTAGATACGCCAAACTCTCATAAAACCTTATGTATTGGTCAAATCGGTTTTGGGATTGGCATGGAAATCATGCTGCTATGGCAATTATCTGAACGATTCAATCAATCGATTCATTTAAGTGTATTTGATGCTCATAGTTTAAATGCTTTGGAGCTGTTCCAGTTAATTGAACATGCTAACAGTGAAATAAATACCCCGTCACATCCTTGGTATGCGCTTTCTCAACAACTAAAAACATCTTGCATTGCCAATATTGCTGGCTGTCAAAGACTTAGTTTCAACCAAGGTCAATTCATCATTGATATTCACTTTGGTGATATTCTCAAAAATGTCCAAGGTGTGCCTTTTAGCCAGCCATCTCTAATCAGCTTTTGGCATTGCTTACCTCATACGACCTGTCCTCAGTATTTAGATCAACACCTAACAGAAAAACTCTGTTGGCAGATGGGCAGAATTAGCCAAGATAATGCTACAATTTATGCTTTTAGTGAACTTGAGAAGCCCACAAAGCTATCGCACCTTGCCAAGCTTACTGGGTTCAAACTCACATCTACCCAGCAAGTTGAAGGTGTTTTAACTACCAGGCCAACTGATTTAAATCGGGCTCTCGATGACATTGCACTGTGTGAACGTAAAGCGCTACGCCAAACGTTATTAAGCGAATATGCCTATTGTTTGCCTAATACTGAATTTAAAACCGATGTGTGTGAAGATGCGAATAATCGTGCACATAATAATCATGAACGCGAGAGCTCAGTTGCAGTTATTGGTGGTGGTATTGCAGCAGCTCATCTTGCTTTATCACTTGCAGAGAAAGGCAAAAGTGTCACTATTTATTGTAAAGATGAGCACCTTGCCGATGGCGCTTCAGGTAATAAACAAGGGGCGATATACCCTTTATTGACCCCTGATAACAACTTGATGAGTCAATATTTTCAGCAAGCATTTTTATACAGTCGCCGCCGTTTACAAGAGCTCACCGATGCTGGTCATCAAATTAGTCATCAGCTTTGTGGTGTTCTTCAAACTGGCTTTGATGAGCGCAGTGATGCCAGATTAAATAAAATCATTAACGGTCAACATTGGCCAAGCGAAGTCGCTTATGCTGTCAAACCTAATGAAGCGAATGCATTA
Organism: Shewanella sp. TC10; assembly: GCF_009663145.1. GTDB lineage: Bacteria > Pseudomonadota > Gammaproteobacteria > Enterobacterales > Shewanellaceae > Shewanella. The sequence continues at coordinate 51,456 of NZ_VKHR01000007.1, forward strand.
GCCAATATTCAGATTGATAAACCCGCATTTTTCTATCCATTAGCTGGCTGGATCTGCCCCCATGAATTCGCCAAAGCCGCCATTAAACAAGCCCAAGCCATTGCTGCTAGCAAAGGCGTTGAGGTTATCGTAAAGCTTAATCATCAAGTATGTAAGCTAACTCAACTTGAAATTACCCAAGCTGAACCAACTAACAAACAAACAAGTTCCACTTGGCAGTTAACTACCCGTGTGCAAAGTGAATTAACCAAGCAGCAGTTTACTCATCAAACAGTGGTGGTCGCTTCTGGCGCGCAATTAACTGAATTTGCGCAAACTAGCTCGCTGCAAGTGACGGGCTTTCGTGGTCAAGTCAGTCATATTCCATCAAAAGGAAAGTTGGCTGATTTGAATACTGTCATTTGCGCTCACGGTTACCTGACACCAGAAAATCAGCAACATCACTGTGTTGGCGCAAGTTATGTCAAATCACCAGACAGTCTTGAGTATTGTCCCAATGAACAACTTGAGAACGCTCAAAAGATGCATCACAGCTTCCCCGATAGAGATTGGGTAAATGATGTTGATATATCTGATGCAAACGCAAGAGTTGGTGTACGCATGGTGACTCGAGATCACTGCCCTATGATGGGATTAGCGCCAAACATTAACGCTATTTTTGAGCAGTACAATACTGAGCCATTAGGCGAACACCAATTGACAGTAGCCAGCAGAAAATTTTGGCGCCGCAGAACTGCCCCATCATACCAAGGCTTATATGTGTTGGGCGGTCTAGGCTCTAGAGGGTTAAGCTCAGGCCCTTTGGCTGCTGAAGCTCTGGCCTCAATATTATGCGAGCAAACCCCACCCATAAGTTACGACATGTTTGCAATGTTAAACCCTAACCGTATGTGGCTAAGGAAATTACTCAAAGGTAAATCGTTGATGGTTTAATTTCGAGTTTGATTAAGGTGTTTAGTCAGTAAACGATAAAGATTCATTTAACATCAATATTCTAAACTTGTTATAGGAAGTGTTATGAACCAAAGGATCCACCAAGCTTATTTAGGCGAGTTGTACGGCATCGCTTTTTTTACTCTTCTAATGAATGTTGAGGAAGATAAGCCGCGTCAATCATTGTGGCGAAAACTAGTTGAAGTAGAAACGTTAACAGGAGAACACTTATTATCGCACCTGTTAAAACAATCTGAACGCTTTAGTTACCCTGTCGAACAAATGACCCAGAAAGGTAATCATGATGCGCAAAAGTGGATGAAGCTTGAATGGCATGAATTACTACAAACGTTAGTGAAATGGGTTGAACCTTATGAAGTCGAATATCGTCAATGGGCAAATGATTGTACTGAAAACCAAGTCATATTTGATTTAATCGCTGACCACGAAACAGCGATATATCAATGCTTACAAGCTGAATTAGCACAAAAAAATGGCCAAGCATTGCTTGACCAATTTTTAACTAAATATGAGAAATAAATAATCGGTTATTTAAGCCAAGTTTTTACTTTGGTACGATTATTATTGTCTCGACTTTCACGGATTAATTCGTCATCAGCCGCTATTTGAGTACTTTTTGATAAACGGTCATATAACAATACATTGACTGAGGCCGCTAAATTCATACATCCCACCGTTGGCACATAAACCACCTCGTCTGCAGCATCAATAATTTGCTGCGGAATGGTGCCGTCTTCTGGACCAAAGATATAAAACGCATCTGCAGGATGTTCAAATAACGGCAACGGCGTTGCACCAACAACTAAGTCGACACAAACAATTTTAGCGCCTTCAGGCACCTGCTCAAGCAGTGATTCAACCCGTGTTAGCGGAATCGTTTTAGCTGCATTTTTAGTATCAACATCGTATTGCGCCTCACCAGAACGTGCCGCTAACTCGTATCGATTACCCGTATAAAAAACAGATTGTGCTTGATAGCAACCTGCGGCGCGCATGATACCGCCAACATTCACTGGCGTTTTAGGATTAACCAGCCCGATTGAAGCTGTTGATATGTTTTTTTGTTCAGTCATGCCAATTCGCTTACTAATGCTTATTTTATATCGCTGATGATTTGACGTAATTGTTGCCAAGCCGATTGTACTAAAGCAAAGTCAGCAGATTCTAATTCATCATTAGCGAGCGCCAAACAATCAACCATTTTGTCATCTAAAGCATCAAGACCACTTAGCTGCTCTTGTTCAAGCTGAGAAAAAACCACGGCAATATGACCTTGTAAGTAGCCACTTGCAAAAAGCGCGTCATCATCACCGTTGGCAACGGTATGCTCAATCCACCCTTCTAACGCTGCATCATACTTCTCTAACATGGTTTAACTCTCCGATAAATCTGGGTTGGCAACTTGGTACATCACGTAATCGTGGTATCCAGTGGTAATTTTATAATAACCAGTAAGCACACTATCTAATTCAGGGTCGCCACTATCCACAATTAATGGCCTGCCTTCAAGTGCTTTTAGTTTTGTTTTTGTCGCTAGGATAATAATATTATCTTTTCCGACTCTTTTAATCAGCTCAGGCGATAGCTGCTGATTACCACGGCCAAGGATATGTCCCTGCCCGCCTATTAACGTAATCACTAATTTTGTAGGCTTGTCTGCAGTTAATGTTAACAACTGATTTGCAGTCACATCTGCAGCAATCACCTCTTGGTGTTGAATCACATCAACACCGAGTAAAGTATTATCTAGGTGTAATTCTTCCATAACAGCAGCAACAGTTGAACCACTGCCGATGATATATAACTCATCTTCCATTTGATTGATGACATCCGCTGCAATGTCAGCCAAAACTAATTCATCGACTTCTTTACCGCCCATTTTAACCGCTTGAATATAACGCGGCTCAGCAGGAACTAACATTTCACCAAAACGTTTTGCTTTAACCTTTCCTTGCCTGAACGCTTGCTCATCAATGTCCATGACATCTGCAGTCATTAAGCTCACTAACTCTCGTTTGAGCAGCATGCTAACGACAACGCCAGCAGCATGAGGCGTTATTGCATAGACTCCTGAATGAATTTTTACACCCGCTGGCACGCCCAGTACTGGCAACTGGGTAGGTAATGAGTCATCAACTACTGCGTAAATATCGCGGGCAGTGCCATCGCCACCAGCGAACAATAATAAATCTAAAGATTCATTCATGAGCGCTTTCGCAGTCGTTCGAGTATCTTGAGCTGTGGATGATTGAGCTGCAATCTTTGAATCTGCTGAATCTGTGGAATCTAAAGTATGCTGACTAGCGTTGTTCTCTTGATAAGAGTGAACACAGGTTGCGCTGAACCCCATCTCAACGGCGAGGGTTTGCCCCATGTCACCAGATGCAGTAATGATATCTATTTGATCTTTAAACGGCTCTATCACAGCTAAAGCTTGCTGCATTCTTAAACCAGCTTTTGGCTCTGCGCCCTTTTCTATGGCTATTTGAGCCACATTGTCAGAGCCTTTGAGCCCTACACTGCCGCCTAATCCGGCTAGCGGATTAATGATCAAACCTAATCGAAAACGCTTCACTGCTATCAATCCTCTATTTGTCTATTCTGACGTAAAAACCACTATTAAAACTAATATTAACCATTACTTATACCAAGAGCCTTTGGCTCCTTTATCGCTACTGCAGCTAATAATGATAATAAGGCACACAAGGAGGCAAATAACCAAGTCAGACTAGACCCTGAGCCATCACCCCAGATTATTCCGCTTATCCATATTCCAATCGCGCCACCTAAACCAAAGCTTAAACTGGCATATAAAGCTTGGCCTTTGCTGCGATGCGCAATATCAAAATTACGATGAATAAAATGTATCGATGCTGCATGTGTGAGACCAAATGTGAATGCATGCAATGCCTGACTAACTGATAAAAGTAGAATATTATCTACCCCATAAGCTAATAGCACCCATCTTAATACTGTGAAGGCTATGCTGACTATCAGTAACAATTTTACACCGAAGCGCCCTAATAGTTTCGGCGCTAGCATAAACATTAAAATTTCAACAACCACGCCAAATGCCACAAATAAACCTGCGACCCCTTCCGAGTAACCAGCTTGTTTTAGGTATAAAACAAAGAAGCCATAAAAAGGGCCAACACTCATTTGCAATAATATCGCTGAGATTAAAAACCAAATAATAGGCGATGTTAAGGTTAAAGGGGGCCTAGCGTTAGCCTCACCGAGCGAGGCTCTATTATTAGGTAATGCCAATGCGCATAAAAACATGCCAATAAACAGCACCATGCCAATGGAGGGAACAATTTCGGCTCCGTACTCACTAATAGCAAAACCTGCTGCAATCACTAAACAGATATAGCCAACACTGCCCCAGCTTCTTATCGCGCCGTAACGATGCGACTCATCCCCTAAACTCTCGAGCGTTATGACTTCAAGCTGAGCAAGAATCGCATTCCAGAAAAAGGTATAAACCATCAAACTTAACGCAAGGTACGTTAAGCTTCCGTCAAAGAAAAAACTGATATAGGTTATCGCAGCTGCAGCTGAGCCAAACTTAACCAGTTCAGAACGCATACCCGTTCTGTCAGCAACCATGGCCCAGACATTGGGAGCAATAATGCGGGTTCCCATGAGTATTGCCATAAGAAAGCCAATTTCTTGCGCGTTAAAACCTCGGTTATCAAAAAAGACACCGAGATATGGAACCATTAAACCAAGAATTGAAAAAAAGAAAAAGTAACAAGCGCTGAGCCAACGAACGTTGGGCTCAGCAGATGACGCATTAGGCATTTATTTCATACCGATAACAGGGGTTTGGGAAACCACATCCTGATTTTGGGCGCGATGACGAAGCAAGTGATCCATTAGAACTATCGCTAACATCGCTTCAGCAATGGGTACCGCTCGAATGCCAACACAAGGGTCATGACGACCTTTAGTCACAACATCAGCAGTAGTGCCTTGTGCTGTCATGCTTTGTCCTGGAACTGAAATACTTGATGTTGGTTTTAGCGCAATATGAGCAACGATTGGTTGACCAGAAGAAATGCCACCTAAAACGCCGCCAGCATGATTTGACTCAAAGCCAGCTGGAGACATTAAATCACGCCCTTCAGAGCCTTTTTGAGTCACAACACCGAATCCATCGCCGATTTCAACACCTTTAACGGCATTGATCCCCATTAAGGCATGTGCAATATCGGCATCAAGTCGGTCAAATACTGGTTCACCTAATCCAACAGGAACCCCTGTAGCTGCAACAGTAATTTTAGCACCAACAGAGTCGCCCGATTTTTTTAAATCACGCATGTACTCATCAAGTTGCTCTAATTTAGAGGCGTCAGGAAAGAAGAAAGCATTTTGTTCGACTTCATTTAAGTCAACCGATTCGGCGCAGATAGGCCCCAACTGAGACATGTAACCATTAATTTCGATTCCATGAACTTGCTTTAGGTATTTTTTAGCAACCGCGCCAGCTGCTACTCGCATCGCAGTTTCACGGGCAGATGAACGGCCACCACCACGGTAATCACGTAGACCATACTTTTGCTGATAGGTGTAATCAGCGTGGCCTGGGCGGAATAAGTCTTTGATGTTTGAATAATCTTGACTGCGCTGATCGGTGTTTTCAATTAATAAACCAATGGATGTTCCCGTTGTTTTATCTTCGAAAACACCCGATAGGATCCGCACCTCATCAGGCTCACGACGTGCTGTCGTGTAACGAGATGTGCCAGGGCGGCGGCGGTCTAAATCGTGTTGCATGTCTTCAACTGTCAGTTCAAGACCTGGTGGGCAACCATCAATAATACAACCTAATGCAACACCGTGACTTTCACCGAAAGTCGTTACGACAAAATTCTGACCTATGCTATTTCCCGACATGCTATCTCATTACCTCAAGGTGATATATTTTTCTAATCGTTATTATTCACTATCTTTATAGATGGCGAAAAGTGATTCATTTTCAACTAGCTGATCATAAGTAAGAACAAACACACCGTCTCCGCCATGTTCAAACTCTACCCAAGTGAAAGGAACATCAGGGAACTGCTCGTTTAGATGCACCATAGAGTTGCCCACTTCAACAACTAACAAGCCATCTGGAGTCAAGTAATCAGCTGCATTTGCAAGAATACGCTTGGTTAAATCTAAACCGTCGCGCCCTGAAGCTAAACCTATGGCTGGTTCGTGATGATATTCATCAGGCATATCGCCAATATCTTCTTCATCTACGTAAGGCGGGTTAGATACGATCAAATCGTAATGCGGACCTTTTTCAATAGCAGAGAAAATATCGGATTGAATTGGGAAAACGCGATCCAGTACATTCAAAGACTCGATATTGATTTGCGCCACTTCTAAAGCATCTTCGCTAATATCTAAAGCATCAACTTCCGCATCTTCAAACGCATAAGCACATGCAATAGCAATACAACCACTGCCGGTACATAAATCCATGACACGAGTAACAGGTTTGTTATACAACCATGGGCTGAAACCATTATTAATCATTTCAGCAATAGGTGAGCGTGGCACGAGCACACGTTCATCTACATAAAACTCTAAATCTGCAAATCGAGCTTTATTGGTCAAATAAGGAACCGGTAAACGTTCACGTACGCGACGGATAATCAGTTCAACGATTTTATGTTTTTCACTACTGGTCAAATTTGAGTTAACTACCTGTTGACCGATTTCTTCAGGAAGATGTAAAGCATGGAAAACCAAAGAAATAGCTTCATCCCAAGCGTTATCAGTGCCGTGCCCATAATAAATGTTAGCATCGTTAAAACGGCTTACAGCCCAACGCAACATATCGCCAACGGTTCTTAATTCGGTGACAGCTTCATCTACAAAGATTTTATCCAAAACATAACTCCTGAAAAATTGTTCCTGACCATTGTAACTGAAGTCTATTAAGATGACCTAGAATTCAATACAATAGCGCCATGAATAAAGAAAATAATCCTGACTTTGCGTTGTTTTCAGAGCAATTTGGCGGCGTAAAACCACTAAATCAAGATAAACACCACTTTAAGCAGTCGGTCAAATCTAAACAACAAGTCGAAGTAAAAGAACAGCAGGTTTATGCTGATAGCTATTTTTCGGATAATTATCAGCCAATTTTACCTGTTGAAGGTCCAATGCGCTGGTTAAACGAAGGCGTAGAAAAAATTGAATTGAAACGATTACGTCGTGGAGATTATCAGCCTGATTTATTACTTGATTTACATGGCATGCGCCAAGCTGAAGCTAAACTTGAGTTAGCCGCTTTACTGCAGGCATGTGTTAAGCAACATATCCTTTGCTGTTGTGTAATGCATGGCTATGGTTCTGGAATATTAAAGCAACAATTACCAATGTGGCTTGCTCAACACCCTAAGGTTAAAGCATTCCATCAAGCCACTAAAGAATGGGGCGCAGATGCGGCATTATTAATACTCATTGATATTGGCGAACATGCTCACCGCAGGTAATTAATTTTAGTAGAAAGTCTCAGCGATCAATTTTAGTAAAAAGTCTCATGTGAGTGCTTAGTTGTTTCAACATCTAAGCACTAACCTATCTAATAAACTTACGTACTAAATAAACTTACCAACAAATAAAGTTAGTGTTGTCGTAAAAAGTGCTAAGTCGGATTTACGCACTCATTTGAGCTGGTGTTTGCATCAAGTCAAAGTGCCCACCGTGTTCATTTCGCTCAATGGATGCAATTGCTGATGTCGCAAAAATAGGCGGCTCCATTCCTGCAACTAACTCACTGACCATATAACCAAGGATTGGCATGTGAGCTATGACTAACACTTTACGTGCTGCATAATGTTCGGCATATGCCAAAATGGCATCAACTGCAATTTGTGGACTTCCAGAGGGCGTAATATCATCTAATACTAGCCATTTATTAGGTTCTGGCAGGTGTTTAGCCACTTCTTGCCACGTTTGTTGTGCTCTTAAATAAGGGCTCACAATCACTAAGTCGACACTACTGACCTTTTCTGTCAGCCAGTTCGCCATTGCGTTAGACTGAGTGCGCCCTAATTGCGATAGCATTCTTTCTCTATCAGATGGTGCATCAAAGCCCGCTTCACCATGTCGCATCAAAAATAGCTGCATACTTCTATTGCTGCTCATTATCGCTACTCATTTATTATTGTGTTTGTTTTCCAATTGTAGCCTTAAATATCCCATCTACAAAGTAACAATGAAGTAAAATTAATTAGTCTTTAGTCGATATTTTCATTAGATATTTGCTAAAAGTCGCCAACGAGATCAATATATAACAAGCCTTCCTATCTGGAGCATTATCTTGACCATAAAACCAGACACAGCACTAAACACACAAAATAGTATTGTTACCAGCCCAAATGACCATCGCCAATACCGACATATTGTGCTTGATAATGCATTACGGGTCTTACTCGTTGAAGATAAAACAGCGACTCAGGCGGCTGCGTCAATGACTGTGTCAGTTGGCCATTTCGATGATCCTATATCTCGACCTGGGATGGCACACTTTTTAGAACACATGCTGTTTTTAGGCACAAAAAAGTTTCCTGACTCGGGTGAATATCACCAATTCATCAATCAGCATGGTGGCTCAAACAATGCTTGGACAGGTACTGAACAAACTAACTTTTTTTACAGTATCGATGCAGAACATTTCGAAGAGTCTTTAGACAGATTTAGCCAATTTTTTATCGCGCCAAAGTTCGATTTAGAACTGGTTGATAGAGAAAGACATGCTATTGATTCGGAATATAGTTTAAAACTCAAAGATGATATTAGACGGGTATATCAAGTCCAGAAAGTGTCTGTTAACCCTGCCCACCCTTTCAGTAAGTTTTCAGTCGGGAACTTACAAACTCTTGCAGGTGATGAAGCGGATATTAGGCAAGAATTACTTGATTTTTATCAGTCAAAATATAGCGCAAATATCATGACGCTGTGTTTAGTATCACCGCTTTCATTGTATGAACAAGCTAAGTTAGCTCAGCACTTTTTTAGTGAAGTCCAAAATAGAAAGGCACAGGCAAGTTACCCTGACACGCCCTACCTTGATGAACGTGCGAAACTAAAGCACATTAATATTTCGCCAGTAAAAGACCAAAAACGATTAAATATTAGTTTTGCTCTTCCATCTATTGAGCCTTTCTATCAACGTAAACCGCTCACTTTTATTAGTCATTTATTAGGTAATGAAAGCCCTGGCAGTTTGCTGTCATACTTAAAAGAACAAGGCTATGCGAATAACCTGTCTGCCGGTGGTGGCGTTAACGGCTATAACTTTAAAGACTACAGTATTAGTATTCAGTTAACTGAAAAAGGCCTGCAACAACTCGATGCCATTATCGAATGTACATTCGAATACATTCAGTTGATCCGTGACTCAGGTATTGAATCTTGGCGTTATGATGAGCGTTCAAGCTTATTAACCACAGCATTTAAATTTCAAGAACAAATCAAAATTCTCGATTTAGCCAGCCACCTCAGTATTAATATGCAGCACTATAAAGTTGAAGACATAGTGTTTGGTGATTATCGAATGGACGGCTTAGATGCTAAAGAGGCATTAAGCTTATTAAGCTTGTTATCTCCTAATAATATGCGTACCCAGCTTGTTTCAAGAGAAGTCAGTACTAACCAGCAAGCGAAGTGGTATTTTACACCTTACTCAATAGAAGCAATCCCAGCAGATAAAATTGACCATTGGTTACAAGCGAAACCGAGAAAGGAATTAGCTCTTCCCGCTAAGAACCCTTTTATTGTCAACGATCCTCAATCTCGCATAGAGCCGAGTAAAAGCGATGTACCAGTTGTGGTTGCTGAAGATGAAGGTTACCGCATTTGGCACCGTAAAGATGATGAGTTTAATGTCCCGAAAGGTCATATATATCTCTCACTGGACTCTGAAAATGCAAGTCCAACGCCGAAACATGCAGCATTAACCCGTTTATATGTCGAAATGCTTTTAGACTACTTAACTGAGTCAACTTACCAAGCTGAAGTGGCAGGGCTTAATTACAATATTTATCCCCATCAAGGTGGGATCACTCTGCACTTAACTGGCTTTACCGGTAACCAAGAAACCTTGCTTGCCTTGGTGATAGAAAAAGCGCGAGAAAGAAACTTTACCCAAGAACGTTTTAAGCTTATTAAAAAGCAATTACTCAGAAGTTGGACAAACGTCGCTCAAGCAAAGCCTATCGCACAATTATTTACTAGCCTGACTGTGACACTTCAAAAACGTTCCTATGAGCCAGCCAAAATGGCAGAAATGCTAGAAGACGTCACGTTAGACGAGCTTCATAACCACGTAAGCGCCTTTTATGAGAAAATATATGTAGAAGGCTTGGTCTATGGCGATTGGCTTGTCAGTGAAGCTCAGCAACTTGCCAAGCGATTAGAATTGGTATTATCACTTGTGACTAAACCAAGTGCTGAGTCCAGTCGGGAATTGATCAACCTCACTGGCAGAGGCACCTTAATGCGTGAGCTATCTGTAGAACATCAAGACAGTGCAATCATTGTTTATTATCAATCAAATCAAACAACAGCTCATACTGTAGGCCTATTTAGTTTGCTAAACCACACAATGTCGTCTACTTTTTTTCATGAGCTAAGGACAGAAAAACAGCTTGGTTATATGGTCGGAACGGGATATCTGCCACTCAATCGCCACCCAGGGATGATATTCTACATACAATCACCAACCACCGAACCTCGCAAGTTGCTCGAAGCCATTGATGAGTTCATTGCAGACTTTAATTATGCCGTCATGCAAATCACTAAAGAACAATGGGAAGCGACAAAACTTGGCTTAATAAATCAAATTTTAGAAAAAGACGCCAACCTTAAGAGCAGAAGCCAACGCTATTGGGTTTGCCTCGGCAACCGAGATTATGATTTCAAACAACGTGAAAGAGTCGTTGAAGAAATCAAACAATTTACTCGTGCCGACCTTATTAAGTTTATTGTCAGCAATATGCGCAGTAAACACAGTGACCGATTAGTGATGTTTAATGCAGGAGAGCAGCATAATCAATTAGAACCAATGCCTACTGCCCATGTCATAACGGACTTAAAAGGATTTAAACAAAATGCGGATAAATTTGAGTTTTAAGAAAAGCTTGATGACGTTTAAAAACATTTACAGATTTTATAAAACTATCATCAACAACTATTTTTACAGTGTAAAAAACTAGTATTTGCGACAATTGAAGATGATAGAGTTCATTTTTTAATCATTGCAAGCCTTTGTTTGTATAAAATTAATACAGGTAATTGAAATATATTTTTTTTATTCTTACCAATTTTTGACAAAGTATTAACTTTCTGAAAAAGTGGAGTATTACCTTGAATAATTCTAGATTACAGAAGATAAAAGTATACTTTTTATGCAGATGATAAGTCGGTTCTTGATTTGTACATTTCTCCTAGCCCATGCTTTAACGGGTCTCGCTTTTGCTGATTCTGGTACTAATTATGATCTCACTCTTAATACCGAAATTTATAATACCGAAGATGGCTTATCACAAGTAACAGTTACTAGCATAGTTGAAGACAAAGACGGGTTTGTCTGGTTAGGAACTGTAAACGGTTTAAATCGCTTTGACGGAACAAATTTTAAACACTTTTTTGCTGAAGATGGCCGCTCAAACTTACCAAGCTCTTTCATTAAAACTTTAATTGTAGACAACCAAAACAGGATAATTGTTGGTACTGATTTAGGTTTAGCAATATACGATGATGAATCCGAATCATTTACAAAAATAGAAATTGATAATAAACCTCTGTCAGAAGCCATTTGGTCAATAGCACCTCTATCTAAAGGAATAGCTATAGGTTTAAATAATAAAATTTTAATATTAAGCGATAACCTAACTAGAGTATTATGGGAGTTTAACAGTGAGGTTTTACAAGAGGTTAAAAAGGTCATTGAAGTAGGTAACAGCCTCTTTATTCGAAATTATAATGGTATTGTTTTTAAGTTAGAAGATAATAAGCTATCAACGGTTGCTTACAAATCCAATGACATTGGAATTATTTCAAATAAATTATTTATATCTACTAATGATGGCTTGTACAGTATAAAAAATAACAACAAAGAAAAAGTATCAGATATTGTTATGACCTACCTTGAACCATCAAGAAACGGTGATGAGTTAACTTCAATAATAGACTCCGATATTGTAAGGATAGATAGTAATAACAGAATAAAGAAAATAGGGTTTATCGAACAAGATGCATCAAGAAAACGCCCTTATATAAAAGAAACTAAATCTGCCATTTTTATAACCGATGTCAATTTAGGTGTCATTAAAATAGATAGAAATCGAAATCTTATAAAAAACTCAAAATTTATTAAAGAAAACATTTGGGCTATTACACAAACAGATGAAAACATATTTTTAGCAACAGACTCTTTGGATGTAAGAGTTTTAGACAAATCTCTAAAGTATTTATATTCAGTAACGATTGAAAACGCATCAGGCCCAAAATCGATAAAAGTTTTAAACAACCAACTCTATACAGGGAATATTACAGGTTTAACTAAAACAGACCTTTCGACTTTAGAGACCGTTCAAATATTAAATAGACATATTAGTAATGTACAAGTAAGTGAGAGCAAAGACAAAATATATGCTTCTACTATCAATGGAAAAGTATTTGTTATAGAAAACTCTACAGTTACCGACACCTTGACTACTGGTGAAAGATATCCAATATTCGATTTAATTGAAAAAAACAATGAACTTTGGATAGCATCTCAAGGTGGGTTATTCAAAATTAAAGATGGTAATACAGAGAAAATATTCTCTGAAAGTATGGTTACCACATTAAAGTTTGATGAAAATGAGCTCTACTTTGGTACAAGAAACTCTTTGTTAAAGCTGAATATCCAAACTAACGAGCTAAAAGAAATATTTAGACATAACAAACTAATATACTCGATAGAGATTTTCGATAATTTTTTAGTTTCAGCCTCAGCGATGGAACTAAATATAACGAATAAAACCAGCTTTAAAAATTTAAAATTAACAAATAGAAACGGTTCTCAAAGCGATTATAACTCTTTAGCTTCATTACATATTGGAGATTACTCTTTATTTGGAGGCACTAAAGGAATCAGCATTGTAAACCCGAATGAAATATATAATGATATTTTAATGTCAGGAAGCACAAATGCAGCTTTGATTGATTTCTCATTATTTAATGTTTCAGAAAATATTGGTGGAAAAATCTTAAACAAACCAATAAACAAACAGAGAAACATAACCTTAAAATACTCTGACTACCCTTTTACCTTTACGTTTGTTACTCCAGGACAACCTTTAGAAGAGTTTGACTTTTATTATCAAATGGAAGGGTTAAATGACAGTTGGTTGCCCTCGCAAAATATAAACTCAGCAACATACACTAACCTTTCTGCTGGAATTTATAACTTCCATGTTTATGCTATTAATAAACTTTCAGGAAAACAAAGTGAGACCAAGTCTATTCAAATAACGGTCACCCCTCCTTGGTATTACTCTTTTGAAGCAAAACTTTCCTATACATTACTATGCTTTATTCTATTGTTTATTATAACTAAAATAATTCTTCGCCGTCGTCAAATACAAAAACAAATCGCACTAAGCGAAGAAAGATTAAAGCTATCTCTTTGGGGGAGTGGCGATGAAATGTGGGACTGGGATATTGAAACCGGAGAGATATACCGCTCCAATATTTGGGGAACTTTAGAATTCCCGCAAGATGGTCAGCGCTCAGGAAAACCTGGTGAAGAAAGTAATATCCACCCTTTAGATCAAAATAGGGTCAAGACAGCACTTAATGACCACTTTAAAGGATTAACTGATCACTTCGAAGTCGCTTATCGAGTTAAAAGTCGTGAAAACCTTTGGATGTGGATCCTCGATAGAGCCAAAATTGTTGAAAGGGATCACAAAGAAAACCCTGTACGTATGACAGGTACAATAAAGAATATTAATAACCTCAAACAAACTGAGGAACAACTGCGTTTGTTCGAACGTGCTATTGAAAATATCTCAGAAGGTATGTTTATTCTTGATGAAAAGTACCGTTTTGTAGAAGTGAATGATGCCTGTTGTGAACTGACTAATCAAGCTCGTGATGAGTTTATTGGTCAGCTCTTCAGCTTTGGGCGCTACCCTGAATCATATTCAAATCAAATACATGCTTCACTCTCCCAACAAGGTTGTTGGAGTAATGAACTTGAAGCTAACAAAGGTGATGGTAGCCACTTTTTAATGGAACTTACCGTTGATGCTATATATAACCAACAAGGTGAAACCACCCATTATGTAGGGGTTTTCTCAGACATCACCCGCCGAAAGCAACAAGAAGAAGAGCTAAGAAAGCTCACCAACAGCGATATTTTAACCGGCTTACCAAACCGCTCAAGTTTGCAGGTGACTCTTAATAACTTAGTTAAAAAAGATATCCATCATACTTTGATGGTTTTAGATTTAGATAATTTCAAACGTATCAATGACTCTCTAGGTCATCAGATAGGCGATGAGTTATTAGTTGATGTTGCCAAACGTATTCAAAATAATGTCCCTAAACATGTCAGCTTATATCGTTTAGGTGGTGATGAATTTGCTATTTTGGTTGATCACAACCCTGATATCGGTTCATGTGCTGCAATTGCCTCACGAATAATAGACGCACTTAAAGAAGAATTTAAAATCGACAACGAATCTTTAGTTGTTGGCCTAAGTATCGGTATCGTGCTTTACCCAGAGGATGAGCAAAATGAACAGGCCTTATTACGTAAAGCTGATATTGCTATGTATCACGCTAAGGCTGGTGGCGGTAATCGCTATCAGTTCTATTCAGAATCCTTAAATCAGAATGCACTTCGCCAACTTGAGGTTGAAAATCTAATCCGAGAAGGTTTAAAAGAAGATTTATTTGAAGTTTACTATCAACCTAAAGTCGATTTGAAAGAGGATAGTCTCGTTGGCATGGAAGCTTTAGTTAGATTAGTTCATCCTGATCATGGCATTATTGCTCCGAATGAGTTTATTCCTTTAGCTGAAGAAAATGGCCTTATTGTAGAAATCGGTGATTTAGTGTTACGAAAAGCTTGCTTTGCAGCGCAGAAATGGCGTGAGCAAGGTATCTTTAATGGTCGTGTAGCGATTAACTTATCATCTAGACAGTTTGCCCTTCCCGATCTACAACAACGTATCTCCAGCGTCTTACAGCTTACAAAATTACCTGCTTGTCATTTAGAACTAGAAATAACTGAAAGCACAATTATTAAAAATCCAGAAAATGCGATTAAGGTAATGAACCAGCTTGCGAAGATGGGGGTAACACTTGCGCTAGATGATTTTGGTACAGGTTACTCGTCATTATCATATTTGAAACGTTTCCCTATCCACTGTTTAAAAATAGATAAATCATTTGTAGATGACATCAGCAAATCTGATAGAGATCTTAAGATGGTTGATAGCATAATCACCATCGCTCATAACATGGGCTTATCTGTCGTCGGAGAAGGCGTAGAGGATGATGCTCAACTCAATATATTGAAAGCGCTAAAATGTGAAGAAATCCAAGGATACATTTTCAGCAAGCCAGTTCCAGAAAATGATTTCACTACACTATTGAATATCAATTTCGACAAACAAGAGGAAAAACGCATTAGCAGTTAACATTGGCACAACAAGTGCAACTAGCAGTTCAGACGTCAAATAATAAACTTTTTTATTAACCCTGAACTGAGAGATTAATACAATGATTAACGGAATTATCATAGCTGCACTTCTAACTTCGACTTCTGCTGCTAATATTACAATGGAAGTACTTCCTACTATTCACCCAGAGAGGGTTAAGACAGTAGGCTTACCAAACATTAAGTTCAGCAACACTCAAGTAGCTGGACTACCAAACATCAAGTTCAGCAACACAAACACTGAAGTAGCTGGGCTACCAAACATTAAGTTCAGTAACACTCAAGTCGCAGGTCTGCCAAACATCAAGTTCAGCAACACTGAAGTAGCTGGTCTGCCAAACATCAAGTTCAGCAACACTGAAGTAGCTGGTCTGCCAAACATCAAGTTCAGTAACACTGAAGTCGCCGGCCTACCAAACATCAAGTTCAGCAACACTGAAGTAGCTGGTCTGCCAAACATCAGGTTCAGTAACACTCAAGTCGCTGGTCTGCCAAACATCAAGTTCAGCAACACTCAAGTAGCTGGACTACCAAACATCAAGTTCAGCAACACTCAAGTAGCTGGACTACCAAACATCAAGTTCAGTAACACTCAAGTAGCTGGACTACCAAACATCAAGTTCAGTAACACTCAAGTAGCTGGTCTGCCAAACATCAAGTTCAGCAACACTCAAGTTGCAGGACTACCAAACATCAAGTTCAGCAACACTCAAGTTGCAGGACTACCAAACATCAAGTTTAGTAACACTCAAGTAGCTGGTCTGCCAAACATTAAATTCAGCAACACTCARGTYGCTGGWCTRCCAAACATCAAGTTCAGTAACACTCAAGTAGCTGGTCTGCCAAACATCAAGTTCAGCAACACTCAAGTTGCAGGACTACCAAACATCAAGTTTAGTAACACTCAAGTAGCTGGTCTGCCAAACATTAAATTCAGCAACACTCAGGTCGCTGGTCTGCCAAACATCAAATTCAGCAACTCAAGCATCGCTTAAGGAAGTCATCATGTTAAATTCTTTAAAGAAAGCTCTTGGTATTGCACAACCTCAGCGTAAAAAAGTTAAACTACCTGAAGGTTTAGAACATTTAGAAGTGATTAAAGCTAAAGCTTGGTGGAGTTAGATTTGAATAATCTACTGGAAAACCAAAGCCAATAAAAAAGGGAGCATTTGCTCCCTTTTTTATTGGCTTATTTAACTTAAAAATAATTAGACTGCTCATTATCGACGGTTAATTTTCTCATCAATAAGTATTTGTGGCTGTTAAATAACGGATACGCTAAAGGTCCCATCAACAAACCAGCTAATGACCATCTTTTGACAGCCATGCCATTATAAAAAGCTTGGTTACCCAGATAAAGCCCAGATATACATGAAACAAAGATAAGTAGAAATATCACTGAAACCTCTATAATTCATTCAGTTAACATCATTCCATTAATGTGCAAGTAAACCGTTTATTTCAAAATTCACTTTGACGCTCAGATTATAACCAAACCTATTCAATTTTGCTAACTTCACCGACTAAACAATCAAAATACAAATAGACAGCAAGGTTATTATTTAGGCTAAAACCTGCCACTTTCGCATGAAAAAGCGGCAATATGTTGCCGCTTTGTTAATTTATCAATAGCTAAAAGTATTAATTATGACTAATAAAATTTAGTTCCACTTTCTGCCATTTGAACTAATCTTTCACATGGCTCAAATCTATCACCATGTTGCTGTTGATATTGACGTAATTTTGACACTAACGTGGCAATGCCCATTGAATCCATATAATGGAATGGGCCACCTAAGAATGGCGGGAACCCAATACCAAATATAGCGCCTATATCTCCATCTCGAGCATTAGCAATAATACCTTCATCTAGACAACGGACTGCCTCATTTAGCATTAAGACTACACAGCGCATTGCAATGTCACTTGCTGAACCCGTAGTTTGATTCGACACACCAAGCACTTGATAAACAGATTCATCCACTAATTTTGCTTTCGACTTCTTATTACCGTATTGATAGAAGCCTTTACCATTTTTACGGCCCTTACGATCATCAGCAAGTAACTTATCGAATGCGTCAGGTGCTTTAAAACGATCGCCTAGTTCAGCCGTTAAAATTGGGGCAATTTTAGCGCCGACATCAATGCCAACTTCATCAAGTAAAGTGATAGGGCCTACTGGGAAGCCGAACTTAACCAATGCTTTATCTAAGCTCTCAATTTGTTCACCAGACAGTAAAACTTGCGCTGCTTCATTCATGTAAGGAGCAAGAATACGGTTTACATAAAAGCCCGCACCATCTTGTACAACAATCGGTGTTTTACCTTGCTTACGAGCAAAAGCAACTGTGGTAGCAATGGTTTCAGGTGAAGTCGTTTTATGAGCGATTACCTCAACTAAAGGCATTTTTTCTACTGGTGAAAAGTAGTGTAAACCAATGACATTTTCAGGCCGTTGTGCAGCTTCTGCAATTTGACCAATAGGTAAAGATGAAGTGTTAGAAGCAAAAATAGTGTTCTCATGACACTCTCGCTCTACATCTTTCACCATTTGATGCTTAAGCGCTAAATCTTCAAACACTGCTTCAACTACAATATCGGCATCTTTAACGCCTTTATATTCAGTTGTGGTTGTCATTAGCGCCATTAAGTTATCTCTAACTGCAGGAGTCATGTGACGACGCTTAACTCCCTTGGCTAGTAATTTATATGCATAAGCTAACGCGTTGCTTAAGCCTTTATCGTTGATATCTTTAACACGAGCTGGGATTTTAGCTTTAGTGGTAGTCACAGAAGCAATACCACCGCCCATTAACCCGCCACCAATAACAAGCGCTTTGTTCACTTTACGAGGCTCAGCTCCTTCTGCACCCGTTTCTTTCTTCATCTCTGTAGTTGCAAAGAAAATACTGCGAAGTGACTCAGATTCTGGCGACATCACTAATTCAGCAAAATGACTTGCTTCGACCTCTAAACCTTTAATCATTCCTTTGTTCATGCCTTGCTTCACACAGTCAATGATTTTAGCTGGCGCAGGGTAATTTCCTTGAGTTTTCTTCATGACCTGCTTTGCAGCCTGATCAAAGATAATATCCCGTGTGGTACTCGTTGATTCCAGCACTTTATTTAGCGCACTCTTTTTAACAACTTTAGCGGCTGATTTGCCTTTTTTTGCTAACGCAATGGCGGTATCTAATAAAATTGACTCAGGAACAACATCATCAACTAGCGCCATTTTTAGGGCCTGTTTCGGGCGAATTTGTTTTCCTGTCAGCATCATATCTAGTGCTGTAGTAATACCTACTTTTCTTGGTAAACGCTGCGTTCCGCCACCACCAGGAAGTAATCCAAGTTGAACCTCTGGTACGCCCATAATGGTTTTCTTATCATCGGTACATACTCGCAAATGACATGCTAATGCCAACTCCAAACCACCGCCTAAACAAGCACCATTGATAGCTGCAACAACTGGAATAGATAAATTTTCAAGTTCGTTGAATACGATATGACCTTGCTGAGACAACTCTTTTGCCGCAGAAACACTAGTACATGCGTCAAGCATACTAATATCGGCCCCAGCAACAAACGAGTCGGCCTTACCTGAAATAACCACTAAACCTTTCACGCTAGCATCATGTTTAATTTCTGCTAAAATTTCGCTAATTTCAGGACCAAACTCTGCTTTTAACGTGTTCATGGTTTCGCCAGGAACATCCATTGTTAACACAGCAATACCGTCTTCACGGCGAGATAAATTAAATGTCTTTTCCATTAGAATTACTCCACTTCCACAATCATTGCTGCGCCAAGGCCACCAGCAGCACAAGCTGTTGCTAGACCGGTACCACCACCACGTCGTTTTAATTCACGACACACTTGAGTAATTAAACGAGTACCAGTAGCCGCAAATGGATGTCCATAAGCAAGTGAGCCACCTAATACGTTAAATTTACTCATATCAATTTCACCGATTGCACGGTTTCTACCAAGCTTTTCTTCAGCAAACTTTTTAGAACCAAACATTTGCATATTTGCCAGTGTTTGCGCAGCAAACGCTTCATGCATTTCAATCAGAGTTAAATCTTCTAATTCCATTCCTGCACGCTTTAACGCAAGTGGCGTAGCGTAAGAAGGTCCCATTAGCATGTCTTGCCATACATCAATCGCTGTAAACGCATAACTCTTAATGTAACCAATAGGTTCATAACCTAAAGCTTTAGCTCTGCCTTCACTCATCAGAATAATGGCAGAAGCACCATCTGTTAATGGAGTACTGTTAGCAGCGGTAACAGAACCATGTTTACGGTCAAAAGCAGGACGCAGTTTTGCGTAAGACTCAAGCACTGAGTTTTCACGAATATTATTATCGCGATCAATAAACTGTTT
Source organism: Shewanella sp. TC10 (assembly GCF_009663145.1). GTDB lineage: Bacteria > Pseudomonadota > Gammaproteobacteria > Enterobacterales > Shewanellaceae > Shewanella. The sequence continues at coordinate 71,518 of NZ_VKHR01000007.1, forward strand.
GTAAGGCGGCACATGAGCGGTCATCACTTCGTCACGTAAGTTACCTGTGTTCCAGGTTTCTGTAGCCAATGTGTGCGAGCGATGCGCCAATGCATCTTGATCAGCACGGCTAATGCCATAGGTCTTTGCCATTTGCTCAGCAGTCTGTCCCATCGACAAGCCTGTTGAATATTCTGCTACCGCTGGCGGTACAGGCATTAAGTCTTTAAGACCAAGGCGTCGAGCAATGGCAAACTTTTGTTTAAATGTACGGGCTTTATTTAAATCAACTAACGCATGGGCTAACTTTTTCGATACGCCGATAGGCAATACTGACGATGAATCTGCACCACCAGCAATACCGATCTCAACATTGCCTGTCATAATTGATTCAGCTACGTTAACAGCCGATTGAAAACTGGTTGCACATGCACGCGTCACGCTATATGCATCTGTTGATACATCCATTCCAGTACCAAGCACAATTTCACGAGCAATATTTGGCGCCGCAGGCATTTGCACAACTTGACCATACACGAGTTGTTCGATGGTCTTAGGATCTAACTCTGAGCGAGATAGCAATTCATTAACCACCATTTTGCCCATATCTAATGCTGATACGCCGTGAAAAGCAGTGGCTTGTTTTGCAAATGGGGTACGTAATCCCGCAACGATTGCAATGCGCTCTCCGCGGGCGTTGGTTACTTGTTGTCTATCACTCATTGTTCACCCTCTTTTAATTGTTTAGCCTTAAAATGGCTTATCAGTGAATATCTATTTTGTCGGGCAGATCTGGTCTGACCATAAAAGTGTGATCTGATTCTAACTTTTAATTGCCAAGTTTTAAACATCCGTATGAAAATAAGCTCAAATAAAATACAAAACATCGATAACATTAAGCTATAAACCTCATAAAATCATAAAGTTAAAATTTAGAGCTTTAACTTTAAATTGTTTTATTCATCGAATATATAAGCATTATTAGTTGACTTAACTCACTCCAACTTTCATAACTAACAATTAAAAATGAAAATCTGTTAATCATACTAGCCAAAGGCTAATGAAATTCATTAACATGGGTTTAAATAGAATAAATTTCGAAAATAACTGAGTATCATCATGCCTTTGAGTCGATTTCATTCCTTACGCGCTTATTTAGATAATGTCATTTTGGGACAGCCTGTATTAACAGAGAACTTGCTCATCGCACTTATTGCCGATGGTCACTTATTAGTAGAAGGGCCTCCAGGTCTTGCCAAAACACGAGCTGTAAAAGCACTATGCGATGGCGTTGAAGGCGATTTCCACCGCATTCAATTTACCCCTGATTTATTACCTGCCGATTTAACCGGTACTGATATCTATCGCGCTCAAACGGCAACGTTTGAATTTGAAGCTGGGCCAATTTTCCATAACCTCATATTGGCCGATGAAATTAACCGTGCCCCAGCTAAAGTGCAATCTGCACTGCTTGAAGCAATGGCTGAAGGCCAAGTGACCGTTGGTAAAAATAGCTACCCTCTTCCAGACTTATTCTTAGTGATGGCAACACAAAACCCACTAGAAAATGAAGGAACGTACCCATTACCAGAAGCCCAATTAGACCGCTTTTTAATGCACTTAAACTTAGATTACCCAAGTGCTGAAACTGAACGTGAAATTTTACGCCAATCACGCAATGAAGCCGTCACTAAACAGCTACCTACCATTGAGCCTGTGGCGCAATCAGATGTTTTTGCTGCTCGTGAGCAAGCAATGGAGCTATATTTAGCTGAACCTCTTGAAAGCTATATTGTTGAAATCATCATGGCAACTCGTCAGCCTGAGCGATACAGCCCTGAGCTTGCGAAATGGCTAGAGTATGGTGTGAGCCCCCGCGCTTCAATTTCATTAGAACGATGTGCACGCGCTCGAGCATGGCTACAACAGCGTGATTTTGTTTCTCCTGAAGATATTCAAGCCGTTGCGCCAAATGTGCTAAGACACCGTTTATTACTGAGTTATCAAGCACAAGCTGAAGGCATAAATGCAGATCACGTAATAAACCACATTTTAAGCCAAGTAGCTGTGCCTTAAATTGAGTCACTTAGATTGAGTAACTTAGTTTGAGTAGCTTAAGCTTGAGTACCTTTAATGAGAGCGTATTAAGCTTGAGTACATCACTCTTAAGCATTGTTATTTTTAACGCCTTAAAGTTGGAACGTTTTCACTATGCCAGTTGAACAACCCGTTGAGGGAGCATTGCCATTATTTAGTAATGGCGTAAACCTCAACGAACAGGAACTTATTAGCTGTCAAAGCACTGCGCGAGCAATGCCGGATAAACGTAGCCGAGCAAAAGCTAGCCAAGCAGGTCATCGTAGTAGCCTGATAAAAGGCCGCGGAATGGAATTTGCTGAAGTTCGCCATTATCAAAACGGTGATGATGTCAGAACCATTGATTGGCGAGTTACAGCTCGAACAGGTAAGGCACATACCAAACTGTTTGTCGAAGAACGTGAACGACCAATTATCTTGTTTGTGGATTTTAGCCACAGCTTGTTTTTTGGCTCACGTCTATTACTGCAGTCAGTTCAAGCGGCGCATGTTGCTGCTACACTGGGGTGGAATGCCATTAATCATGGTGATCGTCTTGGAGCCTTTATTGCCAGTGAAACTGAACACCTTGAATTAAAACCTCGAAGTCGCAGGCAAGGGATCTTGCAGCTCACTTCAGCACTGATAAAAATGCATGCAAACCAGCTAAACCATTTTGATGAATTACCTCAAGATCCAAAGCATATACTCCGCGCTTGTCAGCGCTTACAGCGTATAGCTAAGCCGGGTTCATTGGTATGGATTATTACCGATGGTCAGCACTTTACTCAAGAATGTTTAGCTGCGCTGACTGAGCTTAAGCGCCATTGTGATGTCGGCGCTTTTGTTATTAGCGATCCATTAAGGCAAGGTACACTAGCATTACCAAAACGATTTACTTTGCCCGTTAGAGATGGAAAGCAGCAACTTACCCTCACTCGAAACAGTTATGATGATTGGCTTAACGCTCAACTTGCAAGCCAACAGCAATTTATCGAACTAATGAAAATGATTAAAGTCCCGACTCGATTTATCGATGCAGGCAAAAGTCTCAGTGAACAATTGGAAGTATTACGCTAAATGAATACTGCTCAAGCTAATCCTGCATTATCGCAACTAGAAGACATTGTCCTTCCAGAACAAATAAGCCAACTCCCTATAGCCCCTGGGTTTTGGATACTCGCCCTTTTGATTATTGTCGCCATCATTGCTGCTGTGATTAAATTCAATCAGCATCGTCGTTACCATGTACCAAGAAAAGCGGCGTTGGCAGAATTTGAGTTATTGAACATTTCATCGTCTCAATATGCCGTAGACATCAACACGCTATTAAAAAGAGTGGCCATGAGTTACTTTCCACGAGCTGAGTTTGCCAAGCTAGATGGTGAGCTTTGGTATGCTTGGTTAGGGCTACGTTTACCTCAAAATGAAGCAGAACAATTGAGCGAGTTACTTAAGAAACGTTATCAAAAAAATGGCCTCACCGACCAAGAGTCGCAACAACTTAACGGTTTAACACAAAGCTGGCTAAATAAGTCCAGTCGCTTCAGTTCACTTGCTCAAATCACGCCAAATACTCCTAGTAAACAGCATACGGAGGCGGCATGTTCTCAATAGCCTGGCCATGGTTACTTCTGTTATTACCGCTGCCATTTTTGTTCAAACAAAAGCAAGTCGCAAAAAATAGTGGCGGCCACTTGCAGCTACCAGGTATTGGCAATACCGAGCAGCAAGTGTCAACCAGTCAACATAAGCCGAGTCGAAAAGCGTATTGGCTGATGTGGTTATGCTTACTATGCGCTTTAATACGTCCGCAGTGGTTAGGTGAGCCAATAGAGCTACCTTCTGAAGGTCGAGATGTCATGTTGGCGGTTGATTTATCCGGCAGTATGCAAATTGAAGACATGATTGTTGATGGAAAAACGGTAGATAGATTAACCCTAATCAAGCATGTTATTGGGGATTTTATCGAAAGACGTAACGGTGACAGACTCGGGCTCATTTTATTTGCCGATCATGCTTACCTTCAAGCCCCATTAACACAAGATAGGCGCTCTGTTGCTAAGTTCCTTGCGGATAGTGAAATAGGATTAGTCGGTAAACAAACAGCAATCGGTGAATCCATAGCCCTTGCTGTAAGACGTTTTGACATGGTGAATGACAGCAATAGAGTATTAATCCTGCTCACTGACGGTTCAAATAATGCGGGTAATATTGAGCCAGAAGTTGCAGCAAGAATTGCTGCTAAACGTAATGTCACTATTTATACCGTAGGTGTTGGCGCAGAGGTATTAGAGCGCCGCAGTATATTTGGCACTGAGCGTGTGAACCCATCATTAGATCTAGATGAAGACCAATTGCAAAGCCTCGCAGACATGACTAATGGCCATTATTTTAGAGCACGAAACAGTGAAGAATTGGCGCAAATTTATCAAAAAATTGATGAGCTAGAACCCGTTAGTCGCGACCAACTGACCTATCGCCCCAAAAGTGAATTGTTTTACTGGCCATTATTTTTCGCGTTGCTTGTAAGTGTATTTATCAGTGTTAGAAGCCAATTCAATACCTTAGCTCGACAAAATGTCAAAGCCACAACACCTTCGGGAGGTCGATAATGAGCTTACATTTTATTCGACCAGAATGGTTATTCGGTCTTGTACCGCTAATCGCGATTGGATTATTTTTGTGGCGTAGCCAGCAAAACAATTCAGCTTGGCAAAGTTATATCGCTCCACATTTAGCCAATACCTTAATCAGCGAAACTAACCAAGTAAAAAAGCAGCCTAAATGGCTACTGATGTTGTGTTGGTTTATCGCAGTCATTGCCATTTCAGGTCCTGCTGTCAATAAACAAAGTTTGCCGGTTTACAGCAACGAGCAAGGTCGTGTGCTTGTTATGGATATGTCTTTATCTATGTACGCCACTGACCAAAAACCTAACCGATTATCCCAAGCCAAATTTAGAGCGACTGACTTTTTAACCAACTTATCTGAAGGTGAGACTGGCTTAATTGCATTCGCTGGTGATGCCTTTACCATTAGTCCGTTAACACGTGATAAGTCAACATTGCTTAACCTGTTGCCAACACTGACCCCAGATATTATGCCAGTAAGAGGGTCAGATTTATCTGCGGCTATCGAACTTGCACAACAGTTATTATCCCAAGGCGGTCATATCACTGGTGACATTATCATCATGACAGATGGCGTGAATCCGCAGCAATATACCGATGCAGCCAAAGTACTTGATAACAGTCGATATCGAGTCTCAGTCATGGCATTTGGAACCCAACAAGGCGCTGCGATACAACTCCCTGATGGCCAATTAATGCGTGATAACAGAGGCGAAATCGTCATTGATAAAACCGGTTTTAAGTTATTAGAAAAATTAGTCAGTCCAACAGGTGGATTAATGATCCCCGCAACAGCTGACGGCAGTTCATTAAGCAGATTAGAAAACTGGTTAGCCAATGATGGCGACGCCAAAGCAACAGAGCTTGAAGGTGAGGCTTGGCAAGATTTAGGACCTTATATTGCCATGTTATTAATTATCCCCATCTTACTGAGCTTTAGGTTTACTTTAGTGCCAGTATTTACAGCTTTTACATTAGGCTTATTGTTTCAACCAAGTCCTGTTATGGCCAATACTTGGGATGATTTATGGAAAACTCAAGACCAACAAGCAAGCAACACCTTTAACCAAGCACAATCTGCTGAAGATTATGCCAGCGCCGCCGAGCAATTTAACCAGCCGCTATGGCAAGCCAGTGCGCAGTATAAAGCAGGCGACTATGAAAATGCGTTAGCTGGATTTGAGCAAGACAACTCAGCCAGTGGTTTATACAATCAAGCCAATAGTTTAATGCAATTAAACAAACTTGATGAAGCGATTAACCGTTATAAAGAGGCGTTGACTCAACAAGCTGATTTTCCTCAAGCGCAAAAAAACCTGGAGTTAGCTCAGCAGATGAAGCAACAACAGGAACAACAATCTGGTGATGGTTCAGACCAAAATCAATCTGATCAAAATGATTCAGACAATGGCGACTCTCAAAACGGGGACTCATCTTCTAGTGACGGCGCTAATCAAAATGAAAATGGTGACCAAAGCGATAACAATGACAGTCAATCGCAGGAGCAGTCAGACAGTTCTGAACAAGACTCTTCACAACAGGACTCTTCACAACAAGACTCTTCGCAGAAAAGTGCTGAGCAAGAAAATGACCAGCAAACGAGCGAGCAAGAAAGTAGTAAACAAGAAAGTAGCGAGCAAGGAAATGAAGAAGATCAATCTCAATCTCCTTCTTCACAAAGCCAGTCCACTGAAGAGCAACAAACAGAAAACGAAGCGAAGATGCAAGCTGAAGCTAATGCTCAACCAGAAGCAACATCTGAAGAGTCTCTTGAAGAGCAGCAAGCCAACGCCAAAGCTCAGCCAGAACCTGCACAAAGTGAAGAATCTGATCAACAGGCTGAACCTTCTCAAGCTGTCGCATCGTCTCAATTAGCTGAAGAGCCATTACCGGCAGATTTAGAGCGGGCTCTTCGCGCAGTGAGTGAAGATCCGCAAGTGCTGATCAGAAATAAAATGCAATTGGAATACCAAAAGCGTCGCCAAAGCGGCCAACTGCCTAAGGATAAACAACAGTGGTAAATAGAATCGTTATCGCCCTTCTTGCAATTCTTTTTACAGGGCAAGTTTTCGCAGTCAGTCAAATCCAAGCGACTGTAGACCGAAACCCAGTAATGCAAGGTGAGTACTTTGTATTAAACGTTACAGCTGATGCTGATCTCAATGCCGGTTCATTAGACACATCTATGCTATTAAAAGATTTTGTGGTCGGTCGAACCAGTGTCGGTAGAAGCACTCAAATCGTAAATTTTGATGCCACTAAAGAAACCCGCTGGCAAGTTTTACTGTCTGCCAAAAACGCAGGCACAGTAACGATTCCCTCCTTCACCATGGAGGGAGTAAAGTCCAACCCAATTAACTTAACCGTTGCAAAAGCGGGTAGCCAGCCTCAACAGATGCGCAATTTATTTGTCGAAGGTGAACTCAGCACCAATGAAGCCTATGTCGGGCAATTGATAACCTACAAAGTTAAGCTATTTTTAGCAGCAGAACTCCAACGCGGTGTAATAAGTGCCCCCGAAATTGCTGGCGCTGAAATCAAGCAAATCGGTGAAGATAAAGATGGTGTTGAAGTGGTCGATGGCCGACGCTTTAGAGTGATTGAAAGAACCTATTCTATTATCGCTGATACCGCAGGGACGTTAGCCATCAAAGGCGCAGGATTTTCTGGTGATATTCTGATTGAAGCCCCAAGGCGCGGTGGTATGTTTGGTTTTAATGAAAGCCGTCCAATGCAAGCAAAAGCTGAAAATACTCAAGTGACGATTAACCCGATCCCTGATGTTTATCAAGGGGACTGGCTTGTGAGTGATTTGCTTATCGCTAAAGAAGTTTGGCCTGAAGAGCAAGGTAATGAATTCGAGATTGGTACGCCGATAACCCGCACCATTAATGTGGTTGCATCCAATGCCAATAGTAATAGCTTACCTGATATCAAAATTGATATGCCAGATGGATTAAAATCTTACCCAGAGAAGCCTGTAAGACAGACTGTAGTCCGTGAAAATCAAGTGATTGCTCAATACAGTTTAACCAGTGCAATTGTGCCAACAAAGCCTGGGGAATTTACTCTACCTGAAATTACCATACCTTGGTGGAATCCGCATTTACGTCAGCAGCAATACGCAACAATTCCGGCAAGAACGGTCACCATAACAGGCAGCATTGCAGCCGCCCCTGCTCCAACCATAGAAGCAACTGAAACAACAAATGAAACCTCTGGCATTTGGCCTTGGCTGACTTTATTGTTTGCAACGTTATGGTTAATTACTTTAGCGCTGTGGATTAATGCTCGCAGTAAAAAACACCTTATTACGACAACTGAAAAACCTGCCACCACTCAGATAAAACCGGCTACTGATATGAGTCAAATTGCCCAAGCTTGCGACAATAATGATGTCACTTTAGTCATTGCCCTACTGCAACAGTTTTACAGTGCTCAGCTCGCTAAATCGATGACATTGTCTGATATAGCCAATTTATCTGATCAATTATCAGCAGCAATTCATCAGCTACAACAAGCTAAATACAGCCAATCTAGTGCTCTTATTGATAAGAATATGTTGTTAAAAGCCATCGAACAAACCGATATAAATCAACAGCAAAATACCAGCTCCCCACTGAGTTCTCTTAACCCTTAAGCGTATTTATACTTGCTATTCACAGCTAACCTTTTAAGCTATCGAACATAATATTTAACAATAAGTCATAAAATGTTCGATAGCTTGCGAAATAAAAAGTCCGAACCCACGGTCTTATCTGACATGCTAACTAAACAGCGACGATACGACAGCCTCGTCAAGGCACTTCACACTGACATCTTCCGATATGCCTATTGGTTAATTGGGGATAAACATATTGCTGAAGACGTCACTCAAGAAACCTTTCTTCGCGCTTGGCGTGCTTTAGATTCGTTAAAAGATGATAAAGCCGCAAAAGCATGGCTCATCACTATTTTACGTCGTGAAAACGCACGTCGTTTTGAGCGCAAGCAATTTGACTACAGTGATGTAGAGCAAGAGTTGCTTGAAGATGAAAAGTCATCAACCACAGAAGAGCAAACTGAGCAATATTGGCTACGTAAGCAAATTGGTCTTTTAGAAGTGGAATATCGTGAACCACTTTTACTGCAACTTATCGGTGGCTTTAGTGGTGAAGAAATAGCTGATTTATTAGAACTCAATAGAAATACCGTCATGACGCGATTATTTCGTGCCCGTAATCAATTAAAAGACGCTTTAGAGTCTCCTGAAGTTAGAGGTCAATCAAATGGATGATCTAAAATTTCGTCGCCAAGCATATGGTGACCCAAATAGCCAAGATGAAGCATTCTTGGAACAGATTGCAGCGTCTGAGTCCGATGCAAAGCTCGTGAATGATTTAAAGTCATTAGACAGTAAACTCACTAGCGCGCTCAATATTGACGTGCCTGATGACTTAGCTGACAAATTGATTTTACGTCAACAGCTCACTCAACATCAGCAGCAAAAGAAACATACTCGTTACCTCATGGCGATGGCAGCTTCAGTTGCTTTAGTGATTGGATTGAGTTTCAGCATGTTGCGTTTCACGCCCGTTGATTTAGCAGAACACGCTCTTGCACATGTTTACCATGAGCCCAAGGCGATGGCTGTAGATCAAAATGTCGGATTTGAAGATGTAAACTTTAAACTCGCTGGCATTGGTGGATTAGAAAAAGCCAAGTTCATCCAACAACCAGGTAAAGTGTTTTACACTTCTTATTGTGATTTCCAAGGAGTAAAGAGTTTGCACCTTGTGATGGAAGGTGAACAAGGTAAAGTCACCCTATTTATTATTCCTGCCGAAAACAGGATGGTGACTGAAGAATCGTTCGCAGATCAGAACTATCAAGGCTTAGGATTTCAGACCGCTGAAACCTTCATGTTATTAGTTGGTGAACAGGATGAAGACTTACAATACGTAAAAAACGAGATTGAGCAAACTTTCATCTAAATTCATATACTTAACGTACATAACTATCACAAAACGGCTAATGAAATTTCATTGGCCGGTCAATAACTCTTCATACTTCCTTTCAAAATTGTGCACTATGTCAAACATCTGTTAGCATATGCCGCACAATAAAGAGAACAATACGGAAGTAGCATGGCAATTGAAGCTCCAATTCTAATTACATTCATTGGATATCTCGCCCTTATGATGGGCATAGGCTATTGGGCCTACCGCAAAACAGACACAGTTGACGATTATATTCTAGGTGGTCGTAAAATGGGCCCCGCAGTCACAGCACTGAGTGTCGGTGCATCTGATATGTCAGGTTGGTTATTACTCGGTTTACCGGGCGCAGTATATTTAGGTGGTTTAGGTGAAGCATGGATTGGCTTCGGTTTAGTATTTGGCGCATGGCTAAACTGGCTATTTGTAGCAAAGCGTCTACGTATATACACGCAAGCAGCAGACAACTCTCTCACCCTCCCCGAGTTTTTCGAAAAACGCTTTGAAGATAAGCAAGGTGTTTTAAAGCTGGTTTCAGCAATCACAATTTTGGTCTTTTTCACCTTCTATACTTCTTCAGGTATGGTTGGTGGCGCCATCTTATTCGAACAGATTTTCGGTTTAGATTACACTATCGCGCTAATGATTGGCTCAGTCATCATTGTCGCTTACACCTTTGTTGGTGGATTCTTCGCGGTAAGCTGGACTGACTTTTTTCAAGGCTGCTTGATGCTTCTGGCATTGATAATCGTGCCTATTGCAATTTTCAGTAAACCAGATACGCAAGTGGCTTTAGAAACTCTCGATCCGAAAATGCTGTCTTTCTTACACAGCAATATGACGACGATTGGTCTGGTGTCACTACTCGCTTGGGGTTTAGGTTACTTCGGCCAACCACATATTCTGTCTCGCTTTATGGCAATCGGCAGCCCAGATGACATCCCGCTATCACGCCGCATTGCAATGAGCTGGATGGTTGTTGCATTAATTGGCGCATTAGCAACAGGTATAGCTGGTACGATTTATTTTGCTGATGCACCATTAGCTAATTCTGAAACCGTTTTCATTCATTTAGCACAAGTGGCATTTAATCCTTGGATTGGCGGTATCTTAATCGCAGCAATTTTATCAGCCATTATGAGCACCATCGATTCACAGTTATTGGTTTGTTCTAGTGTAATCACTGAAGACTTCTACCGTAAATGGTTACGTCCTGAAGCAAAAGATAAAGAGTTAATGCTCGTTGGCCGCTTTGGGGTACTCGCTATTGCCATCATCGCAATTGTTATTGCACTTGACCCTGACAGTAAAGTTCTTGAGTTAGTGAGCTATGCATGGGCAGGATTTGGCGCAGCATTCGGGCCAGTGGTGCTAATGTCACTATTTTGGCAAGGCTATAGTCGTAATGGTGCTATCGCCACTATTCTTGTTGGTGCAATCACTGTAGTCGTATGGAAACAGCTTTCTGGCGGTCTATTCGACTTATATGAAATCTTACCAGGCTTCTTATTTGCGACTATCGTAGGTGTTGTTGTCAGTAAGCTTTCCCCTCCTGCAGAGACAATTAAGACTCAATTCGCTAACTTTAAAGCTTCGCTTTAATCTCCAAAAGGTTCGATTACTGGTTCAAAACTGGTAATCGGACCTCTCAGCGTACACTTGTACGCTTTTTTACAAAATAATCTTGTTACTCACTTGTTACTCGTTATTTCGTTATAATATTTCAGCCTCCAGATCCAAATTCACAACTGCCCTACAGTACAGCGTTTATAGAGTATTTACTCAAATTGACCTAAATACGTCAAAAGAAGAAATTAACTTAACAGTAACAATAACTAGCAACTGGTCGGAGTTGTAGAGGTAACAACTGTTACCTAATATGCCCGCATTATTAAAGTTGGTGTTAATTGGGGAGCCCAGTACCAAGCAAGATTGAGTACTGAGCAAATTAATAAACTGACGTACAACGATGAGATTAAAATGATGACTAAATTCAACAAGACTCTACTAGCAGCAGCGGTAACGCTAGCTAGCACACAATCAATGGCTGCAGGCTTCCAATTAAACAGCCAATCAGCAACTGGTATTGGCCGTGCTATGGCTGGTGATGCAATCATCGCTGATAACGCGTCTGTATTATCACGTAACCCTGCAGCAATGGCATTGTTTGATGAGAAGGCACTTTCAATTGGTGCTTCGTACGCAGACGTTCAAGTTGAAGTGACTGATGTTCAATATGGCGACAATCATATTGGAAGTATGGATAATGCTGCAGAAGCTAAATTCATCCCTAACTTCTACTACATTAGCCCTATCAACGATACGTGGGCATACGGTGTTGCAGCCTTCTCAAACTACGGTACCGGTACTGATCTTTCATCACTAAATAGTGGTCATGACTTCAATACACCGATCGATTTATTGGGTAATACTGAAGTAACCACAATTAACTTCAACGCTAGCGTGTCATACCGTATTAACGATTCATTAAGCCTAGGTTTAGGCCTTGATGCTGTATATGGTTCTGGAACATTAACACGTAACGGTAATATAGATATCGGCCTTGGTGACATGCCGCTAAATCTAGTTGACGTTGAAGCTGACGGCTGGGCTGTTGGTGGTATCGTTGGTTTAGCTTATGAGTTTAACGAAAATAACAGAATTGGTTTGAGTTACCGCTATAGCCCACAAATGGAAGCTAGTGGCGACATCATGTATAACCCTTCTGTTTTGTTACCACAAAACTTTGACAGCATTGAAATTCCAATTGCCGATATCGCACAGCTTGCAGGTTTCCATCAGTTAACGGATAAGTTTGCTATCCATTACACCGCACAGTGGACTCAGTGGAGTTCATTTGACAACATCAGTGTTGTAGATGGTGATCTTGGCACTGCTAATGATGTTATCAAGCATTATAACTGGAAAGACTCTTGGTTCTTAAGCCTTGGTGCAACATACGACATCAATGAAACTTGGACTGTTCGTGCTGGTATAGCCAGTGATCAAGGCGTAGTTGGCGAAGTATCATCATTGTCAATTCCTGACTCAGACCGCATGTGGTATTCAGCAGGTTTCACTTATAACTTGACTAATAAATCAAGTATTGATTTTGGTTACACTCTAGTTGCTGGTGAAAAAGTGCATGTATTAGAAGATAGCGCACTAGTCGGTCAAGTGAGTGCTTATACAGAATCAGGCGCAAACTACTTCTCACTGCAATACAACCACACTTTCTAAATTAATCTATTTAACCGTTTAATTTATTAGTGATAAGCCGCCTATTTTATTAGGCGGCTTTTTTGTGTCTGAATTCCCGCTTTAAATCTCAAAAAAAGCACTTCATTAGATTTTTCTCATAAATAGATTGCACTATCTAACCAACTCCATTAGAATTTTCTTATGGATTATTATTTTTAGTTGGATAAGTTTATGTTTCTCACACGAGCATTGATTTTCACCCTTGTTGCAATCTCCTCAACAGGGTTTTATACACCTATGGTTTCAGCAACTGATAAAGCATCAGTTAAATCAATGCCAAATGAACTGCTTACTATAAAGCTTCAACAGCACACACCTTATTTACAGTTCGATGGCCAAATTGAAGCGATAAAAGCCGCCACAGTTTCAGCGCAAACTGCGGGAAGAATTCTTAAGCTCAATTACGATGTTAACGACACTGTGCCAGCAGGAGCTGCGCTATTAGAAATTACCAGTAAAGAGCAAGGCGCTGGGCTTGCAGCAGCTGAAGCAGAATTAGCCCAAGCGCAAGCAAGAAATATAGAGTCCCAAGCTCAATTTAAACGTTATCAGGAATTGTTTCCTAAAGGCGCAATTTCAAAAGGGGCAATGGATGAAGCCACCGCCAATTCAGCCTCAAGTTTACAAGCGGTATCAGCTGCAAATGCAAAACTAATACAAGCCAAAGAAACCCTAAACTACACCACAGTTAATGCTCCCTTTAGTGGCCGAGTCACCCAGCGTTTTGTAGAACAGGGCGAAACCGTCACTGTAGGCCAAGCTCTCTATGCGGGTTACTCAACCGACAATATGCGCGCTATATTCCAGCTCCCTCAGCAGTACCGATCCCTTGTCGATTCAAACTCTGCCATTGCGGTAGAGTTTGCTTCTGGAATACGTATCAATTCCACTGATATTAACCCCTATGTTTTCTTACAAAATGCGGGGCAAAGTTATCAAGTACGTATCAACCTGCCGCAAACTGATATCACTATTTCTCCAGGTGAGTGGGTCAAAATATTGATTGCAGATACCGCAATCAAACAAATTATCATTCCAAGTTCGGCGGTATTTCGACGTGGTGATTACACTGCAGTATTTCGCCAACGTAATAATAAGCTAGTGCAAACCCAAGTGAGGTTGCGCCAAGTAGATAATGACAGCTTTGTTGTTGAAGCTGGACTTATGGAAGGTGACGAAATCATTGTTCACGCTACTGACTATTTATTAAATAGCCCAAAAGTAGGCGGGTAATATAATGACTGAATCAACTAATCTTGGCATTTCAGGAAGAATAGCTAAAAGCTTTCAATCAAGCGCCATCACTCCTCTATTAGCGCTATTGGCTCTGTTGTTGGGTTTATTTGCTATTTTCGTCACCCCAAAAGAAGAAGAGCCACAAATAGATGTCACTTTTGCTGATGTTTATATTCCCTATGTTGGCGCCACACCTGAAGAAGTCTCCAGACAAGTCACCTTACCCGCTGAAAAAATTATTTCTGAGCTTAAAGGAATAGATACGCTGTATTCATTTTCGATGAATGATGGCGCGCTAATCATTGCTGTTTTTGATGTTGGTGTGCCTCGTGATCACGCCATTGTTAATTTATACAATCAACTGCAATCCAACCAAGATAAGTTTAATAATGCTGCAGGCATTGGCACGCCTTTAATTAAGCCTCGAGGTATTGATGATGTGCCCATCGTCGGCTTAACCTTGTGGTCAAAAGATCCTGATGTGAATGCTGAAGATCTCACCATTATCGCCACTGAACTTGAAAATGAGTTTAAACGCGTTAAAGGCACCCGCGAAATCTACTCAATGGGCCGCCAAGAGCTTGCTGTTAACGTCAGATTAGACCCACTCAAAATGAATCACTACGGCGTGAGTTTTTCAGAGCTAAAGCAGGTGTTAACGGATAATAATCAAATTTCCATGCCAGGTGATTTAATCCAGCAAAACCAGTTAATTAAAGTTCAAACAGGTCAGTTTCTACAACACCTTGATGATGTCAGCCAATTAATCATTAAAATCAATAATGCTGGCGATAATAACGACCAAGCAAGTCCGGTGTATTTATCGGATATTGCTGAAGTTAGCTTAAAAGCTGATATTGCCACTGATAATGTTTGGCATGTCGACGCCTCCGGTACTTACCCTGCGGTGACGATCGCCATTGGTAAACAAAGCGGCGAAAATGCTGTCGATATCACCAATGACATCATGAGCCGTTTAGCTAAAGTAGATAACCGTTTAATTCCGAATAATGTCGAAGTCACTGTTTCTCGAAACTACGGTGAGACAGCAGGAAACAAAGCAAACACGCTCATCCTAAAACTCATGTTTGCCACTATGGCTGTCGTATTGCTGGTATTAATCACCATGGGCAAGCGTGAAGCTCTTGTGGTTGGCATTGCCATTATTGTGACCTTAGCAATGACCTTATTCGCTTCTTGGGCTTGGGGATTTACTCTCAATCGAATATCGCTTTTTGCTTTGATTTTTTCTATCGGTATTTTGGTCGATGACGCCATTGTGGTGGTTGAGAATATTCACCGCCATATGGCGTTAGGCAATAAAGATTTCAAAAAACTGATCCCTTTGGCAGTAGATGAGGTTGGTGGTCCGACGATTCTAGCAACGTTTACCGTAATAGCAGCACTTATGCCTATGGCATTTGTTTCTGGCCTTATGGGGCCTTATATGAGCCCTATCCCGATAAATTCCAGTATGGGTATGCTTATTTCGCTAGTGGTTGCATTTGTTGTGACCCCTTGGCTGAGTTTAAAGCTGTTAAGGCATAGTGAGCACGATAGCAAAAGCAATAGTCATTCAGAGCAGAACAACAATCCTATTTCAGAAAAGTCTGCAACGAGCAAGACCACAGAGCAACAGCCGTTATCTTCTGAAGAAAGCAAATTACAACGTCTTTTTAGCTGGTTGATGACACCATTTTTAATCGGCCAAAAAGCTGGGTTAGCCCGCTTAGGGCTGACTGGAGCCATCATATTATTGATAGCAATGGCGGTTGCATTGCCTGTCGGACAAGCCGTTATTTTAAAAATGCTGCCATTTGATAATAAATCAGAATTTCAGGTACTCGTTGATATGCCTGAAGGTACGCCTGTAGAGCAAACTCAAAGAGTGCTTAAAGACTTAAGCGAATACTTACTCAGTGTTGATGATGTAGAACACTTGCAATTGTATGCTGGCACTCACGCACCGATTAACTTTAATGGACTAGTAAGACATTACTTCATGCGACAGAGCCAAGAGTTAGGCGATATTCAAGTGAACTTAGTCGACAAATCTGAGCGAAGTCGTGATAGCCATGAGATTGCAACTTCTGTTCGCGCCAAATTGCATGAATTGGCCAAACCATATCAAGCGAATATCAAAATCGTGGAAGTACCACCAGGACCTCCGGTCTGGTCACCGATATTGGCAGAAGTTTACGCTCCTACGACTGAACTGCGAGAACAAACCGCCAATGCATTAGAGCAGCGCTTTAAGCAAACAGAACATGTGGTTGATGTGGATATTTATTTGCCTAGCGAAGCTGCCCACTGGCGACTTCATATTGATAGGAGTAAAGCCAAATTATTAGGGCTTAACTACAGCGACATTGTCGAAACTATTTCGATGGCTGTAGAAGGGACTGATGTCAGCTACTTACACAATAAAAACTATCAATTACCAATCCCTATTCGCTTGCAGGCGAGTGAAGCATCAAAGCTAAATTTACAGCAAATTCTTGCCCTAAGGCTTACAAATGCTTCTGGATTAAGTATCAGTTTAAGTGATGTGGTGACGATTGATCATGGCAACATCAATACACCAATCATCCACAAAAACATGGTGCCGATGATCATGGTGGTTGCCGATATGGCTGGGCCAACTGACAGTCCACTTTACGGCATGTTTTCGATGTTTGCTGGCATTGAAGATGACAACCAAAGCGGCGCTAATCCTTTTCCTATTAAGCAGCACCTTATTCATCAACCCGATGGCTTAGATGAAGTGGCTATTTTATGGGATGGCGAATGGAAAATAACCTATGAAACCTTCAGAGACATGGGAATAGCTTATGCCATCGGGATGATTGCTATTTACTTACTGGTGGTCAGCCACTTTAAATCTTACCTAGTCCCTTTGGTGATCATGGCGCCTATTCCATTGACAATTATCGGTGTCATGCCAGGTCATGCTTTGCTAGGTGCCCATTTCACCGCGCCGTCGATGATTGGCATGATCGCTCTGGCTGGGATCATTGTGCGTAACTCCATTCTATTGGTCGACTTTATCAAATTAGAAACAGCTAAAGGTATGTCACTTGAGCAAGCAGTTATTCAGTCTGGTGCAGTGCGAGCAAAACCTATTATGTTAACTGCGTTTGCGGCCATGATTGGCGCACTGTTTATCATTGATGACCCTATCTTCAACGGTCTCGCTATCAGCTTAATTTTTGGCATTTTTATATCCAGTATTTTGACCTTAGTCGTCATTCCTATTTTGTACTACAGCGTAATGAAAAATCGACAATTTATATAAGAATAAAAAGGTATTTAAGGAGAATCACATGTCTTTAGAAAGAACTATTATGGCGTTTGCCGGTTTTATGGTGTTGCTATCTTTAGGATTAACAACCTGGGTAAATCATAATTTTATCTGGCTAACCCTATTTGTTGGGGCTAATCTATTACAAAGTGCCTTCACGGGATTTTGCCCTGCTGCAATGTTATTTAAAAAGCTAGGCATAAAACCTGAAGCAGAATTAGCCTTGTTACATAAACAATAAAGGAATGACCGTGCAACACATTCAATTAAGCTATTTTAAAAAGCTAGTTTTAGTCTTTTTATGCTGTTTAGCCCTGACGTATACAGCAGCGACTAATGCACAAGATATGAACCCTGATATAGCTTGGGAAAAGATTAATGCTGGAGCAATGATCCTCGATGTACGAACAGAACAAGAGTTTGCAGCGGGACATATTGAAGGAGCGATTAATATTCCTTTTGAAGTGGTATTAGCGCAACTAACCAAGCAAAACATATCTAAAGAGACACAAATCGTGCTTTATTGTCGAAGTGGAAGACGAAGCGGTATTGCAAATAGTGCGTTAGTCGATGCGGGATTTACTCAAACTTACAATGGCGGTGGTCTGCAAATGCTTGAAGCCCACACAAGTCACTAGTTTTAAAAATGATTAGTTACCAAAATCATTAGTGTCCAAAGCATTAGCCTGCACATCGAGTAGCTCCATAGTACTGTTTATAAAAATTTTATTTAGTATTTGCACATAAAAAAAGCCGTTGACTCAATATAGAGTAAACGGCTTTTTGTTTCTTATTAGGCCAATCCATCTAGTTCAGAGGACTTGAATCAATTAGCTCAATGTCTTTTCCATTGGTACACAGGCAAGTTCTATTCCTCTGGGCGAGTGAAATATTGCTTGGCGATCACCTGTAAATCCGCAAGTACGATAAAAGTCGACTGCATTTAACGAGGCATCTAACTTGAGTGTTTTACAGCTTGTTTGCCTCGCAAGCATTTCTAAATGGCGGATCATCTGCTTGCCAAGCCCCTTACCAAAATGTTCAGGGCGAACAAACATTGCATCAACCATTCCATTGTCTAAATCAATCATACCTACGCCAACAACCCTATCGTCAATAACGCAAACATAACCGTATTTTGCAAAGTCATAAACAAAGCCTACAGGCACATCCCCTTCTGTCCATTTAGCCAATACATCGGCGTTATAATGCCCTGTACATTGAGATAGAATGGCAAGATTACGAATTTCAAATGCTGTGGCGGCATCTTCCTTGGTCGCTTTTCTAATATGCATTATCTCTCCATAAAATAAAGGTTTAAGACACATTAAAGATTACGTACTCAAATAACAACATGTTGCAAAACTTTCTTAATTAGAGTCGGTTAAATCATTAACTGGCAAGCTTAACCTTCTCAATGCTGTCAGAAATCTCCATAAAACTTGGATTAAGATTAACATCAACTGGTAGCTTTAATTTTCGCACAATATCATTGGCAGAAATCAGCCCTCTAATCACACCAAGCTCTTTATCCATCACTAAGCAATGTTGATGCTGTGAGTGCTTTAAAGTCTCAATAACATCACTAATACGAGCTTTTGAAAGCTCCTGGTAATCAATGGCTTTTAGTGCGCTTTTTGGCAGCATAAAGTCTGACAGTAATAGCTGCTCTCTTGGAAACCCTTTAGCGACATGCTTCTGCATTTCCTGACTATGAAGCATTTGCAGACTGACAAGTCCCATAAAGTGACCTCTATCATCTATCACTATTTTTAATCTCACATGGGATTGCTTCATTAAATGTTCGACGTCGACCGCTGCCGTATTTAATTTAATCACTAAAGGTTTGAGGGTTTTAAAATCGGTAAAAACAGCAGTTGCGGGTGAGAATATTGTAATATGCTCAGCCACTTCAGGCCGAGCGAGTAAATCTAATTTTTCAACATCATGCAGCGATAAGGTCTTCATTGTCACATCCTTCATAGACTATACGAGTTCAAACTCCAATTTGTCATCGAGTCTATTGTTAGATGTTTCTATCAATACCTTAAACAAGATATTAATAGCTTAATTTAGGCTTATCCATTGGATAAGTTGCAATAACATCACAGTCATAAACCTATAAATAAATCTAAATAAAAGCCAAATATAAAACGGAGCACGTCGGTATAACAAAGACTAGGTAACTGACAAATTATAGTCTAGTTTTACTGCTTCGTTACTTTAAGCGCTCAGGTTGGATCATTAAGCTATTGGTATCATCTGATAACCAGATTTCACCATCACTAATACTCACTTGGATTTTCATATTGCGCGAAACAAAGACTTCCATCGCTTTGACACTTTCTTCATCAATATTGAATACCGACAAGTTTTTATATCTTTGCAGTGCTTGCTCATTTTGCTGCCACCAAATTGGCACACTACGACCAGCATAAGTAATTAATTGAACTTGTTTAGCACGACCGCAGGCTTTACGAAGCCATTTTTCATCGGCTTGGCCAAACTCAATCCACAGATTAATTTCATCTGACAGGCTTTTTTCCCATAATTCTGGTTCGTCATCAACGCAAAGACCCTTACTAAATTGCAAAGCATCAGAAGCGTTCATGATAAAAGCAAGCAGTCTTACCATCATACGGCTATCAGTTTCAGAAGGATGCTGCGCAATAGTAAGTTGATGATCGGCATAGTAGTGCCTATCCATATCAGCAATTTGCAGTGCAGCTTTAAAGACGGTAGCTTTAGGCGCCATGAGGGTTCCAATCAAATAAAAAAACCGAGTTTATACTGTTTATCTTCAGTATGAAACTCGGTTTTAGTTAACCTGTAAATTAGCTCATCATAATTAGATTTAAAGACTAAACCTAACCCTTGTAAGATTCACTCTTATGAAATTAAAGTGCACCCGGTTGTAAATGTTTAGCCATGGGGAAATGCGCTTTAAGTTTTTCCAGCTTTTCTTGATTAACAACTAAAAGCAAACGCTCTCCATGTTGATATTTCTCTGCGATTGCACTGAGGGATGGGATAGGCTCACGACTGGCATCTCGTCTGACGAGTTCGTTGATATCAGTCACTAGTTTGCCGTTAACCTGAATAGCATTATCAACATCAGAGTAGAATATATCTATCTTTTGCAGTAATGGCATAGCAGCAATTGGCAACATAGCGGCATTGTCATTTTCATTGAATAATAAAATCTCGCCTTCGGCGCCATAACTGCTAAATGCATCTTGATAATGACTTTCAGTCACGCCATCAAAACGGTCACTATTTAAATTAAAAAAACGCTCCCAAAATAAGCGACGTTCTTTTCCTGAAGATATTTTATGCTGCACTTCTGAGCGCTTAGAAGCGACAAAATCAAATAATGGACTCAATGATTGAGGTAATAGCGTTTCAAGCCGTGAGCGA
Source organism: Shewanella sp. TC10 (assembly GCF_009663145.1). Lineage (GTDB taxonomy): Bacteria > Pseudomonadota > Gammaproteobacteria > Enterobacterales > Shewanellaceae > Shewanella. The sequence goes on from NZ_VKHR01000007.1 coordinate 92,397, forward strand.
ATGGTACGAGCAAATACAGGGGCTGCACCAGCAGTGCTTATCGCTACCACTAATCTGCCTCGGTCTACAATTGAAGGGGTAATAAAACGACAAAAACTTGGGTTATCAACTACGTTAACCCAAATACCCTTTTGAGTGGCTATGACAGCAAAGTCCATATTGAGTTGTTCATTCGCTGTTGCCATGTATATCACGTCATAATCGGCTATATCTGCAACTTGGACTTCACGGCGAGATAACTTGATCCGGCCTTTTGTTTCATAAGCGCATATTTCGTCGGCGACATCTGGCGCAATAACATCAATTTCAGCTTCCGTCCGAGATAACAAATCTAGCTTTCTGGTGGCCACTTCACCGGCGCCAACAATTAGCACATTTAAATTTTTTGTATCCACAAACAATGGAAAGTATTGCATTTATTATTCTCGATAAATCAACTTGTGCTGACTATAACCATTTTACTCATGGCTTGTCCTAGTTAATTTGGCTATCAAACATAATCATTTAATATGACTTAATGGATTATTGAGATCAGTTGTGGGGGGTACTTTGAGGTAAGCTACATTGCCAACATAACTCAAAGCTGCCGTCATTCATTTCATGACAATGTAAACATTGCCACTCTGGACGATCCATATCGTGGGATTCAAGAATGGTTTGTGCTTGTTCTAATTGATTTTGGTTAACCCATAAATCAACAGTTTGCATTTCAGCAGGAAGCTCTCCTACTCCACCAACAAGTGCTTCACCTGTTAGCTCTACCATAATGCCATTGGTCTCTAGTAGCCCTTTCCAAGTATGCGCTTGGAGTAAGTTACCGCCTGTTAATAATACTTTTCTATCTTCCATTATTATTCCTACTGCTATTGCTCTACTGGCAAATTTTTAATTATCCTACTTGTAAATGGTTCTTGATGTCGAGCATTGATTAAACTTTATACTCAATATATGCTCATGTTAGTTCTAAAAGGAGAACAATATGAATCTTCAAATATCAGGCATTTTCCAAATCACCAGCTGGGATGAAATCACCGATATACAGCACCCTGATGGCGCTAAACAAACCTCTGCCAGTATTACTCAAATGTACTCAGGCGATCTCGAAGGGGTCAGCCAACCTAAATATATTATGTGCTATACCGCTGATGGAATGGCGGTATTTTGCGGCTATGAGAACGTTGAAGTCAGTGTAAATGGCAAGTCTGGCAGCTTTGTATTACAACATGATGGTAAGTTTGAGATTGGCGTTGCCAGTAGCCGTTTTATGATAGTCCCGAACTCTGGCCAAGGCGAGTTAGTGAATATTGAAGGCCATGGTACGTTTACTTCTGGCGAAAAAGGTCAAGCGCAATACCAATTAGAAATCACCCAACTATGAGTTATTTGACTAAACTATGATCCCTTTTACTGTAAGTCGGCTACATACTGATTTTGGCATCATTAAAGCCCAAGGCTTGTGGCAGTTTGATTCAGCCACCCAAACTCAATTAACAACACTTGAGCAGCTCTCAACCGATGGTTGGGTAGAGCTTGATATTTCACATCCTGCAAATAGCCAATTTATAACAACTATTTCTCCTCTTATTCATCACCATTTATTATCACAGCAGCTTACCGCTAAAGGATAATTCAGTTTAATTAAATCATTCTTGAATGAATTCCAACAAATAAAAAAGCCACTCTCATGAGTGGCTTTTTTGCTTTGCATTAACCTGAGTTATTCAACACACTTGGTATTAAATAAAGCAATGCTTAAGGCATAACTGCGTCTTGGTCAGCGCCTTCTTTTTCAATCTCAACTGGCATCATATGTTCACGACAGATCCCAAGCTTAATCGCTAAGAAACTTGCAACGTAAATAGATGAATAGGTACCCACAAAAATACCGCAAAGCAATGCTGTTGCGAATCCGTGGATCATCGTGCCACCTTTAAGGAACAGTGCAATCACCACCACAAGGGTTGTACCTGTTGTAATAATGGTACGGCTCATAGTTTGAGTAATTGACTTATTGACGACTTCATTAGGGCCGCCTTTACGCATCTTGAGGAAGTTTTCACGAACACGGTCATATACAACAATCGTATCGTTCAATGAATAACCTACTACGGTCAGTAAGCCCGCTAGTACAGTCAAATCAAACTCAAGTTGTAAGATTGAGAAAATACCTAAAGTAACGATAACGTCATGGCCAAGAGCTGCAACAGAACCCATTGCTAAGCGCCATTCAAAACGGAATGATACGTAAATCAAAATACAAATTAACGCAACAATAACCGCAAGACCACCTTGCTCGGCTAACTCTTTACCCACTTGTGGGCCAACAAACTCAACACGTTTTTGAATCACGCTTGAATCAATTGTTCGAGCCGCTTCCATTACCGCACCGACTTGGTCATCACTTTTGATTTCTTCTCGTACCGGAAGACGGATTAATACGTCACGGCTTGAGCCAAAGTTTTGAACCACAGCACCTTCTGCTTCATCAGCATTAAGTTCGCTGCGCAGTTGAATCAAATCAACTTGTTGAGAAAACTCAAGTTCAACGACGGTGCCGCCAGTAAAATCAAGTCCCCAGTTGATGCCTTTAACCCCTAAAGAAATTAAAGATCCAACAACGAGAACAACTGATAAAAGACTAATAACCTTCGCATGCTTAAGGAAATCGATCGCTTTAGTAACTGAAAATATTTGTAACATAGTCGACTTCTCCTTAGATAGACAGTTTCTTAACGCGTTTACCACCCCACATGAGATTCACGATGACACGTGTTCCCACAATAGAAGTAAACATAGACGTTGCGATACCTATCATTAGCGTAACTGCGAAACCTTTTACAGCGCCAGTACCTACAGCAAATAGAATCAAGGCTGTCATAAAGGTGGTAATGTTCGCATCGGCAATAGTAGAGAATGCATTTGCATACCCTTCATGAATAGCCTGTTGCACACTACGACCAGCGAGCAACTCTTCACGAATACGCTCAAAAATAAGCACGTTACCATCAACAGCCATACCGACTGTTAGTACCATACCTGCGATACCAGGCAAGGTTAAAACAGCACCAGGAATCATCGACATTACACCCACAACCATCACTAAGTTAGCGGTTAGCGCTAAGTTTGCAATGACGCCGAATGCACGGTAATAAATAAGCATAAAGATAAGCACAACAACCATGCCCCAAATCATCGCCATTTTACCGTTTTCGATATTTTCTGCACCAAGGCTTGGACCAATAGTACGTTCTTCAACAATCGTAACCGGCGCAATCAAAGCACCTGCACGTAATAGTAACGCTAAGCTTTGTGCTTCAGCATGGTCAAGACCATTAATCACAAAGTTACGCCCAAGACGAGCTTGAATGGTTGCAACTGAAATGACTTCTTCAATCTTAGTCATTTTCACTGTGCCATCTGGGTTACGTTGTCCGCTATCTTTATATTCAATAAATAAAGTCGCCATTGGGTTACCAATGTTGTCTTTAGTTACGTTAGAAAAGATATTACCGCCTTTAGCATCAAGGTTAATTGATACTTGTGGACGACTGTATTCATCAAATGAAGGCTGTGCACCAGTGATATGATCACCCGTTAACATGACTTCTTTTTTCAATACTGCGATACCACCAGAACGACGTGGGAATACTTCAGAACTTGCAGGTACACGGCCATTGGCTGCAGCAGCTTGGTCAACATTCTGATCTACCATACGGAATTCGATAGAAGCTGTTGCACCAAGAATTTCTTTAGCACGAGCGGTATCTTGAACACCTGGCAACTGAACGATAATACGCTCTGCACCTTGACGTTGTACCACTGGTTCAGCAACACCTAACTCGTTTACACGGTTACGGATTGTGGTGATGTTTTGTTGTAATGCTTCTTCCTTAATCTGTCTAAGGTAGTCATCACTCATCGACGCATATAAGGCATAGTTCTCACCGACACTACCGTCAGTGAATACCATTTCATTACTGAGTGATTTTAAATAACGCTCAGCTTTCGAAAGATTTTCAGCATCGCGGAATTTAATTTCCAATCCTTTTGCAGTTTTACGCACACCTGCATAGCGGATTCTCTCTTCACGTAATTGGCTTCTGAAATCAGCAATTTTGGCTTCTTCCATCTTACGAATGGCTTCGCCCATATCCACTTCCATTAAGAAATGAACACCGCCACGTAAATCAAGACCCAATTTCATTGGCGTCCCACCCATGGCTTCAAGCCACTCTGGGGTTGCTGGTGCTAAGTTTAATGCAACGGTATATTTGTCACCTAAACTTTCTGCAATCGCTTCTCTTGCCAATAATTGCTGTTCAGCATTTTGAACACGGACGATTAATTGTCCATCTTCGAGCTCAGCGCGCTTTACCGCAATGCCTTTACTCTCAAGTAATCCATTTACTGACGATAGTGTTGAAGCTGTTACTTCTGCGCCACGAGTCGCTACGACTTGTACCGCATGGTCCTCACCATAAAGGTTTGGAATTGCATAGAAACCACCAATGGTGAGGACAAGCAACACCATGATGTTTTTCCACATTGGGTATTTATTTAACACACCTGAGCCCTCTTGGCTTACAACGACTGGATAGAACCTTTAGGCAATACCGCTGCAACATAATCCTTCTTGATAGTGATTTGGCTTGTTTCATTGATGCTCAATAAAAGGTAATCACTGTCGTCACTGATTTTAGCAATCTTGCCTAAAATGCCGCCGCTTGTTAGCACTTCATCACCTTTGCTTAATGCTGACATTAGGTTTTTGTGCTCTTTAACGCGCTTTGACTGAGGACGGAAAATCATAAAGTAGAAGATCAGGCCAAAAACTACTAGCATGAAAATCAGTTCCATCGTGCCGCCACCTTGTGGTGCGCCAGCTGCGTTTGCGTATGCATTTGAAATTAACATATTACTCTCTTCTTGTTTTCTAGATTAAAAATCAGTCTTGTAATTCAGGTACTGGAGGGACTTCACGGCCCAACTTAGTATAAAAATCCGTAACGAAGGCGTCTAATGTACCCGTCTGAATAGCACCACGCAAACCTTCCATCAAAATTTGATAGTAACGTAGGTTGTGAATGGTGTTTAAACGCGCACCTAAGATCTCATTACAGCGATCTAAGTGATATAAGTAAGCGCGTGAATAATTCTTACAGGTATAACAATCACAGCTTTCATCTAAAGGTGCAGTATCATCGCGATGACGAGCATTACGAATTTTGATGACTCCTTCAGAAGTAAATAAGTGACCATTACGAGCATTACGAGTTGGCATAACACAATCAAACATGTCGACACCACGGCGAACGCCTTCAACTAAATCTTCAGGTTTACCTACGCCCATTAAGTAGCGTGGTTTTTCTTCAGGTAATTGAGGACATACATGCTCTAAAATGCGGTGCATATCTTCTTTAGGCTCACCTACTGCAAGACCACCAACGGCATAACCATCAAATCCGATTTCGGTTAAGCCTTTAACGCTTTCATCACGTAAGTCTTCGTATACACCACCTTGAACAATACCAAATAAAGAATTTGGGTTTTCTAAGCGGTTAAACTCATCACGTGAACGCTGCGCCCAACGCAGTGACATTTGCATAGATTTACGCGCTTCGTCATGTGTTGCTGGGTAAGGAGTACATTCATCAAAAATCATTACAACATCACTGCCTAATGAGTTTTGAATTTGCATCGACTTCTCAGGATCTAAGAAAATCTTCTCACCATTGATTGGCGAGCGGAAATGTACACCCTCTTCAGTGATTTTACGGATGTCGCCCAAGCTGAATACTTGGAATCCACCTGAATCGGTTAAAATAGGACGTTGCCAGTTCATGAAGTCGTGTAAGTCACCATGCTTGCGCATAATTTCTTCACCAGGACGTAGCCATAAATGGAATGTATTACCCAGTAAAATATCCGCACCAGTCGCGCGCACTTCTTCAGGGGTCATACCTTTAACGGTACCGTAAGTACCTACTGGCATAAAAGCAGGTGTTTCTACCGTGCCACGTTCAAAAACTAAACGACCGCGACGTGCGCGTCCGTCTGTAGTATCAAGCTCAAAATTCATATATCACCTTGCCAGATAAACAGTCTGACTCGTTGTTGTTGCATAAGACATGAGGGCATAAGTAATAACTTCAAGGAACAAGCTAAAATTAACCCAAAAAAATACCCACCTCTGTGGGCGGGTATTTTAGATCAAAATCAATCGTTACGGGGCTTTTTTCGTTAAAAACATGGCATCGCCATAGCTAAAAAAGCGGTATTTTTGTTCAATCGCATGCTGATAGGCCTTCATCACATTATCAAAACCTGAAAATGCACTAATTAGCATAATCAAAGTTGATTCTGGTAAATGGAAATTGGTGACCATGGCATCAATGACTTTGAACTCGTAACCAGGGAAAATAAAAATATCAGTGTCGCCTTTAAACTCAGCTAATGGGTTATCACCACTTGCCTTGGCCGCACTTTCAAGTGAACGAACCGACGTAGTCCCCACAGCAATCACTCGATGACCTGCCGCTTTAGTTTCAGCGATTAAATCGACTACCTCTTGTGACACTTCAGCCCATTCTGAATGCATCACGTGCTCATCAATAGTATCAACACGTACAGGTTGAAAAGTACCAGCACCGACATGTAAGGTCACAAAAGCTATCTTCACGCCCTTATCTTTTAATGCTGCCAACATGGCATCATCAAAGTGCAATCCTGCTGTCGGTGCTGCGACTGCGCCAGGAGTTTGATTGTAAACCGTTTGATAACGCTCTTTATCCGCATCTTCGTCGGGACGGTCAATATATGGAGGAAGTGGCATATGACCGACTTCTTCTAGCACTTCAAGAATCGTTTTATCAGAATCCAGCTCTAACTCGAATAATGCGTCATGACGCTTAAGCATTTTCATTTCATAGCCACCATCAAGAATGACTATTGAGTCAACTTTCGGCGACTTTGAGCAGCGTACATGAGCAAGAATACGTTTAGTATCTAGCATTCTTTCAACCAATATTTCGAGTTTACCGCCAGAGGCTTTTTGACCAAATAAACGTGCAGGGATCACTCGGGTGTTGTTAAACACCATCAAATCACCACTATTTACTTTCGACAATACGTCAGTAAATTGCTGGTCAGCTAACGCGCCGCTATTGCCATCAAGGGTCAATAATCTTGATGCATTTCGCTCCGCCATTGGGTAGCGGGCAATAAGTTCATCAGGTAAATCAAACGAAAAGTCAGCAACGCGCATATCAATACTCTTTAAAGACAACAAAACGGCCGCTAGTCTAGGACTACCGACCGCTAATATCAAGTTTAGCTTGCTAAATAATGAACTGTTTGCAGGCAAGGACCATACAAATATTGAAATTCGAATAGGTAAAGTTAAAGCGGTAGCGAAAGACATTTAAAACTGATTAGCGATTGATTAAATCATCTATTGGTTATTTACCAGATAATTGAATAAATTTTATTGCTAAAATTATTTAGAGGTTGGTGGTTCGAATTGATTAATGCTGCTATCTAACTCCGCAGCAGATTTAGCAGCTTCGGTGTCTTCAGCTAAAGTGTTAGTTTCAGGTAGAAAGGATTGCTTTTCAAAACGAAGATCGACTTCAATTTTAGTGCGCTTGCGACTTGGTTGTTGACCTAACACTGACATTATCCAGTTTTTCATCATCCATGATCCTTAAACCGATTTTTATAATATGACGCTATATCCCTGAAAAATATTACCAATGACATTTGACTAGAAATCTATATGATTGAAACTAGACTTAAAAAAACGTCAGTTAGCGTTTAACTTCTCTTTGCGTGGTTAAGCATCATACTGCAAAACTCAAAAAATAAAAGTACAAAATATGAACTTTCTTGCTCACCTACATTTAGCCGATATCAGTAATACTCATTTGGCAGCAAATCTTGCTGGTGACTTTGCAAAAGGCGATATAAAACACTTCCCACAACATTTACAGCAAGGGATTTGGCTGCATAGACAAATTGATCAAATTACCGATAGCCATGAAATAATTGTGGATTTAATTAAGCAATTTCCAAAATCCTCTCGAAGAGTTGCTCCAATTCTGGTTGATTTAGCATTTGATCATTACTTAGCTTATTACTGGGATGAGTACCATCAAGATTCCTTAGCTGACTTTAGCCAAAAAGCGTATCACTCCCTCGAGGCAACTTCTGATCTTCCAGAAAAGCTACAAGAGATTGCCCCTAACATCATTGAGCAAGACTGGCTTGGTGCTTATCAAACTAAACAAGGTATGAATAAAGCTATAGAAGGGGTGAGTCGCCGCATATCAAAACCTGAATTATTTAAAACAGCTATTCAAGATGTGGACAAGCTTTACGTCGATATAGAAATTGCGTTTAGAACTTTTTACCCACAATTAATGGCTTACAGCCGAATTTATAGCAGAAAAACCCCTGAGCAATACTTGCCTTAAACTCGTCTATTCATTCCTTAATCAAGCTTAAATGCTATATGCTGCGGGTTAATCAATACTCGCAGGCAAATCTTTGCTAAAATACCCTACTATTTTTGTAAACTGATGCGACTTCATGCAAATTTTTGATTACCAACCACCTAGTATCCCTTGGCTTGATATCCGTTATAAAGACCGCGATATCATTGTTATCAATAAGCCGGCAGGCCTGCTAGCCAATCCTGGTAAAGCCCCAGCTACACATGACTGTGCTATTACTCGAGTACAAAAGCTGTTTCCTGAAGCCATCTTAGTGCATCGTTTGGACTGTGATACTTCAGGTATCATGGTTTTTGCGCGTAATAAAAAAGCGGAATCACACTTAAAAACCCAGTTTCAGGATAGAAAAACCAAAAAGATTTATATCGCTGAAGTTAAAGGCCAAGTTAAAGACGATACGGGTACTGTTGATTTGTCGCTTTCAGCTGACAAAACTAACCCGCCTTTTCAAATTGTGTCTGAGCAAGGTAAAAGCGCGATTACCCATTATGAAGTGATTGAAAGACATCCTGAACACACTTTAGTTAAATTGATGCCTGAAACGGGTCGTACGCACCAGTTGCGTGTGCACATGCTTGCATTAGGTAATGTCATCCTTGGTGATACATTTTATGCTGATGAGGCGACCATCGCACTAAGAGCAAGATTGAGTCTACATGCGCAGATGTTAACGATTACTCACCCTTATACTCAAAAGCAGCGTACTTTTTTCAGTAAGCACCCTTTTAGTGACTAGTCATCGATATTGACTCAATGACTGAAATAAAAAAACCGCTCATATGAGCGGTTTTTTATAGCTTATAAATAGTGATTTATTAGCTGTTTTCTTTAGCTTCCGCCGCTTCACATGCTGCAGCAGTAAATACAACATCAGTAGAACTATTCAACGCAGTTTCAGCTGAATCTTGTACCACACCAATAATGAAGCCAACTGCAACGACTTGCATAGCCACATCGTTTGAAATGCCAAATAAGCCACACGCTAATGGAATTAATAGCAATGAGCCACCAGCAACGCCAGATGCACCACAAGCAGATACAGCAGCTACAACACTTAATAACACAGCGGTTAGGAAGTCCACTTGAATACCTAAGGTATTCGCTGCTGCCAATGTCAGCACTGTAATCGTAATTGCCGCGCCGCCCATGTTGATAGTAGCGCCTAACGGAATTGATACAGAATAAGTATCTTTATGCAGTTTTAACTCTTCACATAAGGCCATATTAACTGGAATATTCGCAGCACTTGAGCGAGTAAAGAATGCCGTAACGCCACTTTCACGTAGACATTTCAGTACTAATGGATATGGATTACGTTTAATTTTGATATATACAATGATTGGGTTAATCACTAGCGCAATAAATAACATTGCTCCCACTAACACACCAAGTAATTGAGCATAGCCTGCCAATGCCGCAAAGCCTGTCTCTGCAATCGTGCCTGACACTAAACCGAAAATACCAATAGGTGCAAAACGGATAACGAAACGAACGATTTTAGTCACGCCATCACTTAAATCAGACACTACTTTTTTAGTCGACTCACTAGCATGGTGTAATGTAATCCCCAGACCCACAGCCCACGCTAAAATACCAATGTAGTTACCTGTTAGTATTGCATTGACAGGATTATCAACAATTTTAAACAGTAGCGTATTTAAAACTTCCGCAATCCCTTGTGGTGGGTTTGAACCTTCTACGCCACCTGCAAGTAATAACGTGGTAGGAAATGCAAAGCTAAACGCTACAGCGGTTAAAGCTGCAGCTAACGTCCCTACCAAATACAAACCAATAATTGGTCGCATGTTGGTTTGGGTGTTTTTCTTTTGATTGGCAATTGATGACGCCACTAGGACGAAAACAAGAATAGGCGCAACGGCTTTTAACGCTTCAACAAATAAACTGCCTAAAAAAGACACTTGGGTTGCTGCTGAAGTTGACACCGAGGCGAGAATAACACCGAGAACAATACCGACGAGAATTTGTAGCACTAAGCTACCGCTAGCGACCCGCGCTAACAGTGATTGATTTTGATTCATTGCTTGACCTATGATGATTATATTTATGGCTTTTAATAAGCTCTAATATTTGTACGGCTTTTAATAAGCTCTGAGTAGGTATATATCGGATGAATTGGCTAAAGTCTAGTCTGAGTCCAAAATGATGTGCCAAAATTACTCACTATTACCAAACAAACCACATTTAGCCAACATGTGGCCAATTATAGTGCAGTGCTAGTGAAGTGGTAATTCTACAAAAAAACTAATCAAACGGCTTATTTAGCCCCCCGAAGCATGGCATCAATCAACTCGTGAGCATCAAATTTCGTTAACGCTTCATCTGCGCCCACTTGTTTGGCTTGGCTAACACTTATCTCACTCGACAAAGATGTATGCAAAATGATGTAAGCATCAGCTAAGTCAGGATTATTTTTAACCTCGAACGCTAACTCATATCCATCAAGCCCTGGCATTTCAATATCGCTGACCAAAATATTAATTGGTTTATCTACAAGCGCAGCATCTCGCATAATTTGAAGGGCATCATGACCATCTGAAGTGACATCATATGCAATGTTAATCGAATCGAGTGCATCTGATAATTGCTTTCTGGCGACCTTTGAGTCATCAACTAGCAATATACGCATAGGTTTTAATTGTTCACGCTGAACATCAGTAAGAATTGCGCGGCTTGTGGCGGGATCTTGTGGGAATATTTTTGCCATCAGTAGTTCAACATCAAGTAACTGAACGAGTTTATCATCTAAACGAGTAACACCCGTTAAAAACACATTGTGACCTAAGTTAGATGCTGGCGCCTCGATATCACGCCAGTTACATTCGATGATTTTATCAATGGCTCGAACTAAAAAACCAATCACCATTCGCTGGCAATCAGTAATAACCACATAGCAATCTTTTTGCTCATGAGGCTCAATAGCTTTAAAACCGATAGTAGCAGCCATGTCTACGACTGCAATAGTATTTCCACGCACTGTCGCGGCGCCGAGAATGGCAGGGTGAGACTGCGGGATTTTAGATAAATCAGAAAACGGTACGATTTCGCGGATTTTTAACGTACCTAAAGCAAACTGTTGAACATGAGAGAGATGAAACAGTAACAGCCCTTGAGATTGACTCGCTTTACTCTTCATAAACCCATCCATAAAATCATGTTGAATTTAGTTAACCACAGCCTTTATGACATGGCAAACAAGCGCTGTGATATTGATTTCTTTAAGTTTAAAGTTGTGACTCGATTGGCAATAATGACAGAAAATCTGCAAAGAACTTACGCCAAAAACCTGCTCCTGGTTCTGCGTAGATCACCTTGTCATGTTTATGATCTAGCCAAACTAATTCACCCTTTTCCATTGCCAATTCATAGGCTTTATCATCTGCGCTTGCAGCGATACCATTAACAATATCTGCCGCTAAGTCCGCATTATCAATAATTAACCCCATCTCGGTATTAATTAATGCTGAGCGAGGATCAAAGTTGAATGAACCTACAAATACTTTTGTTTTATCTATAACAAATGTCTTCGCATGTAAGCTGGTTTTACTGCTTCCCTTCCAACTTGATTTTTTATCAGATGGATTGCCTTTTACTTCATATACCTTAACGCCACCTTCAACGAGTTTCTGTCTATATTGCTGATAGCCAGCATGAACAGCCAGTACATCTGTCGCTGCTAAACTATTCGTTACTATGGTAATGTCTTTCCCCGCTTTTACCGCATTAATAAACCCGTTTGTAGCTCCATCTCCGGGGACAAAATAAGGAGATACAATTAATAACTCATGTTGAGTTTGCTCTAAAAAGAAACTCAAATCATCAAGTAGCAAACGGTCTTCAGGATTATTTTCAAGTTTATTTGGCGGGTCATAAACCACATGGGTTTCCCCCCAATACCAATCTAAGTTTTGATTTTTTAAACGCTCTAATAAGTTACTTTGTTCTAGTCGCTTAACATAATCATTATTCACTAGTGTCGCTTCGAATTCAGCCGCTTTTGTTTTCAAAAGAACGAGGTCTGAATTAATGTCACCTGGGTCTGCTAGCTGCTGAATACTCTGAACTTGAGCGGAGTTCCAGTAAATATCAAATTGCGTCGAAACCTCATCCACGGCTTTACCAACAGCTAAAACATCTAAATCACCAAAGTCGACATTTTCATTGGCTGAAAAATACTCATTACCAATGTTTCTGCCACCCACAACCGAAACTAAATTATCAATGGTCAATGATTTATTGTGCATCCGATGGTTCATTCGACCAAAATCGGATAAGAAGGCAATACCTCGATAGGTTCGTTCGTAAGAAGGGTTAAATAATCTGACTGATATATTAGGATGGTTTGCCACAGCAAGCAGTCCATCATCATGATTCGCTGTGGTTAAATCATCAAGCAATATACGTACTCGAACACCACGTTCAGCAGCATTATACAAAAATAAGGTTAGTATTTTTCCTGTGTCATCATTGCGATAAATATAGTATTGCAAATCAATACTTTCTTTAGCGCTTTCAATCATGGCAAGGCGTGCGACAAAAGCATCAATACCATCGGATAAGGCTTTTACCCCGGTTACATCTGACTTATCTTGAGCGTTAATATAATTCGCTAGTAAGGTATTGGAAGCTGGAGGAAGTTTGTATTGTTTTTCTAGTGGTTCAAATTCAACTTTTGAGGCACAACCAGAAATGGCAAAAGCAAACACATAACAAAGGATTAATATGTATTTATTCTTGCTCATTAACGGATTCCTTTCTGATGATTAACACTAAGTTGAACTCAAACCATTCTGCTCAAATGGCGTATCGCTATTCCTGTAATTCATAAAGTACATCAAAAACAAGCTGATCCCAACCTTCAGCACTAAAAGCAATATCCCTAACACTGCGCACTTGGCTCACCGCATGAACAGGGGCCGCGCCATTATCCATCAGGTAATACGCCATCATAATACCCGTTCTGTCTTTACCTGAACGGCAATGAAGCAGCACAGGAAGATTATCAGCCTCGCACTGTCGAATAAATGCTAGCGCTTTTGGCGCTTGTTCTGCGCAAATAGCAACGTCACCTTCCAGTGGCGGAATATTTCTTGAAAAAGGCGAACAAAGATAGCGTAACCCTAATGCTTCAAGTTGAGCGCTATCGACACCTTCACCATCATTTAGTGACAATATAGCGCCAATACCGGATGCTTTGAGTTCTGCTAAATCCCATTCATCTTTATTTGGGCCACTGCGACCAGCAATAACGCCATCTATTAACCAAAATAACTGCTTCATATTTAATGGTTACTCTCAAATTTACGACTTGTATTTATGTAAGGCTTGTTTCAAACCTATCCCTGAAGGGATAACATTCCAATGTTAAACAGACCTATTGGGAACTGTCTTCTTTAGTATTGTCAGTTTTAGCAATACCCGCCCAAATATCAACATTCACTGGTGCTTTATTTTTGTTCTTTTTCTTACCTGTTCCAGCGGGTTTTGCCATTGGCTTTTCAACCGCATATTTATCGTCAGGCATTTCTTCATCGGGTTCAAAACCAACAAAAGTTTCACGCTCTAAACGGATTTTGTTCTTTTTCTCGATAATACTAAAGTGATGATAATCAGCGTGAGCAATTAAAGATAACGCAAGACCCACTTCACCCGCACGACCACTACGACCGATACGGTGCATGTAATCTGCAGGGCTTCTTGGTAAATCAAAGTTGATCACGACTGGTAATTTTTCAATATCTAAGCCACGTGCCGCAATATCTGTGGCAATTAACACTTCAATTTCACCGGCTTTAAAGCCCTCTAAAACGCGATTACGCGCGCCTTGACCTTTATCACCATGGAATACTTCAGCAGTAATACCACGCTTAGATAATTTATCAGCTAAGTGTTTACAGCTATTTTTAGCATTAACGAAAATAAGCGCTTGGCGCCATTTATTTTGCTTAATTAATTCAGCCAGTAGTGCCGTTTTTTTATCACGATTAACGGTGAATACACGTTGAACAAGTGTACTCGCATCAGCGCTTTGCAACTGAAGTTCAACAGGATTAATAAGTAGATTGTCCGTTAAGCTGCGCACTTCTTCTGGAAAGGTTGCCGAAAATAACAAGGTTTGTTTTTTCTGTGGCATTAAGCCTAACAACTCTGATAATTCTTCAGTAAAGCCAAGGCTCAACATTCGGTCAGCTTCATCGAGCACTAGAGTCTCAACTTTATCCAGTTTAATGGCATTACTTGAAATCAAATCAAGCAAACGACCAGGGGTTGCAACCAGCACATCGGTACCACCGCGAAGAGCCAACATTTGCTTATTGGTAGATACCCCACCAAATACAGCTGTCGACTTTATAGCGCCATTAAAATACACCGCATAAGACTTAACGCTATCAGCAACTTGTTTGGCCAACTCTCGGGTAGGCACTAACACCAACGCGGATACAAAGTTGCCTTTGTCTTTTTTCGCACTCTGTTGGGCTTGATGAATTTTTTGTAAAATAGGTAATACAAAGGTAGCTGTTTTACCTGACCCTGTATTGGCACCAGCTAATAGGTCTTTACCCGCGATCACACTTGGAATTGCTTGCGCCTGGATAGGTGTCGGCGTTTTATAATCCATTTCCGTAAGACGGTTTGTAATAGGTGCAATTAGGCCAAGCTCGGCAAAATTAGTTGCACCATCGTGTGAAGTTACAGGTGGAAGGTTAGCTGATGTCATTAAATTAGGATGCTCAAATATAATATGAAATTGAATATAGCTTTAATGACTATTTTAGCTTATTTGAGCAGGTTAAGTTAGCGATATTGCTCATGCTATGGGCAATTATTGAGCTTTATGGCCCATAGCCGTTGATTAAAGGCGCTAATTGAATAGATTTTCCAAGTAAGTTAATTCAACCTTCGAATAAATGGGCTACTTCACCCCTTCTAAGCTTAATAATGACTGTTTCATTTCAAGGCCATAAGCGTAGCCCGTTAAACTACCATTCTTCCCTATCACCCTGTGGCACGGAACAATTATCGCTATTGGGTTAGCACCATTGGCTGCGCCTACAGCTCTTACCGCTTTTGGACGTTCAATTTTGTCCGCAATTGCAGCGTAACTGCACACTTGACCAAATGGCAGCTCTTTTAATGCTTGCCAAACCTGTTGTTGAAACTCAGTGCCTTTTGCTGCAAGTGTCACATCGAACTCTTGTCTATCGCCTGCAAAGTATTGTTCTAGTTCATCAATAGCCTGCACAATAAATGCCTTAGCCTGACTAATTTCAGCAGCAGAAGCATGTTCTAGAGTTTCTGGTTGCTGCTGATTAACATTGTTGACGGGCTCAGATACGACTTGTAAATGGGTTAATCCGTATGCTGAAGCTTGCAATTTTAAGTGCCCAACAGGGCTATTAATGACTTGCATACATAATGGTGGGTGATTATTAATTTTCATCATTTTTCCATAATTGAAAGGTTAAATAACTGCCCCATGGGCTAACTTGTTGACTGATTTTTTCTGCTAACTGTTGATAATCTTTAGCGGTAAATTCTGTCTTAGCTGTAAACTCGGTCTTAGCCGTAAACTCAGTCTCTGTACCTAATATTAAATCTTGTTTTGCGACCAGAGCTTTGATTCTGTTTTTTATCACTAAATCACCAGCAAGAAAAACATTGGGGTCGCTTTCGCCGCGCATTCTGGCGTAAGCAATGGTCCATGGGCCAATGCCTTTTACTTCAATCCACTTTTCTGGTGAGGCAAAAGGATTGTCCGCCACAAACTCACCTAAACCGTTCAAAGCTCTTTTTCTAGCGCCTGGCATTTTAAATTCATCTAAACCCGCTGCGGCGACTTGTTGAGGCTTGGGGAAAAATAAGACTTCACGTTGTCCAATGACAGCCCTATCACCATAATTGACTGCTAATACATTAAGTAACTTACTGGCTTGAATAACACTGACTTGTTGACCAAGCACAGCGCGGCACCCTGCTTCAAATACTGACGCGGTTGCTGGAATTCTTAATCCTGTTGAAACCTTCATTCCCATAGACGTTAGCGGCTCAAAAGAGGCTTCAATCACGTCCATGTCGGCATCAAGATCTAATATCTTTCGCACATATTGCACAACTTGAAATAAGTAGCCAACGTGCTGCTCATCTTCAAATTGAACATTTAATGAAAGTTGATTTTTCCCTTTAACCTCAGCAACCTCCAATGTCCCTCGAATCAATATTTCATCAATAACAATTGAAAAACTACGGCCATAAGCATGGCTGTCCTCATTTAGCCACTCCATGCCTTCGACTGCGCGCACTTGATAAAAAGCCCATAATTGAGGCCAATCATAGGGCGGTCGATAATCTAATAACAGATTGATCCCCTGAGTGCCTTTATCCTTATTATTCTCACTCAATTTTACGCTTTTTACCGATTGCGACCGCCTTAATTGTGAAGGAGTCAGTTGCAGTTGAGACTTAAACACTTCATTAAAGCGCCTGATACTGTTAAATCCCGCAGCCATCGCCACATCAGTGATGGGAAGTTGAGTTTGATGCAATAACTGTTTGGCAAACATCAATTGACGGTACAAGGCATATTTTTTAGGAGAAGTGCCAAGTTGTTGATTGAATAACTTAGTCAAATAACGCGAACTTATTCCAAGTCGATTAGCCAAGTCTGTTAATGACTCAGCATTTTCCCCTGTTAAGCAGCCATGATCGATTAAGTTTATTGCACGTTGTAAACTGCTACTCGTTCCCTTCCAGGCATTCGATTGCGGCGCACTATCAGGTCTGCAGCGTAAGCAAGGCCTAAGCCCTGCTTCAGCAGCTTTAATGGAAGAGTCAAAATAAACCACGTTTTGTTCTTTTGGAGGCGATGCTGGACAAATTGAACGACAATAAATACCCGTCGTTTTAACCCCAATGAAAAACCGGCCGTCAAATCGCGCATCGCGGCTTAATCGCGCCTGTCTGCATACATCATCAGGTATATGGCAATTAATATTGCCCTGCTTTAACGAGTTTGATTCATTATTATTCTGGGGTTTCATAACCGATTTCATTCGCTCACCACTTGAGAAATTCAAACTACTTTAACTAAAGTTTGCATCACTCACTAGCGGAAAACGGAACTCAATGTCGATTCTTTTATGACATGAATTGTAATAATCAATTCAACACTTAGTTCACAAGTTACGGTATCCTAGCAATAACTAATATTTGTTTGAGCTGTAGATGTTTAAATTTTTCGAATCGTTAACCAATCCCCTTCCCCAAGAAGAGCCATCACAAGCCCCTAAAGGGGTGTATGCTTTTTGCCGTCATTACACTCGTGGCTTTGAAAAGCACCTAGTGATCATGTCAATGCTAACGGCAACCCTGGCAATTTTAGAAGTGTCGTTATTTGGGTTTATGGGCAAGTTAGTAGATTGGTTAGTGACTAAAAATCCTGAAACACTCTGGCAGGATGAAGGCAGTACCTTAATTGGCATGTCTGTGATTGTCTTAGTCGTTATTCCTATTTTGGTTTGGTTACATGCTTCAATTGTGCATCAAACTTTATTGGGTAATTACCCTATGGCAATTCGTTGGCAAGCACATCGCTATTTGCTCAAGCAAAGCATTTCTTTCTATCAAGATGACTTTGCTGGCCGGATTGCCACTAAAGTGATGCAAACCTCATTAGCGGTGCGTGAAACCGTGATGAAGCTACTAGATGTATTGATGTATATCCTTATCTACTTCACTTCTATGCTCGTTATGATCGCCAGTGCCGATATCCGATTGATGCTCCCCATGTTGGCATGGTTATTTGCCTATGTAGCGATTCAATGGAAATTAGTCCCGAAACTGAAAGCGATATCAGCTAAACAAGCCGATGCTCGCTCTACGATGACGGGCCGCATTGTTGATAGTTACACTAACATTTCAACGGTTAAATTATTTTCCCATACCAAACAAGAAGCAGATTATGCACAAGACAGCATGACCGGCTTTTTACACACGGTTTATGGCCAAATGCGCCTTGTAACAATCATTAATGTGTTGGTTCAGGCGATAAACTATTTATTGGCATTTACCATTGCCGCGGTATCGATTTGGTTATGGGCTGATAACGCCATCACTGTGGGTGCCATTGCTATAGCCGTTAGCTTGGCACTGCGTCTTAACGGTATGTCTCAATGGATCATGTGGGAAATCAGTTCACTATTCGAAAATATCGGTACAGTGACAGATGGCATGAATACCTTGTCAAAACCCATTGAAATTGAAGACAAAACCGATGCAAAAGATATCCAGGTTGATAACGGTAAAATTGATTTTAATGACGTCAGTTTCAATTATGGTGAAGAATCGGGTGTTATTAACGACCTGAACTTAAACATCAAGGCGGGTGAAAAAGTAGGTTTAGTGGGTCGCTCTGGTGCGGGTAAATCAACATTAGTTAATCTGCTGATGCGATTTCATGATGTTGAAAAAGGTCATGTTGCCATTGACGATCAAAAAATTACCGATGTCACCCAGGACTCTTTGCGTTCAATGATTGGTATGGTGACCCAAGATACCTCATTACTGCATCGCTCAATTCGTGAAAACATTTTGTATGGTGACCCAACTGCATCTGATGAGCAATTATTAGCAGCGATTGAACAAGCCCAAGCCAGTGAGTTTATCAAAGATCTATCAGATCCATTTGGTAATACTGGTCTTGATGCACAAGTCGGTGAACGGGGTGTGAAACTATCTGGCGGCCAACGTCAACGTATCGCTATTGCTCGGGTATTACTAAAGAACGCGCCTATTCTGCTACTGGATGAAGCAACATCAGCGCTAGACTCCGAAGTTGAAGCTGCGATTCAAGAAAGTTTGTATGAACTAATGCAAGGTAAAACGGTTATTGCCATTGCTCATCGATTATCAACTATTGCCGCCATGGACAGACTCATCGTTTTAGATAAAGGCAAAATAGTGGAGCAAGGCACCCATCAGGAATTGATTAAATCGGGTGGCATATATGCACAACTTTGGGCACACCAAACCGGCGGATTCTTAGGCATAGATTAAGCGTAAAAGTCCAAATCTAGACGCTAATTTCTAGACGCTAATGATGCAAAAAAGCCATTCAATATAATGTTGAGCGGCTTTTTTAGGTCTTGATGTTTGTATCTGGCAAATTTATTAGCACAACAAAGGTTAAATAGAGTTGAGCTAAGTATGCAAACACTAATAATCAAGATGTACTTATTCAAGTGCATTTATTTAAGGTGCTGTTATTTAAGGTGCTGCTATTCAAGAAACAATTATTCAAAGTGCATTTATTCAAAGTTCATTTATTCAAGAGAAATTGCTACATGAATGTAAATCAACAAATAAAGTTTTAATGATTTTTAAGAATTATTTAGAGATAAAACAAACGAGAGGTAAAACAGAAGAAATGGTGGTCGATACTGGGCTCGAACCAGTGACCCCCTCCTTGTAAGGGAGGTGCTCTCCCAGCTGAGCTAATCGACCTGGGATTTCATAATGTTTTAATTCTTTACGAAAAGAATGGTGGTCGATACTGGGCTCGAACCAGTGACCCCCTCCTTGTAAGGGAGGTGCTCTCCCAGCTGAGCTAATCGACCTGGGATTTCATAATGTTTTAATTCTTTATGAAAAAAAAGAATGGTGGTCGATACTGGGCTCGAACCAGTGACCCCCTCCTTGTAAGGGAGGTGCTCTCCCAGCTGAGCTAATCGACCTGGGATTTCATAATGTTTTAATTCTTTATGAAAAAAAGAATGGTGGTCGATACTGGGCTCGAACCAGTGACCCCCTCCTTGTAAGGGAGGTGCTCTCCCAGCTGAGCTAATCGACCTGGGATTTCACAATGTTTTAATTCTTTATGAAAAGAATGGTGGTCGATACTGGGCTCGAACCAGTGACCCCCTCCTTGTAAGGGAGGTGCTCTCCCAGCTGAGCTAATCGACCTGGGATTTCATAATGTTTTAATTCTTTATGAAAAGAATGGTGGTCGATACTGGGCTCGAACCAGTGACCCCCTCCTTGTAAGGGAGGTGCTCTCCCAGCTGAGCTAATCGACCTGGGATTTACACAATGATTTAATTCTTAAAAAAGAATGGTGGTCGATACTGGGCTCGAACCAGTGACCCCCTCCTTGTAAGGGAGGTGCTCTCCCAGCTGAGCTAATCGACCTCGCTGTGTGGGGCCGTATTATAGGGAGCAACGAAATACTGTCAACGAATTTTTCACTAAAAAAGCTCAGCCGCAGTAAAAACGTGCTGTTTGTTGAATTGTTAAACGCTTTAACTGCAATAGTTCGCTAAAAAGATAACCTTAATCATAGTGAATAAGTAACTTAACAACACCTTCCAATTAACACGCACCAACTATTAGCATGTGAGTGACTGGTAAAACCTTACAATAATCATCTAGCAGTTGATTAGCACTAAGGTTGCAGTTTTAAGATGAGGGGCTAAGGGTTAGCGTTTTGACTTCTTGAGCAGCGAATCAATTAACTCAGAAATTTAAATCAACTAATCTGTGATTAAAATGACTTGATTAAGCTCCTAACCAATTTCGCTAAAACAAAAGCAAAAACATTGTCATTTCAATTAAGCAATCACCTCTCTCTTTAACTATAGTTTTTTGCTTATAGTGTGCTTTATTACTCTGCTTATTGATGTAGCTTAAATTATCAATAGCGAAACTCGCATAACAAGGTGGTTTGGGTATAGAATATCGGCCACTTTATTATATCTGTCTTTATATAGACGTTTTTGAAATAGGTCAGTGTCCCATTATGACAACTAAGACGCGTTTTGCTCCTAGCCCAACAGGCTTTTTACATGTAGGTGGTGCTCGTACAGCACTTTATTCTTGGCTTTATGCCCGTGCAAACCAAGGCGAGTTTGTTTTACGTGTAGAAGATACTGATATTGAACGTTCAACTCCTGAAGCTTGCGCAGCAATTCTTGAAGGAATGGAATGGTTAGGTCTTACTTGGGACGAAGGTCCTTATTACCAAACTAAACGTTTCGATCGCTACAACGAAATCATTGCTCAAATGCTAGAAGAAGGCACTGCTTATAAGTGTTACTGTTCTCGTGAACGTATTGAAGCAATGCGTGAAGAACAAGCAGCCAATGGCGAATCACAAAAGTATGATGGCCGCTGTCGCGATCTTGAACCTCGTGATACTGACGAGCCATTTGTTATTCGCTTCAAAAACCCAACCGAAGGTAGTGTTGTGTTTGATGATCACGTACGTGGTCGTATCGAATTTGCTAATGACACATTAGATGACTTAATTATCGCCCGTACAGAAGGTACACCGACTTACAACTTCTGTGTTGTTGTTGATGACTGGGATATGGGGATTACTTGTGTTGTACGTGGTGAAGATCATATCAATAACACCCCACGCCAAATCAATATTCTTAAAGCATTAGGTGCACCAGTACCAGAATATGCTCACGTATCGATGATTTTAGGTGATGATGGCGCTAAATTGTCAAAACGTCATGGTGCAGTTGGCGTTATGCAGTACCGTGATGATGGTTATTTACCAGAAGCTCTGCTCAATTACCTAGTTCGTTTAGGCTGGTCACATGGCGACCAAGAAGTTTTCTCTATGGAAGAAATGATTTCGTTATTTAAACTAGACGATATCAATAAAGCCGCTTCTGCCTTTAATACTGAAAAACTGAATTGGTTGAACCAACACTACATTAAAGAACTTGCTCCAGAATATGTAGCAAAGCATCTTCAATGGCACATGGATGACCAAAAAATTGATACAGCAAATGGCCCAGCATTAGCTGAAGTCGTAACAGCATTAGCAGAAAGAGCGAAAACACTTAAAGATCTAGCCGCATCTAGCCGTTACTTCTATGAAGATTTCGAAGCATTCGACGAAAATGCTGCTAAAAAGCATTTGCGTGGCGTTGCTATGGAACCTTTAAAGCTTATCCAACAAAAAATTTCTGCATTACCAGAATGGA
This sequence comes from Shewanella sp. TC10, assembly GCF_009663145.1. GTDB lineage: Bacteria > Pseudomonadota > Gammaproteobacteria > Enterobacterales > Shewanellaceae > Shewanella. The sequence continues at coordinate 114,916 of NZ_VKHR01000007.1, forward strand.
CAGTTGAAGCAATTCATCAAGCAATTGAAGATACAGCTGCAGAACTTGAAGTGGGTATGGGTAAAGTCGGAATGCCTTTACGTGTAGCGGTTACAGGCGCTGGCATGTCTCCTGCTGTAGATTTAACCATATTTTTAGTTGGAAAGGCTCGTTGCGAACAAAGAATATCCAAAGCGATTGATTTTGTAGCAGATAGAATAAATTCTTAAAAAACGAGTTGACACTTTTGGGCAGGCTGCATAGAATGCGCCTCGCAGTTGAGACACAACGTGATTATTTATCGCAGCATGTCCAAATGTATTAAGTATAGTTGAGGGGCTATAGCTCAGCTGGGAGAGCGCTTCGCTGGCAGCGAAGAGGTCCACGGTTCGATCCCGTGTAGCTCCACCAATTATATTTAAATCAAAGCGTTAAGTTTTAGCCTACAGAACTTAATGAGTATTCACTCTTTGCAGAGTCTAATGCAGTCCGGGTCCCCTTCGTCTAGAGGCCTAGGACACCGCCCTTTCACGGCGGTAACAGGGGTTCGAATCCCCTAGGGGATACCACTATTTTATTTTTCTTGATGTACTTCGAGAAATTAAAGCAAGCGTTAAGTTTTAGCCTACAGAACTTAATGAGTATTCACTCTTTGCAGAGTCTAATGCAGTCCGGGTCCCCTTCGTCTAGAGGCCTAGGACACCGCCCTTTCACGGCGGTAACAGGGGTTCGAATCCCCTAGGGGATACCACTATTTTATTTTTCTTGATGTATTTCGAGAAATTAAAGCAAGCGTTGAGTTTTAGCCTACAGAACTTAATGAGTATTCACTCTTTGGTAGAGTATAACGCCAGTCCGGGTCCCCTTCGTCTAGAGGCCTAGGACACCGCCCTTTCACGGCGGTAACAGGGGTTCGAATCCCCTAGGGGATACCACTATTTTATTTTTCTTGATTCATTTCGAGAAATTAAAGCAAGCGTTGAGTTTTAGCCTACAGAACTTAATGAGTATTCACTCCCTTACGGAGTCTAAACGTAAGTCCGGGTCCCCTTCGTCTAGAGGCCTAGGACACCGCCCTTTCACGGCGGTAACAGGGGTTCGAATCCCCTAGGGGATACCACTATTTTATTTTTCTTGATGTATTTCGAGAAATTAAAGCAAGCGTTGAGTTTTAGCCTACAGAACTTAATGAGTATTCACTCTTTGCAGAGTCTAATGCAGTCCGGGTCCCCTTCGATTAAAGAAGAGAGAGCCTAGGACACCGCGCTGTTTTAATAAGAGCACGGCGGTTTCACTTTAACAGCCTTCTAAAGTGTTACTTATAGGTCTTCGTTATATTAGAAGTAAAACAATATGTCCGGGTCCCCTTCGTCTAGAGGCCTAGGACACCGCCCTTTCACGGCGGTAACAGGGGTTCGAATCCCCTAGGGGATACCACTATTTTATTTTTCTTGATGTATTTCGAGAAATTAAAGCAAGCGTTAAGTTTTAGCCTACAGAACTTAATGAGTATTCACTCTTTGGTAGAGTATAACGCCAGTCTGGGTCCCCTTCGATTAAAGAAGAGAGAGCCTAGGACACCGCGCTATTTTAATAAGAGCACGGCGGTTTCACTTTAACAGCCTTCTAAAGTGTTACTTATAGGTCTTCGTTATATTAGAAGTAAAACAATATGTCCGGGTCCCCTTCGTCTAGAGGCCTAGGACACCGCCCTTTCACGGCGGTAACAGGGGTTCGAATCCCCTAGGGGATACCACTATTTTATTTTTCTTGATGTCATTTCGAGAAATTAAAGCAAGCGTTAAGTTTTAGCCTACAGAACTTAATGAGTATTCACTCTTTGCAGAGTCTAATGCAGTCCGGGTCCCCTTCGTCTAGAGGCCTAGGACACCGCCCTTTCACGGCGGTAACAGGGGTTCGAATCCCCTAGGGGATACCACTATTTTATTTTTCTTGATKYAYTTCGAGAAATTAAAGCAAGCGTTRAGTTTTAGCCTACAGAACTTAATGAGTATTCACTCTTTGCAGAGTCTAATGCAGTCCGGGTCCCCTTCGTCTAGAGGCCTAGGACACCGCCCTTTCACGGCGGTAACAGGGGTTCGAATCCCCTAGGGGATACCACTATTTTATTTTTCTTGATGTATTTCGAGAAATTAAAGCAAGCGTT
>NZ_VKHR01000101.1 GCF_009663145.1 Shewanella sp. TC10
CTAGTAAGGGAATTAAATTACAGATACAAAAAAGCCACTCTATTGAGTGGCTTTTTTGTATCTGTAATTTAATTCCCTTACTAGTATTTAGTAGACTGTGAAAATGAGCTTGAGGGCGCCATAGCCTTGCATAAATGAGCAATATTCACATTCTTAAGCAGGTAATTGCTCACTAATACAACATGCAGTTATATATCAGCGATAAAAGCTTAAAAACCACTTGCAGAATGTAAACCACCTCTATACTATGTGCGCACTCCAAACGACACAGGCATTTATAACTTAGTTATAAGTTAGCTTAGTATCTAGTTTGAAGTAGCAAACTAACGCTTAGTTTAGTTGCCCGAATAGCTCAGTCGGTAGAGCAGAGGATTGAAAATCCTCGTGTCCCTGGTTCGATTCCGGGTTCGGGCACCACAATTTATTTAATAGTGTTATCACTGTTAAAAAGATAAGCCGGCATAGCTCAGTTGGTAGAGCAACTGACTTGTAATCAGTAGGTCCCGAGTTCGACTCTTGGTGCCGGCACCATATACAGAACAGCCACTCAATAGAGTGGCTTTTTTGTGTCTAAAATTCCTCAAATATCCTCGTAACAGTAAAACACTTCTTACTTCCTTCTTTAATTTAAAAGAGTGATCTTTATCTGTCATATCCCTGTATTAGTTATTGTTTAGTTTTTAAACATTCGGTAAATCTATGCCTATACTGAAAAAGACATTACTAATGTAAACACACCGAACGGCTACTTGTTAAATCACTAATTTAGCTGCTAAGTTATTAACTGGTGCTTTTTTGAGCGCCAAACTTGAACCTTCAGTCATATAGGGAAATAAACATGGTTAGAATGAAGAAGTTCCTCGGAGTAACTGCTGCAGTTACCTTGGGGCTACTTACAGCAAGCGCATCAGCTGCAAGTAAACCCAACATATTAGTTATATGGGGTGATGATATTGGCCAGGCCAACGTCAGTGCTTACACATTTGGCTTAATGGGTTATCAAACACCTAGCATTGATAGCATCGCTAAAGAAGGAATGATGTTCACCGACTATTACGGAGAGCAATCATGTACTGCAGGCCGCTCAACCTTTATTACTGGCCAAAGTGTATTCAGGACAGGTTTGAGTAAAGTCGGTCTTCCGGGCGCTGATATCGGCTTACAAGCTGAAGATGCCACTATTGCTGAAGTATTAAAACCATTGGGCTACGCTACCGGTCAATTTGGTAAAAATCACCTTGGTGACAAAGATGAATTTTTACCAACTGCCCATGGCTTTGATGAGTTTTTAGGTAACCTATATCACCTCAATGCTGAAGAAGAGCCTGAAAATATAGATTACCCAAAAGATCCTGAATTCCTGAAAAAATTCGGCCCTCGTGGTGTGATCAAATCTTCAGCTGATGGAAAGATTGAAGATACTGGCCCGCTCAACAAGAAAAGAATGGAAACCATCGACGATGAAACCGTTTCTGCGGCTATCGACTTCATGGAAAAAAGCGTCAAGTCTAAAAAACCATTCTTTGTTTGGTGGAATGGTACTCGTATGCATTTCCGCACCCATATCAAACCAGAGCTGCAAGGCTCGAGTGGGTTAAGTAATTATGCTGACGGTATGGTTGAACATGATAACCATGTTGGTCAGTTACTTAAGAAAGTCGATGATTTAGGTATCAAAGATAATACCATCGTATTTTACTCAACTGATAATGGCCCGCACATGAACACTTGGCCAGACGCTGGCTTAACCCCATTTAGAAGTGAGAAAAACACCAGTTGGGAAGGTGCATTCCGCGTACCTGCTATGGTGAGATGGCCAGGAAATATTGAACCAGGCAGTGTATCCAATGAAATAATGCATCACATGGATTGGCTGCCAACATTCGCCGCAGCGGCGGGTGATACTAAAATCAAAGATAAACTATTGAAAGGTTTCAGCGCCAACGGCAAGAAGTTTAAAAACCACCTTGATGGATATAACTTCCTCCCTTACCTAACCGGTAAAGAGAAAACTGGACCACGTGAGGAGATCTTCTACTTCACCGACGACGGTGATTTAGCAGCTCTTCGTTATAAAAACTGGAAAGCGGTATTTTTAGAGCAACGCGTTACAGGAACCCTACAAATTTGGGCTGAACCTTTTGTAGAATTGCGTTTACCTAAAATTTTCAACTTACGTATGGATCCATACGAAACAGCTGACCGTACTTCTAACACTTATTATGATTGGTTAATCGACCGAGCATACTTGCTAGTGCCAGCTCAAGCCTATGTAGCAACTTTCTTAGAAACATTTAAGGAGTATCCACCAAGGCAAAAAGCAGCAAGCTTTAGCTTAAAGCAAGTGATGGAAAAACTAGAACAACCGTCTAACCATTAATCTTAAGGTTGTTGACCCAATAAAAAGCCACTCAATGAGTGGCTTTTTATTCGTTAACAGCTTCGTTAAGCAAGCAGTAAGATTATTCTCACTACAGCCTTAACTCGTGCATACCATTAAGACTGGCGGCGACGCCATAGTAAAGGAAGCACAAGTAATAAACTCGCCCCTAAACTACCAGCGCCATCAGGCTTACTCCAACCATCATCTTGTTGGTTGTTCACATTAATATTCACTGACGTAGTAAACTGTTCTTCTCCATCAGTTACAACTAATTGAAACACCAATGTTTGGTCAACAGACACTTCTGGAGTATTCACATTTAGCACTAAACCATCATTAGAATACTCCGCAGCTTCACCAGAAATCTGACTCCAGCTGTACTCTAGACCAGCAGGTTCATTCGCAATACTCGCTGTAATAACGGTACTCTCACCTTCATTAACTTCAGTGTTGCCACTGAAACTAATATCAAATGATAAAGGTACATTTACAACTGACACTGTGACTGTTTGCGTGGTTTCAAGTGCGCCATCGCTCACTGTAAGTACAAATTCTAATGAAGTATCAGCTGTCACTTCTGGAGCAGTCAGTGCTAAAACTTTACTAGAAGCATCAAAGGTGAGTTCAGGACCAGCAGTTTGTTCCCAAGTAAAGCTGAGTTCACTACCCTCTTCAGCCATTGTTGCTGATGCATCAATAGTAAATGCTTCAGTTTCATTAACGCTGTCAGGTGCTTCGATAATGATATCAACATCAAGTTCTGGGTTTAGCGGATCACCACATTGGTCGCCGTACACTTGTTGAACCCATTCTGGGTAATCAATAAACGGGTTACGGTTACCTTGATATTTGTAAACCATGTCGTTACGTAGTGTATCTCTAGCATCGACAGGATCTTGTTGATGCCAGTTATATAGCGTACATAGCTTGCCATGCAGTGGCTCATTGTTTGATACTTCATCTGCAGTCGTTATTCGGTCAACTGTGATCAAGTCGGGCATATTACTGTCGTTGCCTTGGTAACGAGTATCCATGTACATGATCATACGCGCCACATCACCTTTGACTTCATCTCTAGGCTCAAAACAACGTGCTGCAGTATCAAGGTAGTTGCCCGGTGCTTCAGTAACCTCAACACCGGTATCACTACACTCATTAAAGTCATAGTTGCTACGAGTTGAGTTAACTTTTACATTCGTTGGACGTAAATGATGAGCATCGGTATAACCTAATTGCGACTCACTCGGAAAACCATGGCTTTTAGCCCAAACATGTTCACGGTTCCAGTCACTGGTATTGCCACCATTATTTTGCTTAGATACTGATAAACCGGTATATAGCTCAATCACATTACTGCTGTTAGCTGGATCTTCATCCGAGTATGAAAGCGTTGTCCACACTTGTGAATAGGTTAGTTGTTGATGACCTGAAGCAATTACTGTAGAAATTGCATTTTTCATTGCATCTGTGTCTTCAAACTTACCATTAAGCACATCAGTGTAGTAAGCATTTGGATCAAAAGTGTCAGGGTCAGCAACTGGGGTAAGCTCCTCACAACCAGAACAAGGCCCTAAGTCAGGATCTGGATCAGGCACCACTGGCGTATCACCACAAGCACTTTCGCCAGCACAACCTAAACCATCTGAAGTATCTTTATCAAAAGTCACCCATTGGTTATCATCACCAGGAAACGCCAAGGTCGCATCGGTATCACCCACGGTGACACTTTCTTTGCGTCTTAGGGTTTTATCTTTGGTTGAGAAATTAGCATCGTTCGCATCAGTCCATTCAGAACCTGGGTCTTCACCTACTCGACCCAAGCGATCAATCACAACGCCGTCTTTTGCTAGTACGAGTGCATCGTCACCATTAAAGTAAGTCACAGTAGATTCTGTACCTACTTTAAACTCATCATCTGCAGCACTGTTATGAAATACAATACTTTCGCCAGCAGCTAACAATCCAGTTAATGTTTCTGTATTACCAGCATCAGTGCTGCCATTAGAATAAAGAG
>NZ_VKHR01000055.1 GCF_009663145.1 Shewanella sp. TC10
AGAACCCAAATGTTTGGGTTCTCAATCCGATACGAAGCGAATAAAGATACTTCACTACGTATGCATTCAGATGCATCCTCGGTAACGCTTAATATTAATCTTAACTTACCAGGTGAGGATTATTCTGGCTCAGGAGTTAACTTCTACGATCAAAGTACAGGTAAATTGGTTGAGCAGCGTTTTGAGCCAGGCACAGCGTTAATCCATCGAGGCCATGTTCCTCATGCCGCGCAACCAATAATCAGCGGAGAACGTTCTAACATCGTACTTTGGCTGTATGGCGACAATGGATATATACCAATGAGAAATGCACCAAGTAACAATCAAGATGCTCAAACTCGCTGGACAGTACCTTCAGCTGCAGCGGATAGCTATGCGCCATTTTAAACCTCATTCTAAGGTTTAAACGCTTGAATACATTGAACCACCATTGCCTCCTCATCATGGGGGAGGCAAACAATGACTCTATATCACCAAGCCTTTAAAGCCAGCCTCAACCTCCACTTGAACTGCAGAATACATTGTGTCTGGCTCATATCTGGACAGGAACGATGTAGAAGATTTAGAGACTTTAAAGATTAGAGTAACCATAATCTCTTGTAATAAGCCAGTTAATCACCAGTACCTGTGATGTCTGTATTTTTATTTACGCCACCACCGAAGGATTTAGATGAGCTAACAGGCATATCTTGAGAACGATTAAATGCCCACAAGCCAACTGCGGCAACCAAAGGAATTAACCAAACCAAAATTATTTGAGCTACTTTTTGGAATTGCTCTAAATCATCTCGTTTTACTAAATATATGGAAGCAGCTAAATTTATTAAAATTATAATTGCTAAAGTAATGTACCAATAATTAAATTCCACCTATGCCTCCGTGGCTTATAACACCGCGTTAAGCGGTGACATACGCGTGCTATGTTTGAGCGTAGGGAGTCGGTACGCGTATGGAATCCGACTTAATTGCTTTGTTATATGCATGATTTTCAATCCTAGCTACCAGCTAGAATGAATTAAGTAACAAACCAGCTAACCATAATACGAGCAATGTGAGATTTAGAAGCAATGGCACCAACAAATCGAATTCATCTTTACTACTCATCAGTATTTTTAAGTAGTTACGAAGTACGTTAAACCTAAGTCCGTATCTCAGCTTGAAATCATTAATCTTTGCAGATTTGAAGGTTGAGGAATGATCATCATAAATAAACTCTTTTAGCCCCCAAGATTCCCGAACTTCAGGCTTTTTTAAAGCCATTTCTTCAAAATCATACGTTGGGTTTTCAGAAAATGTTATTTTTTCTAGTGCATATTCATCAGTGAATACAAACTCAACAGAAGCAGCTAAATCCCAACCATTATCATCTTGGGTAGGGGCCTCTGGATCTCCATCATATGTATAGTGTTGGATTTTTATAGTAGGGGCTGACTCTCCGTCATCTTCAAATGAGACTTGATGAGTTATACCATCTGAAAACACATTCTTATCTATGAAATTTTTTCCTAAAGAACTTGAATTCAGGAACATCATTAACGCTCTGCAATATCCATTTCTGATTATGTGGAGGTGGTAAAGCGTATAGCGATACATTGCAAATACTACAAGTCCCCAATACAAATATGTTATTCGTTCTGGATTTGGAAAGTTGATAGATGGAAACCAAGGAATAGCTATTTCTGTACTGGTTAAATCAACGCCAATTACGGTATGGACTAAACCTATGCAAAAAAGGGTAAGCAACCCTTTCGACGAGTTTGTAAATGTAGGTTCAGTAATTTTATCTATTGGATTCATAATAACTCTTGTTTATAAACTGGTAATGCATATAACGCTTTGCTAAGCGACTAAAAGGCTGGCTATAATAGCGAGGAACGAAGCACAGCCAGCTGTTTGTTTCCGTTTAAGCAACTTGTTATATGCCTATGAAGTAACAGCTTTTTTTGCTCGTTCTAATGAACTTAAAAAACCTTCAACACCTTCATTCATAGGAGTTTTGTCACCGTGTTTTTTATCCAATGTGTCAGAAGCATTTTTAGATACAGCATCAATAGCGGAGCTTAAGAGCTTATTCATTAATGCTGGGTCTGATTGTTCTAACGCTTCAATTTGCATTTTGAAATTTTGGTATGACTTAGCCAACGCCTCTTTGTGAGCATATTCTTGTTGTAACCTTTGTGTCTCACTTCTTCTTTTCGATGCAAATATAGTCAGCCATAGAACAGGAAGGACAATAGGTAACTTATACAAAATATTCGAAACAAGTTTACTAAGGTCAGTTACTTCTACGAACTTAATAAAGAACCAGCCTACCTCTTTGGTTATTGATAAAAACGCTACCAAAACTAGAGCAGTTATCGAGCTATAAAATAATTTAGAATACGTTTTAATCGGGGCGTTAAAAGACTCTTTAAGCTCGTGATAAGCGGTAGCTAAGCCAGCACTTGTTGCACCTGGCAGTAAGCTTTCAATTTCATTATTTAAAGTTTTGTATTTTAACTCTTGTTGCTTCTTAAATTCTTCTAAATGTTTCTCTCGTGCGATAATTTCAGATTTTAAACCACCCTCAAAGCTTCCCTCATCATTTTTCACACCAAAAACAACTGTGTGATATTGCTTAAAGTCTGTCAGTTTATTTTTAACATCATTGAGTAATTCTTTAATATTTTCAGAATCTGTTTCTGCGAGTTCAAGAGCGTTATTGATTTCTGTTGAGATAGATTCATTGTCTGAGTCACCATCTAGCAACTCAGCTTTGTACCTTTGAATTTTCACATAGTTTTCTTCAAGTTTTTCTTCAAATCTATTAATTCTAGTAGCTAGGCTTTCGTCTTCAGCATTATCAAAATAGCTTGTTTCTAATTCTTTTATTCGAGTGTTTGCTGCCTCGGATTCTGCAGCCTCATTTTCAGCTACATTTTTAAATTGATTAATTTCAATCAAAAGTGCGCTGGCTTCTTTTTGAAACGAAGTAATATTTGAATTTATTGTTTTTGTATAAGCAACAAATGAAGCGCTAGCAGATTGAGCAGCTTTACCAGCAACTACTTGATATGGTCTGATATATGTTAACAAGTTATCCAAGTGATTGTTTGCATTAATTATGTGACCAATATTTCTATTGCTGTTATAACTATTTATTTGTTGCAAGCAAGAGTTTGATTGAGTATGGAAGTTCTGCCATATAGAAATAGGAATTAATTCTGGATCACAAGATTTAAGCAACCCATTTAAGTATGTTACAACTTTATTTAGTCTTGCGATTTCTTCAACACTTGTAACAATCGTTTCATCATCAATAGTAACTTCTTCTACTGCTTCAAGAATGCCTTTCCAGCTAGCCTGAAAGGGATGGTTTTCGAATTGTTCAGTCCAACGACTCATTTTATTTCCTTATTTATTGATACCGAAAGTATCGGGTAACACTGGCATATAACGCCGCGCTCTGCGGCAAATTTAGAGCGCAGCGGAGAATTTGTCCGACAGCAGCGCCTTGTTAACCTATTACACAGATCTACTATGCCAAGGAGCAAAACTTACAAATTCACTTTTACCTGGTTTTATTTCAATCAAGCCAATCTCCGACATAAACTTAATCCACTCAAACATTTGCAGGCCTATGTCATTCAAGCGAATTCCACACTCGTATGCAAAATACTCGTAAGCGGCATTAACACCAGACATGACATCTCCATTTGATAACACTACATCAGGAACTTCGTTATCATCTTCATCAGCCCACCAATCTTGAGCATCTTGATCTACAAAAAACTCTATATAAGGATATGCATCCTCTAATTGTTCAATGCTCATCATGTACTGCCAATGTTCCCTAAGGACCACTTTTTCAGTTTCACTTTCTTCATAAATATAGAGCTGGCTTCTAGTCTTGCTTTGCCAATCCCAAAACTCTAACTTATGAGATACCGCTCTGCTCTCAGCTGTTGCTAAGTGCCAAATTAGGTCGTAGTCTCGATAGCAGACATCCACATGTTCGTTTTCGTCCCCAAGAGCTTTCTTCCATTCTTTGATGTCGTTTTCTTGCAAAATAAGACGAAATGCCTGTGAATCTAGCTTGCTGTCCGTGGGAACATTAATTGTTGCAGTCTCTTGGTTTAGCGTAAGAATTTCTCTGCCCCAAGTATTTTTTACGTACTCAGAGATGTTAAGAATTAAGAATTCTTCCGCTGATTCAATAAAAAGAACAAGATAAGTCGGCATTGGTTGTAAAAACCAATATCGAAGGTGGTTAACTGATAATGATATTTTTACTTCCTCGCTTTTCTCATAGTCTTCTAATGAAATGGTTTTTGCCATTTTACCTTTCATTTGAAACCATACGAGAGCGCTAGTCAGCTGTTCTTTCCCCGAAGAAAGTTTACGTGTAAGGTGCATTCCAATATCTCTAGCACCTCGATCATGTTCATAGTTGATGAACTCTCCATACTCAGAAGCAAATGCTCTGAATTTCTCCATATACTTTCTTTCAAAGGAGTCAGTCTCTCCCACTACGATCACGTCTCTCTCCTTTAGGGGTTAACAGCTTATTAGCGAGAATTCCGATAAACACCCCTAGGTTACTTACCAACACTCAATCACTTTTCAGCTTAATTTATTAATAATTTTAATAACTTAACAGCCATCAAAATTTAAATCAATCGACTAAATACTGGATAAAACCGAGAATTGAGATAACCGAGAATTAACTTGGGTCGTTATGTAAACCTCTCGCAGAGTAAAATATTTATTTTTCAACGGCATAGAGTTGTTTGATTAGTGAATCCGAGAATTTTTGCTTTTACATAACGAGAAGCAAATGCTATCAATTGCAGCCTTTTACATATAACTGTATATAAACACAGGTATATAAAAGGCTAACAAGCTTTGGGGCAAAAACGAGTTATCCGTTTATGTGTTGTACTTCATCTATATTGGCTCAATTACTTAAGAGCATCACTTCAATCTAATCTATTGCCTGCCGCAGGCTATCGTGCAAGCACGACTGTGACACGCTGCAAGTTCATCCCTGAAAGCTCGACCATGACGTCCATGTCATGGACGGTCACAGCCGTGCTTACACCGGAATTTTCATCTCTTCGAATTAACTCTATTTATGTCAATTTAAAGAACTAAAATATCTAGTTCTAATTAGCTAGAAGATTAAATTGAATTGAGGACGCAGAGAAAATAGCGTGAGCCTGACAGGACGTCAGGCTAGCTTTCGTCGGGCCATGGACGGCCCATCGGAAGCGTTAGCATTTTCGAATAAGTCCGAAGTAGTCTACAAGCGAGGTAGAAAGCTGGAGCAATCCCCGTTGAAAATATGCGCTTTTCAGCATTTTTCGATAGGGGCGGCAAGGTGATCCAAGAGGGTATTGCTGTTGATACCCTCTTGGTCGGGTGTGGGTGGAAAACCCACGACCTTAATCCAAACGGAGTTTGGAAATACAGAAAGGAATTTACGATTTGAATCAGGTGTGGGCGAAGCGCCACGACTTTGATTTAGACTTTGATTTAGATTTTTATCCAAATATAGAAATCATTAGCTGACTAAAGCTGCTAACAAGCTTTGAGGCATAAACATGCTAGCGCCCTAGTCTCTAATTAACGACTTTACATCGCGTTCTGAAGAAACAGACTCATACTACAAACATCATGGTCTTCGCCGTGATCATGCTCGTGCCCCGCCAACATCATCGCTCGTTGAGTATTCATGGTCATCTGCATGCCAAGACCACTTTTCGCAACTGGATATACGCTGCCACGATATATTGTTGCATCGACTTCGATGGTATTGAGCTCCTTAGGATCTATTTTATATGGGTTAGCATCAAGTACCGCAAAGTCGGCGTATTTACCTACCTCTATCGTGCCAATTTCATTCTCTAAACGAGCGGTATAAGCAGCGTTAATTGTTATCGCCCTTAGCGCCTCATCGACTGAAATACGCTCTTGGGCTCCCATGACACGAGTACCAGAAAGACCTATCCGATTGACCGCCGCCCAAACCATAGATAGAGGCTGAGCTGGCGCCATAGGAGCATCGGAATGCAATGAAAGTAAACCGCCCTGTTCAATGATTGACTGTCCTCTTGCCATCACTTCAGCTCTGTCTTTACCAACACCATTTTCTGAGTAGTTCTCGGCTAGAATATGCGTGTAATAGGGATTGACGCTAAAGTTAGAGCCTTGTTCAACGGCACGTGATATATCGGATTTATCAGTAATACCTAGATGATGAAAACCGGTACGGTGATCTTCACGGGGTTGTTCTTTAGCAAGTGTTTCTACCACATCAATAGCAGCTTCAAAACCCAGATCTCCATTGGCATGAACAATGATAGTGTAATCATCTTTCCAATAAGGTCGCATGCTATCCTCTAATTGCTCTGGAGGTTGCATCCACTCGCCTTGACGACCATCCAAGTAACCATCCTTTAACTGCATTAATTGACTATACATAGCGCCGTCAGAAAACAGCTTTATGTGCTTTGGCAGCCAACGGATTTGCTCTTGCTCTTGGTAGAGTTCACGCTGGCTTTCAGCTATTTCCTTACCTTTAGTAGCATCAAATCCCCCCATGGTATAAGTGAAGTTACCCGCAGGGATTAGCCAATAATCCATTGGCATGTCACCGTCCATTAACACCGAAACCATCTGGTCATACATATCTTTAGTCGCAATAACACCAGGATCTACAGCTGTGGTGATCCCTCCAGCATGCACATAATCTTTAGTTCGCTCCATACCGATAGCAAAGAGCCCATTATCCACGAGGTAGGCCATTATCTCAGGCAGTAGAACCTTGCCGCCATTTTCAAATACATGACCCTTATTCCAATCCATTTGTTCAAATGCTAGCCCTTCCCCTGTCCAGTCGCTTTCTTGCCAACCAAACATTTTTATTGCTGCGGTATTAAAATACAGTTCGTGAAAACTACGATGCCATACAATGATTGGACGAGTATCAGAAACCGAGTCTAAGAATTCTCGATTCATTTCTTGTCCATGGAAGTATTGATGATAACCCCAAGTCACTAAGGGCTTGTCTGCATCATGCTTAGCCTCAACTTCAATAAGACGTTTATTATAATCTTGAGCTGATTGCACGCCTTTACTATACCCATGGGGAAGAGCCCAATCAGAAGGGGTGATGAATTCTGTCCCCATCAAAATAGCACTTAACCACAGGTGAATATGTGGTTCGACAAATCCTGGCATCATCACACGATCTTCAAAAGATGTATCAACACTCACTGAACTATGATGGTTAAATTGTGCTTTTACAGTGTCTAGTTCACCAACAGATATAATTTTTCCATCTTGAACCGCGACGGCATTTGAAGACCCATCGTCATCTTGTGCCAGTGTTATTAAGGTGCCAGCTTTATAAATGGTCACTGGAGCATGACTTGCTATATTCACCGCATTGCTTGCGGTGTCAGAAGTACAGCCCAAAAGCATAGCCACTAACATGCCTAAACCTGCTTTGTTGATGTTTTTCACTGGTAAACCCTCACAGTTTATTATCAAATCCCTCCTAACATAGCATTGCACAGCCAAACTAAATAACGCATTATGCAAGGGAGTCCCATACATTCAGGTTGAAACATGTTTACTTTAGACCAGCTTCACGCATTTTGTTGCACAGTTGAAATGTCGAGCTATAGCCAAGCATCTAGGAGTTTAAACAAAGAAAGAACAACCATCCGCGAGCATGTAAAGGCCATTGAGGATACTTACAATCTGCAGCTTGTAACCGTTTCGGGAAAAAAGATTTTACCAACTCCTGTTGGGGAACAGATTTATTCTCAAGCAAAGCTCATTATCGCGAGTGCTAAGCTATTAAATCAAAGCTTACTTAACACCCAACCAAACACCATGAGTGAGCTTACAATTTATCACGAACTTTCAACCCCAATTGACTTGATAGCGGCGATTGAAAACGGGCTGAGTAAACGCTATCCATTGTTAAAGGTTCACTGGCTGGTAGGCAATCGGGATTTCATTTTAAATGAGGTCATGAATGACAATGCCAAAATCTCTATTCTGCAAAATAGGCTTTCAAACACGCCTGAGTATGAGTTGAGCTTCGTCAACCTTGGCAGCTATAAACTCAATGTATACTGCCACCCTAATCATCCGCTAACAAAAGATGGTGTTCTTAGCCTCAGTGAGCTGCGCTCGCACAAACAATACATTTTAGAAGAGCAGCACCAAAATAATCGAGAGCTCTATACTGTGGCTTACGATGTTAGGAAGATATCAAGTCTGACGACTGCACTAAAATTACTTGAATCTGACGGCTGGGCAATGTTGACTGACAGCCAAGCTGAAAAAGCATTCAATGAAGGAAAACTAACCCAACTAAACATCAAAGAAGTACTGTCATCAATCGATGTTGGCTACTCGCTTTATTACGCATCAGCCACTTCTCAATCAGAAATTACTGATGCCATAATAGATATCATTAACTCTAGTATGTGACTTCAATCTAGTGTTTAAATAAAATATAAAGAAACTAATAGCAAGGTTTTCGATTGCAGCACTATCTCCCTGAGATACACAGATTCCTGTATACTCCCTGAGATACAGAGCTTCCCGTATACAAGCAAGTCGCAATTAACCAAGCCACAATTAAGCAAGCCGCAATTAAGCAACAGTGAATTTGTTGACTCCTAACACACTCCCACCCACCTCTAGCTTGGTCATTCACACATTCACCACCAGAAACTAGCTTCGTTTAACTACCATTGCTACCACAATACCTGCCAGTAATAAGCTGGCAATAAGCGCCACAATCGCTGCAGCCATGCCAATTAACGGGGTCATAATGAATAAGGAAACAATCAGCATAATAGCCATTATGCAAAGCTTAACTGGCATCGGACCTTGACTATATTTGCTGACATATACCCCGAGTAAAACCAAAATAAAGCTGAAAAGAATCATGCGATTTCCTCGTTTAACTGCTGCTCAATGGCACCTGATGGCTGTTTGTTCAGTTTGGTTACAGCGTAACAACCAAGCCCGCCGAGTAATAAGAACACCAGATCAATACTGGCGACTAAACGGTAGTGCTCAGCAAAAACAAAACCTAAATATCCATCAATGGTAAAAACTTTTAAAGGAACAATCGCCAGCAATGCCAATGCAACAATCACCAAGTTTACTCGCAATAAACTACGGTAATTGATAGGTAATAAGCACAACACTAGCCAAGCAAGCCAACTGCCGAAAAATAACGGCGCAAACCAAGTGTTTTGAGCAACGCCATGAACACTGGCATTAAGGATAACTTGAGCAGGAAACATCACCGCACAGGCGAGAACAATGCCACCGCAAGAGCCAATAATAAGTCTGTTCCAACGTTGATAAGCAACAACAGACAAATCACTGTTATTGCCTCGGCTACGTTTAGCTAGCCACATCATCACACCTGATAGCGGAATAAGCGCTGTGGTTAGCCCAAGTAATCCCCACAATATTTTGACAAACACACCTGCAAAATTGCCGAAATGCAGTGGGAATAGCCACTCAATAATAATGATCGCCCAACCACCAATGTCACCAAAGCTGGTCATGGATTTTGAAAAGTCTCCGTTACCTTGGTATTCAAGCAATTCTGAAGCAAAGTTTTCACCGCCCATCATACGGGCGTAAACTTTGGCGTTTTCATCATTGAATGCCATTACCGTTAAATCAAGCAATGTCGCTTTATCATCACGCTGAGTAATACTGGTCATGATGTTAGCGATTTCGGTAGGTTGATATTGTTGGCTAATAACTGGCTCAGGCATTGCTGTGAAGGTTTCGACCAATTTATCTTGATCGCCATTAAAGCTAACGTATGCAGCAGCTGGTAGAAGAATAACTGTTGCTAAGCCTAAAAATGCTCCTGTAAACCCTATCACCAAGTGAAAAATACTCCCCCAAAGACCAAATAGTTTGTGAGCATCGCTGGTGACAATGCTAAAACTTTTCTTCCGCCTGAAAGTGAATAACTGTTTAAACATATCTCGGTGAATATAAAGCCCAGTGATAACCGAAATCATCAAGGTTAATCCCATAAAGCCGGTCAGAATAAGCCCCACAGGTCTCCCAAGATGCAAGTCAGCATGAAAGTGGCTGATAAAAGCACCCGCAGTGTCTTTTCTACCTTGATAATATTCTTTACTCACACCATAAAAATCACGCTCTAAAACAAGCGTGTTACTGTTGATTTCAAAGGCATACACAACCGGAACATCATAATTGTCGTCACCGTGATGAGATTCAAACACCAAAGTAAGTTCAGTGGTATTGTGGCCTGTGGCCATATAGATGTGAATGTTCTCAGTAAATGCCTCTGGTACCCTCTCGCTGTATTGATTAACTAATCGCTCCACTTGTTGCGGCGCGACATCTTGCGGGACTTCACTGTTTGTGGCGTTAGACCATATAATGAGTTCAGGCCTTGCAAACACAGCTAAAGCCCCTGTAAAAGCGACAATAAATAGCAAGATCCCAGTCAAAATCCCAACCCAGCTGTGCATCTGAAATAACTTCTTAATCGTTAAGCTTTTCATGCTGCGCCTCCCTGAGTCAGAGCCATATAACTCAAAGCGCCATGGCTTATGGTTAAAGCAGACATAAGTAATAAAGGTTGCCAGGCTTTTTCTGACATATAACAGTAAATAAATAACCCGCACCAGATAAATGGAAACAATAAAATAGGTAATAAGATTTGTTCTTCAAAGGAAAGCGGTAGATAGACGGTCATGCCGGGGATCATGACTGTGGCTGTAACTAATGCAAATACAATTGCCATTAAATGACGGCATTTGGTCGCAGAGAAAGTGGATTTTTTAATCATAATGAGTGTGCCAGTAGAGTCTTGAACTGATTAAATCAAACTAAAATGTTGCAAAACTCTAACATATACAACAAACATTAAAAAGAATGATAACGATAATTACTATTATTTAGAATATGATTTAATCTAGAGTTAGTTATATAAACTGACTGAGGTTGTTCTTTTAAAAATCGTCTCGAATACTGCCCCTAATACAGTCCCGAATACTGCCCCTAATACAGTCCCGAATACTGTCAAAAAACATAAGCGGAAAACCAATAGCAAAAAGCCCTCATCTTTTAAAGTGAGGGCTTCATTTCTTGATAAAACAAAGAGTTAATCTTTTATATAATTAACTCGCCTTTGCTTTAATTCTGTATGCGTGTAGTAAAGGTTCAGTATATCCAGAGGGTTGTGTTTTACCTTTGAAAATCAAATCAGATGCCGCTTTAAAGGCGATACCATCAAAGTTAGGTGCCATATTGATGTATTGAGGATCACCTGAGTTTTGGCTGTCCACCACTGCTGCCATTTTTTTCAGCGCCGCTAGAACTTGTTCTTCAGTGCATAAACCATGCTCAAGCCAGTTGGTTAAATACTGCGATGAAATCCTTAATGTCGCTCGGTCTTCCATCAATCCGACATTATTAATATCAGGTACCTTTGAGCAGCCCACACCTTGATCAATCCAGCGCACAACGTAACCTAAAATGCCCTGAGCATTATTTTCAAGTTCAAAGGTGATTTGCTCATTGGTAAGATTTGTTCCTTCTTCAAGTAAAGGAATCGTCAGCAAGTCGTCGATGCTCGCGCGCTTGCGTTGTTTGATTTGTTGCTGAACTTGACCCACATTAATCTGATGATAATGGGTTGAATGAAGTACGGCGCCATTAGGCGATGGAACCCACGCTGTATTAGCACCAGCTTTTGGGTGTGATAATTTTTGCTCAAGCATCGACGCCATTTCATCTGGCATAGGCCACATACCTTTACCGATTTGAGCTCGACCTTGTAAGCCGCATTCAAGCCCGATATCGACATTCCAATCTTCGTAAGCGCCAATCCATTTCTGTTGTTTCATAACAGATTTTGGTACAAATGCACCTGCTAACATAGAGGTATGAAGCTCATCGCCAGTTCTATCAAGAAAGCCAGTATTGATAAATACCACACGTTCTTGGGCTACTCTTATACACTCTTTCAAGTTTAATGTGGTTCTGCGCTCTTCATCCATAATACCGACTTTAATGGTATTTCTAGCCAGCTTCAGCGCATCTTCTATCGCAGCAAATAAGTCACAGGTAAACTGTACTTCTTCTGGGCCATGCATTTTAGGCTTTACAATATTTACTGAACCTTTACGGCTATTACTGCGGCCATTATTGTTTCCTTTGATGTCATGAATTGCAGCAAGCACGGTGACCATGCCATCCAGTAAGCCTTCAGGAACTTCATTACCTTCTTTATCTAACACAGCATCAATTGTCATTAAGTGACCAACATTACGGACAAACAACAAACTTCTGCCAGGTAATGTTACTGTCTGACCTTTAGTTGCCTTATATACGCGGTCATCATTGAGCTGTCTGACGATCTCTTTACCGTTTTTAATGAGTGATGCTGATAAAGTGCCGTTCATTAACCCTAGCCAATTTCGATAAACTTCTACTTTATCTTCAGCATCTACCGCAGCGACAGAATCTTCACAGTCCATAATGGTGGTAACAGCAGCTTCAACAAGTAAGTCTTTAACGCCTGCATTATCACTTGCACCAACGACACTGTTTGGATCAATTTGAATTTCGATATGCAGGCCATTATTAACCAGTAAAATGGCACTTGGCTTATCAACTTGGCCTTGGTAACCAACAAACTTTTCAGCTTCGGCTAAAGTGGTAATGTCGCCACCGGCTAACTGCACTTGTAATATGTCTGCTTCTATAAAGTAACTTACAGCATCAGCATGACTCCCTGTCACTAATGGCGCAGCAGTATCTAAATGTTGCTTGGCGAAAGCGATGACTTTGCTACCTCTGACAGGGTTATACTGTTTTGTTCGCTCTGCCCCATCTAATTCAGATATTGCATCTGTGCCATAAAGCGCATCATATAAGCTGCCCCAACGAGCATTGGCTGCATTCAGCGCAAAGCGAGCATTTTTTACCGGCACGACTAGTTGAGGGCCAGCTTGCGCTGCAATCTCATGATCGACATTTTCGGTACTCACCTGAAAAGCATCTCCTTCAGGGACCAGATAACCAATATCAGATAAAAAAACTTTGTATTGAGTAGGATTAAAATTTGTTGCAGAGTTTGCAGTATGCCATTGATCAATTTGCTTCTGCAGTTGTTCTCTTTTTTCAAGCAACTTCATATTAACGGGTGCAAATTGAGTCACAATATCTTCAAAGCTTGCCCAAAACTCAGCTGAACTTATTCCAGTATTAGGGCAAACCTCGCTGTCGATAAGGTGCCATAACTGTTCTGCTATCTGTAATCCACCTACTTGAATACGTGCTGTCATTTTATATCCCTACTTATCATTCCAGTGCGCTTGACTGTAAAACCATGCCAATAGCAAGCTCAATACTCATTTCACCGCTACTATCAGCTTAATGTTAATTTTCAGCAAAACTTTACCCTATATCAAACAAGCGTCATTTATCCAATTTATACTTGTTATTACCACTATTCACCAAAGCTATGTAAATTGTTATTTTGTTGTTAATTTTCGACAGTAAAGTAATTAAAAAACGAACTAAAGCTTCAGCTAAACACTACCGCGATTAATTTCATCAGCAGTTTTTGTGATGAGTTGACGCATCCATTTATGTGCTGGATTGTGCTGTAGCAAAGGGCTCCAAGCCATTGTTAGCGCAATAGGTTGGATGACAAATGGCGGTGGAACGATGCTAACTCGGTTATTATTATCATGCTGACGAGCCATCTTACTTGGTATGGTTGCGATCAAATCTTGTTGTTCTGCCAACAAACAGGCAGCTTGATAATGACGAGTAAATACAGTGATTTGGCGTTTCACTCCTATTCGAGTTAAGGCTTCGTCAACCCAACCTAAACGCTGAACGTCATCAGGATCCATCCCCACACCAACACCCATGCCCGTTTTACTGACCCAAACGTGCTTAGCTTGCAAATAACTGTCTAAAGAAAACTTTTCCAAAACAGGATTTGTTTTACTTATCAAACAACTAAAGTCATCACTCCATAAAACCTTTTGATGAAATGACTGCGGAATACTGTCAAAACGGTTAATCACCATATCAACTTTTCCTTGTTCTACATCAGTGAAACTCACATCACTTGGGGTCATGATATCTAAGATGATATTTGGCGCTTCAGTGCGAAGCTTTGCAATTAACGGAGGGATTAACGTCGCTTCAGCATAATCACTTGCCATTACACGGAAGACTTGTTCACTTTCTAAAGCATCAAATTGGGCTCGTGGCTGTACGGCTTTTTCCAATCCAATAATCAACTCACTAATCGTGGGTTGCAGTTCTTGTGCGCGCTCTGTCGGCGTCATCCCCTGGCTAGTTCTAATTAATAAAGGATCATCAAACAAGGTTCTTAAGCGTTTTAGGCCATTACTCATTGCAGGCTGACTAATCCCGAGCTGGTCAGCTGCTTTAGTCACATTCCTTTCACGCAGTAAAACATCTAAATACACAAGGAGGTTCAAGTCGATACGAGATACATTCATATTATGAATACCGAAAATAATAAGTATAAATTAGACTTATTTAAGCAAATCTAACTATTATTTTCAACGTAATCAATCGCCGCTAATCTATTTGTTAAAGGAATATACACATGACTAACTACAGAAGTAATATTGATGAAGCTGCTACCTTGATTAACCAAGAAGGTAGTGCATGGAATGCCATCAACCCAGAATCAGTCGCTCGTATGCGTCTACAGAATCGTTTTAAAACTGGGTTAGACATCGCAAAGTATACTGCCAAGATTATGCGCGAAGACATGGATAACTATGATAAAGATTCGTCGCAATATACCCAATCTCTAGGTTGCTGGCATGGTTTTATTGGCCAACAAAAAATGATTTCTATTAAGAAGCATCTATTAACCACTAAGCGTCGTTACCTTTACCTTTCAGGTTGGATGGTTGCAGCATTACGCAGTGAGTTTGGACCATTGCCAGATCAATCGATGCATGAAAAAACTTCTGTCGCGTCGTTAATTAAAGAGCTTTACACCTTCTTACGTCAAGCTGATGCACGTGAGCTTGGTGGCTTATTCCGCGACTTAGACAACGCTAGTGAGTCAGAAAAAGTCGCTATTCAAGATAAAATTGATAACTTCGAAACTCACGTAGTACCAATCATCGCTGATATTGATGCAGGTTTTGGTAACGAAGAAGCTACCTACCTGATGGCAAAACAAATGATTGAAGCAGGTGCTTGTTGTATCCAGTTAGAAAACCAAGTATCTGATGTTAAACAATGTGGACACCAAGACGGTAAAGTGACTGTGCCACATGTTGAGTTCTTAGCAAAAATTAATGCTGTTCGTTATGCCTTCCTAGAACTTGGTATTGATGACGGTGTTATTGTTGCCCGTACCGATTCATTAGGTGCAGGTCTGACTCAAAAGATTGCCGTAACCAATGAAGCTGGCGATTTAGGCGAGCAATACAACTCATTCCTCGAAGTTGAAGCGGTTGATGCTGCAAAACTTGCAAACGGTGATGTGGTATTCCAACAAGACGGACAACTTGTAAAACCTGCTCGTCTTCCTAATGGTTTATTTAAGTTCCGTGCAGGTACAGGTGAAGAACGTTGTGTGCTTGACTGTATTACGTCTTTACAAAATGGTGCTGATTTATTGTGGATTGAAACTGAAAAGCCACATGTATCTCAAATCGGCGGCATGGTGAACGAAATTCGCAAAGTAATACCGAATGCTAAACTGGTCTATAACAACTCACCATCGTTTAACTGGACGCTTAACTTCCGTCAGCAAGTATTTGATGCGATGCAAGAAGCAGGACAAGACGTTTCAGCGTATAACCGTGACCAATTAATGAGTGTTGATTACGATAGCTCTGAGCTAGCGATTCAAGCTGATGAAAAAATCCGTACCTTCCAAGCAGATGCTGCTCGTGAAGCAGGTATTTTCCATCACCTTATTACACTGCCGACATACCATACTGCCGCTCTATCAACTGATAACTTGGCTAAAGAGTACTTCGGTGACCAAGGTATGCTGGGTTATGTTGCTAATGTTCAACGTAAGGAAATCCGTCAAGGTATTGCCTGTGTTAAACATCAAAACATGGCAGGTTCTGATATGGGTGATGCTCATAAAGAATACTTCTCTGGCGACCAAGCGCTGAAAGCATCAGGTAAAGACAACACGATGAACCAGTTTTAATGAGTAAAATTGTTTATTCACTGCACTTACAGTGACTAACAAATACAGCTAAAACTGATAGCTAAATTGAACATTAAAGGCCTACGAGTACGTAGGCCTTTTTATTTGGTTTAAAAAATGATTTGGAAGTTTGCAATATTCCAAGCCTGTTTCCCCATACCAGCTAATGTTCATGAGTTAAGGTTTTAATGCTGTAAGAACCGTTCTGGCTGATTGCTTTAATTTCAGCTTATGTGTGACTCCCTTGTTTCACTTGTACTCATCATCACTCACTTCGAATTACGACAATGGCCTTACTCCTTGTATGCTGCTAAAACATTAAACTTCATATCCAGCTAATTTACGGGTTTTTATTGACTTCATTTGATAGAATCCTTTTTTATTTTTCAGCCGCAATTTAACAGCTGAATCTTTAGCTAAGTGGATTTATCACTGCCGCTTTGCTTGAAAGCGCAAGCTTACTTTTTGTTTTTCTATTTAAAGGCACGTTATGACCGTTCTTCTTATGACTCCACCTATGACTCAGCTAAATACGCCCTACCCGGCAACGGCGTATTTAACTGGCTTCTTGCGCTCTAGAGGTTATGAGGCGGTGCAGCGAGATCCAGCGATTGAGCTTTTTTTAGAAATGATGACAGCGCCTGCACTTGAGATTATTCGTCAGCATGTAGAAGAAAACTACCAACACTTTGAAGATGATGAACTACCAGAAGTTATTTTTAACTTTTTAGCTGAGTTTGACCGTTATCATCTCACCGTTGAGCCTGCTATTCGCTTTTTACAGGGCAAAGATCCTAGCCTTGCTATGCGCATTAACTCGCGTCGTTTTTTACCTGAAGGGCCTGCATTTGACGCTATATCGCAAATGGAAGCTGTTTCAGGAGACGTGTTGCAAGCCGCTTTTGGTAATCTTGGTGTGCAAGACAAAGCAAAATACTTAGCCACCCTATTTATCAATGATTTATCAAGTGTGATCACCCAAGGCGTTGATCCTTACTTTGAAGTCAGCCGTTATGGCGAACAGTTAGCTGCGGCTAATCCAAGCTTTGATAATCTGTACGATACCTTGATGGGCGAGCCTAGCTTCAGCTCTGATATTTTGGAGCAATTAGTCGAGCATTATCTTGAAGAAACTCAGCCAAGCGTTGTTGCGCTGACTGTGCCTTTTCCTGGCAATATGCTCGGCGCATTACGTATTGCGCAAACCTGTAAAAGTATTAACCCAGAGCTTCCTATCGTCATTGGGGGTGGGTTTATCAATACTGAGCTTCGTGCGCTGAAAGATCCTCGGGTATTTGAGTTCATTGACTTTATTTGTCTAGATGACGGCGAGCGTCCGTTAATCACCCTACTTGAATACTTTCAAGGTGAGCGCGAGATAGACGATTTAGTCCGTACTTACTTTCTTGCAGAGGATGAAGACGGTCAGCCTTACGTCCACTTTAATGAAAACAAAGAGCTGCACGATATACCGCAAACTGATGTTGGTGCGCCTATATACGATGGTCTGCCATTAGGCGAGTACTTATCTTTATGTGAAATGCTTAACCCTATGCATCGCATTTGGAGTGATGGCCGCTGGAACAAGCTAACCATTGCCCATGGTTGTTACTGGCGCAAATGTAGCTTTTGCGATGTCAGCTTAGATTATATCGACCGTTACGACGCCGCAGGCGCTGACGTATTAGTTGATAGAATCGAGCAATTAATTGAAGAAACTGGAGAAACTGGGTTTCATTTTGTTGATGAAGCATTGCCACCCAAGGTGCTCTTTTCATTAGCAAAGCGCTTAATCGAACGTAACGTGGTAATTAGTTGGTGGGGCAACATTCGTTTTGAAAGAACATTTAGCCAAGCACGCTGCCAATTACTCGCAGATTCTGGCTGTATTGCCGTCAGTGGTGGACTTGAAGTCGCATCAGATCGTTTACTTAAACTGATGAAAAAAGGCGTGAGCGTTGAACGTGTAGCTCATGTCACTAAAGCTTTCAGTGATGCAGGCATCTTAGTACACGCCTACTTGATGTATGGTTTCCCGACACAAACAGAGCAAGAAACCATTGACTCCCTTGAAATGGTGCGCCAGATGATGGCACAAGGCTGTTTCCAATCGGCTTACTGGCATCGCTTTGTCGCAACAGTGCATAGTCCAATCGGCATGAATCCAGAGGAGTTCGGAATTACTCTCGCTGAGCGCCCTGATATCATGTTTGCAGAAAACGACGTGGACTTTACCGATCCAACGGGTACGGACCATCAGATGTTAGGTGAAGGGCTTAGAAAGGCAATTTATAACTATATGCACGGCATTGGTTTTGAACAGCCGATGAGTTTTTGGTTTAACCAAAAAGTCACTCCAACAAAAATGAAACCAGATTTAATTTTAACTGCAATTAATAACTTTATAGCCAGTAACGAAGAATAGTTAACTCAACAAGAAAACAAACAGAGCCTGAATATGTGCTCTGTTGGTTTCACTTTTCAAAAAAACGTTAGAATCAATCAAGTAAACTCACAAGCCACTTTTGCAATGGATCGTCATTGTATCTGGGATGCCACGCTGCAATCACATCAAAGCTATCTGGTGACTCTTCAAGCTCAATAGTGACAACATCTAACCCTTTGATCGCTCTAGACGGTAAAAACGCAATTGAGTCTGTTGTATTAAGATACATTGGCACAATAGAAAAACACGGAGCTGACACCACTACATTGCGTTTTAAGCCAAAAGTTGAGAACCATTCATCGATTGAACCTTTAAAATTAGGCCTTGATGGAGAAGCGATAATGGTTGGAAATTCAGCCACCTCAGCTAATGTTGGCGTTAATTGGGCTATCGATGAATGGGTCGATGTCACGCAAACATGATGCTCTTCAAATAATTTAACGACCTTGTAGCTCTCAGGAATATAGTCAGGAAATGCCACCGCTAAGTTAACTTTGCCGCTTTCCATCAACTCATGTAGTTTATCTAATTCGAAATCTCGAATGATCAGCTTTAAATTTGGAGCTTGTTGTCTTATTTTGGCAATTAAACTAGGTAAGATAATTTGTTGAGCATAATCTGTCGCAGCAATAACGAAAGTGCCTTTGGCCTTCTCTGGTGAAAAGTCTTTAGCTGACAATAACGAGTTAAAATCTATAAGCAGTCTATCTACGCCTACAGCGAGTTCTTCCGCAAATGGAGTTGGCACAAAGCCATTGGTCTTTCTCACAAATAGTCTGTCATCAAACACGTCTCGTAGTTTTTTCAAATGCTCGCTTACTGCTTGCTGAGTTAACCCCAGCTGATTTGCAGCTTTAGAAGCGTTCTCTTCACGAATTAATGCCTGAAACACTCTAAGTTGTTTCATATCTAAACGGTCTAATTTACTCATGCTAACCACTTTCAAAGCTTGATAATGGTAGCAGTCTAACACTTCACAATAAAAAATTGTAACACCTACAAATAACATTTGTTTCCGCTTGTTTTGATTCCTGCCTAAGATACATCCATCGAAACAAACACAGGTTAAGGATCAAATATGAAAACAGTTATTTTAATCGGCGCACTAGGTAAAATGGGACAGGCTGCACTAACAGGGCTTGGCAATCACAAGGTTATTACCGCAGGTCGTTCGGGCGATGTTGATCATATTGTCGACATCACAGATGAACAGTCAATTGAGTCACTTTACGAAAAAGTAGGCCACTTTGATGCTGTAGTGAATACTGTCGGGTTTTGTGAATATGAAACCTTTGAGGCAATGACTGAGTCTCAATGGTTAACAACCATAATGAGCAAAATGATGGGACAAATTAACTTAGTCCGAATTGGTCAGAAATATATTGCTGATGGCGGCTCATTTACGCTTATCAGTGGCATATTAAACATGAAGCCAATTCCGTTTGCCATTGCAGATGCGACCACTAGCGGCGCCATAGACACTTTCGTAAAATGTGTTGCCCATGAGATGCCAAGAAATACCCGTATTAATGTGGTAAACCCAACCGTGTTAGCTGAGGCGTGGGAAGTGTACGGTGAAATGATGCCAGGGTTTGAACCCGTACCAGGAAGATTAGTCGGTAAAGCTTTTGAGCGTTCAGTAGATGGTTTCATCAATGGTGAAGTTATCATCGTAGACGCCTAGTCACTATGAAGTCGGTCTAAAACGGCAAATGGCTTCTAACGTGCAGTCATAAAAGATGTACCCTTACAATTTTTGAACATAAATAAGCCCCGACTAATATCGAGGCTCATTCTCTTGTCGCCATACAATAAAGTTCGAAACTTTACCTAGCTGAAGCCTTGATGTTTACGTTACAACAGATTCATCAAGTAACATTAAAAATAAGACCGAAGTTATCAACTAACGAAGTTTAAAGCTGGATCAATCCCCCGTTGGAAATCTTTCGCTTTTCAGAAAATTTCGTCGGGGCTGCTGGGGAGATGCAAGAGGGGTGAGCAGTTTCACCCTTCTTGCTCTGCTCTTTACAAAAGAAGGGGCGAAGCGCCACGACTTTGATTTTTTAGATGATAACTTCAAAAGTTGAAACACATTTTGGGGCAAAAGCTTGTTAAATGCTCCAATGGCTAGTATGAAAAGTTTCAATCTTTAATGTCTCTATTTCACACTTTATTTTTTAGTTTCAGACTTTAATGTACGTCGACATCTCTTAATAAAAGCATAATGGTACCCGAGGCCAGACTTGAACTGGCACGCCTGATTTTAAAACGACGAGGGATTTTATCTTTCTTCAATTACTCAAATTTTGGACACAAAAAAGCCCCAACTTTCGTTGAGGCTTTTTCGCACCATACTTACGTATGTAAATGATGGTACCCGAGGCCAGACTTGAACTGGCACGCCTGATTTTAAATCGACGAGGGATTTTATCTTGCTTCAATTACTCAAATTTCAGGTATAAAAAAGCCCCGACTAATGTCGAGGCTGTTTTATAATGGTACCCGAGGCCAGACTTGAACTGGCACGCCTGATTTTAAAGCGACGAGGTATTTTATAATTTTTTGAACTTTTAAACTTTTAGATATAAAAAAGCCCCGACTAATGTCGAGGCTGTTTTATAATGGTACCCGAGGCCAGACTTGAACTGGCACGCCTATTAAGCGAGGGATTTTAAATCCCTTGTGTCTACCGATTCCACCACTCGGGCAAACTCTGGTAACTCGTCGTAACGCGTTACAAAATTTGATATTCAACGTAGCAATCGGTTGCCGCCGCTGATGTGGTGCATACTTTACTGATTTTTCAGATAGGATCAATAAAAAAATGAAACTTATTGTTCAAGTGGCCGTTTAACGAGCAAATAGCACGAAAACACGGCGTTAATGCATCAATTACAGCCAAACCAATGAAACTAATCTTTTAGAGCTTCGCTTACTCTTAGTTTCAATACTGGTAATAGTTGCTCAGCAAACCAAGGATTCTTTGCTAACCAAATATTATTTCTAGGGCTTGGATGAGGTAAAGGCATAATTGAACCATGATACTCAGACCAATTTTTAACCGTCTGTGTCAAAGACTGTTTCGACGTTCCCAAATGATAGTCTTGCGCATACTTACCTATAACAATAGTCAGCTTTAATTGTTTAAGCTCGGCGAGCAATAATGCTCGCCATGTCTGTGCGCAAATGGTTAATGGGGGTAAATCACCACTCTTCCCTTTGCCTGGATAACAAAACCCCATAGGCAAAATAGCGACTTGTTTAGGATCATAAAATACCGCTTTATCTATCCCAAGCCATTGACGTAACCGTTCGCCACTGGCGTCATCAAATGGCACGCCTGATTGATGCACAGCTAAGCCTGGTGCTTGACCTGCAATCAGTATTTTGGCACTTGAATGAAGTTGCACCACTGGATTAACGCCATGAGCCAACTTAGGCTTGCACAGTTGACACTGTTTAACCTTTTCAATCAGAACATTTAATTCTGCTTGGCTCATTTGGCTCCCAAGGTGTTAATTACCTGAATAACACCAATTAATCACTATTAAAATCAAGTTCTAAACTCGACTAAAGTTTAAAATAGGCTAAGGTTTAAAATCGACTAGGATTCAAGCTCAATTAAACGCTGACAAATCTCATCAAAACTCGGTCTTAGACTGGTTTGCGCTTGTAAACAGTCTCGTGATAATTCTGATAACGCACTAAAAAGTGGACTATCAGATTGTTTACCCAACACTTTTTGCTGTTCTAATAAATCATCCAGCATATTACCAAATGCTCTTACCTCAATGCTTTGCATTAGTGTCGCTTTATGCTGTGTTAACTTGCTTAAATCTGTCGCTGCACCAAAATCACCAAATAGCATATTCGCTTCATCATCAATCATAGTGTTATGGGCGTATATATCTCCATGACTGACTTTGTGTTGATGTAAATGGGCTAAGGCGCCCGCCATGCTCAACATGACTTTAACGATATGCAAGATTGAAATATCCATATCATCGGCAAAAGTATCTCTAGTACAAGTAACAAGTGACGGTGGTAAACCTAAATTGTAAAAGCGCGACGGGATCAACTCCATCACTAAACCTAAATGTTCTGGCTCTGAAATTTGAGCTAGCACTTTAATCAAATTTGGGTGATGGCCAGCACTTAAGCAGCAATGCAGTTCATCTTTTGGGTAACCGTCTGAAGTAACGGCCCCTCTAAACATCTTCAGTGCAACAATATCGTTTATATTCGTTTTAGCATCGCTAAGTTGCTTTGTTTGCAACAACTCAGGTTGCGCAGGAGTCCAATAAGCTTGATAGATAACACCTGAAGCGCCCTGTCCTAATTGTTCCCCCAACTCAAATTCAGCCATTTCAGCATGTAAAAATGCGTCATGACTAACATGATTATCAGTGACTGGGTTGCCGCTAAATGCAAGCCATGCAAGCTTGGGCATAGATAACAACCAATCAGGCACTTGAGTTAAATTATTGGCTGATATTCTTAATAACTCGAGCTCTTGGCAGTTCGCCATGGTATCAGGCAGCGAGTTAATCTTATTGCCGGCTAATGCGCATTTCTTTAAACGATGTAACTGCCCGATTGATTGCGGTAACTGGGTGATCTGATTATCCGTTAAAATAAGCCAGCGAGTATCAACAGGTAGGCAGTTTTCAGCGACGGTAGATATTTGATTCGCTTTAAAGCCAATCATTTCAAGTTTAGGACACTGAGCAATAATGTGAGGAACTTCAGTAAAGCAGTTAAACGACAAAAATAGGATTTTAAGTTCAGTTAGGCATGCAAATTCATCAGGTAATTGGCTTAAACGATTATTGGATAAATCCAGCACCTCTAAGCTGTCTGCAAACGTTAAAATTTCATGTGGGAATTCAACCAACTGCTCAGCAATTTGGATACGTTGTAGTTTCTGACCGTTTAATTCACCTGATGTTAATTGAGCTAACGTGTGCAAATGACCTTCCTAAATTTCAATCTGATTTAAATTGCGCACATAATAAGGGATTGGATTAGACAAGTTAAGGCCAGTTATCACTTAAACAGACAAACTCACTTGATGGTATTGATCCTTGTCTTTTAATCCCGAACTAACGAAAATAATCCAACTATAATCACTTCAAATAAACAAGGCAGTCCAATGAATGAATTAACACCTATTAGCTTTTTCAGTCGATTTGAAGAAGATATTTTATCTGGCGCAAAAACGATTACCTTGCGGGATGAGGCGGAGTCTCATTTCAAGGTAGGTGAAACCTTGTCTGTCACTACCTTTGAAGATGAGCGTTGGTTCTGCAATATCAAGGTGTTGTCAGTCACTAAAGTCGCGTTCCATCACTTAACTGAAGACCATGCTGAACAAGAAAACATGTCATTGGAGTTTCTGAAATCATTGATTCAGGAAGTTTACCCTGGTGTCGAAGAGTTATTTGAAATCAAGTTCCAGTTGCTAAACTGATCTTAACATTGAGATTGGTTTTTATTTGCTGATGAAACTAAGGCTCAATTAGGATATAACTATCAGTAATTAAAAGAAAAGTAACTAAACGGAAAGGATTGCCGACATTGCATTATTTAAGCTTAATTTTTTTATGGCCAATTTATTTACTCCAAGCCATTTGGGTAAAAAAAACCACACTAAAACTGCCTGAACCTAAAGGGTTACGTGAAGGTATTGTCAGACTAAATAATGCTGATGATTCACAATTAAGCATAGATACTGAAGTCGTTTCCAGTTCAGATCCCAATACATTATCGATATTGGTTATTGGTGATTCTGCGGCCGCTGGGGTTGGGGTTGAAACTCAGCAACAAGCCCTAACAGGCCAAACGGTTCAATCCATTAGCGCGTTAACGAGCCAACAAACAGAGCCAGCAGCCCAAGTCCGCTATCACAAACTCAAATGGCGATTAATTGCTAAAAGCGGATACAGTACTAAGAATTGCTTAAACAAGCTCAACCACATATTAAGTCAAGCTCATCAAATTAGCGCCGATACTGTGATTATTTCTTTAGGCGTGAACGATGTTTTAAGCCCGATTTCAGCCAAAACTTGGATTAGCCAACAGCAGCAATTATGTGAGTTGCTTTATACATCAT
Organism: Shewanella sp. TC10; assembly: GCF_009663145.1. Taxonomy (GTDB): domain Bacteria; phylum Pseudomonadota; class Gammaproteobacteria; order Enterobacterales; family Shewanellaceae; genus Shewanella. Next base: position 24,805 of record NZ_VKHR01000055.1, read on the forward strand.
TAGGCTGCAATCAAATTATTATCACCAGTGTTCCACCGATGTCAGCCTTCCCCGCTTTACCCCAGCCTTTTAGGTGGTTTCTTGGTAGTAGAGCCAATGAATTTAATCATGCTTTAACCCAGTGGATTGACCATAGCTCACTCCCATGTGAGCAATTAGATATGCGGGAATCATTGTCTAACGCAACCATGGCTGAAGATGGATTTCACCCCAGTGCAGAAATTTATCAACACTGGGGGAAAATGGCTGCTGGGTTAATTCAGTTGAATAAACAAGCTAATCACACCTCAGCAAATTCCGTTCAGAATAAAACTAACGACCGATAAAGCGACCTGTTTTTATCTAAGCAATTACTTTATACAAGAGTTACTCTAGACAAGAGTTATTCTAGGCGGCTGTTATTCTAAACAAGAGTTATTCTAGGCGACTGTTATTTTAAACAAGTGTTATTCTACACAACAGTGAGTACTATCTTGCCTACATGATGCTTTTCCTGAAACACTTGCTGGGCAGTGGCAATGTCAGCTAAGGAAAATGTGTCAGCCACAATTGGTTTTATTTTTCCAGACTCAATCGTTGCCACTAAGTTCGCAAATACTTCAGGCTCTAAAACCGTGCAGCCAAAGAAGCTCAAATCCTTTAAATAAAGGGTTCTTACATCAAGTTCAACTAAGGCGCCGCCAATGGCACCTGAAACGGCGTAGCGGCCACCAGGCTTTAACACATCGATTAACTGCGGCCATTGTTTACCAGCAACTAAATCAATCACCACATTAACGCTATTTTTCCCCAAGATTTCAACTAAGTCTGCATCTCTTGGCAATACTTGATCCGCACCTAATTCAAGCAAAAGCTCATTTTTACTTGGACTGGTAATCGCAATGACTTTTGCACCGCGGGCTTTTACAAGCTGAATTGCTGCCGAGCCAACGCCACCAGATGCACCAGTAATCAAAACTGTATCAGTTGAACAAACTTTAGCGCGAGTTAGCATATTTTCAGCGGTGGAATACGAACAAGGAAACGACGCTAGTTCCACATCAGTAAGAGAACTATTTATTACACAAGCATGTCTAGATGCCACAACGGTAAATTCTGCAAATCCACCATCACATTCAGAGCCATAATACCAAGGAGAGGCTAACTCTTTTCCTTTTGACTCTGTGATACATGGCTCAATTAACACTCGCTCACCAATACGATCTTGTGGAACATTAGCCCCTACAGCCACAATCACGCCACATACATCTGCACCTTGAATACGAGGAAATACTAAGGCCTGACTTGACCAGCTAGCATCATCGCTTTCTGCACCTGATTTGGAATACCATGCTGTTCGGGTATTAATATCTGTGTTATTCACACCTGCAGCTAGTACACGAATAAGCACTTCACCGTCTGCTGGCGCGGGGACTTTAATCTGGTTATTAACTTGCAACATCTCTGGCCCACCATGGCCAATTAACTGAACCCCTTTCATTGTTTCTGGGATCGCTTGGTTTAGGCTTGATGCTTCTAAAGACGGCATACTGGTGACTCCATAATGATAGATATAACTTGTTTGGCTGAAAGCACTGACTCTTGGCCCATTAAAGGCCAGGTGGTTGAAACACCCTCATGTAGTAAAAATAATGCTGAAGCGAGATCAGGTCGAAGACTGGCGTCAGCTAATCGCTGACGTACATCTAACTTATGGCTCGCCACCGCATTAATCACATCCTGATTATCAGGAAATGCGCTGATGGCATTCATCGACATACACCCATTAGGTGCAAATTGCTGCATCCATTTCTCTAACTGAGAAAAAATAAATAACACAGATTCTGTGCCTGTATTAGCTGCCTCATCAGTCAAAAATGAAAGATACCTTTGGTGGCGATACTCAAGCGCTGCAACAATCATCGCCTCTTTAGAGGGGTAATGCTTGTATAGGGTTCGCAAGCTCACATTACATGCCGTTTTTAATTGCGCCACACTTGGTTCTGCAAAACCCAACTGGCTAAATGCGACTTCTAAACTCGCAGCAATTTGTACTTTCAATGGCTGCGAATTGTCAGCAGTGAAATCAACGCCTGAACTGTTACCTGCTTCACTTTTAGTCTGCCGATCGTTTATAAGCCCATCGTTAATAGGCACATCGCTAACAGACGCATCGTTAATAAGCGAACTTTTCATATACTCACCTCAGGTAGAATACTTACTCTACCCATATAGTAGAATGAACACTCTACCCTGTCAACGGGTAACAATCTAAATCGTTACTCTGATCGATTAGACAGTGAGGTTCTAAAACATTTAATTCATCTGCTACAAGAATGACTTAATCGACCGCTCAATGGTTTATGGCCATTAGGACAAACACTGATATTAAAAACGCTGGGATTAAAAACACAAAGGCTTAAAACTCAATTGCCTAAAACTCAATTACTTAAAACACTATGTTTGAAACCGATGGTTTAAAACCAATATCTTAAAATCAATATTTTATAATCAATGGTTAACAGTATTGAATGATTAGTAAGCATCTTGGAATAGTCATGTATACCTGAACGATATGAACACTTGGAGGGGGATTTGTTGGGCAGGTAAATAAGTTGTGATTTGAGTCAAACTTCATTTGTATTATTATACGTCAAATGTAATATTTAGCGTTATATTGTCCATAAGCAATAACGATAATCACAGGTATTATTCATATAAGTGCACAGATGCTCATAAGTGAAATGCCGACACCATTCACTAAAACTCTAATAGATAATAAGAAGTAGGAATGTAGTTACCATGAAAAAATTATCAGTAATTCCTTTAACAATCCTTGTGTCAGGCTTTTTGACAGCTTGTGCCTCCACCACTGAACCATCCGTTAATCCATACCCAGCGGCAACTGGAGAGCGAACGGCACCAGCGACTCACCCTCAATTTGCTAATATTCTAGCAGCATCAAAACTTCAAATTTCTACACCTAATTCAAGACCAGGCAGCAAATATGAACTTGCCACAGACAGTGATTTTAGCGGGATCGTGAATGAACACTTTTATGTCGACCAAGGTTCACAAGCATTAGTGATGAATATGGAAGGCTATAAACTGCGCAACGAATTACGCGTACTAGAAAACTTTAAGTCAGATCTTCCGAATACCTTTTATCATCTATCTGCCGAGTTGATGCCAATCAATCCAAGAGACTCGGTTAAAGACAGCCCATCTAAAAATGACGCGATGACATTCTTACAAGTCCACAATAAGGGCACCTTTGATGACGGAAAACATGGGGTTGGCTATATCCCCCATCCACTGCTGCGCTTAGTGTATGAAGCTGACCGCAAAGGCATTAAAGATCACTACTGGGCTATCATTAAAAATAACGCTGTAAATTGCAGCAAAGATAGTGGAAACCGCGACACATCTGATTGTAAAAATGCATATATCCGCTTCGACCTTGGTGCATACGATCCAAATGCTCCTACTAAATTCGATATTATTGTTGGTGATTCAAAATTAGTAATTAATCGAGATGGTGAGAACCAAGTCGAACATGACATCACTTATTGGAAAGAAATGCTCAATTACTTCAAAGCTGGGGTATACAACCAATTTGAGAATGGAAAAAGTGAGGCTCACTTCTATCAGCTAGATTATAAAATCGAGCAAAAATAATCCTATTCGTGAATAGTTGGTAGCAAACGTTATCAACTATTCACACCTACAAACTATTTCCCTATCACCCGAATCACGTTAAGTTCCCAAGCTCAAAAAAGTAAAAGTCGTATGTAAGCTTTCATGGAAGAACAATAGTACCGAGGCCAGACTTGAACTGGCACGCCCGATTTTAAAACGACGAGGGATTTTATAATCTTTTAAACTTTAGACATAAAAAAGCCCCGACTAATGTCGAGGCTCATTCTCTTAATAAAAGCATAATGGTACCCGAGGCCTGACTTGAACTGGCACGCCCGATTTTAAAATGACGAGGGATTTTATCTTAGTTCAATTAATCAAATTTTGGACACAAAAAAGCCCCAACTTTCGTTGAGGCTTTTTCGCACCATACTTACGTATGTAAATGATGGTACCCGAGGCCAGACTTGAACTGGCACGCCTATTAAGCGAGGGATTTTAAATCCCTTGTGTCTACCGATTCCACCACTCGGGCAAAAGTGTTGTTTTAACCGTTTATCGTCTTAAAAGCGACTAAACAATTAAACAAAAATTGTGGAGGCGCGACCCGGAGTCGAACCGAGGTCGACGGATTTGCAATCCGCAGCATAGCCATTCTGCCATCGCGCCGTATAGAGAATGATTGGAGCGACATATCGGGTTCGAACCGATGACCTATACCTTGGCAAGGTATCGCTCTACCAACTGAGCTAATGTCGCATCTCTTACGCTTAACTAATTCAATTAACAAGGTATCGTCTGATACAAAGCAAACTGAGCTAATGTCGCATCTCTCTCGCTTAAGTAATTCAATCAACAAGGTATCGTCTGATACAAGGCCAACTGAACTAATGTCGCAATCATTTGCCTATCTTCGCAGATTAGGCCTCGATGTCATCAAGCTGCAACCTTTCGGTTATAAGCTGAAGCATCGCTGTCTACGGGGGTGCATTCTACCGATTTCAGTGTCGGTGTCAATTGCTGTTTTCAACAAAAATGACTGAATGCGCACTAAATAAACTTATTGAACTTTTATTGTGCTATTCAGCTGTTAAGTCTTTCCAAGCTGCTGAAATATAACTCATCATCGACCAGAAAGTCAGTACTGCAGCGACATAGAATAGCCCATAGGCCACATTGGTTAAAAATTCATTCGGTTGCCAAATCAAACCGATGATCGCCACCATTTGTGCAGCAGTTTTATATTTTCCAATCCAAGAAACTGCAACGACCCCACGCTTTCCAATTTCGGCCATCCACTCTCGCAGTGCTGAAATAACAATTTCGCGGCCAATCATAAATAGTGCCGCTAACGTCAGGTAAATATTATCGTTTTGTTGAACCAGCAATACCAACGCAGTAGTGACCATAATTTTATCCGCAACCGGATCTAAAAAGGCACCAAAACGTGTGGACTGCTTAAGCTTTCTTGCTGCATAACCGTCTAACGCGTCTGTTACCGCCGCCAACCAGAAGATAAATGCGGACGCAAAAGGCGCCCAAGAATATGGGAGATAAAAAACAACGACAAAAACCGGCAAAAGTACAAGCCGGAATAATGTTAGCGCTATAGGTAAATTAAAAGGCATTGAAGAAACCAAATAGTCAGAAACAGCGCCAATCTTGCCTTAATTTTATCCCCCTCGCAATGCATCATGGATTGTTTGTGCCATTTCTAGGCTAATTCCAGGCACTTTTGTTAATTCTGCCACACTAGCGCCCTTCACCTCCTGTATTCCACCCAAGTGTTGTAACAGTAATTTACGTCTTTTAGGCCCCACTCCTTGAATAGATTCTAAGGTGGAAGTATTACGGGTCTTCTGACGCTTGTTTCGGTGTCCTGTAATGGCAAATCGATGTGACTCATCGCGAATATGTAATATCAGATGAAATGCTGGTGAATCACTGGCAAGTTCAAACGTTTGTTCAGTGCCACCAAAAACAAAAGTTTCCAGTCCAGCTTTTCGACCTTCTCCTTTGGTCACGCCAATTAGCAATGGTGGTCTGTCTAAATGAACACATTTTTCATCAACAATGGTTTGTGCAATGCGCAACTGACCTAAGCCACCATCAATAAATACAATGTCGGGGACTTTGCCGTTATTGTCGATTTTATCAAATCGACGTTTAAGGGCTTGCTCCATCGCGGCATAATCATCGCCGCCGGTGATACCATTAATGTTGTAACGACGATAATCTGCTTTATAGGGGCCTTCTCGGTTAAACACCACGCAAGAAGCGACAGTGCTCTCTCCCATTGTATGGCTTATATCAAAACACTCCATACGGGTAATTTGATGACCAAACTCCAACGCTTCTTCTAATAACTGAAAACGTTGTTCAACAGTATTTTTGTGGGATAAACGCGTATTAACCGCATTACTTGCATTGGTAACAGCTAATCGCAAAAAGTTAGCCCGCTCACCACGAACATGGGTTTTGATTTCAAATTTACGCTCTAATGCTGAGGAAATGGTTTCTTCAAGCACTTTTTTCTCGTCAAAGTTTTCACTGATGATCACTTCTTTTGGAATCGTTCTTTGAATATCTGCGTTTAAATAAAATTGACCAATAAATGACACCAAAACTTCTTCTAATTCTGTTTCCGCTGGTACCGTTGGGTAGTAACTCCGGCTGCCGAAAATTTTACCGTCACGAATAAACAATAAATGAAAACAAACAATACCAGATGCGTAATGTACGCCAATAACGTCCATATCACCTTTATGGTTCGACACTTCTTGCTGCTCAGCTACGCGTCTTAATGCTGTGATTTGATCTCGATATTGGGCCGCAGATTCGTATTCCATTTCATTAGCAGCAGTGTCCATTTTAGCCACCAGCTCACTAATCACTTGTTTGTCTTTCCCCCGTAAAAACAGGCTTGCAAGCTTTACTTGGCCAGCGTAGTCCTCATCAGAGATACGTCCGACACAAGGCGCACTGCAACGCTCTAATTGATACTGTAAACATGGACGTGAGCGAGACTTATAGTACAAATCATCACATTGGCGAATAGGAAACAACTTTTGCATCAGGTTTAGACTTTCGCGCACTGCTCCGCCATTAGGATATGGACCAAAGTAATGGCCTTTTTCTCTTTTCGGGCCACGATGATAAGCCAGTCTAGGATGCTTATGACCACTTAATAGAATGTACGGATAAGATTTATCGTCACGTAGCAATACATTGTACTTAGGCATGTATTGCTTGATGTAATCATTCTCAAGTAATAAAGCATCGGTTTCACTATGTGTCAGGGTGACATCAACATTGGCAATGCGAGCAACTAAAGCTTGAGTTTTAACGTTGGGCAGGTTCGCCCTAAAATAGGATGAGAGACGCTTTTTGAGATCTTTTGCTTTACCCACATAAATGACTTCACCTTTGTCATCGTACATACGATAAACACCTGGTGAAGAAGAGACGGTTTTTAAAAATAATTTTGAATTAAAGCTTGAAGGCATCAACTATCCTAAAATAGGCGTCGATACCTTTGTATGAACACCTAATGGCTAAAAAGAACTGGCATCGAGCATTTTGTAGCGAATAGCTAGGCGGGTCAACTCAACATCGCCACCAATATCTAATTTGGCAAATAAACGGTAGCGATAACTGTTAACGGTTTTAGGGCTAAGGTTCAGTTTTTCTGAAATATCATTTACCTTTTCGCCATTGGTAATCATCAGCATAATCTGTAATTCACGTTCAGATAAACTGCTAAATGGATTTTCATCTGAGTGACTAAACTGGCTTAACGCCATTTGCTGAGCTATTTCAGGGGAAAGGTAACGTTGTCCACGGGAGACTTGCTGAATCGCGCGAAGCACTTCTGGTGAAGTTGAGCCTTTAGTTAAATAACCCGAGGCACCAGCTTGCATCACTTTTGTCGGGAAGGGATCTTCAGTTTGTACCGTTAATACAATAATTTTAGCTTCTGGTTGATAGCGTAAAATCTTACGGGTTGCCTCTAAGCCGCCCATACCAGGCATATTCATATCCATTAAGATCACATCTGCTTCACTTTGACGGGACCACTGCACAGCAGTTTCGCCATCTGGCGCTTCGCCAACGACTTTAATGCCTCGTTCATCTTCTAATAAACGACGGATGCCAGTTCTCACTAACTCATGATCATCAACTAAATATACTGAAATCAACTTCGACTTACCCCTAAAGCTATTCGTCCTGAATTTTTTTATTATTATCCTTACTTGGGTAATTTAGCTTATTGCGAGGCTAACGGAAAGCGATAATAGCGCTTAAGGATGTAAGAATTTACATACCGACATGTCATTAAGCCAACATTGTCAGCAAAAAATCTATTTTGCGATTTTTCACTGGTTAGTATTTAAACAAATGACTTAAGTGAGCGTTATCAATAATTAAAATATAATAAAAAACCGCAATAACATAAGTCATTGCGGTTTAATGGTCGTTTATTTGATAGCTCAGTTTAATCGCTACCTAGTAAAGCAAGTTAATCACCCAGCAAAGTAAATTCCGTGATTATTCTTCATTTTCTACGAAGTCATCAGTGAAGTCAGTTTCCCAATACTTATAACCTTGAACCGTAGCCTGTGCTGCAGCACCCATTAGGTTAACTTGATAAGTTTTTACGCCACTAACATCGACAGATTGGTTAGCTGACGCTTGGTCACCACTTTCTTCATATTTTGCACTGGCTTCTGCCTGTGCTTGACCTTCATAACCAGACTCTTTAAAGCGAGTCATCGCATCGTTATCCATAAAGGCTTGTACGAATGCCATTTGTTTCCAACCAATACCAGCACCAACTCCGCCTGTGGCAAAGCGATAGTAAGAGTTTTGACCATTAGAAGTCAGAACACATACTCCGCCACCAGTAGATAGAGCGAATAGATAGCTGTTACTACCAGTACAAACTACATAACCCACTGAGTTAGCCACAGCGGTCTTAGCGCCACTATGCTCTGCATAAATTTCTTGCAGTGCAGATTGGGTTTCTTTGCGAGCATTAGCTTTTTTAGATTCTGGGTTATCACCTGTCGCACAACCCGTTAATAAAGCAGGAACCATAACAGCAGCTAAAAGTAATTTTTTACTGATAAAAGTCTTAGACATGTAAATTTCCTCTGTAAAAGTAGGTATTAAGTTGCCTTTATTGGCAAGTTACACAGATATATAAATGCACTCATTGGAGTGGGTGTTTTTCTCAGAAATAAGCCACGTAGATGACTACTGTGTTACTTAACCGCTTCTGAATAAGTTAAATCGTTTTCGTTTAAACAATTACAATTTATAAAAAGCTAATATCGTTTCGTGCTGTTTTTTCTTTTGCTTAAAGCTAATGCTTAAAGCTAGTGCTTAATGTTAATGCTTAATCTTAGTACCTAAAGTTAGAGCTTAATGTTAGTGCCTAATATTAGTGTCTAGTATTAGTACTTAGTGTTCATTAAACCGCTAACTCGATATGGGACTATTATAATTGAGCCAAGCAACATTTGTTACCATTTTGCGCCACAGGTGAGCTTAATCTCTACTTTGCAACGATTGATAAATTCAGTTTGATTCGAAATTCGTCATTTCAAAATTCACTTCTAAGCGCAGTTAAAGCCTATTTCACTAACCTTTTATTTATTCTGTGTCTTTAAATTTAGTCTTTATTTCTAAAATTTCATCTAATTTATCAATAAATAACGGTACTAATTTAGGATCAAAGTGACTACCCGCTTCACGCTCTATTAGCGCTATTGCATCCTCAACACTCCACGCTTTTTTATAAGGTCGTTCACTGGTTAGCGCATCAAATACATCGGCAATTGCCACTATCCGACCATATAAAGGAATACTTTCACCAGTTAAACCATTTGGATAACCGCTACCATCCCACTTTTCATGATGTGTTAGGGCCACTTCTTGGGCAATGGTCATTAGCTCAGAGTCTTTGTCACCTAGAATTTCCGCACCAATTTCGCAATGCTTTTTCATTTCTTCAAACTCTTCAAAATCGAGCTTACCTGGTTTTTTCAAAATAGCGTCTGAAATACCAATTTTCCCAACATCATGCATCGGCGCTGCATTCATTAATACTTCAGCATCAGCTTCGTTAACACCAGCAGCAAGTGCTAACACATGAGTGTAATAACTCATCCGAATAACATGCATACCAGTTTCATTATCTTTGTATTCTGCAGCTCGGCCTAAACGACGGATCACGTTCAACTGATTTTGTGCAATTTCAGCTGTTTTCTGTTGCACCTTAGTAGCAAGTAATCTGTTTTGATTCGACAAAGCAAGTTGAGTATTAACACGTCGCTGCACAATTGGAGGGTTGAATGGTTTGGTAATATAGTCTGCAGCACCTAGCTCTAGTCCCTTAAGTTCGTCATCTGCGGATATTTTCGCAGTCACAAATATCACCGGAATATGGCGGGTTCTTTCATCGCGTTTAAGCTGCCTGCATACTTCAAAGCCATCTATTCCTGGCATCATAATATCCAGCAAAATTAAATCTAAACTGATGCTTTGAGCGATTTTCAGGGCTAACTCGCCATTCTTGGCAATCTTAATGTGATATTCAGATTTTAATACTCCAGCTAAAACATCAATGTTTTCTGGGGTATCGTCTACTACTAAAATAGTCTGCTTTTCCATCCAAATTCCTTAACCGATTTACTCTATATGGCCCATGTCTTTTTTAAATAGTTCTTTCTAATAGTTCTTTAAATTGCTTGTATTAATCTCACCGCTTTAATTAAATAACTGTTCAGTCGAGTAAGGTTAATTGCTCAATCATTTGTTTGGCTATTTCTGTTGCTGTATCAAGCTCGTATTCGCTTAACTGCTTTTCAAGTAATTTATAGTTATGCACCAGTGGTTCTACGTTTAAACATTCACCATGACTTTCAAGGTATTCTGTTGCTTCCATGTCAAAGCTTTCTAACATGGTAATCAACTCCTCTAAGGTCCTGATTGCTAATGCCTTGTCTAATGATAGTTGAACTTTTTCTCTTTGGTTTGCTGGTATTAAAGCTGCTATTTCTTGGCAAACGCTAGATAACTCTGCATCTAAATCAGCTATAGCGCTGACATCACTTTCTACTAACTCTTGCTCTAATTGCGTAGCCAATTGTGCAAGCTTTTCAGCGCCTATACTGCCAGCCACACCTTTTAGGGTATGAACTAAACGCGAAGCTAGCTGTTCATCTTTAACTGCAATCGCCTTCGAAAACGCGCCTACAAATCCTTTTTGGCCCGTCACAAACTTAGCTAATAACTTAAGATATAAACTGACGTCACCTTGGGTGCGCATTAATCCTTGAGCTGAATTAATGTGTTGCAAATGAGCGAACGATGGATCGACTTGTGTCGAAATAGAATTATCAGAAAGTGTGATGTCTGCTGGGTTCGCAGGGGTTATCCATTTCGCCATAGTGATAAACATGGCTTCAACATCAATTGGCTTAGGGATATGATCGTTCATCCCTGCATCTAAGGCTTTTTCACGATCACCTGCCATCGCATTCGCTGTCATTGCCAACACTGGGAGTAGATTATTTTCTGGTATTTCCCGTAACTTTTTAGTGGCTGTATAACCATCCATTACTGGCATTTGACAATCCATCAATACGCCATCAAAGCTTTGAACAGCTAAGCTTTCAAGTGCTTGCAGCCCGTTAGCTGCTATCGTGGTTTGAATATGTTTATTGTTGAGCAGTTCCTGAATCAATTCTTGGTTTAAATCGTTATCTTCAGCAATAAGAATGTTAGCACCCGCTAATTTGACTAACGCCTTGGATAGTTCACTATCAGTGTCCTGTTGAGCTGAATGATATTCAGCATCTGACATAACATAAGACAGCGCTTTAACCAGGCTTGACTGAGTTTGTGGCTTAGTCAGAATGCTATCAAAATGAACATCAACCGCATTCATCAGTAAATCTTCTTTACCATAGGCGGTTATCATAATGAGCTTAGGCTTAACTTTTACAGGCAAGTTACCGATAAAACGCGCAACATCGATTCCACTCACTTCAGGCATTTGCCAATCAACGATGGCAACATCAACTTGCCCTCCTGAATCTAGATAAGCAATTGCAGCCTCACCACTGTCTAGCGCTTTGACTTTCATGCCCACATTAATGAGTAAATTTGACAATATTTCACGAGCAGCTTGATTATCATCCACTAATAATACTGATTTACCAGCAAGGTAAGATGTATCTAGTTCTTTTATTGATACTGAAGAAATAGGACTTAAATCGAACGGTATATTCAAGTTAAAAGTGCTGCCTACATCTGGTTCACTATGTAGGGTAATTTCGGCATTCATCAACTCTGCAAGGTTTTTACAAATCGCTAAACCAAGACCTGTACCGCCATATTTTCGGGTGGTTGAGGCATCGGCTTGCGAAAATGCAWKAAAAAAGAAAGCATCATTTCTAGAGCATTTTCGATTATTGACTGTTATTACCGAATTTTCACATGCGTCCATATAAACTTGAGCAAGCTTAATTACTTCAGGAGAGTTGTCCATTCCTTCTATCGCATCTACTTTT
>NZ_VKHR01000075.1 GCF_009663145.1 Shewanella sp. TC10
ATCYAATCGCGAAAGGCCCGAAGGTCCCCTCCTTTCCCCCGTAGGGCGTATGCGGTATTAGCAGTCGTTTCCAACTGTTATCCCCCTCGACTGGGCAGATCCCTAGGCATTACTCACCCGTCCGCCGCTCGTCAGCAAAGAAAGCAAGCTTTCTTTCTGTTACCGCTCGACTTGCATGTGTTAGGCCTGCCGCCAGCGTTCAATCTGAGCCATGATCAAACTCTTCAATTAAAGTTTTGTTGAGACAAAAGTCTCGGCTCAATGAATTCTGATTACATTATGCAGACTCGGAAGAATCTACATCCTGTTTGTTACATATTGCTATGAACACTCATCGTTACATTGATAATAATTTTGATTGCTTCCAAAGAAGCAATTTCGATTAACTCAACACCTGTGAGTGTCCACACAGATTACTTGATAAATTGTTAAAGAGCGGACTCGGTAACTAGCGTTAGACGCCTTGTTCCGTGTCAGTGGTTGCGCATTATAGGGAAATCATTTTATCCCGCAAGTGCTTTTATTAAATAATTTATAAAAAACAGTTCAAAAGCACACTTTTTAAACGTTTCGAGCTAAAAACCATCAAAAAAGCGCTTTCCATCAGGTTTTAGCACTATTTTAAGGTGACACATTACCTTGTTTACTGTTGTTTTAAGAAAGCTGGTACGTCAGCAATACTATCAACAACCTCAGTAGCAAGCTCAATACCCGCTTCATCTACTACTTTACCGCTTCTAACTAATAGTGCTGTATTGATACCTGCAGCTTTTGCAGCCCGAATATCATCAGCTTTATCGCCAACCATAATAGAATTGGCCATATCTATTTTTAGAAATTTAGCAGCATCAAGTAACATTCCAGGTTTTGGTTTACGACAATCACAATCTTGCTTGTATTCCCCTAACCCTTTCACTGGATGATGTGGGCAATAATATATGCCATCTAACTCGACACCTTTATCAGCAAAGTTCCAATCCATCCACTCAGTTAAATGATGAAAGTCATCTTCTGAGTACATTCCACGTGCAATACCTGACTGGTTAGTTACAACCACAATTTTGTAGCCCATTTCTTTAAAAGCTAAACAAGCTTCAAAAACCCCTTCTATATATTCAAAGTCGTCCACAAGGTGTACATAACCTTTGTCTATATTAATGACTCCGTCACGATCTAAAAAAACGGCTTTATTCACGGTATTACTCCTAAATTCTCTATTAAGGTGATTATCCCACTACTGAGAAAATTATGCACTTGTATTATAAAAGGAACATTTTTTGCTGTTGTACTTTATAATGCGTTCAGTAAAGGTTACCCTTCCGTAGATATTTTGTGGCATTTTATTAAGAAGTAATGAGTCAAATAAAACCAATAATTCATAAAACTCGTACTCAAGCCGTTGTTGAAGTGCTTAGAGAACGCATTTTGTCTGGTTATATAAAAGCAGGCGAACCTCTTAGACAATCAGCTATTGCTGAGCAGCTCAATGTAAGTCGTATTCCGGTACGTGAAGCATTAGTTCAGCTTGAAGCTGAAGGCTTAGTAAAGTTTGAAGCTCATAAAGGTGCAACTGCGACTGAACTTTCTGTCGAGCAAGTCACAGAATTATTTGAATTAAGGGCTATGATCGAAACCGACCTTCTTGCAAAAGCAATTCCTAATTTGCGAGAGGAAGATTTCAAAAAAGCTGATTCAGTGTTAGCGCAATTAGAATCAGCTTTGAAATTGGAAGACTCTGTAGCGATTTGGAGTGAACTCAATACTCAGTTTCATACCTGTTTATATGAAGCCGCAAACAAGCCACATACACTTGAAGTTGTACATGGACTCAATAATAACTGCGATCGTTATATCCGCTTACAGCTATTATTAACAGGTGGGATCCCTACTGCGGAGCGTGAGCATCGTGAATTATTCGAGTTATGTAAAAACAAAGATATCGAAAAAGCGACCCACCTTTTGCGAGAGCATATTTTACATGCAGCAAAAGCCATAAAAAAATTAGTGATTCAGCAAATCGATTAATTTGAAACTAATTAACGTGTCGTTTTAGCAAACAATTTTAAATTTTATTTGAGAGATAAACACATGCAGTATGCTCATATCACCGGGTGGGGAAAATGTGTCCCACCAGCAAAATTGACCAACGATGACTTAGCCACCTTTATGGAAACGTCTGACGAGTGGATTAAAACTCGTACAGGCATTAGTGAAAGACACATTAGTCATGTGAACACGTCAGAACTTGCTACAGTCGCTGCGCAAAATGCTTTATTAGCTGCTGGCATTGACGGTAGTGAATTAGACCTAATTATTCTTGCAACGGCTAGCCCAGACACGCTTATTCCAAATATCGCATCTACAGTTCAAGCTAATGTTGGCGCAACTTGTGGTGCTTTTGATATCAATGCTGCCTGTAGTGGTTTCTTATATGCCCTAGGTATGGGTAGTTCATTAATAAAAAGCGGCCAAAATAAAAAAGTATTAGTGATTGGCGCTGAAAGATTATCATTTTATCTAGACTGGTCACGTCGCGAAACTGCTGTATTGTTTGGTGATGGTGCTGGCGCAGTAGTTATTGAGGCAAGTAATGAGCCTGGTGGTGTACTGGGTTACGAGCTAAATAATGACCCTGCTGCTCGTGATATTTTATCATCTGGATTTGGTACACAAATGGATCGTTTCGATTCATCTTCTCTAGATTTCTTCATTAACTTAAATGGTCAAGAAGTCTTTAAACGTGCGATTCATGGAATGGGCGGCTTAAGTACTAAAGTCCTTGAAAACTGCAACATGACTAAAGAAGATGTAGATCTTGTCATTCCTCATCAGGCAAATGAGCGTATTATTGATACCCTAATTAGCCGTATGAAAATTCCAAAAGAAAAAGCATTCGTCAACATTGCAAATTACGGTAATACTTCAGCAGCGACTATCCCTATCGCAATTTGTGATGCCTTAGAGCAAGGTAGAATGACTGCTGGCCAGACAATATTATCATGTGCATTTGGTGCAGGTCTTACTTCGGCTGCATTACTGCTGAAATGGGGAGAGCGCACGACGCCTATTAATGCCCCAACAGCTGAACTGCCACCATGTGAAGTTTCGGCGCTTGAACTGATAAAGCCTGGAGTCGATTTTTTTACTAATCGTGACTAATAAGTTAGCTTGTTAGACTCATTAAAAAACCAGCATAGTGCTGGTTTTTTTGTTTTAGCATTCCATATTCAACTCGATAAACATATTTAAATTGAGATAAATTCTGATGCCGACAATTGGTTAATGTCACCGATAGCATTTACTTGCGCGACAAAAAGTTCTGCACACGCTAAAGCATCCGTTAATGCATCATGTCCTGAATAAGTTGGCAGCCCATATCGCTGGCGGCAGGCATCTAAACGTAAACTCCCCTCTTTTAATACATCATGCTGTCGAAGCAGTCGTTGTTTCTCTAACGCTAAAGTATCAATAAAAGGCAATTTAATTGTTCGATTATAGGTTTTAGCTAAATGAGATTGTAAAAAGCCCACGTCCATTGGTGCGTGATGTGCAAGCAGGATATGTCCCTTGGTTTGCTCAATAAACCATTCCATTGCTTTCTCTAACGTCAGTGCACTCGATAGATGGTTATCGACAATGCCATGAACCACAGCGCTTTGACCAACACTACCATCAATATTGATCATAATCTGCTGTGCTTTAGCCAATGGAATTGATAATGGAATATTGCCTGGCTCAATGGGAACAATACCGATACTGATAATTTGATCTTGTTGTGGATCAAGCCCTGTCATCTCCAAGTCAATAGCCATTAATGGAGTCTGAGTAATCAAGTTTTCAATTGCTGATAAACATGCATGATGATATTCAGATAGCACATCTTTGTGACCAAACATTTCATAATATAAACGTGCTTTAAGCCATAACTCATTCACAAATTAATAGCTCCGCATAAACTTCATTCGAAGCCCTGATTGGGCATCATGTACCACTTTAAATGCATCCCGCAATTGATGTCTCATTAACGAAGACATTTGCTGAGGTTTTAAGTAATTGGTCACTTCTTGTTGACTGGTATACTGCTCACCTTGATTAGCAAGGCGCATATGGGCAATAAACTCATGAGCATCTGCCAGATTTAAAGCATCTTTACGATTTATAATATTTGCATCCATTAACGCTCGTATACGTTTTGGCGTATTCACTTCAGTTATACCAGCGCTGAGTGCATACACCCGAGCAATATCATTAATTAACGCTACACCTTTATGCTTTAAGTCCATGCCTTTTACTTCACTGCCGTCTCGCTCAAGGACAAACTTTCTGAAAAATCCCAGTGGCGGCGATTCCACTAAAGAGTTTCCCGCCATACCTGCAAGAAAAATATCGTTATCTTTCGTACGCTCAAGTACATGATCTTGTAGTTGCTCAAATAAACTCTGTGGACCATAAACTGCGCGCATATCAAAAAAGATACTGGCATGCATTAATGCTTTGGGTTCAGGGGCTGTTAACCATTGCTCGAAATGGCGCTGCCATTTATCAAGTGATAAGCGCCATTTAGGGTTTTGCGCCATAATGTCGCCAGGGCAATAAATATACCCACACTTGTCTAAGCCTTCACACACAGCATGAGATAAGGCGTTGAAATAACCTTTGGCATGTTCATCTGGTTCATGAGCAAGCAATAAACCATTGTCTTGATCGCTGCACGCAGCTTGATCTTGTCGACCTTGGGAACCAAACGCTAACCAGCAAAATGCCATTGGCGCCGCACCTAGAATTTGCTGGTTAAGAATGATTAATCTCCGAGTTAATGCATCAGTGACTGAGGTTAACACGCGGCCTACTTCTTCAGCCCTCGCATCGGCGCTAATAAGATTTTGCAGTAACACTGGAATTTGCTTACTGACATTAATCAAACTTTCAATATCTTGCTGCCTTTCTATTTCACCAATAAGTAATAACGGCTGAGAGCTTTGGCTACGCAAAATATCAGTGCTGGTAAGAATACCTACTGCTGCAGGTTCAGGGTTATCATCGACTGTGCTCTCGGCCATAATGGGTAAATGATGTATTCCATGTTCGCTCATCAATAACATGGCTTCAAACACCAAAGCATTGGCACTCAAGGTTTTAGGGGTTGCTGTCATAGCTTGATGGACAGCTAAATGACCATCAAAGCCTTCAGCTAATACCCTATTACGTAAGTCTCTATCGGTTAAAATGCCTATTAATTTTTTATTATCAATGACTAATACCGATGACACTCGCGCGGTTCGCATTTTCTTAGCGGCTTCACTTACCGTTTCATGGCAATCAATCGTTAATGGATCCACAGACATCAAGCTATTGACTCGACTCGTTGTAGTTAAATCTTTAGCTTTAAACTTTGCCTGATGGCGCATTCTTTTTGCAAAAGCACGATTGAAAAATCGATCGAAAACTCGACTTTCATTTCTAAGATAATTGAACGTTTCTGGATCAAGATGGTAAACAAGGCTGTCTTCTAAAATCTGTACCTGATTACTGACTTTTTCCCCAGATAGCAGTGAAGGAAAACCAAAGTAATCCCCTTCACCTAACCTATCGAGTAATTCCCCTTGATCGTCTTTCACTTCAAAGGCACCGCTTCTTACAATATAGAGCTGTGGATGGTTTTCATCTAAAGGAACAACTTTACTGGATTTACTGTAATAACCTATGGTGAGCTGCTGACAACAACGAACTAAGCTAGCTTCTGATAAAGAGTCAAAAGGCACTAAGGTTTGAATAAACTGCAATATAGGTTGGAGTTCGCTCGCATCTTTCATATTGGCCTCTTCATAACGCTATTAACGTCAGTGCTGTAAATAAACTTTACAATATCAACTATACGTAAATCTTAAATAAGGCTCTATTCGACTTAAGGTTAGGTCTTTTTCTAAGTGAATTTATAATGATATCTGCATAGTGCTCAACTCGTTACTTAAACTAGAGCAATAAAAAAGAGCGCCTAAGCGCTCTTTTAGTAACAGCAATGGCAAATCCGTTATTGCTGTTCGATTAAGATATGATTCTAGTGATCGTGAGCTTCGCCAGATCCTTTAGGGAAACGAATCGACTCAACCATTGCCACCACATCATCAGGTATTTTCTTAGTCACTTTAGTTACAGCAAATGCAACACCAAAGTTAATGAACATACCAACCAGACCAAAGCCTTCAGGTGAAATACCTAAGAACCAGTTATCACTGATGTTGGCACTTGGATTAACAAACTTGAAGTAGATGATATAAGCAGCGGTACAAAATAGACCTGATAGCATACCGGCAATCGCGCCTTCTTTATTCACTGTTTTAGAGAAGATACCCATAATAATTGCTGGGAACAGTGATGATGCAGCCAACCCGAAGGCAATAGCAACCACCGCAGCCACAAATCCAGGAGGATTAATCCCGAAGTAACCAGCCATTACAACACCTAAACCTGCTGCAATACGGGCGTACTTGAGTTCCTCTTTATCGGATATATCAGGCATTAGGTTTTTCTTCAATAAATCATGGGATACCGAGGTTGAAATAACCAACAATAAACCTGCTGAAGTCGATAGTGCAGCAGCTAGGCCACCTGCAGCTACCAGTGCAATAACCCATGCTGGCAATGAAGCAATCTCAGGAGTCGCGAGCACCATGATATCGCGGTCAATCTTCATTTCATTGGCATCGCCATTGGTATAATAGATGTTGCCATCATTATTCTTATCATCCCAGGTAATAAGACCTGTTTTTTCCCAGTTCTTAATCCACTCTGGTGCTGATTCATAAGAAACACCGGTTGAATCTGGACCATTAATGGTTTCAATCATATTTACACGAGAGAACGCTGCTAATGCTGGAACTGTTGTGTACATGATTGCAATAAATACCAATGCCCAACCCGCAGATACACGCGCATCTTTTACTTTTGGTACAGTAAAGAAGCGAACAATAACGTGTGGTAAACCTGCCGTACCGAACATTAATGCACCCGTGATAAAGAACACATCAATCATGCTCTTTGAGCCTTCGGTATATTGGGCAAACCCTAGTTCAGCCGACAATCCATCGAGCTTATCAAGTAAGTACCCCCCCGTGCCATTACCCGCAGCATCAACCATTTCAGCACCAAAGCCGATTTGAGGTAAAATATGACCTGTCATCATCACTGAGATGAAAATTGCTGGCACCATGAAGGCGAAAATCAGCACACAATATTGAGCAACCTGAGTGTAAGTAATTCCTTTCATGCCGCCTAATACCGCATAGAAGAACACCACAGCCATACCAATATAAACACCGGTTTCCACGTCGACTTCTAAGAAGCGAGAGAACACCACACCTACGCCACGCATTTGACCTGCAATATAAGTAAAACAGATAAAGATGGCACACATGACTGCTACTGTACGTGCAGCTTGTGAGTAGTAACGGTCCCCGATAAAGTCTGGCACTGTAAACTTACCAAACTTACGAAGATAAGGAGCCATACATAGCGCTAGCAGAACATAGCCACCCGTCCAACCCATTAAGTAAACTGAGCCGTCATAACCTGTAAATGAGACAATACCTGCAAGTGAGATAAATGATGCCGCTGACATCCAATCTGCTGCAGTTGCCATACCGTTCATTACTGGTGGAACCCCACCACCAGCAACATAGAATTCTTTAGTTGAACCAGCACGAGACCAAATGGCAATACCGATATAGAGGGCAAAAGTGACCCCAACAATGAGATAAGTTAACGTTTGAACATCCATGATTTATTCCTTAGTCTTCGTGTACATCATATTTTTTGTCTAAAGCATTCGCTTTCGCTACATACACAAAAATTAGTGCAACAAACACATACATGGCACCTTGTTGTGCAAACCAAAAACCTAATTTAAACCCCATAAAAGTAATTTCGTTTAGTACGTCCACTAATAAAATGCCGCACCCAAAAGATACAAACGCCCAAACTGCGAGTAGTTTTAAAACTAGTCGTAAGTTTTCGCTCCAATATCCATTTGCCTTGTCTTCATTTTCAAAAGCCATTGTGACTCCCCTGTGCTAATTATTTTTAAAGTCGTTTGTTAATCTAGCAACTCAAAATGTGACGACAATCACGACCTTAGTCTAAAGCTAAGAACCCATCTCGATATATCAACACCAATAACTATTTACATTCAGACACTTAAGTTGATTACACAGACCTAACACTTGTACTGGTAACTCCCCTTTTTTAGACCAAGGTCGAATTATAAAAAGCTTAAAATGATCAGAAATACTTCAGAAATAGGTAACAATGGATTAAGGAATGAATGAGGAATAGAGAGCAATGAATGAAATTAACGAGGAAGAAAATAGCAGTTTTGTTGCAGGTTTTAAGATTTAAAGATTATCAAACAGCTAAAGTTAAATGGGTAAATACAGCTAATATCCTTATCATTGACGAATAACGCTGGTAATAATAAGAGCCACTGAAAACAGCTCTTATTATTGACTCAATTGTTTATCGAACAGAATTTATATACCAGATGGAAGTTCACTTGCACAGACTCAGTTGCACTAACTCAATTGAACTAACTCAGTTACAGTTTGAGATACCACGACATTCAAACCCTTCAATAAGCCAGCGCCTCTTCATACAATTGAAGCAACTTCTTAGCTCATCATCAATCATTTCGTCTTCATCATCTTCCATAAAAGACATACAATGAGAAGCGGCTAGCTGCGCTTTTTCTGAGTCTTCATTAGTGAAACGAAATATCCAACGCCCTTCACTTAAGTAAAACCAATTCAACATTTTAGAAGGTTTTGCGTCTGCCATAATTCACCCACTTCTTAGTATTTTTTTAATTGTTGCTTTAATGCATTACGCCATTGAGGCTCGCCTGTCACTTCATCTCGATGCTGGTATACCAGTAAAGCAAACTGATGATTTTGCATTACAGCTTTTATTTTTCCGCTAACATGAACCACTTCATGATCTTTTAATAAAAAACCATTTAGCTCTATGACTGCATCTAGCCCAGTTAACTTTTTAATCTGTTGTACGGTGATGGTTAATTCAGGTGTTGATTCGGTTAATCCTATGTCGAGTTGACCTTTAACCCGCCCATCTCTACCAGAAAGACGTAAACCAATTCCTGCAATCGCGCCAATAACCCCTTGTCCAGTGCCGCCGTGCTCAGATAAATCAATACCCATATCTGCTGCAAGTTCATAAGCATCCGGCTTAGTTTTAACTTGCTGTTTAGTTTCAAAGCCAAACGTCATTAAGCGCTGAATATTGTTTGTCGATAGAAGACTTTTCTCCACAATCGCTAAACCTGGATCTGCGGCTAAAGCACATTCAGTTTTTAAGTGCATGACACAAATATCCTTTATCACAGCTAAAGCGAGAGATGTGTTCACTTCAAAACACATAGCACTGTTATGGGAAGTATAAGGAATATCTGGATGTACAAATAACTGATGTCGAGTGACCCATGCTGAAGGCTGATTATTTTTCACTTCAGCTTTACCTTGGTTATCACTTTGGGCATCAATCGCTTTTGACATCAGTAGATGCATTATCTCTTCAGCGATTTCACCCGTTCCCTTGGTGCCAATATCATCGGTATCATCAATACAAATTAACCAGCTTTTCATCATTTCTGCGACATCCTATTTTTTGTTAATAAATCATGAGCATCCAACCGATGGATAATAATTGGCACTAGTAAAGCGCCAGCAATTGCGAACAACCCACCTTTAAAGCTACTTATCCCAAACTGAATGAATGCAACTTGCGGATCCATTCCTACCATTAAATTTTGAATCCATGATTTACTTGCCCATGCAAGGCTGCCGATAACGGCAAGTAAAATGCAGCGCCAACGTAACGTGAAAAGGTTTGCCATAAATATCAATGCCAGATCCATCGCAAATGCAGGTAAGGTAAATTTAAGCAAAATAAACGGCCCACCTTTACCCACGCCTAAAATCATCGCCAACATTCCAGCCAGAAGACCACACAAGGTCATACTGCCAACCTTATTTGTGGCGCCATAACACACTAAATAAAATAAACTCATTAAAAACATCGAATGTCCGGTTAACCCCAACTTCATCCTCATCATGCTTTTAATCGCCACCAATAAAGTGGCGCAAAAGCCGATGAATAATGCATTATGTAACGTGAAGCCTTGCCTCATTGATGAATCCTCTTTAATTTGAATAACTAATTTAATGGCCAATGTGTGTGTTTACGATTTTTATCGAAATGTCTTTGCTGGGCTGATTTAGCGATATGTTTAGATAAACTGAGCAATTGGATTAATAATGGAAATAACACGCAGCGAACCAATTCAGTCCAGTTCAAAGGATTGATTAAATCTTTTGCCGTAATTCGCGCGCCACGTAGGCATTGGATATGATAAATATCTCTCACTTCCTGGGTAATATATGGCAACAGCTTGATAGATGTGGTTACAACAAAAGCCCACTTACTCGGTAAAATAAGACATAAAACACGGCTCATATGATGCGCAGTCTGTGTACTCGCAAGCCACCAGCTAGGTAGCATGACTAATATTATTCTTAGCACCACAACCAAGGCTTCAATTAATCTCTCGCTGCCATAAAACAAATAATAAAGTCCCAGCGTGATCGCTGATTGAATAGCAAATAATTTGAACAGAGGCTTTAATCGCGCATTACAACACCAAGCATGAAATACCAATACTAAATTAATGGCGACTAGGTAACTAAGTTGCTGAGCAGTCACTAAAAACGCACTACTGGATAATGCGATACTAAATAAAATAGCCAATGCGCATAGCCACAATGTTTTTTTAGACTTTTTTAACAATGCGCTATAGTCAACGCTCCCAGAGTGTATTGACGAAATGGTCAGCTTTTTATCGTCCAAAGAGCCTGTTTTGTCTTTAAGGCAAGGAGCTTCACTGTTATAACGACCTCTATGGCATATCCCCTTAGTCATAGATTTACCCTTTGAATATCATCTAGTTGTAGATTTTCATTTGGGCAAGCAAAGCTTGGATGATTACAAGTTTTCTCGTGCAACTGTTTATTATTTACCAGCCAACACTTATTAATCATCCCCTCTAGCACTGGCCGATGACTGGTAATGATAATGGCGCCGCCTTGGCGAGTAAACTCAGTTAAAGCATCAATAACATTTGCAAAGTACTGGCTATCTAATCCCGCGAAAGGATCGTCGAGTAGCAAGACTTTAGGTTTGACACACATTACTGATGCTAACGCCACTAAATGCTGCTGACCGTAAGAAAGCTTATGGGGGGAAAGCTCGGCTAAATGGGTGATTTCGAGCGACTTGAGGATCTCGCTTGCGCTAGATAATGGTAAGTCATAACGTTTTAAGCTGAACTCGAGTTCCTGACGCACAGTTAATTCGAACAATTGCCTCGATGGACGCTGCATCAAAAAACCAAGCTCTTTGCCAAAACGCCCTAATTTAGGCGTTTTACCAAGCATCAAAATATCGGCTTTATTGCTATCATCAATACCAACAAATTGATTTAATAAACTCGATTTTCCACAACCATTCTCCCCAAACAGGCCCACGACCTCGCCAGCATTTAGGTACAAAGTTTGGTTAACTTGTAGCAGAGGCTCAGCATCTTCAAATTGAATGGTCAGTGGAAAAACGGTTAGACATATCTTGTCAGTATTAGAGCCAGTATTAGTGTGAGTATTAGAGGCAGTATTAGGGTCAGTTTTATCTGTATAATTTGTTGCTGTTAAACAAACATCATCAAAGCAATCACCCCGTGAGCCGTGAGATAAATCAGAAGTAGTTCTAGCCGATGATAAAGGCAGACTTTCCTGTTTGTGTAATCTGCCACTTTCTAATAACCAACGAGTATTAATAACCCCAGCAAAGGCTTCTGAATGATGCTCAGTTATAACAACACTCACACCGATATCAAGTAAGCGTTTAAGCGCATGATTTAGCTCAATTACACCTGCATTATCAAGTTGCGCCCATGGTTCATCAATGAAGATTAAATTGGGACTAAGTACTAATTGCGCTGCTAGCATTAGCCGATATTTTTGCCCCAAAGAAAGGTGACTTACCGAGGTCTCTAAGGGTAAATCTAGCCCAACAGCTTTTAATGCTTCTTCAACAAGAGGCAGCATTTTAGCTGGTGAATAAGCTAAATTTTCTAAGCCAAAGGCTACTTCAGCACCAATAGACTCACGAATAAGTTGGACATTGGGATCTTGCATGACCAAGCCTAAACGCAAGTCTTGGCTATGAATTATCTGTCCCTGATACTCATAGTCATTTGGCATCGCCATCAGTTGTAACAGGGTAGATTTTCCTATCCCTGTTACGCCACATATGCAATGACACTCACCTGCTGACACAGTAAAGTTCAGCTGTTTGAATAAGTCATTTGAAGTTGAGCTTTGTTGAAAGCTTACCTCATTTAATGCCAATAACGTCATTAACTACAGCTGCCAATTAATACCAACAAAGATCTGTCTACCTGCTTGAGGTAGTGCTTCACTTTGGTAATAGTTAACATCAAACAGATTTGTCGCGCGGATATACGCCTCTAAATTGTCCACCATTAATGGTTGAACAATATTGATATCCACTAAGGTGTAATTATCGACTTCATTTCTTACTGATACTGTTTCACCAGATATTTTCTCACTAGTGTAGTAAATTTGGTCAGCAATATATTCGACGTTCAGGTTAACACTCATCCCAAAATCGAACTGATATAAACCTTGGAATCTAAACTGATGTTTAGGGCGGTACTCAAGTTCGTTCATGAGGTCATTATCAGAATCTTCTGAATCTAAATAACTATAAGAAACTGTTAAGTCTAAATCGTCAAAATATTCATTTCTAACTGAAAAATCTACGCCCTTAAACGCGTAGTTACTGATATTTTGGTAAACACCATCAGTATCTTTGGCAATGTAGTTTTCGGCATCCGTATAATAGCCAGTGATATCCATACTGGTGTTATAGGCAAAGCCTTGGTTTAAACCTAATTCAAAATGGGCAGACTCTTCAGGTTCTAGTTCACTATTGCCTGAAGACTGAGCGTATAAATTTCTTAATGAAGGAAACCTGACCTTACGGGCAATACCCGCATGTAGTTTACTGTCTTCAGCAACTCTCCAATAACTCGATAGTTGCGCTGAGTAATTGGTGTCATCAGATTCATCACGCTCTTGACTGTGTGCTGCCCCGCCTATGGTAAATCCATATTGGTCGTTGTGCTGATACTGATACTCAACCGCTAAAGTATTCAACCAACCATCTTTGTTAAAATCATCGCTTGAGCCTGAGCCATCACCTGAACCACCGCCTGTTCCACCACCAGAGCCTCCACCACTGCCTGAGCCATCGCCGAAGACAGATACACTGGTATCTTCAGCTTCATAATTAATAGATTCCCAGCTTTGTTTTTCACTGATAATAGAGCCCGTTAATAATCCAGCTTTATCAAAGTCAGCAATTAACTGCAGATTACCGCCCTGAACGGTTGAAGTTCCATCTTGTGTAGAGGTAATTTCACTGTAATCACTGCTGGCATATGCCGATTCAAATACTTGACTTTCATTGTGATAACCATAGCCGCGCAAAGCCAACGTATCAGAGAATTTATGTGCAAAACCTAACTGAACAATGGAGCTTTCAAAGTCATCAACTCGTTCATATTTAGATTTGCTGGTTCCTGTTCCGTCAGTACTTGGTTTTCCCCAGCTACCAGACTTATAGTTAAAGTTGGCAGTAAGCATGGTGTCATCGGAAACAAAGTAGCTGCCTTGGGCATAGAAATTATCTAAGGTTTTATCAGCATTTAAACGAGTATCACTGTCTTGTTCTTCGGTTTCTTCAAAGTCTGAAGATAATGGGTACCCATCTCTTTGTTGACGGTTGTAGCTCATAAACCCTTGCCACTTATCACCGCTTCCAGCGACATTAATATTGCCATTGAAAGTATCATCTTGGGCAAATTCTAGGTTGCCAGATACGCTCGGCGCACTATCGCCTTGCCTTGTAATGATGTTAATCACACCACCTGCGCCGCCTGGGCCATACAAGACTGATGATGGTCCCACTGACACTTCAACTGATTCAATCTGCGATGCTGGAATGACACTTGGATCAAACTGGCCATCTTCTGCATCATTTGCAGGAACACCATTAATTAGATAAATAACATGACGGGCTTTAAAACCACGAATGTCGACTCTCGGTGTACCTTGGCCACCAACACGAACATAAATCCCAGGAACATTAGCCAACAGCAAATCAAGACTTTGTGCACCAGATGCCTCAATTTCTTCTCTAGAAATCCCCCAATGTGTCATTGAAGACTGCGCAGCCGTTGGCCCCTCACCCTTTACGACAATAACTTCTTGAATATTGAGTAACGGATCTCTTTCATAGCTTTCAGCATTAGCATAAAAGCTGGATAAAATAGCAAAAGATAAAACCGAGAAATGCAGTGACTTATGCGCAGGCTTGCTTATGTTGGTGTTCATTGGGAAATCTCATCCTAATTAGATAGTCCTATTTGAGTTGCGCGCATTGTTACGATCACGCTGTTATAACTCAATAAAATCCAATTAGAACTACAACCGACACGACAAAATCCTTTAAATTGGCAAACTAAAAACAAAAAAAGGACAAAATGTCCTTTTCAATTGTTGGATAAATAAACTCGTTAACTGACAATCTATTTATACTTTACTAAACAACACTTTTACCTCATTACGGATTAAGTAAAGATGAATTGCGGCGCCAAATAAGAAAATACAACATAGCTGCACTAAAAAATCGATCGGTGCAGGCCTTATAAAATATTCTGTTAGCAGCGCCCCCGACAGTGTCCCAACCAGTAAAATTAATCCTACCAAAGTCATGACAATCCCTTTTTGACCATGCATGAGTAATACACTGGCAATAAAGACTATAGCAACAAGCAGCTCTAATACTCCTGTAAAATACATAAAAACGTTAGCATTGACCGGTAAGACCTCGGCAAATTGTTGAAATGATCTCACACTGACATCTGCAGCCATTAACTTAGGTAGTGCAAATTTAAGCATGAATATAGCGTTAGCTACACTTAGTAGCATGATGGTGATTTTTTTAAACATTTATGTACCTTGTTATAAGTAAAATAGAGATTAACTCACTGAACGATTTTTAAAGATATGAAAGCAAAGACCGGTAAGTGCTAAAGTTGCACCAAACATCACCAAGCCAACCCAGCCTGCACTTGCCATCACTTTGACCGCAATGGCTGAACCAAGAGCTGCACCGAGATAATAAAACAACATATAAACGGCGTTGATACGACTTTGAGCTTTAGGATCAATAGAGAAAATTCTTACCTGATTAGGAATTTGTGAACCAAAAACCCCAATATCCAACAGTAAAATACCGATAACCAAGCCAATAACACTGTCACCCCATATGCCCATCACGATAAATCCAGACAACACAAAAGTAAGACCAAGAGTGATAAGCTTTTTAGCCCCCCACTTTTCAATTAATTGACCTGACACTTTGGCGCCAACAATGCCAGCCATTCCGACAAAACCAAATAAGCCGGCTTGTTGCACACTTAAAGCAAATGGCTCATCAGTGACATGTATGGCTAATGTCGCCCACAAGCCATTAAAGGCTGCAAACCATAGCGCTCCAGTCACCGATGCCTCACGTAATAAGGGCTGAGTTTTAAAAAGAGTAAACATCGATAGGATAAGTTTTGGATAAGCTAACTTGGCCGCTGGCATAGGATTGGGTAATACCGCAAACAATAGAAAACCGATTGCCATCGAAATTAATGCAGCAACAAGGTAAACCGTTCGCCAGTCGAAGTATTCAGCTATGGTGCCACTCACGGTTCTTGACAATAGAATGCCAACAGTTAACCCCGTCATAATGGTCGCAATCACCTTGCCTTTATTTTTAGGTTCAACCAGTGAGGCTGCAAACGGAATAATTTGCTGGGTAATATTGGCACTAAGGCCGACAATAAACATCGCGAGCACCAGCATCCAAAATGAGTTTGCCCCATAAATGCCGAACAAACTCAGAGTCAAGCTAATAGATAGTAACCCTATAATGGTCTTTCTTCGCATCACATCTCCCAGTGGAGAGATGAACAATATCGCCGCGGCGTAACCTATTTGACTAGCAAATGGAATGATGCCCAAATCACTTGAGTCAATGCCTATCGATGAGCCCATTAGCGGCAGCAATGGTTGGTTGTAATATAAATTAGCAACGGTGGCGCAAACAGCGATCGTCATTACCCATATCACCCCGACACTCAGTGACTGTTGATCTGTTTTCATTTTCTTTCTCCACTTAACCTTGTTGCTAAATATCATAGCCAAGCCCAACTAATACCTGAAATGCTATATAATTATCTCAGTGATACTTTTTAGGTATTGATAATGGAATTAAAAAAACTCAGATACTTCGTTAGTGTAGCGACACTGCAAAATTTCACTGCCGCAGCAAAAGCATTAAATACTGTGCAGCCGGCAATTAGCCGCCAAATAGCTGATTTAGAAGCAGAGCTTGGTGCAAAATTGTTAATTAGAAATACTCGGGAAGTCACTATCACTCCCGCAGGTCAGTACTTACTTGCTCAGGCAGATAAAATGTTTGCACTGGAGCAGGAAATCCTTACAAGAGTGAAGCAGATAGATAAAGGTGAGATAGGTCAAATAAGAGTGGGGTATCTTGGCTCTGCTAGTTTTAGCTTTATTGGTGAGCTGGTTAAGCGATTCACCCAGCAATTCCCAAACGTGAAAATTCAATTGTTTGAGCTCACCTCACAGGAACAAATCACCGCGTTTGAAAACGATGATATTGACATTGGTTTCTCAAGAAAAATTCCTTCAAAGCAACAACGTGGCCTGATAAGCGAGCAGGTTTTTGAAGACAAATTAGTGGTAGTCGTTCCTGAGAACCATCATTTATCCCAGCAGCAAAGCGTCACTATTACTGAGCTAGTTAATGAAAACATCATTCTTTTAAGCCGTGTAAAAGCAATGGGATTGTTTAATAAAATCATTGATTTATTTCGGGCTGAGCAATTAGCCCCGCAAATAACTAGCCAACCACAAAACATGCAAACATTACTCACTGAGGTATCGGCAAACTTCGGCATAGGCATAGCACCTGCGTGTATCAGACGCTTATATACTTATGGTTGTTGCTTTATTCCATTAGCAAACGAAGGCACAACAGTTCCACTAGAAGTGCACTACCCAGAAAACACCACTAATGCAGTCGTAAAAGAGTTTGTGAATCTAACCATTAAACATAAAACGTTAATTAAACAGCTCAGCAGTTGCAGTTGAAGCACTAATAAGCGAAGTCAATCTAGCTTTCAGTGACCGCCCACTCTTTAACTTTACGGTCGATGGTTTTACGAGAAACACTTAGATGTTCAGCAGCGAGGGCTCGATTGCCTTCGTAGCGTTTGATGACTCTTAGAGTGTGAGCCTTTTCAATTTGTTTCATATCCCACTCAATGGGGAAAAAGTGTTGGCTAGAGGAGTTAATGCCATCAAAGGCAGGCTCCTTAGTTTGCTGGCAATCAGTGTGAGGTTTTTGTTGAAAGTATTGTTTCGGCGACATATCCATCAGCAAGCACTGATTAACAGCATTTTTTAATTGTTGAATATTGCCTGGCCAAGCATACTCAGTCAAACTTTGAAAATCAGTCATTTGCCACGATTGATATCGATTCAGTAATTCATCACGGCAGTTTTCATTGCTAGCGATTAACTGATTGGTAA
This sequence comes from Shewanella sp. TC10, assembly GCF_009663145.1. Lineage (GTDB taxonomy): Bacteria > Pseudomonadota > Gammaproteobacteria > Enterobacterales > Shewanellaceae > Shewanella. Next base: position 17,823 of record NZ_VKHR01000075.1, read on the forward strand.
AAAACTTGGCCAATAGCACAATGTCCTCTGAACGCTTATTAAGAGGAGGAAGATAAATATATAAACCCGCTAAGCGATAATATAACTCTGATGAAAACGCACCATTTTTGACAAGTTCTAATAATGAGTTACACGCTAAAGAAATCAGCCTGATTTTGTGATTATTAACCACTTTAGGAGAATCTAAAAGTTGCATCAAGGCTATTTGACCAGCGACTGAAATACGGTCTACATTACTAAGTACAATATGGCTAATCACAGATGAAGACTGCTCAAGAGGAGTGGCCAAATCTGTTGCAAGTTTATCTAAGTTGATTTGTAATTCGTCACTGCAATCTATTGTTAGGCACTGATGAGGACTTTTCGCTAAAAGTAGTAATTGTTCAACTGCGACTCTTTTTCCTGTTCCTGCTTGGCCTTCAATTAACAATGAGATGTTACTGTGGCTCGCATTAACTAAATTTACTCTGATTTTTTCTGCGGTTTCGCTATCGCCAACAATTTTTGAACAGCTTAATTTTGAAGCGCCAGATATTGAATCAGATATTGAATCAGATATTGAATCAGATATTGTGTCGGAGTTTGCTTGCACCCAAGCATGAGTCAAATGATGTCCTTTACTCAAACACCATCGAGAAATTGATGACTCAAGTTGTTCAACCTGTACTGGCTTGCTAATAAAATCACTTGCCCCCATTCTCATCATCGAAAGCACATCTTCAGCTTCAACCAAACGGCTTAACACCATAAAAGATGCTGGAGGAATATGCTCATCATTCCCTCTTAGGCACTCACTATCCTCAATACGATGAGTCAAGCAATGGTTTTTTTTTCCAAGTCTAGACGTATTGCTCTTACTGGCAAGTGCCTGCCAGAATGCGCAAACATGGTTAATATCAATAATGATGAGATTGAAACTAAACCTTCTATAGCTCACGACTGCCAGCTCAACGGTTCTAGCATGCTGAACAAGACCAAAGTATTGCGCTAACGTCGGTTGGATTTTTTGCCACACGGCTAAGTCAGGTTCAATCACCAATATAGCTGCATCCAATAAGGGTGAGACGTTGTTTTCAGCAGATAAACTTGCTTTGTTCATTATCGATTACCACGAGCATAGATCATTAATGACTATCTATTATCAAAGGTTGTGTTACTGAGTATCATCTCAAAGCTTGCCTTAAATACAAATAGAATAAATCCAACATTGCCCACAAATATTAACTTTAGCTGATAAGTTGATTTGCAAGTTAAACGGCAATATTTACACTAGCTTATGTCGAACCCATGCCTTGGCACCTAGGAATATTATGCCCATTGACTCAAACATCATTTATATGAGCACCAAACAAGTTGCTGAATATTTGGATTTAAACGAGAAAAAAGTCTACTCGATGGCAAATCACCGAATTTTACCTGCGACAAAAGTAACAGGTAAATGGTTGTTTCCAAAAGTACTCATAGATCGTTGGTTAATGGATTCATGCCACAGTGGCATGTTGTCAGACCGCATGCACATCACTGGCAGTGACGACCCGCTTCTATCGATGCTAGTTGCGCAGTTGATGTCAGAAGGTGATCATCAAGAAATCATCAGTTATAGCGCTACGGGCTCAAAATCAGGATTAGAATTACTGTCTAGAGGCTATGCAGACGTTTGCAGTATTCACTGGGAAAGCCAACAAGGTAATCGTGATAGTTTATTTTCATTACTTAAAAGTTATCCAAATCACCAACAATGGATCCTCGTCAGTGGTTATGAACGTCATCAAGGGTTAATGGTACGCCAAGAAATGGCTTCACTTTTTGACCATAGCACTGCGGTCCCTCAGCAACCCCTTAGATGGGTTTCACGGCAAAAGGGAGCCGGAAGCCAACGTCATTTAGAGCACTGGTTAACCGAACAAAACGTGAATATCAATGAGCTTTTATATACCGCTACCGCACAATCTGAGCGTGAACTTGCAGGTTATATCGCTAGAGGTAACGCCGATATTGGCTTTGGTTGTCAGGCGGTTGCTGTAGAAAGTGGCCTGCATTTTATTCCTAAACTTACTGAGTCATTTGACTTTGTTATGTCCCAAAGTATCTTTTTCAGACGTCAGCTGCAGGCATTAATCACCTTGCTAAATCAACCTCAAACCACGGAATTAGCTAACTTACTGTCGGGATATCAACTTAATAAAAGTGGCGAATTACTTTGGCGAGGACAGTAAATATCGGCTATTGAAATGATAAGTTTTCCTGATGATGTAAAACAAAGTCATTCTAATCACGTCAAAGACTTGTACTACCTGAATAAGGCAGGTAGTATTTTTTCATAATAATGACAAGGATGATTCATTGAATAAGCAATCCATAAATCCACAACACCTTATTTTTGCACTTGTTCTAGGTGCAATTGGTTTTATTATCAATTGTTATCCCATCCCTATTTTTGCCAATGTTCAATTGGTGATAGGTAATACTTTTACTATTATTTCCGCTGTCATTTTAGGTCCATGGTACGCCTTAATCACTGCTCTTTTAAGCGCTTCTGGTTTAATGCTGACTTGGGACAGCCCCCACGTCTACCTAATATTCGGCGTCGAAGCTTTATTTATTGGTTATTCTCGCAGGAAAGGCTTATATCCACTATATGGTAGCGCACTCTACTGGCTCACTATAGGTATGCCACTGACATACCTATATATGAAAACCTTTAGTGACTTACCAGACAGCCACATGCCTTTTGCTATTATAAAACAAGGAATTAACGGATTAATTTACGCAAGTTTAGCTTCATTACTCATTGTATTAGTTCCCAAACTATGGTCATTCAATGGTCAAAGCGCCGCTAGAGCTCGCCGCTCTTTTAATGATCAAGTTACCTATTTCATGACGCTGATGCTCACCTTGTGTCTGTTAATTTCGGCGCTGACATTCAATTATTTATTCTTAGACAAACAGCAAACCCTATTACAACGAAACTTAACCGACACAACAGTACATCTCAGCTCCGCTACTGAGCAGTATATTGATAATCATATAAAAGTTGTTGAATACGCAGCAAACTTTCTCAGCTTAGCTAATACTAGCCGTGATGAATGGCAACCTATGCTTAGTAAATTGCACAATAACTATCCAAGCTTTATCACTATGCTTATTGCAAATGATGAAGCAAAAGTGGTTGCAGGCAGTCCTGGGGTTATGATGTTAGATGAAAATAACACCATCAAGGATATGTCGATTAAAGATAGAGATTATTTCATTGAATCATTTCACAATCGTCAGGTATATGTCTCACCCGTTTTTCAAGGACGAGGGTTTGGTAATGATTCAATCATTGCCATAAGCGCACCGTTTTACAGTGGCAGCAACGAAAGCAAAGTAGCAGGTATCATTGAAGGTTCACTCGATTTACGCTTCTTTTCCAGTATTGATAACCAAAATAACTTTGGTGACAAAGAGCTACTTGTTCTAGTCGATAATAATAATCAAATTATTTATGCCACATCAGAGCTTGGATTAACTGAACACGAAGACTTTAAATACTCTAATGATAAAGGTCAGTACCACATCGCGTTAGATGTGATAAAAATTAATAATTTAGACGCGACTTCACCTGATCATGTTTATACCAAAAAGCAATTAAGTAATGGTTGGCAACTCTATGTCCTTCAGCCACTTTCGCCATTATTAAAAACAGCTGAAACCCAGATGATGGGCACATTTATACTGCTTATTATCTCAATTATTCTCACTTCTTTAATTTCTAGAAAAGTTTGTCAGTTACTCACAGCGCCATTAGAAATCGTCGCCAATCAATTTGGTGAAATGAGTAATGAGGAATTAAAAAGCCAAGTTGTAGATGAAAACTCATCGAAAGAAGTGTTTAATTTATATGAGCGTTTAACTTCAAGTAAACGAGCCTTGTTAAAGCATCAACTTGAACTTGAAGAAACCGTGGCGATTCGCACCGATGAATTAGAGCAAGCCAATAAAAAACTATTGGCACTTGTGGACGAAGACCCACTTACCGGTTTGAAAAATCGTCGTTATGCTGAAGATAAATTTGATGCTTTATTGGATTTTTGTCTACGTGGCGAACATGCCATCACTATCGTTATTCTTGACTTAGACTTTTTCAAAAAAGTAAATGATACCTACGGACATTTAGCGGGTGATGAATGTTTACGGGTCGTTTCTAAGCTGCTTCAGCATGAATTTAAGCGTGATACTGATATCGTGGCTCGATACGGCGGTGAAGAGTTTTTATTGATTTTACCGCTATCCAATGCGCTTAAAATTGAGCAACACTTAAACAAGTTCAAACAAAAGCTTTCCGAATTGGTTATCACCTCTCCTACTGACAACCAAGAGTTCTCCGTTACCACCAGTATTGGAGCGATAACTGCAAATGCGAATTTCTCAGCTGATATAGATGTGTGGATTAAAGTCGCTGATGACAACCTCTACACAGCTAAAGACCAAGGTAGAAACAAAGTTATTATCAATGTGGTTAATGAAGACTCAGAGGAACTTAAGGCTCGATAAATGCTTCCATTTTTTCAATCATAAATGGATAAAAAGGATTCCATTTTTGCCTTAACATCTCAGCAGCGGGGATYCCATTTGGGATCCCCGCTGCTG
>NZ_VKHR01000037.1 GCF_009663145.1 Shewanella sp. TC10
MTTTTATAGTAAAACATAGGTCATTTGTTTTACTATAAAAGCTATTTAAGGTTGTTGATTGTTGTGGTCTTTAGTATGTTACCAATGCGATACAATTTTATTAATAACTAACGGTGTTATTTTGCCAAAACGACCTTCTTTTTCACTATCTTTTTTAGTGCCATTTTTTTTATGTTCACTCTACTTACTATTAGTGAGTGGAGAGTTTTATTATGAAAAAGAAGAATTACGTTCTGAATTAGCTGAAAATGAGTCTAAACAGATCCAAAAAGATTTATTTAGAATGATTCATGTCGTTGAATCAGCGTTAGCAATTCAAGATATCACCAGAATAGAGCAAGAAGTTTCCCTCATTTCTACAGATAGCAATATGATGGTTTACGTCATATTGGATGCCTCAAGCAGAATAAAGTTTGCAAACCATGTCATTTGGCGTGAGAGTAATGCTAAGAATGTGATTGAAGGCTATTCTGATGAACGTCATCAAGACGTTGTAGCAGAGGAACAAGCCTATTTTAATATCAACTATGATCGACTCTCAATTCAAGCCTATTACCCTGTAAATACCGCTGCCAAATATAGCTATTCCAGTGCTGTAGATGTAATTTACCTCGAGTATGATATTTCTTCTTTAATTGCAGACGCTTCTGACCAACTCCAAAAAAGATTTATTTATATCTGGGGGATTGGAGGTTTGTTAGTTCTCTTCTTTTGCTGGGCTTTATATTGGTTGCTGATTAGGCCGATTAAGCAACTTACTGCTAGAGCGAATAACGTGCTTTTGTCCAAACCTGATAAGACCATCATTAACTGTTTAGTTGAGGAAGTGTATAACTTAGGCGACTCACTGCTAAAAGTGGAAAGGTTACTATTAGAGAATAATCAAAAAGTCACTAACTCAGAGCAACGTTGGCTATATTCTATCAGTGCAAACAACAATGGTATTTGGGATTGGAATACAGAAACCAATGCAGTATTCATGTCTGATAATTGGAAAGAAATCTTAGGTTATAGGCCAGAAGAAATAGAAAACTGTTATGAATCCTGGGAGACACGCTTACACCCAGATGAGAAAAACACGATTCTTCGAACGATTGATGATTGTTTAGACGGTAAAACGGGTCACTACGAAAGTGTGCATCAATTGATGAATAAAGCTGGCGATTTTATTTGGGTGTTGGATAGAGGGCAAGTGATTCAATGGGACGAGAATGGTAAACCCATTAGAATGATAGGCTCCATTACTGATGTTACTTTAGAACTCAAAAATCAAAAAATCACTGTCGAACGTCAAAGTCATGTGGGTGTTTCTGACATTGTGGACAGAGAAGCGCTAGCCAATGAACTGTTTGACTTGCAAGCGTATGCGCGTAAATCCAATCAGTATTGTACTATGTTGCTGATTAATCTAAGTAACATAAAATTAGTAAACGAAGCCGTTGGAGAGCAATTAGGTGATCGGCTGTTAATGCAAATATCAGCTAGGTTAGCCGGTACTTTTTCAGGCAGTTGTTTACTGAGCCGTTTAGGAGATGACGAATTCGTTATCTCGGCTAAGAACCTAGGTTGTAGTCTTGAACACGCTAATAAGCGAGCTTTATCACTAGCAAGTGAAGTACGGCAAGTTATAGGCAGAAGTTTTACATTGTCAGGACAAAGTGTTTCGGTATTCACTAAAGTGGGAATGGTGGTATTTGATGGTAAAGAATCATTAGAGCCAAGCCAGTTACTTTCTCGAGCGGATACTGCCCTAGGTAAGGCAATAGAAAGTCAAACGAATACGTGTGTATTACATAGCTTGCAGTTAGATGGCAGTCATCATGAGCCGCAAAAGCTGCAACAAGAATTAAAAAAAGCTATCAAGCTGCAACAAATGTCTTTGGTATACCAACCGGTAGTCGATATCGATGGTAATACAGAGAGCGTAGAAGTTTTGATGCGTTGGTACCATCCTGAGTTTGGCTTTATTAGCCCTAAACAGTTTATACCTGTTGCGGAGCTCTCTAATTCTATTTTTGAATTAGAGCTCTGGATGCTTGATGAAGTGTGCTTATTCATTGAGAGCTTACAAAAAACTGAAATAACATGCCCTTGTTTCTCTATTAATATTTCTTCAAGACACTTTCATCAAGATATGTTTGTACAAGTGATTCAAGAGAGAATTAAACAACATAAGATCAGCCCAGAACTGTTACAGTTAGAGTTATCTGAAGATATATTCTCAATTAATGCAGCCACGGCTAAAGATAAGATTTTATGCTTGCAACGCTCAGGGATCCGAATAGCTTTAGATGATTTTGGCTCTGGCTTATGTCCTTTACACCGACTTCATGGAATTCACTTTTCACAAGTTAAGTTTGCGGCAAACTACATACAGGACATTGCCATATCTGAAGAGTCACGAAATATTTTCACTTCGCTAATTCAGCTGACCAATCAGCTGAAATATCCTGCTGTGGTAAAGCAGGTTGAAGATCGTCAGCAGCTAACCACATTAACTCAATTAAAAAGTAATTTATTCCAAGGTTATGTAATTAGCCGGCCGTTAACGCAGCAGGATATCAAGCACCTGTTAGAGTCAGAGTTGACTCTAAGCGTGGTATGGAAGGTGCCTTTTAGTTAAAGCTGAATAGTTACTAAAACTTTATTGCTTAATGTTGCTCTAGAAACGTTATTAGCGTGCGTAAGGCATGATTACGGGCTTCATCTGCTTCAATAAACACTTCATGCTGACAGTTGTTAATTCTACGGATTTGACAACGTTCATTCTCAGCTCTGTTTTGCGCTGCATTATCAACAATAGCATCATCCATAGCCTGTAAAACCATGATGGGTTTGATACTTAAAGCTGCAGCCTTTATTGCTCTGTCTGCTGCATCCATGGCTTCAATTAACCAATGATTGGTCGGTGAGCCTAATTGAATATGTGGGTTCTGTTGAAATACATCTAATATTTGTTGGTATCTTGCCTTACTACTCGTCAGGTGATTTTTGGTGAACTCGACTGGCTCATAATCAGTGCCGCCCAATACGTAGTTAGGCTGTTTATTCGGTTGTTTGTCAGTACAAGTATCAAGCAGCGAGGCAAGAGATCGAATAAAGGTTTTTTTGAATGGCAGTTTTATACCGTACATAGGTGCTGAGAAGACTGCAGCATTGAAGGTGGCAGGGAATTGCTCCATGTAAAGCGTGCCGATCGTTCCCCCCATTGAATGCCCTACTAGGTATAAATCCTTATGTGATTTTGGCTTAACAACTTTCTCGATGAAGTCATTTAAATCATCAATGTAGGTTTGAAAATTATCAATATGCCCTTGATGAGGGTTGTCAGTCATTCTAGAAGATAAGCCTTGTCCGCGATGGTCAATAATATAGAGGCTATATCCATGCTGATATAGATCAAACATCAATTCTTTATATTTAAGATAACTTTCGACCCGTCCGCTACTAATGACAATTGCTTTGCTATTGTCGGCGTGCTTTATGTAAGCGTAGGCAAGAGAAACATTATCTTTTTCTAGTGTTGATTGAGTGACTGATTGCCAGAATCCTTGCTGTTCATCGTTGTTCAATTGATCTTCTGACGAAAAAAGCACAATGCTCACCTTTAGTTAGTAATGGTTTATATGAAATTATTAATTCAGAGTGGAGCAGTGTAGCAAACAAATTTATCTTGTTTTAGATAAAGTACTGGATGGGGTGGTTTGATTGAGGAATGTTGGCTGAAAATATTTTCAGCCAACATTGTTAATCCTAAAATTTAAGATTGAGCAGCTTTTTGCTCTTCAATAAACTCATCAACTTTTTGCTCTAGAATTTCCATAGTCACTGAACCATTTTGCAGTAAAGCATCATGGAACAGTCTAATATCGAAATCTTCACCTAGTTCTGTTTCTGCTTTATCACGTAGTCGTTTGATGGTGAGCTCGCCTATCTTGTATGACAGTGCTTGCCCTGGCCAGGAAATATAACGATCGATTTCGGTGGTCACGTTATGCATTGATAAGGCGGTATTACTTGCCATAAAGTCGATTGCTTCATCACGACTCCAACCCTTAGTGTGCATGCCTGTATCGACCACGAGTCTTGCCGCTCGCCACATTTCATAGGTCAAACGGCCAAAGTTGCTATAAGGATCTTGATAAAAGCCAGCTTCAAGTCCTAAGTACTCTGAATATAAACCCCAACCTTCGCCGAAAGCTGAGATATAGCTATAACGTCTAAAGTTAGGTAAGTCAGTTAGCTCTTTGTTGAGTGATATTTGTAAATGATGACCAGGGACTGCCTCATGTAAAGTCAGCGCTTCCATTTCATAAAGTGGGCGCTTATCTAATGCATAAGTGTTCACCCAGTAATAACCCGCTTCATCATCACGGTTTGAGCCTGAATAACGACCCGTGGTGTACTTTGGTGCGATTTCAGCTGGTACAGGTTTAATCCCATAAGGGGTTCGCGGTAATGTTGCAAAGTATTTAGGCAATATAGCATCTGCTTTTTTGGCTATATATGCCGCTTCTTTTAGTAGTTCCTCTGCTGTTTTTGGATAAAATTGAGGATCAGTTCTTAAAAAATGTAGGAATTCAGCAAATGAGCCTTCAAATTTAACGTCTGCAATCACTTGCTCCATTTCGGCTCTAATTCTGTCGACTTCTTTTAATCCCAGTTGATGAACTTCGTCAGCCGTCATGTTTACAGTGGTGTAATACTCAACTCTATTTTGATAGAAAGCTCCACCATTAGGCATATCTTTAGCAGCGATAGAAGTGCGGGCGCTAGGAATATAGTCTTGAGTCATAAAGTCATAGAACTGCTGATAAAGCGGTAGCACTTTTTCAGTGACAACCTTTTTACCTTCAGCAGTTAATTTAGTTTTTTGTTGCTCTGAAAAGTGATCAGGAAAATCAGTGAAAGGTTTGTAATAGCCGCTGTCTTCTACTTCAACAATATAGGCACTAATACTATCCTCAAAACCAGCTAAAGTGATTTTAGCTGGGGTTATGCCATTAATAGAGCCCTGTTTTAGCCAAAAAGTTTGCTGTGCAAAATATGCCGGTAATGCATTTAGCTTATCTAAGTAATGTTGATAGTCTTCTGCTGTGTTGAGTGGGGTATTGGCTATAGACGCGATGTAAGCATGAAAGCCACTTTCTGCAGTTATGGGTAAATAATGATCTTTGTAGGTGTACAAATCAACGCTATTTTGCAATTGATATTGCAGTAGTTGGGCGTTGATTTTGTCGGTTTTTGATAGCTTACTTTTATCTAATTGCTTTAATGATGACAATAATGTTTTTTGGCGTAAGTTCTTTTCGGCTAAAGTTTCAGGTGATAAGTCAGCTAATAATGATGCTTTTGACTCATCTCCGAGTGAATAAGCCATTTGGGGTGAATAATCTAAGTTGATTTGCCATGCGCTATCTATAATTGTTTTTAGGCTCAGATCTTCAACAGCTGCATTTTGAGTTTCTTGTGGTTTATTCGATGTCGCTTCAGTTTTTTGAGTATCACCGAGATAATATTGAGCTTTTGAGCCTGTGGTCATTTTACAGCCAGTCACAGCCAACATGATAATCGCTGGCAAGATGAGCTTACGCATGATGAATTCCTTTATCGACAGTAAATTACGAATTAATTATGAGTAACAAGATACCAATTCAGCCAGAAGCACGCTAGCAGTATCAATCGAAATAATTGTTACCGATTATGCTATTCAGGCGATAAAAACGTCACCTTTTTGTAGATGCATGTTAAACTTCGACCTGCTAGGTGTTCATTATATAAGAAACACATTTAGCTCAGAAAATTAATAGGGGTTAATAATGATCAATACATCCATTCCATTAGTTGATTTACACCGTCATTTAGATGGCAATGTTAGAGTCAATACCATCTGGGAACTCGGACATCAGCATGGAATTAAGCTACCAGCAGATACATTAGAGGCACTTGCACCTTTTGTTCAAATTCAGGGTAAAGAAAACAGCTTAGTCGCTTTTTTAAAAAAGCTTGATTGGATGGTCGCAGTATTAGCCGATTTAGATGCTGTAAAACGTGTGGCCTATGAAAATGTAGCAGATGCTGCAATTTCAGGATTAGATTATGCAGAGCTTCGTTTTAGCCCATATTACATGGCGATGAACCACAACTTGCCGATTGAAGGTGTAGTTGAAGCTGTTATCGATGGTGTCAAAGCTGGCATGAAAGAGCACGCTGTGAAGATTAACCTTATTGGTATTATGTCTCGCTCATTTGGCCAAGATAAGTGTCGATTAGAACTTGAAGGGCTACTTGCACATCGCTATGATTTGGTAGGAATGGATTTAGCTGGCGATGAGTTAGGTTTCCCTGGCGACTTGTTTAATGACCACTTTAAGCAAGTACGCGACGCTGGATTACAAATTACTGCTCATGCTGGTGAAGCTGCTGGCGCAGAAAGTATGTGGCAAGCCATTCAGGAATTAGGTGCAACACGTATTGGTCATGGTGTTAATGCTATTCACGACCCTAAAATGATGGAATATCTGGTTAAGCATTCAATTGGTATTGAGTCTTGTCCAACAAGTAACTTACACACATCAACGGTTGCTGATTATGCTTCGCATCCGTTTAATCAATTCCTCGATGCTGGCGTGTTAATCGGTTTAAACACTGATGATCCAGGTGTCAGTAATATTGATATTCAACATGAATATCGCATCGCAAAATCTGAGCTTAAATTATCGGATGATCAAATTAGCCAAGTGCAGCGTAACGGTGTTGAAATGGCATTTTTATCAGATAGTGAGCGCAAAGCTCTATACGCCTCAAAGCTTTAAATAATTAGGGCCTGTTGATCTTTCTAGGTTGTTTTTGCAGCGAATTGTTGGTCAGTTGTACAAGGCAGAGACTTTGTGGTGTAGTTATTCTACATAAAAAGTCGATAACGCAGTAAAAATGACCAACAAACGCTGCCCGAAGGGTTCGACTAAAAGCGTTTTACTCTTTGTTGAATGAACTTTGCTTAGATGACTAGGCATCAATTCATCCGCCTCGATTAAAACGCTTTTATTTCGAACAAAACTTAACCAGCAAAGATCAACAGGCCCTAATAACGTAATTTATAAGCATAAAAAAACCGCTGAATTTCAGCGGTTTTTTGTTGGAGCGAATCATTTATTAAATGATTCGTTCTGGCAATTAGATCACACGAGAGAACTGCTGTTGACGTGCTTTTTGACGGTAATAAACATCAAAACACATACAAATATTACGAATTAACAAACGGCCTGTTGGGCTAATAGTCAGTTTACGGTCTGTAATATCAACTAGTTTGTCGTCAATGAATGTTTGCAGCAGTTTTAAATCTTCAGCAAAGTATTCTTCAAAGTTAAGATCAAACTGTTGCTCAATCTTAGTGAGATCTAAATCAAAATGACAAATCATCTGCTTGATAACAACGCGACGAATTTCATCATCACGATTTAAGCTACAACCTTTCCATAAGGCATGACCTGTTTCATCAATTGACTCATAGTAAGGACGGATGTCTTTTTGGTTTTGCGCGTAACAATCACCAATTTGGCTAATTGAAGATACGCCTAAACCAAGTAAATCACACTCTTCTTGGGTCGTGTAACCTTGGAAATTACGATGTAGTTTACCTGCATTTTGTAACTTCGACAGTTCATCATCTGGCTTAGCAAAGTGATCCATACCAATGAATTGGTAACCTGCACCAGTAAGAGACTCGATGGTTTGATGCAGCATGTCTAATTTTTGCTGCGGTGAAGCCATATCTTCATCTTTAATTTTACGCTGAGCGGCAAAGCGCGATGGTAAATGAGCGTAGTTAAAGATTGATAAACGGTCTGGAGATAACTCAATAACGCGTTTAATCGTTTCAGCAAACGTTTCAGGTGTTTGATGCGGTAGACCGTAGATTAAATCAGCATTGGTTGAAACAAAGCCCATTTCTTTTGCTTTCGCCATTAAGTCGAAAATGAACTGTTCGTCTTGTTCGCGGTTAACAGCAACTTGAACTTTTTTGTTAAAGTCCTGAACACCAATAGAAATACGGTTAAATCCGGCTTCTTTTAGGGTATCAAGCATTGTTAGCTCGATTTCACGAGGGTCAACCTCAATCGAAAACTCACCTTCGTCAGCAAAGTTAAAGTGGCTTTTGATTAACTTAGATAAAGTTAAAATTTGCTCTGGGTTTAAGAAGGTTGGTGTACCGCCGCCCCAATGCATTTGTGTCACAGTGTAGTTTTTGAATAACGGAGCACGTTTTACAATTTCACTGGCAAGGTATTCAATGTACTGATCTGCTTTATGTGCATGACGAGTAATGACTTTATTACAGCCACAGTAATAACAAAGCTTGGCACAGAAAGGAATGTGAATATATAAAGACAGTTTGTCACTTTTACTGGTTTCAATCGCAGAAAGTAGGTTTTGCTCAGTGAAACTATCGTCAAACTCTAGCGCCGTTGGGTACGACGTATAGCGTGGACCACTGTAGTTATATTTTTCGATCATTGACTGATCCCAACTTATTTGTGTGGGCTGCTTCAAGGCACGTTCTCCGAGTAAATTAGCAATAGACGAAGTATGCAGTCATATTAGATAAAAAACCTTGAACTACGTTGTAAATTTGAAATTTGATGTTGCTAGAAAGGCGGTATTTAGTCTGAAAGCTGTGAAGTTTTGTGAAATTGTGGGATGGCTCACAGCCTAAGCTGAAAGCTTAAGGCAGCAACAGACCTTTATTAAGGTGTTAATAATAAAGGTCGTATCTAACGTAACCTGCTAAAACTTAATGAATGAAATGAAATTGCGTTATCTTTTGGGCGTCATCAATAAGGCCCTGTTCTAGCCTTGCTTCGGACTTCATTCGCGCTAAATCTAGCTTCATTCTCTGTTGTTTCTCAAGCGACTTACGCGCTTCTTTGATCGGATGAGCCTTGATGCAATCATAATGTTCGAAGATATGTGGGAACTCAGCAGTCATTTGTTCTGACATTGATAGCGCTTCAAAGAGCTTTGCTATGCGCATGACACCTTCAGAGGGCTCGCATCGTTCCTCAAGCATTGCTGCTGCAATATATTTTATATCATCTAGAATTTGCTGCTTTTTGGCTTTCCCTTCATCTAGACGCTGCTGATTGGCTTCAATAGCTTCTTGTTGCTGTTTCTTGACCTTTAATAAAAGGTAACCAGCATAACAAGCTAAAAGCACAATAACGATAACGGCGAGGGCAATAACAAGGCTAGACACAAATTATCCTTAATCAGAAGTTGGAACGTTGTAGATAGAAAAATGGCACGCCATCAGGCATGCCATTTATAAATGATTTAAGACTGGTAGTCTTTTAATACATCAGCGCCGGATTCAAAGCGTTCGTATAAATCATCATCTGAAGCAGGTTTTTTACTAGTACTTGCTGTTTGAGCAGGAAGATCTTCAGCATCAGAGATACCTAGCTTTTCCATTAATGCTTCCATCTTGGCCAGTTGACCATTCAACCATTTTTGGTCATCAGCAGACAGATCTTTACCTTCTTCTAATAAGTCTAATAAATTATTGAATCTAGGATCATCTTCTAGTTTTAATAATTTTTGCTCATCAGTCAGTTTAGGTTGCTTAACTTTAGCAACTGGTGCTGCAGTTTCTGCTGGTTTGATCATTAACGGCACAGGCTTTTTACTGCCATGACGAGGATCATTACTTTTGGTCGTTTTAACATGCGGTGATTGTTGTTCAATCAAGGCTTCGTTGTGACGACTGCCAGACTTATGACCGTTATCTTTCTTTCTGCTGCCAGTGACTTTACGATCAGCCTTTTTGACTCTTGGTGCTTGTGTAGGGCCGTTTTCGCCGCCCTTGCGCGATTTTTTACTACGAGCCATCAGTGATCTCATGTGGTTGTAAAAAGTTGGCTAGATAGATAATTATCCACCTTGCACTAAATCAGGATGCGCTTTATATCAGACTTTGATGTTTTTTGCATCAATACGAGCTCTTTTGCTGCAAATAATAGCTTAAATTCGCTGTTTTGTGCCAAATACTCAAAAGTTTGTTGCTGGTAAAAACTCACGTGAGTTGGGTTGTTCTTAAAATGCCATTTAGAAAAGTGAGTTAAGTCAGTGAGTAGTGAAGTGCTAATAGCCAGCCAGCCGCTATCTTTTAATAAACTGGATATAAGTGACCACTCTTTAAAAGGCTGTTGAAAATGCTCTAAGACACGGTAACAACAAATGAAGTCGTATTTTTGGTTAAAGACTTGCTGCTCTGTTTTGATAAAGGGGTCGTATTGATAAAGGCGGTGTCCTGCTGATTCAATTTTTTCCAAACTGGTTTGATCCAAAACTCTGCCAAAATTGAGACCGACTAATGGCCCATCTTGTTGAGAAGTGATTTGACTGAGTAAAGGTTGGATAAATTGGACTAGTTGTTTTTGTTTGGCTGCTTTATTCGCTCGACCATATCGCTGTCGTTGAGCCGCAGGCATCATGTGTGATTGAGGGTTTGCGAATACCAGTTGGCATTGAGGACAGCTGTAAAAGGCTCTTTTCTTATCTTGGATAAAAAACTCAGCAGCATGGCTGCACAAGGGGCATTTAATCATTGAGGTTAGATGTGATCCAAACAAAGATGAAGTTAATCAATCAATAACAGATTTTTTGAAAAGAAGAAATAAAAAAAGGTGGCAGTAAACTGCCACCTTACAAAATAGTGTTTATCACACCAAATTTTTATTCCAAGTATCCATACTTGCTATGTGACTATCCCGGTCAATATCCATCTTATTTTTAGAGCTTTCCATGCATTTTTATTGTTATTGGTCATCTATGACCTTTTTTTTAAATCCTGTTGCCGTCCTGACCACAGCTTCCGTAGATGGTCTTCAATGACTCATCAATATCCTAGTTGTCTTCAATGACATTAGTAAACAATCCATGTTTAAAAGTACCTTCCAGTGATAACAAGCCTCCGCAAGTGCATCCTAAGCAATTAGCTTCCTATGCCGCTACTTTAATCCTTAAAGTAGTTTCCTTATGGGGTTTTATCTCTGTTGCGTAAGGGAGTGCTATATCAGCGTGTCGACCAATCGGTCTGTTCCTTACAAATTCTATATGACCTGGATTTCAAGCTGAAATCACGACTCTTATTATTATTAGCGAGTGGTCTTATTTATATTATTGTTATTTATTAATTTTATTCTTATATCTTAAATGTAAACGTATCCGAAACCTGTAAGATGGAATTAATATTTTTGTTCTTACAGCTGGGTTCATCTCGGTACGGGGCTATTTAACCCTAAATCCGTGATCTCTGTCAAGCATGAATGTTATAAAGTTTACGTAAACGTCAACTTGTGGTTGTAAAAAAGGGTGAATAATCACCCTTTTAGCTTCATTTAAATATGAAGAAAAAATTACTTAAGACTTGAAATGTATTGAGATAATACTTCAATATCACTGTCAGATAACTTTTTAGAAACATCTTGCATCATGCCATTCAGGTCATTGTTACGATTTGTATCACGGAACTTAGTTAACTGAATTTTGATGTAATCAGCATGCTGGCCACCAATTGCTGGGAAGCCGGCAAGTTCGCCGCCTTTACCATCTGGTCCATGACATGCCATACATGATGTAATACCGCGAGCCATGTCGCCACCTTTATAAAGGGCTTCACCTTCAGCAGGTACATTGGCTACATCTGCAACGGTTTGTGTTTGACTTGCATAATATGCAGAAACATCTTTAATATCTTGTTCAGATAACGCTATTGCCATACCAGTCATGGTAGGATCATTACGACCTTCTTTGCCGCCGCTTTTAGCTGCCGCTTGGAAATCATGTAATTGTTTTTCTAGATAAGATGCGTGCTGTCCGGCCAATTTAGGCCAAATTGGAGCAATGCTGTTACCGTCAACACCGTGACAGGCAGAACACATAACTGATTTAGTTTTACCCGCTTCCACATCACCTTCAGCGATTGCAGGCGTTGATATAGCGGCAAATACAGACAGCGCAAGAGCTAACTTTTTCATGGCGTTCCAACTTCTTGTTTAATTTATTGTCCTGAGCTTACTAGGAAGACCCGCAAGCGTGGTAAAATCTACAAACTGTGATCAGGCTAATATTTTACACGAAAATGTGGAAAAGTAAGCAAATCTTACATAATTAAGGTATTACCCCAAATTTATTGGAGCAAATCGTGTCAGAAACGCGTATAGATTTTCGAAAAACCAAGTTTTTAATTAGTGCACCGGATATTGCACATCTTGATGAGTATTTACCTGGTGATACCGGAGTAGAAATTGCGTTTGCTGGCCGCTCTAATGCAGGTAAGTCAAGCGCACTAAACGCTTTGACTGAGCAAAAGGGCTTGGCAAGAACCAGTAAAACACCTGGGCGCACCCAGTTAATCAATGTGTTTGAGTTAGATGAAAACCGTCGATTAGTGGATTTACCTGGCTATGGTTTCGCCAAAGTGCCATTAGCATTAAAAAATAAATGGCAGAAAGCTTTAGGTGAATATTTGCAAGAACGAGCCTGTTTAAGCGGTGTTGTGGTATTGATGGATATTCGTCACCCATTAAAAGATTTAGACATGCAGATGATTGAATGGGCTGTATTGAGTGAGATTCCAGTATTAGCCTTGCTAACTAAATCAGATAAGCTGGCACAAAATGTCAAAATGAAAACGGTTAATGCTGTGCGTAAAGAGTTAGCCGAATTTGGCGATTGGGTTAAGGTTGAGCCTTTTTCTTCATTAAAGGGGACAGGTAAACCGAAAGTATTGGGTATTTTAAACGAGTGGTGTAACCCGAGTTGGTTAACTGAAGCAGAGCAAGAAGCTGAGCAGAATCCTGAATAAGACGATTATATAAAGGTCATTTTCAAATAGGCCTTTGTAATTAAAGCCGTTAAGTTTAAGTAATAAACTTAGCGGCTTTTTTATAAGTCACTTTCAATATCTAAGAGCTATGTAGCTCGAATCGTTGAATTTAAGCAAAAAAAAACCGACGACATATTGTCACCGGTTAAAAAAATTAGCTCTTTTGGGGAGAAGCTAAATTCAACAAGACTCAAGTGCCATCTACTCATCGACGACGCTCAATAAAACTATAATAATCGTTTTTTGAACAGATTTAAAGTATTTACTCTAAAATAAATTTTGGGCAAAAAAAAGCTCCAGCATATTAAGATGCTGGAGCGCCATAATTCGGCTTGTCACTATTTCTAGTGAAATAAAAAAGGTCTGAAAGATGGAACATCTTAACCTCTGTACCCTACGCAGATAATAATACGCCATTAGCCTTAAAATAAAAAACTGTTTTTTATAAAAATGAACAATAATGTGAAGTTTGCCACATTTGACGCTGCTTTTTTCACCTTGTTGCTATGTTTTAAGGCTAAAAACAACAATCCCGTAGTGGTAAAACTACGGGATTGTTTGTCAAAGTAGCTAAGCTTATCCAACTTAGCTGATTTGTAGCAGGTTCAAATAGAGGCTAATGGGCTTCATCCCAGTTGTCGCCAATACCAGCCTCTGCTAATAATGTGACATCTAAACTCGCGGCTTGCGCCATAAGTTCACATACTTTGGCTTTAAGTGTCTCAGCTTGGCTTTCCTCAACTTCAAAGACTAATTCATCGTGAACTTGCATCATCATCGTAATTTCGCCATTGGTGTCATGCTTAATCCATTGGTCAATACTGATCATTGCCTTCTTGATGATATCTGCCGCAGTTCCTTGCATTGGCGCATTAATCGCTGCGCGCTCAGCAGCTTGGCGGCGCATAGCATTTCTATCTTTAATGTCAGGAAGATATAAGCGTCTGCCATAAATTGTTTCAACATACCCGACTTCAGCTGCTAATGCTCGAGTGTCTTCCATATATTTAAGGACACCTGGATATCGAGCAAAATAAGTATCGATATAGGTTTGTGCTTCTTTACGAGGAATATCGAGTTGTTTAGCTAAGCCAAATGCAGACATACCGTAAATTAAGCCGAAGTTTACCGCTTTTGCACGACGACGTTGTTCTGTTGTGACTTCTTCAAAATGAACCCCAAAGACTTCTGCAGCAGTGGCTTTATGAATATCTTTATTCTCAGCAAAGGCGGTTAACAAGCCTTTGTCTTGAGATAAGTGCGCCATAATGCGCAGCTCGATTTGAGAGTAATCGGCTGCGAGCACTTTGCGACCTTCAGGTGCAATAAAGGCTTGCCTAATGCGGCGGCCTTCTTCTGTACGAATTGGTATATTCTGTAAGTTTGGCTCGCTTGATGATAAACGACCTGTTGCAGCATTAGCTTGATGATAACTAGTATGAACTCGCCCCGTTTCTGGATTTACCATTAACGGTAGCTTGTCAGTATAGGTACTCTTAAGCTTAGATAGACTTCTGTGCTGCAAAATGAGTTTAGGTAGTGGGTAGTCTAATGCAAGCTCGATGAGCACATCTTCAGCAGTTGAAGGGGCACCTTTTGGGGTTTTTTTGATGATCGGGTATCCGAGTTTTTCAAAAAACAGCGCTTGTAATTGCTTAGGAGAGCTTAAGTTAAACTTCTCGCCCGCTATGTCGTAGGCTTTGGTTTCAAGCTCATCAATTTTTTGCGCCAATTCATCGCTTTGCTGGCTTAGCAACATGCTATCAATTAACACACCTTGACGTTCAATGTCGGATAATACTTGAATAAGCGGTAGTTCAAGCTCATTGAATACCGACGCTAAAGAAGATTCTTTTTCGACTCTCGGCCATAGGTGTTCATGTAGCCGCAGCGTGATATCAGCATCTTCAGCCGCATAAGGACTTGCCGTGGCTAAATCGATTTGGTTAAAGGTGAGTTGTTTAGCACCTTTACCGGCAATTTCTTCAAAACTGATATTTTTATGCCCTAAATACTTAAGTGCTAAGCCGTCCATATCATGACGGGAAGCGACTGAATTAAAGACATAAGATTCAAGCATTGTATCAAAACGGACACCTTTTAGTGTAATACCTGCATTAGCAAAGATGCTGATGTCATACTTAAGGTTTTGACCAACCTTTTTAATGCTGTCACTTTCAAGAATAGGTCTTAGTTGCTCTAGCGCGTATTCAACAGGGAGTTGTTCTGGTGCATCAAGATAATCATGAGTTAATGGCAGGTAGGCCGCTTTACCTGCCTCTACTGCGAACGAAATGCCAACAAGCTTAGCTTCCATATAGTTAAGGCTGGTGGTCTCTGTATCTACTGCAATCAGCTCAGCTTTTGATAGTGTCGCAATCCATTTAGCTAAATCGGCTTCAGTCAGTATGGTCTCATATTCTGCTTCAATTGCAGGTGCTGGTGGCGTAATTTCTTCAGTATTTGAGTTTGCAGACGCAGCTGAAAAGTTGGATTTGTTATCTAATACTTCAGCTAACCAACGCTTAAATTCCATTTCTCCAAACAGTTTTATAAGCTCATCGCGGTCTTGAGGCTTAATTTCTAACGGCGTCCAATCATCGTCCCATTCAACATCCGTTTTGATGGTGGCGAGATCGTAAGATAACTGCAGCATCTCTTTATTATCTTCAATCTTCTTAGGCATGGTTTTTGAGCCGCGGAAGGTGACGTCAAGTACGCTTTCTGGGTTAGCGATGAGTTTATCAACTCCACCGACACCGGTAAGCATAGCTAAAGCTGTTTTTTCACCAACACCTGGTAAGCCAGGAATGTTATCGGCTTTATCACCCATCATCGCAAGTAGATCAATAATAAGCTCTGGGCCGACACCAAATTTTTCTGTGACCTCATCTGGCCCCATAATAGTGTCGGTCATAGTGTTAATTAAGGTGACATGTTCATCAACGAGCTGCGCCATATCTTTATCGCCAGTACTGATCAGCGTTGCTCGACCTTCTTTACTGGCTTTTAAAGCAATAGTACCAATGACATCGTCAGCCTCGACACCAGGAATGCAAATCAATGGTAAACCTAAAGCGTGAATGATGGCATGTAGTGGTGCGATTTGAGATCGCAAGTCATCTGGCATCGGCGGACGCTGAGCTTTATATTCGCTGTACATATCATTACGAAATGTCTTGCCCTTAGCATCAAATACCACCGCAATATGACTTGGATTGTATCGGCTCATAAGGCTACGAAGCATATTGACTACACCGTATACAGCACCGGTTGCTTCGCCTTTTGAATTAGTCAAATGTGGTGGTGCATAAAATGCTCGATAAAGATAAGAAGAACCATCCACAAGGACGAGTGGGTTATTGGGGATTGTTGGCATAGTCTGTTTTCATATTCAGTATTCTGAGATGGCCTTAGAATGCCACATACAAGGATTTTCAGCCACGGAAAATTATCCCTCAGCCTGTGGATAAGTCTGTGAGTGAATTAATATATCATCTAAGGGTGTTTTAATTACGACTGGGAATAAAACGTTTAAGCTTTTGAATTTACTTATTTTATAATAATTTTGTGAGTTAAATAGTAGTTTTAAAAAATAATCCGATTATGTGGACTTTTTTAATATTCTTATTGATTTACTCGATTATTTGGTACAGTTTTTAAACCATGAAATAAATTCGAGAAACTAAGTTAGCATGTTTTTTAATCAGATCAATAGATTTGTTTAAAAAAAGTTAAAATAATCTGTTTTTAAAGGAACTGAAATGAAAAATATTGCAGTGCTACTCAGTGGATGTGGCGTTTATGACGGAGCTGAAATCCATGAATCGGTGTTAACATTACTGGCATTATCAAAAGCTGGGGCCGATTATCAGTGTTTTGCTCCTGATATTGAGCAAATGCATGTGGTGAATCATCTCAACGGTGAAGTTAGTGCTGAGCAGACGCGCAATGTACTGCAAGAGTCGGCTCGTATTGCTCGTGGAGAAGTGCTTAATACAACTGAGCTAGATATCAGCCTGTTTGATGCCTTGATAGTACCTGGCGGTTTTGGTGCGGCTAAGAATTTATGTGATTTTGCAGTGGCTGGAAGTGGCTGCAAGCTGCATCCAGAAGTCGAACGCTTCATTCAAGAGTTTGTGTTAGCGAAAAAACCAATCGGTTTTATGTGTATCGCACCTGTAATGATGCCCGCACTTTATCCAAATGGAATTAAAGGGACAATCGGTAATGATAGCGGCACTGCGCAAGCTTATACAGAAATGGGCGGCGAGCATTGTGATGCAAGCGTTGAAGACATTGTGGTCGATATAGACAATCTTGTGGTATCCACACCTGCTTATATGTTGGCGAATTCGATTACTGAGGCGCAAGTCGGCATTGAAAAGCTGGTCAACCAAGTATTAAAAATGATCCGCTAGCTTTTTATATTCGCTTATCATTTAGTTTGGAGTCTGGATAAGGCTTTCTGATAGAAAGCCTTTTGAAAATAACTTAATAACTACTCTTCCGTTTACTATCAAATGCCCCTTGGGCTAACCCAACGAGTAATCCACCAATATGAGCACCGTTAGCTATCGGCATGCCAAGTAAATCGGTAAAGCCGAGTACTAACCAAATTAACATGAATGTCATGTAGCTATTAGGAATACCTATGCCAGACTCTGGAGCCCGTTGACCCATTATCCATGTGTAACCAACAACGGCATAAACCACTCCAGATAAGCCGCCAAAGTTAGGTCCTGTCATCATGTATTGCACTAGGCTGGGTAAACTACCTGCCACAAGTAATAGAATAATTAGTGGGCGGGTGCCAAGTTTGGTTTCAATTTTACCGCCTAGATACCACCACCAAAGTAGGTTAAACAGCAGATGCATTGCAGAGAAATGCATTAAACTGGGGGTGAATATTCGCCATATCTGGCTAAAGTCGCTGTTTGGTATAGCTCCAAAAAATGATAATTGGCTGAAAACTTGATTGGAAAAACCAAGGTTCATTGCAGCAAAAACGGCTACACACACAAAAAAGGTAACTAAAGTGAGTGGTCCTGCTCCAGTAATGAATTGTTGAATGAGCCCTAAGGAAGATGAACCATAATCTAGCTTAGTTTGAGTGGAGCCATTATCCCACGAGGCTTCTAAATACTTTTTCTGATATGGATTTTGTTTGAACTGTTCGAACTCGTATCTAGCTTGTTCTGCTTTAGCTTCATCATTTACGACCAATGACACACCATGCTCAGTTACCACAGGAACACACTCTATATCTAACCCTTTAAGGTAATCAATAAAGGCTTGTGCTGCGCGAGCATGAGGAAGTTGGCCGATTTCAATCATGAGTTTGCAGCGCTCCAAGCAGTAAAGCCACCATCAAGGCTATAAACGTCATCAAAACCCTGCTCAATCAAATATCCTGCAGCGCCTTGGCTGCTAATACCGTGGTAACAGACCACCACAAGTGGGTTATCCATGTCTGCTTCAGCTATTACATGAGCAATATTTTCATTAGTGAGATGAATAGCGCCTTCAATATGGCCTGCAGCATAACTTGCTGCATCACGAATATCGACGATTTGAACATCATCAGAATCTGCTGTCATATGGATAAGTTCATTGATCGAAAGGTGTTTGAAAGTGCTCATGCTGTACCGCTGCTAATTGAAATGAGAAAGAGTGATTAACTGAAGTATCTTATAAGGGGCTGCATAGATACAACCCCTTTATTTTTGCGGTAATTGATAAAAGGGATTAATCCCAGTTTAAAATTACCTTGCCAGATTGACCTGAACGCATTGCATCAAAGCCCTGCTGAAAGTCATCAATAGAGAAGTGGTGAGTGATAATCGGTGACAAATCTAGTCCAGACTGGATAAGACTGGCCATTTTGTACCAGGTTTCAAACATCTCGCGACCATAAATGCCTTTTAAGATAAGGCCTTTAAAGATCACTTTGCTCCAATCAATGGCCATATCACCGCCAGGAATACCTAACATAGCAATTTTACCGCCATGGTTCATGGTATCGAGCATTGAGTGAAATGCTGAAGGCACGCCTGACATTTCTAAACCGACATCAAAGCCTTCCGTCATACCAAGCTCATTCATGACATCTTTTAAGTCTTCTTTAGCAACATTTACTGCGCGAGTTGCGCCCATTTTACGCGCTAAATCGAGGCGGTACTCATTCACATCAGTAATGACCACGTGGCGTGCGCCAACATGTTTACAAACGGCAGCAGCCATGATGCCGATAGGACCAGCACCTGTGATTAATACATCTTCGCCTACCACATCAAATGACAATGCCGTATGAACGGCATTACCAAAGGGATCAAATACAGAGGCTAAGTCATCTGAGATATCATCTGGAATTTTAAAGGCGTTGAAAGCTGGAATAACTAGGTATTCTGCAAATGCGCCATCTCGGTTAACACCAACACCAGAGGTATTACGACATAAGTGAGTACGGCCGCCGCGACAGTTTCGGCAGTGACCACAAGTAATGTGGCCTTCGCCTGAAACACGGTCACCGACAGTAAAACCACGAACCTCTTGGCCCATATCAACCACTTCACCGACATACTCGTGACCTACAACCATAGGGACAGGAATCGTGTTTTGTGACCATTCATCCCAGTTGTAAATATGAACATCAGTGCCACAAATAGCGGTTTTGCGAATTTTAATCAGTAGATCGTTATGACCCATTTCTGGCTTGGGTGCATCAACCATCCAGATGCCTTCTTCAGGCTTTAACTTGCTTAATGCTTTCATTGTCCTGACCTTAAATTATGCCCATTTCTTTACCAATACGGGTAAAGGCTTCAATGGCTTTATCGATTTGTGGGCGAGTATGTGCAGCTGACATTTGGGTGCGAATTCGTGCTTGGCCTTTAGGGACGACAGGGAAAGAGAAGCCAACAACATAGATGTTTTCAGCTAATAAGCGATTTGAAAAGTCACCTGCTAATTTGGCATCACCAATCATCACTGGAATAATGGCATGATCAGCACCCGCTAACGTAAAGCCTGCTTTGGTCATTTCTTCACGGAAATAACGACTGTTTTCCCATACAGCTTCTCGCAAAGCGTGACCTGACTTAAGCATTTCCAGTACATGGATTGATGCACTTACAATTGAAGGTGCTAATGAATTCGAGAATAAATAAGGGCGAGATCGCTGACGTAACCAGTCGATGACTTCTTTTTTACCAGAAGTGAATCCGCCAGATGCACCGCCAAGTGCTTTGCCTAATGTACCGGTAATGATGTCTACACGATCCATCACTTGGCAAAACTCGTGTGTGCCACGGCCGTTTTCACCCACAAAACCAACAGCGTGCGAGTCATCAACCATGACTAATGCGCCGTATTTATCGGCTAAATCACAAACGCCTTGTAAGTTAGCAATGACGCCATCCATTGAGAATACGCCGTCGGTTGCGATTAAAATATCGCGTGCGCCAGCTTCTTTGGCGGCTTTTAGCTGTGTTTCAAGATCTGCCATATCATTATTGGCATAACGGAAACGTTTAGCTTTACATAAACGGACACCATCAATGATTGACGCATGGTTTAATGCATCAGATACGATAGCATCTTCAGGACCCAATAAGGTTTCAAAAAGACCTGCGTTGGCATCAAAACAAGAAGAATACAAAATCGTATCTTCCATGCCTAAAAATTCGCTCAGGCTATTTTCTAATTGCTTGTGAATATTTTGGGTACCACAGATAAAACGTACAGAAGCCATACCAAAACCGTGGCTGCTTAATCCGTTTTGAGCTGCATTAATTAATTCCGGGTGATTTGCTAGACCTAAATAGTTGTTAGCACAGAAGTTAATCACTTCTTCGCTATTAACGTTAATCGCAGTCTGTTGAGCAGAAGTGATGACGCGTTCACTCTTGTATAAGCCTTCAGCTTTAACATCGACAAGTTGTTGATTTATGCGGTCGTAAAATGAGGTAGTGGCCACCTGATTTCTCCTAAATATAGTTTTAATATGGAAATCGCTTGGCGGCATTCTAACCTTAATTTTACTGGCTCTACAGTGTTTTTTTTAACCTGAATAGCGACATAAAAATGATTAGGGCTAGGGATGTTTTCACATTAGATATACTAATCAATAACAAGCGAGAGTGAATTGCTGATTAATGAAAGGCTTACTATGTTAATAAAACCGTGGGCCGCCTTTTTATTGCTTTATTTTAGTCATAAAAAGGCGGTTTGTAAGTGTGGCGAGAGAACAAGTTTATGCCGCTGCATCGCGCTCTTGTGAAGCAACATCAAGGTAATGCTGTTCAAGACGGGTGAAAGTCGCTTCTGAACCAGGGGTTGAATAAGCTTTAAATATCATCAACACACGTAGTAAACCTTCATAAAGCGTAGCTTTGGTGATGGTTGAGGTGCTTGATTGGGTTAATTGGTAGCTTATCCAAAAACTCACCATCATTTTTATGGTGTCAGCTAAAGCGGTGACCTTACTATCTTCTATTTCAAGGAATCCATCACTAATAAGCTTACGTAATACATGACTCGAGCGGCTTAATACTTGTTCTTGCGCTGTAAGGTAGCGCGCTTTAAGCGCTTCATCACGGCTAAGGATATCGGCAAGGTTGGCATACATAAAACGGAACTGCCATAGGGTGTAAAACATGGCATCGAAATAGCCCATTAACAGTTCAATATCAACGGTTGTGTCTTCATACGGTTTGAAACCTGACTCTAGGTGACTTTCATATAAGGCAAAGATGGAATTGATAATGTCTTCTTTATTACGGAAGTGGTAATAAAGATTACCTGGGCTGATACCAAGGTGAGCTGCAATATGATTGGTGGTGATGTTACGTTCACCATGTTCGTTAAAGAGTTCAAGACTGGCAAAAACAATTTTATCGCGGGTTTTCATATCGGTTCCAATTATCAATTGCTAAATATAGGAGTCTTGAAGACTCAATATGCCGCTCAGCGCATATCCTTATGAATGTTATATCAAATGACGCCAATATCTGGTCAGTTCAGCCAGCACGTGATGATCGCACTGGTTAGTTCACATCTTGCTGACAAAAGAAAAGATATCTATGCAAGATGTTTATGGTGAATGATCACACATTTATGTCATTTAGGTTTATGTTAGCATTGTGTTTATCTGACAAGCAAAATTGATTAAGACTCTTTTAATGACTCGTGGCCTATATTCTTTATTACTATATGTTCTTTCGCCTTTAGTGGTGATGTATTTTGCTTTTCGTGGCATTAAAAGTCCTGCATATCGTCAGCGTTGGGGCGAGCGGTTTGGGTTAACCTCGTTATCGAGCTCTGATGTGTTAATCCATAGCGTATCAATGGGAGAAACCTTAGCTGCAATACCATTGATAAAGACATTAATGGCGCAGCATCCTCAGCTGACTTTCACCATTACAACCACTAGCCCTACTGGCTCTGATGAAGTGCTTAAAGCATTTAAAGCCGATCTCGGCGGTCGAGTTCAGCATTGTTATCTTCCGCTGGATTTTAGTCTTTGCGTTAAACGTTTTTTAGCGCAAGTTAACCCTAAGATATGCATCATGATGGAAACTGAACTTTGGCCAAATCTGATTCACTTTGCTAAAGCGCAGCAATGTAAGTTGATATTAGCCAATGCACGCTTATCTGAAAAGTCTGCTGCAAAATACCAAAAGCAAGCCAAGCTGAGTCAACCTATGCTGACTAAGTTAGATGCTATTGCGGTGCAAACCCAAGCAGAAGCACTAAGGTTTGAAGTGTTGGGAGTGAGCTCAGATACTTTAAAGGTTTGTGGCAGCCTGAAATTTGATTTAAATATTGATGAAAGCAAACAACTTCAAGCGCAAGCTCTGCGGCAACAGTGGGGGCGTGTTTCATCCCCTGTGTGGGTTGCTGGAAGTGTTCACCCTGGTGAGTTTGAAATCATGCTTCAAGTGCATCAGCAGCTTTTACAAGATTATCCAAACGCGCTGTTAATTATGGCACCAAGACATCCAGAGCAGTTTAATGTAGCGGCAGTAGCCACGACTCAGCAGGGGCTAACTTTAGCAAGACGCAGCATGAATGAAGCGGTTAACTCAAGTGTGAATGTTTTACTGGGCGACACTATGGGAGAGTTGTTAATGCTGTATGGCGCCGCGGATTTTGCATTTATTGGTGGCACCTTGATAGAAAATGGCGGCCATAACCCACTAGAGCCCGCCGCAATGGGTTTACCTGTTAGCGTTGGGCCAAATCATTGGGACTTTGCTGAAATCACCGCTTTATTACAACAAGCTGGTGGACTAGAAGTGGTGGAAGATAAAAATGAGCTAGTTGAGCATCTATTGGACTTATTTGCCGATAAAGTACAACACGACAATGCAGCTAAGGCTTGTTTAACAGTAGTTAGCCAAAACCGTGGGGCATTGGCCAAACAGCTACAGGTTATTGAGTCCTATTTACCGCCAGCACATAAATAAAACTCGATACAGTTATGAATTTGTAGAGTTAGAGGGTTGCAGAGTTAGGAGTGTTTGCTCATAAACTGGTTGTAACCTATTAAAAGTTGCTGCCAGTTCTCTTGCTCAAATTGTAATGCGGGTAGTTTGGCTTTTTCTTTATTAAACGAGCGTAACAAGCGGCTTAAGTTGGCTTGTTGCCATGTTGAGTTCGGCGTTTTAAGTTCACCCCGATCAAAATCAATTAGATAAAACTGCTCATCAGCGAATAAGATATTTTTGGCATTCAAATCTGCATGGTAAACGCCGCGAAGGTGAAATTGAGCAATGGTTTTCCCCAGTTGTTGCCATTGCTGCGCAGTTAATTCTGATTTTGTCAGCAATGCGACTAAATCATTCGCACCGTTAACTAATTCAATTAATAAATCTGCACGATACCAAATACCAAAGCGCTCAACATTAGCGGCAATAGGCCTTGGTACTGGGAAACCTTCTTGGTGAAGGGTGTTTAAAATCGTAAGTTCACCCATGGCGCGGGTGCGGTTAAAACCAGTAAACACATAGGCATCTTTACTGAGTTTTTCCATTAAGCCACCACGCCAATAATGCCTTAATACCCATTGCTGGGTTTTATGCTCAACAAACCACGTTGTATAGCGGCCTTTAGACTGGCCAATAACGGCGTTATTTTTATGCCAATACTCAGGAGTGAAGTTTGTTGGCGTAAGGTCTTTAGCGAGATCATCGCACCAAGCGATAACACCTTTGTTTGTTGTTTTTATTTGCATAAGTGAATTACAAAGCTTTGATTTGTCTGTGGCTATATCGCTTATTCTACATTAAGATCGAACTCTTGTACTTATCTGGTTAATGGCCCATGAAAGCTGACTTTGCATCAATGACATCCCTATGTTTACTTCGATTATCCGCAATTGGCGATGTTTGTCATGCTGTTGCAATGGTGCAGGCGATTCAGAAGCAATATCCACAGTTAAAGATCACCTGGGTGATTGGTAAAGTCGAATATCAACTACTCAAGCACCTTCCAGGGGTTGAGTTTGTTATTTTTGATAAGTCGCAAGGCTGGCGCAGTTATGCCAAATTACGTAAAGACTTAGCAGCTCAGAAATTTGATGTGTTATTGCATATGCAGGTCGCACTAAGAGCCACGATTGCTTCATTGATGATTAAAGCCAAAATTCGAATTGGTTTTGACAAAGCCCGCGCTAAAGAAGGTCAATGGTTAGTGACCAATCACGCAGTTGAACCATTAGCTACTCCTCATGTTTTAGAAGGCTTTATGGGCTTTGCAAAAGCCATTGGCGTTGAGGATCTCACTCCTCGTTGGTGTATCCCTGTTCCTGCTGCTGATACTCAATTTGCGAATGACTTGATTGGCAAGGATGAAAAAGTATTAGTGATTTGCCCAGCAGCCAGTAAAGCTGAGCGCAACTGGTTACCAGAAAGATATGCTGCAGTGGCAGATTACGCTGTATCACAAGGGTATCGTGTACTTATTTGTGGTGGGCCGAGTCAACTTGAAGTCGAACTAGCAAGTGCAATTACTGGTTTTGCTACTCAGCCAATTGAGAATATGGTGACTAAAACCTCTTTAACACAGCTATTATCAGTATTGAAAAATGCAGCAGTAGTCATTGCGCCCGATACAGGCCCTGCGCACATGGCTGTTACACAAGGGACGCCAGTCATTGGCTTATATGCGCATTCAAACCCAGGTAGAACCGGCCCTTACCTGTCACAGGAACATGTGGTTAGTGTTTATGACTCTGTGATTGTGCAGCAGTTTCCCAATCAAGATATTCCATGGGGAAAGCGAGCTAAAGGGAAGGAGTTAATGGCCTTGATTGAGGTTGAAGATGTTATCGCTGCATTTGATGACGTGATAAAAAAATAGCCCGCTATTGCGGGCTATTATTAATATTTGTGCTGTGGATGGAAGAGGCCAAATACGGCACTTAACAATGGAATAGGTAACTTAGTTTTACGTTGTTGCTTCAACATATACCAATGCCATGCTTGCTTTTTGTAGTCTAATATTTGAGCTTCCGACAGTTGGTCTTTAAAAATTTCACAATAATCAATAATGAACTTTAAATCGCGCATAGGGACTTTTTCTCTGTACCCTCGACCTGCATAATGAATAAAGCTTGCTGATTGATAATCTTCTAGTCCTAAAAGAGGCATGCGATTAAAGCGTTTATCTACGCTAACGCAATTAATTTTGTCTCTGCGAATAAGATAATTAATATAAGTTTGATCATAAAACTTCACTTCATTGCAAATTTTTTGCATCTCATCAGCGCTAGCATTATCGAACAGCCCTGTTTCTTTGGATAATAAAATCATCCCTGAATTGAAGTACACCATTTTGCCATTTTCTTCTGGCCAATGCGCTTCTCCGAGTACTTCATTAATGCGTTGAGCGTGAGGGGAGCGATCTTTGTATTTCCCCTCATTGAACATGTAAACAGTGTCTAGCTCAGGGCATTCTTCAAAAATATTTTCCGCAAATGGACTGACTAATATGTCTGCGTCTAAATAAAGAACACGGTCATAAGTTTTTAACAGTTCTGCTATATATAATTTTTCAGACCAAGCAGGGCTAGCGTCATACTTCTTGTTATTTACATGCAGATGATAATGAAGTTCTTTAGATACAATTACATCAGCACCAACTTTCTTACCATATTCTTCAAAGCTAGTAATCGCTGCCTTATACATTGGATTATCACCAATGGCTAAAGTAAATATTGCCCTTTTCATTTTTATAAAGCCTTTATTCTTGAATTAATTTTATGCATGCGAACTCATGTTCAAATACTTATTAAATACAGTGTCTACACTAATATCTGAAACATGCCCTTTGCCTTCGGTGGCGTACATAACATGAGATGTCGCGCTTTCAGGTGGTGCCCAATAAGGTTTTTTCTGACGCATCATGGCTAAAAGTGGGCGCTTAGCTGCAAATGCAAAGTGCAGTATTGCGGTATCGACTGTTATCACAAAATCAGATAATGCAATCAATGAAGGTAATTCAAAGAAATGCTTATCAACAGTAAACACTACCAGCTGGATATTATTCTCTTGGGAGAATATGTGAGCTGCAGTTTTCACTTCTTCGAAATTTTCTGGCGTCACATTGATGATATATCGATGACCATTGTCAGTTTGCTCGAGCGAACTTATCAAAGAGAATAGCTGAGTTAATTGCCAGTCTTTTTTAGTATTTGTTGATAGGTGGTTCAAAAAGAAAAGTTTACCATTTGTCGTTGGAAACTTGCCAGCTAGCCACTCTTTTGAGTCTGTTGTCGTTTGGTCAGGGACAACTAAATTTGGCATCATTTGCTCTTTTGAAAGTTGCAAATCAAAAATACTATTCATGACCTTCATAAAGCGATCTGTAATGTGGTGATTCGTCGGCAATGAGTCCGTATCGAGCTGATACACCTTATCGCTATTTCGAAATAGCACGAAGTTAAGTAATCCTCTATACGGAGCTTTGGAAACACTGGATACAATAAAGGCTTTAGGCGATATTTTTCTGGCAATATCAGAGAATTGATTTGCTTTACTGCCTGGAGAATGACAAACAATGATGTCGTAGTTTCTTTGATTGGCTTGTTCTATTTGGCTATCTCTTGCACTTGTAGAGTCTGTGCAACCGTAGCTTTGATTAAACGTACCTTCTGCTTGCATCCACTGCTGTAAAATCTTACTTCTAGATAGCCGCCATGCATCGGTATTGCAGCGATTGTCATCTAACCAGATATCAATTTCGATATGCGGGTGTTGATGCTTAAGAGCAATAAGAAAAGTTTTAAAATAGAGAAAATCACCTAATGCAAAAGGTGATATAAATAGCAAGCGTTTGCTATTTGATAACTGTTCAGAAGAGATGATGGGCATAAGTAGGTTTAATGCTTTAAAAGTCATAATAAAGCATAACCTGAAAGTAAAATGAATAAAATCGTATAATCGAAATAGTGATAAATTGAAGCTAAATTTATTGTCACTTCAATTTATTATTACTCAATATAAATAATTTAGGCGTTAAGCTCTAAATAATCGACAATTCTACTTGATGCTAAGCCGTCGGTCGGGCCTACATGGTCTGTAGTGTATTTTAGACGGTTTTCTTTAAACTCTTCTGGTTGACTCAATTGCTGAGGGATTGCAGCAAGTAATGAAGCGTAATCATTTACGTGAAAGCCGATTTCTGAATATAAAACATTATCCTTACCAAAACGGTTATTGAATCGGAATTTGAAAACCCCGCGATATGACCATTTCAACTTGAAGAAGTTACAAACGATCACTGGTTTATTTAATGCGGCGAACTCAAACAAGGTGCTTGATGCTTCGCTTAACAAAATGTCGGCATTTTTCATGAAAGGCAGCAAAGAAATATCTTGCTCCTTGGCGACATAGACATTGCTGTATTTTGACCATTTCGCCAATTTATCTCTTTGTTTTTTGTATTGCTCTCTGACCTGGGTTAAAGAGTGTGGCTTAATGAGAATATTGTATTCCTTGAAATCAGTTGGCCAGTTATCAGGAAAGCATTCTAACGAACTTGGATTAAAGGTAGGCGCATACAAAATGGTTTTTTTATTAGGATCCAAACCTAGTTTGGCTAAATCAAACCCTGGTTCTGTTTGATTGAACATAGGGTCTAACTTTGAAAAACCGACTTGGACAAATTCGTCTTTTGGGTAATATTCTTTAATCTTAGATAATCTTAGTGCACCTTCAATAAAACGCACTGTCATTGGGGTTTTTGACTTATGGTAATAGCTGGGTTTAGGGCCAACGCCATGGCCTAATTGTGCTGTTTTAGAATGCTGATGAACTTCATCTAGAAAGTCAGATTCATTTCCAAAAAAGATCCACTCAGGCTTGAGAGATAAGTAAGTCTGCTTTGCTTCATGCTTATCTTTAACCCAGATACATTCTACATGTAGATTTTCTATGGTGTTTGAGAACGCTTGTTGATCGTTTTTATTGCTATAGCAAACTAGCTTAACCTGATGGTTTCGTTTCTTAAGTTGTTCGATGATTGGAACGTATTGAGGTAAATAATATACATTCAATGTGTCAAACACGATTAACATAGCATTCTCTTTAAAATTATTATTTTAATAATGGACGGCTCTGTGGCCATTTAAGTTAGATGTTGTTCTGTTATTTTGTTTTAAAACAGAAATAATTAATGAGGATGTGATCACAATGACGCCTTAGCATCTGTAGTGTTATCTCTTTAACAAAGACTCATTATGTAACAATATTTGTGAAAGTGAAAGAATAGGCATAGCGACTGAAACCATATAATCAGAAAATTATCTGTAAATTAATCTTATCTACTCGAAGTCTAGTTTGGGCGCTAAACATGGGAGAAAGTAAACTTAAACACTAGGCATTTACCATTTAAGCTTGATTGAAATAATTAAATGACAAAAGCTAGATGAATGCGTGAGTTAATGGGGCCTTTATAGACGGTTTACTGTATTTCAATTAAAATAACCTTCTCATTTTTACAAGATACGTTAACTATGCCTCAATCTACCCTGAGAACTTTCGATTACCCTGCAAGTTTAATAAAAAGCTATCAGCATTGGCACTTGTTACTCAGACCAGATCAACCGACATTAGGTTCAATGGTATTGGTGTGCAAAGAAAGTGTTCATCATTACTCTGGTATTTCAAATGCGGCTGCTGAAGAGCAAAAGCAAATTATTTCAGACATTGAAAGGGTGTTAAAGTATCGTTTTGACTGCAATAAAGTTAACTATTTAATGTTGATGATGGTGGATCCTGCAGTTCATTTTCACATTATTCCTCGCTATGAATTTCCTGTCGATTTTTGTGGTCAAGACTACGTTGATTCAAATTGGCCTAAACCACCAAGTCTAGTTGATGAATTAAAGTTAGAAGCCATTTATCGAGATGAATTGCTTAAGACTTTGAAGAGCGATTTTTGTAATGTAGCTGAAACAGTGGTTGCAGACTCTAAAAAGCCTTTTAGAAGAATGTATACTTCTGGCTGCTTTGATATTTTTCATCAAGGGCATCTAAATATCTTGAAGAAAACCAAAGAGCTGTGTGACTATTTAATTGTTGGTGTTTCTACCGATGAGTTGATTATTAAGTCAAAAGGCCGCCCGCCAATTATCCCTTTTGAAGAAAGAATTTCGATTCTAGAATCAAATAGATTTGTTGATGAGGTTATACCCCAAGTTGACAAAAATAAACAAGATATTGTTGACCAGTATAATATTGATGCGATTTCAGTTGGTTCTGATTGGAAAGGGAAATATCCAGCTGTGACCTGTGAGATGGTGTATTTCGATTATACCCCGAATGTTAGCTCTACCGTGTTAAAGCAAAAGTTAAATATTACACCTGACTCAAAGGCATAATGCTTTTAGGTTAGTTAAGGGTTGTGATTTGTTCAATCCTTTACATACAGAGCCACACTTACAAGGTGAGTTATTGACGCAACAAGCAATTTGCGTGTTGAATTTAAAGTAACAATGACTCTTAAGTGGCTAAAACCTATATCGAATATTTATGCAGATTATGCATACCAATCACAACATTAAGCCATGGATGGAAAATCGAGACATTATGCAGTTTAAAGTGTTTGTCATAAATTTAGATAAAAGCACAGACAGAATGGCTTTTATGCAACAGCAGTTAAATCAGTTAAATATTGAGTATGAACGAGTGCCTGCTGTTTATGGTAAAGAGTTATCTGAAGCTGAAATAAGTAACATATTTGATAAAAAAACCAACCTTGAAAAGTACGACAAGGTGCTGAATGTGGGTGAGATTGGTTGCTATTTAAGTCATGTGAATTGTTGGAATGACATGATAGATAATCAAATTAACTATGCTTTGATTTTAGAAGACGATTCAATATTGGATAAAGGGCTTGTTGACTTAATTGAAAGCGTTGGCAAGCTTGCCGAACAATGGGACTATATTAAGTTATGCCATGGTCGGAAGAAAAAAGATATTATTGATTTTATTACATTAAATGACCAGTTTTCCTTAGGAACCTGCCTGAAATTGCCTTCGTCAACAAGAGGTCAGTTTGTATCTTTATCGGGGGCGAAAAAGCTTTTAGCCACTGCAATGCCAATTTCTAGACCTGTGGATATTGATATTCAGCATTGGTTTGAGAAAGAGTTAGCTTGTTTTGTGGTAAGGCCTTTTCCAGTTTTAGAGGCTGATTTTGATAGTGAAATTTGTCACCTTGAAAACAGGCATTTTGCCAAGAAGCATCCTTTGAAACGTATTTGGCAGAAAGCCGCGTTTGAAGTTAACGTTCGCTTGAATAGCCGAAATCTCCCAAAAGTGTCAAACTTGAAAAACTAATTAATAGCGCATATCTAGGTATGCGCTTTTTATTTATCGGGTTAAACCCCTTTAATCAGTTGTACCCACTGATGTTGCCAGTGTTCAAATGAGCACACATCTTTAATCGATAAATACCCTTGTCGAGCAAATCTGCTACTCGTTTCAATATCCGATATGGCTTTTGATATCACGGCTTCAAACTCATTTACATCAGGCATAATTAAATGACCATTGTGGCCATTTATAACCAGGTTAGATAAGCCGCCAACATTACTGCTTATCACTAAACATCCTGCAGCCATTGCCTCTATCATTGAAAGTGAAGTGCCTTCAGAACCCAGTGTTGGGATCACTGCGATATGTTGATCTTGGTGTACTTGAAAGCTGTCTTCCGGCTTGTATTGAGTAATTTGTACTTGGTTATTATCATTAAATAGAGCGGACAACTCAGACTCTAACGGACCTTCCCCAGCAAAAGTAACTTTTACATTAGGGTAACGCTGAGTTAAACGGGCAATCACTGGGGCTATCATGCCTACACCACGGTAATCGACAAAACGTCTGGCAATGATAATGTTTATCGACTTTTCTAGCTGAATTGGTTGCCATTTGTTCGATAGTGCTTCTTCTAAGATTTTTTGATGGAAGAAGTTATAAATCACTTTTACTTTAGTGTTGTCAGTATTAAGCCAGGTGCGGTACCAATTAACATAATTATGGTCCACACACACTAATGCATCGCTTTTGTCGGTATAACTTAAATACTTCATCTGATTCGCAAAAGAAGAAACTATTTGAGTAAACCTTGAAGATGAGCCGCGAGGCTTATCCCAAGACACGCCATGCTGAATAGCAATAGTTTTTATATTGGGGATGTTAACGGCATAAGAGTCAGTGGCAAATATAGCAATATCGTCATCTTGTGCCTGTGTTTTCACCCAATTAGCTAGAGCGTACTTTTTAGCGTTTCCTCGTTTCCAGCCAGTATTAATACCATGAATGGTATGAGTCTCTGATGCAGTTGTAAAAGCGGTTTTAGCTGGCTGTACTATGTGAGTTTTCCAGCCTTGGGCATGAAATGTCTCAATCAAACTCAGAATATAGTTTTCAATTCCACCAATAACCGTGACAGAACCCTGTTCATCAAACATGGCTCTGTAAATGATATAAATTGATTTCATTATGATGACAGCCCATAAGTGGTTGCGATGATGTGTTTAATACGTTGGCAAGCTAGTCCGTCGCCATAAGGATTAGTGATGTGTGAGAAACAAGATGGATCCTCCAAAAGTGCTTCAACAGCGGAAACTATTTTACGCTCATCGGTGCCGACTAGCTTGACGGTTCCAGCCTCAACAGCTTCTGGGCGCTCAGTTTTTTCTCGTAATACTAAAACTGGTTTATTAAGAGAAGGTGCTTCTTCTTGAATGCCACCAGAGTCTGTTAAAATAATATCTGCCCTATCCATTAGCAATACAAAGTCTTGGTATTGCAGAGGATCAATTAAATGGAAATTGTCTATATTGCCTAAATGTCTGTTAACGGGTTCTTGCACTTGAGGGTTCAAATGAACTGGATAGATCAAAGCAATTTCGGGGTGGTTTGATGCTATTTCTTTTAAGGCTTTACAGATATTTTCAAACCCTTGGCCGAAGTTCTCTCTCCTATGCCCTGTAATTAGTATGACTTTTTTGTTGGTTACTTTCGTGATTAAGCTTGCGAGGTTAGTACTTTGGTAGCTCGCTTTACGAGTTTGTTCCACTGTGGCTAATAATGCATCAATCACAGTGTTGCCTGTCACGAATATATGTTCTTTTAAGACGTTCTCTTGCAATAAATTATCAGCAGCACTTTGTGTTGGTGTAAAATGAAGTCGAGTTAATGTCGATGTTAATTTGCGATTTGCTTCTTCTGGCCAAGGTGAGTGAATATCTCCAGTCCTTAAGCCAGCCTCTACATGCCCAACATCAATCTGTTGATAAAACGCCGCTAAAGCAGAGGCAAATGAAGTCGTTGTGTCACCATGTACTAACACTAATTGAGGTTGGAAATCTTTAATCACCACACTTACTTGCTCAATTATCGCACTAGTTAACCAGTCTAAAGTTTGGTCTGACTTCATTAAATTCAAGTCATAATCTGGCTTTACATTAAAAGTACTTAATACCTGATCTAGCATTTCTCTATGCTGAGCAGTAACGCACACCTT
Organism: Shewanella sp. TC10; assembly: GCF_009663145.1. Classification (GTDB taxonomy): domain Bacteria; phylum Pseudomonadota; class Gammaproteobacteria; order Enterobacterales; family Shewanellaceae; genus Shewanella. The sequence continues at coordinate 32,927 of NZ_VKHR01000037.1, forward strand.
GGCTTCAAATCGCGGATCGTCTTTGAGTGCTTGAACAAGCGGGCACATTTTAATCGCTTCGGGGCGCGTGCCAAAAACGAGGAGAACTTTTAAAGGAGAGCTTTTCAAAACAACTGAGCCAGAAATTAGATAGTTAACTAATTTTACCTCGTTACGATGTTATTAGCTATTCGGTGGCATAACTGAACGCGAAACATAACATTATTCAGTGGCTTATTTAATTTTGCTGTAACAAGCTCCCGTGTAGTATTATTCTACCTATTTATGACTTATGAGAAATAGGTTTAATTAAGCAAATGGCTCTTAATAAGTCTCTTTTTTGATAATCAATTCAGACATTGAAAGTGAATTAAACACATGCATAGACGCGCGATATATCCTGGAACCTTTGACCCTGTCACCAATGGACATGCTGATTTGATTGAGCGAGCGGCAAAACTATTTGGCCATGTGATTATCGGTATTGCTTCAAACCCTTCTAAAAAACCACTTTTTACTCTTGAGGAGCGGGTTGCTCAAGTTAATTTAGTGACTGCTCATCTTGATAATGTCGAGGTTGTTGGGTTTACTGGCTTATTAGTGGATTTTGCTAAAGAGCAAAATGCGAGTGTGCTTGTAAGAGGTTTACGTGCCGTATCTGATTTTGAATATGAATTTCAGTTAGCCAATATGAATCGCCGTTTGAACCCGGACTTAGAAAGTGTTTTTCTGACACCAGCAGAAGAAAACTCATTTATTTCTTCAACCTTAGTGAAAGAAGTTGCTTTGCATGGTGGCGATGTAAGTCAGTTTGTTCATGCAGATATTGTTTCATCACTTGAACAGAAAATAGCACAGAAAAAACAGAATAAATAATTAAAAAAGCCTCAGGTATCTTGAGGCTTTTTTATTGGTTCAATGGTTCTGTATGATTAACACTATTAGTTAGTTTGGCAAAGCCCACAAAATACAGTGGTGCGTTGACCTAACTTAATTTCACTGAGTAAGTTGCCACACGCTGTGCAGCTTTCCCCACCTCGACCATATACGTGTAACTTTTGCGCAAAATAGCCTGGTTTACCGTCTGCGTTGGTGAAGTCCTTAAGTGTCGTTCCACCTTGTTTAATTGCTTGAGCGAGGATTTGTTTCACTTCAGCAACCAGTATGGTCAGCCTTTCTAAATCAATATTGCCAGCCGCCGCTTTAGGGTGAATACCTGCCGCAAATAATGCCTCATTAGCATAGATATTACCTACACCGACAACAATATGATTATCCATCAAACACAGTTTGATGGCTTTTTTCTTGTTGGCCAAAGCGGCTTGTAATTGCAGTGGGTTAAAGGCATCACTTAATGGCTCAGGGCCTAATTTTACCAGTAAGGGATGAGCTTCTTCAGGCAGTTCATACCAAAGCCAAGCGCCAAAACGACGAGGGTCGTTATACCTAAGTACACGTCCATTCTCTAATACCAAATCAATATGGTCGTGTTTTTCTACTGGGGTATTGGCTGGCAGAATTCTTAAGCTACCAGACATACCTAAATGTACGATAGTGACACCTGCATCAGTATCAATGAGTAGATATTTAGCACGGCGCCTGACTTGCTTAATGGTTTGACCGATAATGTTTTTACAAATATCAGGTACCGGCCAACGCAAAGAGGCATTTCTAATGACCAAGTCTCGAACGGTCTGATCGACAAGGTGTGGTGATATTCCTTGTTTGGTTACTTCAACTTCTGGTAATTCAGGCATAGAAATCCATTTTATATTTGTTATTTATTTGGCAGAGATAACAGGCACTAGTTTGCTTCGCAGACTGGGGGGGATCTGGTACCAGTTTTCAGCAGCGGATTGCAGTAGCCCTTGCTCGGGATAGTATTGCCAATGTTGTGCTTGTGATTGATGATTGATGGCAATGCTCAACGCTAATGGTGAGGGCAAAGTGTTTAGTTCTTCAGTTGAAATATCGACAACAGAAATAACAAGTTCAGACCAAGCTGTGGCCAATGATTGGCAGTTCAATACCGATGTTTCACATACCCAGCCAGAGTCTGATTGATTAAGCCAAATACCGTTAAATTGTAATTGAGTTAATTGGTTTTGCTCATCAAATAATGCATGGGCATCTTCTGGCATTTTATTGGTTTTAGAGTCAATAAACGTCAGCACCGCGACCATAAAGACGCAAGCAATGATGAGAATGTTATTCCACTTCTTTCGAGATAAAGCCATAAGCTAAATGCATTATTGATAGTAAGTTCGATTGATACTCATAGTGTATAGCAAAACTGTCTAGAGAAAAAAGTGAATAGCTTTAGCGTGTGGAAAACAGATTTTCATGAGGAAATTTTGGCAATAAAAAAGGTGATGCAGTGCTGGCATCACCTTTAGCTATAAGTTACTGGCGTTATAAACGACTAATGAGTCACTATCCGCCGGTAGAGTTCATGAAACGCAAAATTTGTACGTCATCATCAGTGCCAAAATAGTGCTCTTTAGGCTTGTGTTGAATCCCCTCTAAAATGGCATCTTTTAGTTTGCCAATATCTCCAGGAAATTCACGCACAATTGACTTTAGATCGACAGAGTTCTCGTTACCTAAACAAAGCAATAAACGACCTTCAACAGTGACACGCACCCGATTACACTCATGACAGAAGTTATTACTATGAGGTGAGATAAAGCCAATGTGAATATCGCTATCAGCCATTTTGTAATAGCGAGCAGGTCCGCCAGTACGCTTACTTGATGGCAGCAAAGGGTAAGTCTCTGAGATTATGCCTCTGACTTCTTCACTGGAGCAATGACGGCTACGTTTACGCTCATCCATTACGCCAAGTGGCATTTCTTCAATAAATGAAATGTCTAGCCCTCTTTCACGACAGAAGTTAATCAAATCAATCACTTCATGATCATTTTTACCGCGTAAAATTACTGCGTTTATTTTGATATGCTTAAAACCGGCAGCTTTGGCAGCATCAATACCAGCAATGACGCGATCGACTTTGCCGTTACGGGTCATTTCGGTAAATAGCTCAGGGTTTAAGGTATCTAAACTGATGTTAAGACGCTTTAGACCTGCATCATGCATCGGCTGAGCAAGCTTACTTAAACGCGAGCCATTGGTGGTCATAGATAAATCATCTAAACCAGGCAGTTTGCCCAGTAATTCAATTAATTTATCGCAGTCAGTTCTGACTAACGGTTCACCACCAGTTAGGCGGATTTTCTTCACGCCTAACTCTGTAAAAGCTTGTGCAATCCATGCAAGTTCTTCAAGGCTTAATACGTGTTCTCTTGGTAAAAAGCTTGGATCTTCACTCATGCAATATACACAGCGAAAATCACAACGGTCGGTGACCGATAAACGTAAGTATTCTACTTTTCGGTTAAAATTGTCGACTATTAAACTCATGAATTAGCACATCTTTTGGTTAGTTATAACAGTTCAGCGAAAGGCTGAATGTAGACTTGTTGGCCTGGCATGACTGAATCGTCGGCTTCACCGATCACAATCAGACAATTTGCTTTGACCATTGAGTTCAACATCCCTGAACCTTGTGCCCCTGTAGAGGTCACATGTAAACGTCCATCATTGCTTAAATGATACTGACCACGAACAAACTCTGTTCGTCCTGTTCTGCTGCGCAAAATACTATCGGTAATGGCAGGTAAATACTGTGGCGTATAGTTGATTTCACCAGCAAGTTTACGAATGGCTGGTTGAACGAATTGTAAAAACGACACCATCACAGCAACTGGGTTGCCTGGTAAACCGAAAAATAGGCTGTTATTAACCTTACCAAACGCCAGTGGTCGACCTGGACGCATGTTTATACGCCAGAAGTTAATTTCACCAATTTTGGCTAATACCGTTTTAATATAATCTGCATTACCCACAGAAACGCCACCTGAGCTAATAACGATATCAGCATCAACAGACGCATTTGAAAGTGCAGTGGTTAACGCCGCTTCACTGTCTTCAATAATGCCTAGGTCAATCACCTTACAACCTAACTTCTGCGCCATTGATTTAATGGTGTAGCGATTAGAATCGTAAATGCAGTTAGCTTTTAGCGGTTCACCAGGTTGACTGACTTCATCGCCTGTCGAGAAAACAGCTATGGTAGGTTGCTTAACCACATCAGCCGTTGGCAGGCCTAAAGAAGCTAATAAGCCCTGTTCAGCAGCATGTAAGCGATGGCCTTTAGCTAATGCGAGCGCATCTTTGGCGATGTCTTCACCTGACAAACGCACATGTTGGCCTTCTATTACTTTACCTTGTAGCTGAACTTGGCCATCTTGTTCGATTACCAACTCACGCGCTTCAACGGTATCTGCGCCTTGTGGCACAGTTGCACCAGTCATAATACGTACGGCTTCGCCAGCGGCTAGCACGCCTGGATACCCATGACCTGCTAAAACTTCACCCATCAGTTTAAGCGGGGCAACAGGATTTGTTGGACTATTGTCCTGGCTGTAAGCAAAGGCGTAACCGTCCATAGCTGAGTTAGTTTGTTGCGGCACATTCACAGGAGAAATAGCATCTGATGCTAAAACGCGATTAGCGGCTTTATCAATCGCCACTTGCTCACTATCTGTTAATGGCTTAACCATTGCCATAAGTTGCTCTAACCCTTGGGCGACAGATAAAAATTTCTGCTCATCTGATACTGGTGTCGCTTGAGTTGGAATTGGCAACTCAATGCCTGGGGCTTGCCAGTTTGTTTGATACTCAATGACAAAATCCGCAATTTGGCCGACATTGTTTAAATCTAAACGGGTAAGCTCTGCCGGCGTTTCAGTATCATCACAACAAGCGATAGCCACAATATTGTCATCATGGGTGTGAATGAGTGGCTTACCATGCGCAGCGCGGTGCAGTTCAATTTTAGGTAGTTCAAGTTTTTTAAAGCCTTCAACTAAAACGATATCCACTTTATCCGCTTCAACTTGCGCTAAAAGATGCGGTAATTGAGGATCTCCCTCAACGGCATCTTCAGTCATTAAAGCCCAACGAACATGGGAGGCAACCAGCATTTGCTTAGCACCCGCTTTACGCATTTCGTAGCTGTCTTTGCCAGGAATATCGACATCGAAATTATGATGAGCATGCTTGATAACAGCTAAACGAACTCCGCGGCGATTAAGCTCTGGGATCAATTGTTTTAATAAGGTGGTTTTACCGGTGCCACTATAGGCGCAAAATCCGAGTACTGGAATATTAAGCGGATTGGAAAACGGTATACTCATAAAGACCTCATTGTTGACTAATCATGGCGTATAGCCACAAATTATTTGGCATTCTCGATGACAAGTTTTTGTTCAAGTGTATTCACATTCACAAATGCATTAGGTTGATCAGCAAAGCTTGTGACCACATATTTGTGTTGTTCATACCAAAGGAAAATTTTTCGGTCGCCAGCATCAAGAAATGCCTGCATTGACGCTTTTAAATGTGGCTTAAGTAATAAAACCACTGGCTGGTGGTGCTCGCCATCGCTAGCAACCACGATATCGGCGTCAGCTTCTTTAAGTGAGGCATACATGCGCTCACATAAGTCCGTGGGTAACATTGGGCTGTCACATGGCACGACTAACAATAAGTCGGCCTGAGTTTGTCCCATTGCGGTTACCATCCCCGCCAAAGGGCCTAAATAACCAGACTCTAAGTCGCTGAGCACTGGGTAACCGAATTCTGCATATTCTGCTTGGCTGCGGTTGGCGTTAATCATAATAGAATTAACTTGAGGCTTAACGCGTTCGATAGTGTGGACAATCATCGGCTTACCGCTTAATTCAACTAAGCCTTTGTCGATTCCGCCCATTCTTCTGGCCATACCGCCAGCTAAAATCACCGCATCAATTTGCACTGACATAGTGAAACTCCTGAGACTGCTCAAAGCGAGGTATATGGTTACTTTCAACAACTTTTTGCTCTGAAATATGCCAGTGTTTCTGACATAAAGCTGTTAACCCACAGGTTTGGTGACTACTGATCAGCAGCCCAGTACCTTCTTGTTTCAAAATATTAATCATGGCTAAGACCAGTTTTTGTGACTGCTTATCCATGTTAGAAATTGGTTCATCAAGCATCAGCAATTTAGGCTGAGTAATCCAAGCTCTGGCGACGGCTAAGCGTTGTCGCTCTCCGCCTGAAAGATCGGTTGCATCACTTTCAAGTAATGAGCCTAGTTGCGCCATTTCAATGGCTTGGGTAATTCTGTCTTGTTGCTCTTGAGCGCTAAACTTGCCCTTGGGAAGAGCGTATCGCAAATTATATTCAACAGAGCCATCAAACAGGTAAGCATGTTGATGTAAATACACCGCTTTGCCAAGTAATGAATTTGTTTGCCACCATTTGGGGACTGCAAAGCCAGAGGCTGTCACTGTACCTGCATTGGGTTTAATGATGCCGGCAATAAGCTTCATTAACGTTGATTTTCCTGAGCCATTATCGCCTTGAAGATAAATCACATCGCCTTCACAAAACGATAAATCATCGAAGGTGAATAACTCGCGCTCTTTAAAATTAATGCGCACATTGTTTGCAGTAAGTTTAGCTGTCATTACTGACTCCTTGGCATGGCTTTACCACGCAAAGAACCAATCGCAAAGTTAATCACGATAGCTAAAATAAGTAACACTAAGCCCAGTGCGATGGCTTGGGCAAAATCGCCTTTACTGGTCTCGAGTGCGATGGCCGTGGGAATATTTCGAGTGTGGTGCAATATGTTTCCGCCCACCATCATAGAACAACCAACTTCTGTGAGAATACGGCTAAATGCGGCGATGATGGCCAGTAACAGTGGCACGCGTAATTCACGGCACACAGTCCAAATAGCACGTTGCCATGATGCACCTAGTGTACGAGACGTTTCGTAAGCTCGTTTATCAATACTGCTAAAAGCGGCTTGTGACAGGGCGATTAATACCGGAGCACAAATCATCATTTGCCCTAAAATCATCCCTTCTTGAGTAAACAACCAGCGCAAGTCACCTAATGGCCCGTTCCGGGTTAGTAGAAGGTATGCTAAAAGGCCTATGACCACAGTAGGAATAGATTGCAAAGTTTGGACTATGTTAGTGACAAACCAACGTCCTGGAAATTGATATGAGGCCAGTAAAAAGCCCAGCATGATCGACGGTATTAATGTGATGATTAATGCCGCAAAAGAAACTGAAAAAGATACGCTTATGATAGACCATACGTCTGGGTCTAAAGAAAGCAGCAAGCTAAAAGCTTGCTGCATTAGGGCTAACCAGCCTTCATTCATTACTTATATGTTGCCTTAAACAATTGTTCTCCCTGAACTTTAAAGTCATTAATCATCTGCTGAGCTTTAGGGCTAATAAACCAATCGCTCAATGCTTTCGCTCCTTGATGATTTAAATCAGGATATTTTTCTGCATTAATTAGCATGATTTGATAAGGGTTGGCTAATGCAGCGCCACCTTCAAAAGTAATTGCTAAATCTAATTTAGATTTGTAAGCAACAAACGTACCACGATCAGTTAATGTGTATGCTTGTTTCTCATCAGCCATCAGTAAAGTCTTACCCATACCTTGACCAATTGAAGTATAGCCTGAAAAATCTGGTGTTACAGAAGCTTCTTTCCAAATTGCGAGCTCTTTCATGTTGGTGCCAGAATTGTCACCGCGAGAGATGAAAGTACTCTTAGTTGAAGCTACTTTTTTAAAGGCTTCAACCACGTCTTTACTGCCTGACATTTTTGCAGGGTCGTTTTTAGGACCTAAAACAACAAAGTCATTTTCCATGATCCCACGAGGTGTTGTGCCATATCCTTCATTAACAAATTTGGCTTCAGCAGCGGGGGCGTGAGTCATCACAACGTCTACATCTCCTTGACGTGCAAGCTTTAATGCCTTGCCTGTACCTGTTGCAATCACTTGCACCTTGTAACCAGACTCTGCTTCAAACGTTGGCAAAATAGCGCGTAATAGACCAGAGTTATCTGTACTAGTGGTCGTAGCTAATTTGATGACTTCAGTTGCTTCAACAGTATCACTGACCATTGTGCTACCAAGTAATGCCATACCAATAAAAGCGGTTAAACCTGATTTAAAATTAAACATTCTAGCTCCTTGAAAATACTAAAACTGCATAGGCACCAAGCCGTGCCAATTAATGTATTTCGTAAATGAGGGCAAAGGTTGCCCGTAACAATTTAGTACATCGCAATTATTATGCCAATGCGTGCCTGAAAAGGTTGATCACGACAAAATTTAAAACTGTGATCTAAGTCTCGTACTAAGCTTATGGTTTACAGACAAATTGTCCCATAGGTCTAATTCTGTAGGGCAAACTGACCCATAGTCGGATTTTTAGTGGTACGATAATGTTAAATCTAGTCAAAATGTCCAAAGCAGAAGCCATATGAACAATAATGAATCAAATTCAAAGCCGTTACCCACAGCTGTTTCGGTGTTGATTGTTGATGATGAACCAGGAATGCGTAGCTTCCTGAAAAAGGCATTATCAAAGAAATTTGCGTTAGTTGAAACGGCATCCACTATTGAAGAAGCTGAAAAACTTCGTAGTCGCGGCCATTTTGACTTATTAATTGTCGATATTCGTTTACCTGATCGCTCTGGTATTGAATGGCATGAAGCATTAAATGAAAAAGAGCGTCGTTCAGACATCATTTTCATGACTGGCTATGCAGATATGGATGTTGCCATTAAGGCGCTGCGAGCTGGTGCATCTGATTTCATTATGAAGCCATTCCATTTAGAACAAATGATGACATCGGTCGATCGCTGTATTGAACGTCGCCTACTGAAGCGCGAAAACTTTATGCTGCGCCGTGAGTTATCAAGCGGCCATTCAACCACAATGATTGGTAACAGTGATGCAATGATAGAGGTAAAACAAGTCATTGAACGCGTAGCACCAACTAATGCAGTGGTTTTAATTGAAGGCGAGTCAGGAACGGGTAAAGAACTCGTTGCGAGACAATTGCATCAATTAAGCGGACGCACGGGGCCATTTGTACCAGTTAACTGCGGCGCAATCGCTCCAGAGTTATTAGGCAGCGAACTGTTTGGTCATACTGCTGGTGCATTCACAGGCGCCAAAGGAAATCGTGAAGGGTTATTTAACTTTGCGACAGGTGGCACCATCTTTTTGGATGAAATTGGCGAAATGCCAATGAAAATGCAAACAGCCTTATTGCGTGTGCTTGAGCAAAAAGCGATAAGACCTGTAGGTAGCGAAAAAGAGGTCGCTATTGATGTCAGGGTTGTGGCTGCAACTAACCGCACCCTGTCAGAGGAAGTTGCCGAAGGTAATTTCCGTAGTGACTTATACTATCGCTTGAATGTATTAAATATCTTGATCCCACCGCTGCGCACCCGTCCAGAAGATGTGATTGAGCTGACGCATCATTTCACTTGGCAACTTGCACGTGAATTAGGTGTCAAAGAAGTTGTGTGGAGTCATGAAGACTTACAAGTGCTACAACAGCATGAGTGGCCAGGTAATATCCGTGAACTGCGTAACATGATTGAACGATGTATTCTGCTGGGCAAGCCTCCTGCAGAGTATTGGAAGAAAAATGAACAAACAGAAGCAGTGACTCAAGCCGGTTATCCATTGACCTGGCCGTTAAAAGAAGTTGAAAAGCAGCATGTGATGAGTGTGGTTGATTCTCATAGTGGTAATAAGTCTGCGGCAGCAAGGGATTTAGGTGTGTCTCGTAAGACACTGGATCGTAAATACAAAGAATGGTTTGAAGTTGAATCGGATAAGGAAGACTAAATAGTGTCTGTTTTTAGTCAATTTTTTGGAGTCAGTTGGCAGCAAATGCAGGCCAAGGTGCGTTATCGCATTTTAATTTTAACTTTATTACCGATTTTACTTACGTTAATTAGTTTAGTGTTCATCACGATTTACTGGAATATCAGTTATACAGGTAAGCAGCTGTTTATGAAGGTTAAAGCTGACTTAACAGTGGCGACTAACACTCTAGAACAGGTTCAGAAACAGCAAGAAGTTCAACTTTATAATGTCAGCGAGTCTTGGGATTTTCAAAATTCATTTTCGCAGGTTGATAAAGGTAATCAAGCTGAATTAGTTAAGCTTAACCGTTACTTGATGCAGCAAAAAGAAATTCTTCAGCTTGATGTTTTACGGTTAATTAGGCTTGAAGAAGCTAATGCAGATCCTGACTTACGTCAGATGTTACCTAGAGTTGAAAACCAAGCTTTTTCAGGCTTAATGGTGCTTTCTGCTAAACGGTTAGATCGATTAGCTCCTAATTTGGCCGAGCTTGCCAAAGTACCTTTATCAGTCACTATGCGCGCTCAAGAGCCTGAAAAAATGGCTGAAACTCGCGGAATGTTGAGTAGAACTTTATTACCCATACCCGATGAAACGGGTCAGGTAAGCTGGTATCTCGACGGGGCGACGCTATTTAACAGAGATACCGTTATTGTCGACCATATTCGTGACCTTGTTTACGATAAAGGAACGCTGCCTGAACGCTCAATAGGTACCGTCACCATCTTTTTAGATAATGCTCGAATAAGCACTAATGTCCCCATGGACATGTTTTCTCCAAATGAAGAGCTTCAATCAAGAGCATTAGGCACGCTAGTGTCAGAAGAAGTGCGTCAAAAAGTCTTAGTGGAAGGCACTCCATGGGTTGATCGTGCTTTTGTTCTTAATGATTGGTTTATATCAGGTTACTCGCCACTTAAAGATATACGTGGGAAGCGAATTGGGATGATCTACACAGGTTTTTCTGAAGCGCCATTTATTCATACTTATATTCTTAATATCATCGAGCTAGGCACGATATTAATGTTGGTGCTACTCGTGTCAGGCTTTTTAGTATATCGAGGCGCAAACAGCTTATTAGAACCTATTGAGCGTATTCATCATGTGGTGAAAGCTGTGCAATCCGGTCGTGATTTACGTATTGGTGAGCTAGGTTTAGATAGAGACAACGAGCTTTCAAACCTCGCAGAGCAGTTTGATCATATGCTCGACCTATTACAGCGACGAAACTTACAAATTCAATCAGCTGCAGAGCAACTTGAAGTTAAAGTTGAAGAGCGAACCCGCAGTTTGCAAGACAAAACCGAAGAGTTACAACGTAACGTTGCCTTATTGAACGAAACTCGTCAGCAGTTGGTGACGAATGAAAAGCTAACCGCATTAGGTGAGCTAACAGCTGGTATTGCCCATGAGATTAACAATCCTACTGCAGTTATCTTGGGCAACATGGAGCTAATGAAATATGAGCTTGGTTCAAACGCCAACGTGGTTGAGGAAGAGATTGAGTTAGTGATTCAACAAGTGGGCAGGATCAGCACTATTATCCGCAGTTTATTGCAATATAGTCGCCCCGGTGAATTTAATGCACCTTTAGAAATGCACCAAGTGCAATCAATGATTGAAGAAGTATTAGTGCTTGTGCGCCATTCAATTGAAAAGCAAAAGGTAGAACTTATCCAGCAAATCAATACCACTGCAGAAGTTGAAGTTAATCGGCCGCAAGTGATTCAAGTATTGATTAACTTAGTCGTCAACGCCGCTCACGCAATTGAGAGCAAAGGTAAAATTTGGATTCGAGCTGATGATTGGGTAGAACATGGAAAAGTTGTTGGTGTAAAAGTTGAAGTGGAAGATGAAGGTGTGGGTATTGCGCCTGAACGTCTAAGTCGAATCTTTGACCCATTTTATACCACCCGAAAAGATGGCACAGGTTTAGGCTTATCACTTAGTTACGGCATTATTAAACGTATTGGTGGTACGATTGAGGTTAAGTCGACTCTTGGCAAAGGCACTGTATTTTCAATTGGTATTTATCATAAAGCCAAAGAAGAGCATGCAGATAACCCATATGCTGGCTTACATTTTGGTGCGGTAGACGACACAATCGTTTAGCTCAGATTAAATTTTAGGCAAAAAAAAGCCGGGTGATGAACCCGGCCACAAAGAGTGTGTGAGCAATGTCGTGCTTGCATACTCAGAAGGGTTAATAGGAGATGAAGCTATTAACTAAACTGAGTTTTGGAACGCACATAAATAATAATCATTCTCATTATCGTTTGCAAACATTAATTCAATAAAATTAACAAGTTTACATTCTCTTTACACCTCCAGTTAAACTACAAGTGCTACCTCCTCCCGGAAATAAATAAAATATTCAATAAAAACAATTTCTTGAATCCATTGCGAAACCAGTGATGGCTAAAGCTTGATTTTATGATTGGTTGCTAAGGTATGAGTTTTTAAAACGGTGAATCAATTTAAGTCGAGGAGGGATTGGTTTAGATTAATTTAAGGCGAAAAAAAGCCAGGTGATGAGCCTGGCGTTTAAAGAGTGTATGAGCAATGATGTGCTAATTCTCAGTGAAGTTAATAGGAGATGAAGCTATTAATGAAACTGAGTTTTGGAACGCACATAAATAGTAATCATTATCATTTGCGTTTGCAAGTTAATTGCTCAATTTTTTTAAACATTGTTATAAAAAAATCAACAAATTAAAAACACTCTTCCTGAATTATATTTAACTCATTACTTTTAAAGCACTTTCTGTAAATGCAATTTGTTTTGAGCAATATTACTATGATTCTCAACTTGAGTAATGTGATAGTGATTAGCCACCAACATGTTCAACATTGCTTTGAATTGGTTGCGGGTTTTCACTTCGAGGCGCGTAAACCCTTGTGAAGCAGCCCATTTTTCTTGGTACTCCAGCATTGATTTCGCTAAGCCGATATTTCTAAAATCTGCATTAACACCGCCTAACCAGCTGTAAAAGCATTGCTCGCCGGTTTGGTAACCTAATTTAAAACCCGCTAGTTCACCTTCAACGTAAGCCAGCAAGATTAAACATGTTTTGTTATTTAATCTTTCTTCAATTGATTCAATCGATTGAGCATTATCTAATTCACTTATTTCCGCAGTAAGGCTAGACACTTTGTCAGCGAGTTCTGCAGTTAACTCGGTATGAGCTTCGATTTGGATATTTAACATTTGATCTTCCGCAAGGCCGACTTATCAATCATTGTTGCTATGACTTCATTATGAAGCGCAAAGCTGAATAAGTTATTCGGCAAAAAACACCATGACATTATAACTCATCGTACCAGTACTGTGATGACCTTGAATAAAGAAATGCAGGATCGATCAAATTTTCGGCAGTAGTTTTGAAGCTAGGCTTTAATTCAAATTTTACTCTGGTTCAGTGCTACAACTATGGTTCGGCCCTGCAACTGTAGTGATTGCGCGCGATAACTACCGTGGTTAATTTCGATAATTCATAGTAGTTTAGTGAGCTAGTGATTTAGTAGCATAGTGAGCTAGGGACTTCACTGACAAGCCATTCAGTGAAATCCCTGTGAGAGGTCTTAGCTATTTGCTTACATTGAAGCAGGCTTTTTGTCTGCACTTGCTGCAGTGAGAGTGTCACTGTCGGTCGAAATGAGCTTTTCGCTAAGTACTTTAAGCAGTACTCCGTAAGCAGGTAAAAATAAACCTAAGCTGACGATTAGCTTGAATGCGTAATCGACCATGGCAATTTCTGGCCAATGCTGCGCCATAAACGTATCTGTTGAAGCGTAGAAGGCTACACTGAAAAAGACGATAGTATCGACAAGATTACCAAACAGGGTTGATGCTGCAGGGGCAATCCACCAAGCTTTGGCTTTGCGCATCCTGGCAAATACAGTGATATCCATTAACTGGCCAACGAGATAAGCAACAAAGCTGGCAAAAGCGATTCGAAATACAAATTGGTTCCATTGGGCTAAAGATTCTGCACCTTGAAAAGCCCCTTGATGGAAAATAACACCCATCACATAGGAAATAACCAGTGCAGGTAACATTGCTTTGAAGATGATGCTACGAGCCGCTTTTTGGCCAAATATGCGTACGGTGAGATCGGTAGCTAAATACACAAATGGAAAGCTGAATGCACCCCAAGTGGTATGGTAACCAAATATCTGAAATGGAAGCTGCACCAAGTAGTTACTGGCGCAAATAATAATGATATGAAAGCTGACTAAAAACATCAGCGCTCGGCGACATTGCGCCTGAGTTAGTTTTAACATCTTGTAGCCTTTTTATTGGGTTAGACGGGGTGAGGGAACCCGTATTGGAATATGGTTGGCAGTGTTATTGTTAGAGTGCATTAAAGATGTTTTGGATAACATATTTTTGGATGAAATATATTGAAAACGAATCAGTATGCATTTGCCAAGGAGGACGCATTATAGTGAGCAAAAAATAAGATGCAACTCTGATATGGATAAACTAAGCGTTATTTACCATAGTCAAAAAGGCTTAAGTGTTTATAGCTCGACTAAAATGGACAAAATTGTGGTGAGTTTATTTTCAAGTTCTTGCCACTCAGCCAATGGATCAGAGCCTGCAACAATACCAGCACCTGCAAAGAGGTTAATTCTACCTGGCTCAATCAGAGCACTGCGAATTGCTACTGAAAACTCGCTTTCATACTTATTGAGATAACCGCAAGCCCCAGCATACCAGCCACGATTATAACCTTCACGCTGGCGTATAAAGCTTAATGCAGACTCTTTGGGAAGCCCACCAACAGCTGGAGTCGGATGCAAACCTTGAAGTAATTGAAAGTCATTTACTCCCGCTTTTAACTCTGCACGAATTGAGCGATGTAAATGCTGAATATGCGTCAACTTGAAAATTTTGGCTAACTCATCGGCACCAACATAGTTACTAAGCGGAGTGAGCACGTTGACAATTTGCTGTCTGACTAGCTGATTTTCATGGCTGTTTTTAGAGTCTTCCAGTAATTGATTCGCTAAAAAATCGTCTTCTTCTTGATTTAATCCACGCACTGTCGTGCCAGCCAATGCTTCGGTAAACAATTCTTTCTGTCTGCGCAAATACAGGCGTTCTGGAGAACATGAAATAAAGGTTCTATCTGGGCTAAATTGAAAACCGAACTGGAAACTATTAGGGTTTCGCCCTTGCCAGCAAGCCAGCACCATCCATGGGTCAACCACATCGTTAATTTCTAACTGAGTTTGACGAGATAGCACCACTTTCGGGGTGGTTTGATTAAATTTAGGTTGAGTGACCTGTTCAACCAGTTCCTTCCAGCGTTGATAGTTGGGTAAATCACTACGACCCATTAACGGCAGTTTGTTAGGTGGTGATAGAGGTTTAGCTGGTTTTAACTGCTTAATTGCTTCAATGGCGGCTTCACATTCCGCTTGTGGGTCTGTGTTTTCAAAATTTAGGTTAACCAACAATTTGACAATATTGCCATGACGACGAAGCTCAATACGCGGCAGCACAAAGCGGGTGCGGCCAAAGTCTGGCCAGCATTCAACGGTGCGGTCAAAGGCAACACCGCCATAGTAGCGAATATCTTGATTGCTGCTTTTACCACGCTGAGATTGGTAAATTGATGCTAATAGTTCATCATCAATTTCTTCTTCTTGCTTAAAATCTTTACATGCCCCAATTGCAGCAACCTCTTCTTGTTTCTCACGCCCATGCCAATAAATTCGAGGGTATTGAGTTTGAGCACCTAACCAAGAGAGTAAAGGAATTGACTTTGCTTCCACAGAGATCTGCACCACGGGTTCCTTGGCATGTGCCAACTTCATAGCGTTTAGCTTGTCGATTAACTGGCTAAATTGCTCAGAAAAAATGTGGCTAGGCAACAAAGACTCCAATAGTTGATAACTCAAATAGATGAAATGAGGAAGAGTAGTATGGGTTTATGTAAATTATGCCTTAAGTTAATGAAGGGTTCAAAAACTGTCAATCTTAAGCCGCTCATGCTGTGATCTTAATTGCTAATATAATCGATAAATTGGGTTACGAATGATTATCAATCCCCCTAAATAACTGAATTTGTAAGGTGTTACATCTTGGTACATTTTATTTGGAGTATTTAGTCGAGACGGGATAAAATGCTCATGTGAAATTCACATTTTTTAAATATTAAGCCAGAAGTATTAGCATTTAATGCTAATGTTTAATTAGAGTATTCGGAGAGTTACCCGTTAATGAGCCAAGTTGAACAGTCAAAAGATGTCATTCGCATTCCTGTAAGCCGTTTAGGTTTAGGTATGTTTGTGGTAGCAATTGATCGTAAAGAAAGCAAAGTGGCCATTAGTAATGCTGGGCAAATTAAACACCGAGACTCGATAACTAAATTAAACCAAGCTGGGATTAAAACCGTTTGGGTAGATGTTGAACGTTCATCAGATAACTGTGGTTTAAAGAAAAAAACTGCAGCTTCATTAGCGAGAAAGCCTGTCGCCACTCGCGAAACCAAGCAAATTCAAGCCAAAAAAATTCTCAGCGAAGCTAAAAACTTAGTCCGTAAAGTACTGTCAGAAACCTATGAAGGGAAGGCGGTAGAAGTCGCGCCGTTTGAAGACATTGCCGATAAAATGATTGAGTCAGTAATGGATGATGCCGATGCGCTTAAATGTGTCTCAGCGCTGCGAACTAAAGATGCTTATTTACTTGAGCACTCCGTTAATGTTGCGTTTTTGCTGGTGACATTTGGTAAGCACCTTGAGCTTGATAAGGCTTTATTAAAAGAAATGGCTGTCGGTGGTATTTTGCACGATATTGGTAAAATCCAAGTAGATAACAAGATTTTACACAAGCCAGGCAAGCTTACTGATGAAGAATTTGAAGAAATTAAAAAACATCAGGTATATGCCGTCGATATCATGAAAGAAGCAGAAGGCTTATCGCAAATCAGTAAAGATGTTTGCTTAATGCATCATGAAAAGCTTGATGGAAATGGTTACCCTAGGGGACTTAAGGGTGATGAAATACCCCAGCACGGTCGCATGAGCTGTATCGTTGATATCTTTGATGCCTTAACGGCGACCCGTTGCTACAAAGAGGCCATGAGCCCAGCGGCAGCATTCAAAATTTTAATGAAGTTAACCCCATTTCACCTTGATCAAACCTTGGTATATGAGTTCATTCGTTGTGTGGGTATTTACCCTGTGGGATCACTGGTGCAGCTATCAGATGAAAGGGTCGGTATTGTATGGGAGTCAAAGGGACGCGATGCACTTAACCCTGTGGTTAAGTGTTTTTATTCCTTAAAACATAGACGCTATACCGATGTTACATTTGTGGATTTACGTAAGTCAGATTTGAATATTGAACGAGGTATTTCTCCGCGTTCTTTAGAAGTTGACCCTAGTCCATTTTATTAATTCACAATAAATACAAACGCTCAATGAACACTCATGAGAGCGTTTGAAGTGTGTTTTTGGATTGTTCCCATTCACCAGCGTCACCCTTTTTAGCTTTCTTGTTGTATATTCCCTTTGACTTACTCTCAATCCATTTTCGGAGACAAAATGAAATCCTTAGTTAGCATTAGTGTCATCATTCTTTCTTTAGCTTTACTTTTCCCAGGAGTGACACAGCCAATTTTGACCATACAAGGCAGTATCGAAAAAGCCGAATTGGTGGAAACTGGGGTTAATATGTTTACCGAAAGTTTATCGGAAAGCTCCCGTGACAATGCTCGCAGCATGATGCAAATGGCCATCAATATGTTTGGTTTCGATTCTATTGAAGGTGAAGTAGAGGTTTTTTATAAAACCCGCAGTATCTTGGATACGATCAATGAGCTATATCAGTCGAATAATGTCATTGTTGCCGGATTAGTTGGTTTATTTAGCGTGGTATTTCCTGCGCTGAAGCTTTTACTTATGCTCGTTATCTGCTTGCCTTGGTTTAGCCAGAAAAAACAGGGTGTCATTAAGGTTATCAGTGCGATTGGCAAGTGGTCTATGGCTGATGTATTCGTGGTCGCGCTAATCATAGTGTATATGGCAGGTAATGCTTCAGCGGGTATGGGAGAGCTGCTGAAAACCACCGCCCAATTTGAAAGCGGCTTTTATTTTTTCAGTGCATACTGTGTCTTTTCCATTGCTAGCCATTGGATAGTCTCTCGTTATTTTATCAAGCCTTCTCCAAACTCTACCCTCAATAGCGAGCCAAGCAAATAACATTAGTTTCTAAAACCATAGTTGCTAAAACCATTTAAAAATCAAATGTGATTGAAAGTGTAAATCTGCATAACTTAGATACAATCAGTATTGGCGGGATAAATAGACAATTTAGATAATTAGGTTGAGTATTCTAAATTGAGGCAATGAGGGTTTTATGATCCCATTGTTAAAAGAGATTGTTTAAGAGCCAAGCCCAAATCAAACTATTTAAAGCTATTGCCATTATTAGCTTATGTATTATTGCCGTGGTTGCATCGGTGCAAACCACTGGATTAGTGCGTGCGGTCATTGAACTAATCGCGTTTGGTGGGCTAATTGGACTTGCGCTAGCTAAGCCTTACATTCAGCCCCAAGATGCTCAAGACTCTGAGTAAGTAAATTGCTCCCAATTTCCAACCTTAGTTCTAACAAGTAAACCTAAAACACAGCAAAGCTTGTGTACGGAAGACTATTTGAGCGTTTTCGACTCTTTAATATTTTATCGTTTATTGACCTACCCACAATATATATCCCAGTGAAGAGCTGCCAATGGCTAACCAGAGTAATATTCCCAATAATAAAGGTTTAGGCCCATTAGCACGCATTTTACTTACGGTAATACCAGCACCGATTAAGAATAAACATACAATCAATAATTGCTTCGATACGCTAAATAACACTTCATACACTGGCTGACCTTGGGGGACGAAGTAAGCTGTGAGAATGGCTAAGCAATAGAAACCAATAAAGTAGGGAATCGATATTTTTGATTTATCGCCGCCAAAGATAATTGCGCTGAGTAACGCAATAGGGATAATCCACAATGCGCGGGCTAATTTGATAGTGGTCGCGGTTTTAAGAGCTTCATCACCGTAAGCTGATGCAGCGCCCACTACCGAAGACGTGTCGTGTATGGCAATGGCACTCCAGACTCCAAAATCATATTGACTCAAGGATAGAGCATGTCCAATGGTTGGAAATAAGAATAACGCTGCAGAATTGAGTAAGAAAATACAGGCTAGTGATACAGCTATCTGGTCGTTCTTAGCATTAATTGCTGGCGCGACCGCAGCGATGGCACTGCCGCCACAAATCGCAGTGCCGCAACTGATCAAGTGACCGGTTTTATCATCTAATTTCATTAACTTGGTTAATCCAAATCCCAAAATCAATGTGAAGAAAATCGAGCCAACGATTAAGGCTAAATTATTACTGCTGGCCGCAATCGCCTCAGGTAAATTAATACCAAAGCCAAGGCCTACTATTGAGTAAGCTAAAAGTTTTTTAGTGATTTTATTTAAATCGAGAGACGCTGGCACCATGCCTAAACTGGCAAGGGTAAAGCCCATAAGCAAGGCTATAGGGGAAGAAATGAAGGGAGCCAAACAGATCAAACCTATGGCAATAAATAGCCAAAGTTTGAATTGCGCTGAAAAACCAGTTGTCATGAACAATCACTCAAAATATTGATGAGCCATTGTAACAACTCAGATGGCATTGAACGATAACAGAAGATGAAAAAGCATCTGCTTAAGTGAGTTTTGCGAACTTACATGAGTGAAATATCTAATTAGGTCGCGAAATATCGTGACTTAACTATAATGGTAGGATTATTAGCGTTGACTTGGATGGATTTTCGATGACATCTCCACAAGATTTTGCCACAAGCCACTTTCTGCCAGAAAACACCCTGTTACTCAACGCCATAACTGAGGGTGTTTATGGCTTTGATCTTGATGGTAACGCGGTGTTTATTAACCCAGCTGCAGAGCAAATGACTGGCTGGAAAAGTGCTGAGCTGATTGGCAATAATATTCATGATTGTCATCATCATAGCCATGCCGATGGTAGTCACTACCCTCAACATGATTGCCCTATATATCGGACATTACATGACGGTATTGCTCGCCAAGTCACTGAGGATGTATTTTGGCGCAAAGATGGCAGTTGTTTTCCTGTTTATTACAGCTCTACCCCTGTATACGATAACGGGGTGTTAATCGGTGTTATCGCGATATTTCGAGACGTCAGTATTCAAAAACATACCGAAGACTCATTGCGTGAAGCGTTAGCGCAGGTGCAAGCATTGTCTGAGCGACTGGCTTCCGAAAATCAATATTTACTCACTGAACTACAGGGGAAACAGGGCGCGATGGGCTTGTCTGGAAACAGTGAAGCCATTAATCATTTAACTCAGCAAATTAACTTAGTGGCCAATACCGACAGCACGGTACTTATATGTGGTGAAAATGGTACAGGTAAAGAGCTGGTGGCCAGAAGCTTACACCAATTAAGTCACCGCAAAGATCACCCTTTAGTCAGTGTTAACTGCGCAGCTTTTTCAGCATCCATATTAGAAAGTGAATTATTTGGCCATGAAAAAGGCGCTTTTACCGGTGCTGTGAGTCGGCGTAAAGGTCGTTTTGAGTTGGCGCACAATGGCACCTTATTTCTGGATGAAATTGCTGAGTTAAGTCTGGAGGCACAGTCAAAATTATTGCGGGTTATTCAAGAGCAGTCTTTCGAACGAGTAGGTAGTAGCGAAACCATTAAGGTCAACATTCGACTAATCGCCGCGACTCACCATGACTTGCAAGCGCGGGTGGAGCAAGGCTTGTTTAGAATGGATTTGTATTATCGCCTTAACGTGTTTCCTATTATCGTGCCGCCACTACGCCAGCGACGCGAAGATCTTCCTGCTTTAGTGAGTGATTTAGTGGCGTCTTTAAGTCAGAAGCTAGGTAAAAAAATTACCARAGTGR
>NZ_VKHR01000086.1 GCF_009663145.1 Shewanella sp. TC10
CCAATAAAAAAGGCGCCAWAGGCGCCTTTTTTATTGGGAATTGCACGAAAAGTTGTCTATTTCTTGACAGTTGGCCAATACCTTTCTAAACTTTCGCGTCCCATCATAGTGGGATATAGATTTTTCACACAAAATTGTTGAGATTATTCAACTGAACGGAGCTATTCATGGCAACTGTAAACCAGTTGGTACGTAAGCCACGCTCGCCAAAAGTCGAAAAGACTAATGTGCCAGCGTTGAATGCGTGTCCACAAAAACGTGGTGTTTGTACTCGTGTTTACACTACAACACCTAAAAAACCTAACTCTGCACTACGTAAAGTAGCACGTGTTCGCTTAACTAACGGTTTCGAAGTTACTTCGTACATCGGTGGTGAAGGTCACAACTTGCAGGAACATAGTGTAATTCTAATCCGTGGTGGTCGTGTTAAAGATCTACCGGGTGTGCGTTACCACACTATTCGCGGTGCATTAGATTGTGCTGGCGTTAGTGCTCGTCGCCAAGGCCGTTCTAAGTACGGTGCTAAGCGTCCTAAGTCATAACTTGTCCGTTTAAGTAAGGCCAAGCTAGTTAAAAATATTCCAGTTTTGGAAATACCTGAAGCATACGGAGAATTGTTATGCCAAGACGTCGCGTTGTAGGACAACGTAAAATCCTACCAGATCCAAAGTTTAAAAGTGAGTTGTTGGCTAAGTTCATCAACGTCATTATGGTTGACGGTAAAAAGTCAACTGCTGAAAAAATTATCTACAAGGCACTAGATGTTGTCGCTGAAAAGAAAAGCGAAGATCATTTAAGTATCCTTGAAGCAGCTCTTGATAATGTTCGCCCTTCAGTCGAGGTTAAATCTCGTCGTGTTGGTGGTTCAACTTATCAAGTACCATGTGAAGTTCGTCCAGTGCGTCGTAACGCACTAGCGATGCGCTGGTTAGTTGAAGCTGCTCGCAAGCGTGGTGAAAAATCTATGGCTCTACGTCTAGCAGGTGAAATGCTAGATGCATCTGAAAACAAAGGTACTGCTGTTAAGAAGCGTGAAGACGTGCATCGCATGGCTGAAGCTAACAAAGCCTTTGCTCATTACCGTTGGTAATTTGATGGAGTGGGCGTTAGCCCACTCCATATTGTTGATATTTACTAAAGCATTTGCTTTAGGTGAGAGGGTATAACTAGTGGCTCGTACAACCCCAATTGAGCGTTATCGTAATATCGGTATTGTTGCTCATGTGGATGCAGGTAAAACTACCACAACAGAACGTGTTCTGTTCTATACCGGTTTGTCTCATAAAATCGGTGAGGTGCATGACGGCGCCGCTACTACTGACTGGATGGTTCAAGAGCAAGAGCGTGGTATTACTATCACCTCAGCTGCTGTAACCACATTCTGGCGTGGTATGGATGCTCAATTCACCGAACATCGCATTAATATCATCGATACCCCTGGTCACGTTGATTTTACTATTGAAGTAGAGCGCTCATTACGCGTCCTAGATGGAGCTGTAGTTGTATTCTGCGGTTCATCAGGGGTAGAGCCTCAATCTGAGACTGTTTGGCGTCAAGCTAACAAGTATGAAGTCCCTCGTATGGTGTTCGTCAATAAGATGGACCGTGCAGGTGCAGACTTCGATAGTGTCATTGACCAAATCCGTAACCGTTTAGGTGCTACTTGTGTTCCAATTCATTTGAATATTGGCGCAGAAGAGAACTTTAAAGGGGTTATTGATTTAATTAAGATGAAAGCGATTAACTGGTCTGAAGAAGATCAGGGAACCACTTTCTCTTATGAAGAAATTCCTGCAGATCTTTTAGCTAAGGCTGAAGAGATGCATGAGTATCTAGTGGAAAGTGCAGCAGAAGCCTCTGATGAACTCATGGAAAAGTACCTTGAAGAAGGCACTTTATCTGAATCAGAGATTAAACTCGCACTACGTCAGCGCACAATTAACAACGAAATCGTATTGGCAACTTGTGGTTCTGCTTTTAAGAACAAAGGTGTCCAAGCGGTGTTGGATGCGGTGGTTGATTTCCTTCCTGCTCCTATCGAAGTCCCTGCAATTAAGGGTGTCGATGAGAATGAGAATGAAGTGGAACGCCCATCAGACGATAACGCACCATTTGCTGCGTTAGCGTTTAAGATTGCGACTGATCCATTTGTTGGAACTTTAACCTTTATCCGTGTATATTCAGGCGTACTAGAGTCGGGTGCTGCGGTTTATAATTCTGTTAAACAGAAGCGTGAACGTGTCGGTCGAATCGTACAAATGCATGCAAATGACCGTACAGAACTAAAAGAAGTTCGTGCTGGTGATATTGCCGCGGCAATTGGTTTAAAAGAAGTGACAACAGGCGATACTCTTTGCGCAAACGATCACAAAGTGATTCTAGAGCGTATGGAGTTTCCAGAACCTGTAATTACCATTGCCGTTGAGCCTCGCTCTAAAGCAGACCAAGATAAAATGGGGATTGCGCTACAAAAGTTAGCGGCTGAAGATCCTTCTTTTAGAGTGGAAACTGATGAAGAGTCTGCTCAAACATTGATTTCTGGAATGGGTGAATTACATTTAGATATTATCGTAGACCGTATGCGTCGCGAATTTAATGTCGAATGTAACGTAGGTAAACCTCAGGTTGCTTATCGTGAAACGATTCGCTCTTCAGTTGAAGTGGAAGGTAAATTTGTACGCCAATCAGGTGGACGTGGTCAATTTGGTCATGTTTGGTTGAAAATTGAACCATTGGAAGATGGTGCAGGCTATGAATTTGTCAATGAAATTGTTGGTGGTGCAGTTCCTCGTGAATTCATTCCTTCAGTAGACAAGGGTATTCAAGAGCAAATGAAAAACGGTGTTTTAGCCGGTTATCCGATGCTCGATGTGAAAGTAACTTTATTTGATGGCTCATATCATGATGTCGATTCAAATGAGATGGCTTTCAAAATTGCTGGTTCAATGGGCTTCAAAAAGGGTGCGCTAGAAGCAAGCCCTGTGTTACTAGAACCAACAATGAAAGTGGAAATTACCACACCAGAAAATAACATGGGCGATGTAGTAGGTGACTTAAACCGACGTCGTGGTGTTATTGATGGAATGGACGATGGCTTGGGTGGTGTTAAGATTATCCATGCAACAGTTCCGCTTTCAGAAATGTTTGGTTATGCGACTGACTTGCGTAGTGCAACTCAGGGGCGTGCTTCTTACTCAATGGAGTTTGCTAAGTATGCTGATGCACCATCAAACATTGCAAATGCGATTATTGAATCACGTACCTAATAATTTAGGTGCTAAACTAAATGTTATATAGCTCGTACTCGAGCACTTCTGAAAAGAAAGGAATATATCGTGGCTAAAGAAAAATTTGAACGTAGTAAACCACACGTAAACGTTGGTACAATTGGTCACGTTGACCATGGTAAAACTACTCTAACAGCGGCAATCTCTGCAGTATTGACTAAAGCATACGGCGGTGACGTTAAAGATTTCGCACAAATCGATAACGCTCCTGAAGAGCGTGAGCGCGGTATTACAATTAATACTTCTCACATCGAATATGACACTCCTACTCGTCACTACGCACACGTAGATTGTCCTGGTCACGCCGATTATGTTAAAAACATGATTACTGGTGCTGCTCAAATGGATGGCGCTATCTTAGTAGTTGCTGCTACTGATGGTCCAATGCCACAAACACGTGAGCACATCCTGCTTTCACGTCAGGTTGGTGTACCTTTCATCATCGTATTCATGAACAAATGTGACATGGTTGACGATGAAGAGCTACTTGAGCTAGTAGAAATGGAAGTTCGTGAACTTCTTTCTGAATATGACTTCCCAGGTGATGACTTACCAGTTATCCAAGGTTCTGCACTTAAAGCGCTTGAAGGTGACGCAGAATGGGAACCTAAAGTTATCGAATTAGCAGAAGCTTTAGATTCATACATCCCAGAGCCAGAGCGTGACATCGATAAGCCGTTCCTACTTCCAATTGAAGATGTATTCTCAATTTCAGGTCGTGGTACAGTTGTTACTGGTCGTGTTGAGCGTGGTATCATCCGCGTTGGTGAAGAAGTTGAAATCGTTGGTGTTAAAGAAACGACTAAGACTACTTGTACTGGTGTTGAAATGTTCCGCAAGCTTCTTGACGAAGGTCGTGCTGGCGAAAACTGTGGTGTTCTTTTACGTGGTACTAAGCGTGAAGATGTTGAGCGTGGTCAAGTATTGGCACAGCCAGGTACTATCACTCCTCACACTACATTCGAATCAGAAGTATACGTGTTAAGCAAAGAAGAAGGCGGACGTCACACTCCATTCTTCAAAGGATACCGTCCACAGTTCTACTTCCGTACAACTGACGTAACTGGTACTATCGAGCTTCCAGAAGGCGTTGAAATGGTAATGCCTGGTGATAACATCAAGATGGTTGTTACACTAATTTACCCAATCGCGATGGACGACGGTTTACGTTTCGCTATCCGTGAAGGTGGCCGTACTGTTGGTGCTGGTGTTGTAGCTAAAATCGTTGCTTAATAGCGACCTTTAGTTAACACTTTAAAAAGGAAGCTTCGGCTTCCTTTTTTTGTTTTACAGATTTTTTTAAAGTTTTGCTAATGTTCTCTAGTGTCGACCTTGCGAACTGACTAGAATAAGAATACAATCTATGGCCGATTTTTGACCCTGAGCTAATGCTTTTCGTGACTAAACTCGGAAGTACTATTTGATAAAATGGTACATATTTATCAAATTTAAGCTCAGGTCTTAGTGAGTAACGGAACCAACCGATGACGACAAATACTGAAAACCAGAATAATTCTCTGGATATTGTTAAGTGGGGCATTGCAGTTATTTTGATTGCCGCCGCTGTTATTGGCAACCAAGCATTTGGCGAAGCCAGTGTAGTAGTACGCGCATTAGGCGTAATTGTTGCCTTTGTAATTGCAGGCTTAATTGCTCTGCAAACGGTAAAAGGTAAAGAAGCTTTATCTTTTGCTCGTGAAGCTCACATTGAAGTACGTAAAGTGGTTTGGCCTACGCGTCAAGAAGCGCTAAACACAACATTCATTGTTCTTGCTGCAACAGCTGTCGTAGCCGTGATCCTTTGGGGTTTCGACTGGGTGCTATTGCGCGTTGTTAACCTAATTACTGGCGTATAGGCATTTACATGACTGAAGCAACAGAAGCTAAAAAAAGATGGTATGTTATTCAAGCATTTTCTGGCTATGAAGGCCGAGTGGTTAAAACCTTGCTTGAACATATTAAGATGCACAACATGGAAGATTACTTCGCTGAGGTTTTAGTACCTACAGAAGAAGTAGTTGAAATGCGTGATGGTCAACGTCGCAAAAGCGAACGTAAATTCTTCCCAGGCTATGTATTAGTCCAAATGGAAATGAATGACGAAAGCTGGCACTTAGTGAAAAGCATTCCACGCGTAATGGGCTTCATTGGTGGGACTTCAGATCGTCCAGCACCAATTTCAGATAGAGAAGCGGATGCCATTCTTCAGCGTTTACAAGATACCGTTGAGTCTCCAACTCATCGCGTTATGTTTGAGCCTGGTGAAGTTGTCCGTGTTAACGATGGTCCATTTGCAGATTTCAATGGCACTATTGAAGAAGTTGATTACGACAAAAACCGCGTTAAGGTTTCAGTAATGATCTTCGGTCGTTCTACTCCAGTGGAGTTAGACTTCCAACAAGTTGAAAAGAACTGATTAAATTAAATACAAATAGTATTTGTTTGCGGGTGCGGATTTTAGTATAATCCGCACCCGTTGTTTTCAAGGGGAGCTCATTGGCATGTAGCCGATAGCGTTTGAACCCAAATTGAGGAAATGTCGACATGGCAAAGAAAATTGAAGCTTATATTAAGCTACAAGTAGCAGCCGGTGCTGCAAACCCGTCTCCACCAGTTGGTCCTGCTCTAGGTCAAAAAGGTGTGAACATCATGGAATTCTGTAAAGCATTCAATGCTCGTACTGAAAAGTTCGACAAAGGTATGCCGATTCCTGTTGTTATCACTGTATACAACGATCGTTCTTTCACGTTCGAAACTAAGACTCCTCCAGCATCTTTCTTATTATTGAAAGCTGCAGGTCTTAAGTCTGGTTCTGGCCGTCCAAATACCGAGAAAGTTGGTACTATCAAGCGCAGCGCTGTTCAGGAAATTGCTGAAACTAAAGCGGCTGATATGACTGGTGCTGATGTTGAAGCGATGATGCGTTCAATTGAAGGTACTGCACGTTCAATGGGTTTGGTAGTAGAGGACTAATATAATGGCAAAGCTAACTAAGCGCATGCGCGTAATCCGCGAGAAAATCGACGGAACAAAAAGCTACGATATCAATGAAGCTGTTTCTTTATTAAAAGAATTTGCTACTGCTAAATTCGTAGAAAGTGTTGACGTTGCTGTTAACCTAGGTATCGATCCTCGTAAATCAGACCAAAACGTTCGTGGCGCTACAGTATTACCACATGGTACTGGCCGTGAAGTTCGTGTTGCTGTGTTCACACAGGGCGCAAACGCTGAAGCAGCTAAAGAAGCTGGTGCAGAGTTAGTTGGTATGGACGAGCTAGCTGCACAAGTTAAAGCTGGTGAAATGAACTTCGACGTAGTTATCGCATCTCCAGATGCAATGCGCGTTGTTGGTCAGTTAGGTCAAATCTTAGGCCCACGTGGTCTTATGCCTAACCCTAAAACTGGTACAGTAACGCCAAATGTTGCTGATGCAGTTAAAAATGCTAAAGCTGGCCAAGTTCGTTACCGTAACGACAAGAATGGTATTATCCACACTACTATCGGTAAAGTGGATTTTGAACCTGCACAGCTTAAAGAAAACTTAGAAGCGTTAGTCGCAGCACTGAAAAAGGCTAAGCCTGCAGTTGCTAAAGGCGTATACGTGAAAAAAGTCAGCATCTCTACCACTATGGGTGCAGGTGTTGTGGTTGACCAAGCTACATTGGAAGACCTTAAGTAATATACAAAGCGAGCGGGTTAGTATATAATCCGCGCAC
The DNA here is from genome assembly GCF_009663145.1 of Shewanella sp. TC10. GTDB lineage: Bacteria > Pseudomonadota > Gammaproteobacteria > Enterobacterales > Shewanellaceae > Shewanella. Next base: position 7,004 of record NZ_VKHR01000086.1, read on the forward strand.
TTTGTGGGTTGAGGTCTGTTTTCGACAATGTTGAAAACAGATTTCCGTCCAAGACCGTAGGTGTTTTCTTAGGATAACTTAATTTCCTACGTAGACGGTGTCAGACCCCCCAGATAGATTTTGTTCTGCTGGAAATCTGCACCGTAAGTCGTTAAACACATAAGTGTTTAATATGGTAAATACTAGGGATATCCCTAGGTAGAATCCAGGAGTAAAGCCAATGGCATTAAGACTCGAAGACAAAAAAGCGATTGTTGCTGAAGTCAACGAAGCAGCCAAAGGTGCTTTATCTGCAGTTGTTGCCGATTCACGCGGTGTAACTGTAGGTGATATGACCGGTCTGCGTAAAGCAGCTCGTGAAGCTGGTGTTTATGTACGTGTTGTACGTAACACATTAGTTAAACGCGCTGTAGCTGGTACTGATTTTGAGTGCCTGTCTGACACGTTTACTGGTCCTACTTTAATTGCATTTTCTACTGAGCACCCAGGTGCTGCAGCGCGTCTTCTAAAAGATTTCGCAGCTGCACAAGAAAAGTTTGAAATTAAAGCAGCAGCCTTTGAAGGGGAAGTAATCCCTGCAGCAGATATTGATCGTTTAGCGAAATTACCAACTTACGACGAAGCACTAGCTCAGTTGATGATGACTATGAAAGAAGCATCTGCTGGCAAGTTTGTTCGTACATTGGCCGCTCTTCGCGATCAAAAAGAAGCAGCTTAATATTTTATTAGCCGCTTAAATTAATTGAATTCAGTACAATAGGAATTTTTTGTTATGTCTATCACAAAAGACCAAATCTTAGAAGCTTTCGCAGAAATGTCTGTAATGGAAGTTGTTGAACTAATCGAAGCAATGGAAGAAAAATTCGGCGTTTCTGCTGCAGCTGCTGCTGTTGCTGTTGGCGGCGACGCTGGCGGTGCTGCTGCTGAGCAAACCGAATTTGACGTTGTTATGACTTCTTTCGGTGCTAACAAAGTTGCTGTTATTAAAGCACTTCGTGGCGCTACAGGTCTTGGCCTGAAAGAAGCTAAAGCTATGGCTGAATCTGCACCAGTTGCAGTTAAAGAAGCTATCACTAAAGAAGAAGCAGAAGCCCTTAAAGGCGATCTAGAAGCTGCTGGCGCTGAAGTAGAAGTTAAGTAAGTTATACTCTAGCTTACCACCTCCCGAGTAATCGGGCGGAGGCTGGCGGTTTTTTAACCGTCGGCCTTTTTTGCGCTATATGCGCAGGCGATTTTTTATTCACCGTTTGTCGCCAGTTATTAGCAGTTCCTAGCAGAGATTACTGGTTAGGTTCTTGCCATCAACGGTGATGGGCAAACGTGCTGATTTAATCTTTGTATTATTTCAGTCTTGGTCACATCTCGTAAGTAGAGGAAACCCATGGTTTACTCCTATTCTGAAAAGAAGCGTATTCGTAAAGACTTTGGCAAACGTCCAAAAGTTTTGGATATTCCGTACCTGTTGTCTATTCAATTAGACTCTTTTAAGAAGTTCACCGATCAAGATCCTACGGGTGAACGCGGCTTTGAAGCTGCATTCCGTAGCGTTTTTCCCATCAAGAGCTTTTCTGGCAACTCTGAACTGCAATACGTCAGTTACAAGCTAGGTGAGCCAGTTTTTGATGTGAAAGAGTGTCAGATCCGCGGTGTTACATATTCAGCTCCATTACGCGTTAAATTGCGTATGGTTTTATATGACCGTGAAGCTGCACCAGGCACAGTTAAAGATATTAAAGAACAAGAAGTCTACATGGGTGATATCCCATTGATGACTGATAACGGTACTTTTGTTATCAATGGTACTGAGCGTGTTATCGTGTCTCAGTTACACCGCTCTCCAGGTGTATTCTTTGATCATGACCGTGGTAAAACCCACTCTTCTGGTAAGGTGCTTTATAACGCACGTATTATTCCTTACCGTGGTTCATGGCTTGACTTTGAATTTGATCCAAAAGATGCCTTATTTGTACGTATTGACCGTCGCCGTAAATTACCAGCGACCATCATCCTTCGTGCATTAGAGTTTTCTACTCAAGAAATCTTAGACTTATTCTTCGAACGTATTGAGTTCAAGATTAAGCAAGATTCTCTAGTGATGGCACTTGTGCCAGATCGCCTACGTGGTGAGACTGCTAGTTACGATATTAAAGACACAGATGGCAACTTATTGGTTGAAACTGGTCGTCGTATCACTGCACGTCACATCAGACAGCTTGAAAAAACCAATACAACTGAACTTGAAGTACCAGTTGATTACATCGTTGGTAAATTCGCTGCGCAAGATTACATTGATGAAGATACTGGTGAAGTACTTGTTAGCGCAAATGCTGAAATCACCCTTGAAGACCTAGCTAAACTTTCTTTAGCGGGTATTAAAGAAGTTGATACTTTATTTATCAATGATCTTGATCATGGTGCATACATTTCTGACACATTACGCATTGATTCTACAACTAACCGCCTAGAAGCATTAGTTGAAATCTACCGCATGATGCGTCCAGGTGAGCCACCAACCAAAGATGCTGCAGAAGGCTTATTCCAGAACTTGTTCTTCAGTGAAGAACGTTATGACTTATCTAAAGTAGGTCGTATGAAGTTCAACCGTCGTCTTGAGATTTCTGAAGATGAAGGTGCTGGCGTACTGTCTAAAGAAGACATCGTACACGTTATGAAAAAAATCATCGAAATCCGTAATGGTTACGATGAAGTCGACGATATTGACCACTTAGGTAACCGTCGTATTCGTAGCGTAGGTGAAATGGCTGAAAACCAATTCCGTGTTGGTCTAGTTCGTGTTGAGCGTGCTGTTCGCGAGCGTCTATCATTAGGCGATCTGAACGAGCTTATGCCACAAGATCTAATCAATGCTAAGCCTATCTCTGCGGCTGTGAAAGAATTCTTTGGTTCTTCACAATTGTCACAGTTTATGGATCAAAACAACCCGTTGTCAGAAGTGACGCATAAGCGTCGTATTTCTGCACTTGGTCCTGGTGGTTTAACACGTGAGCGTGCTGGTTTCGAAGTACGTGACGTACATCCAACTCACTACGGTCGTTTATGTCCGATTGAAACGCCAGAGGGACCAAACATTGGTCTAATTAACTCATTGGCAAGTTTCGCTCGTACAAACTCGTACGGCTTCCTTGAAACCCCTTACCGTAAGGTGGTTGATAGTGTAATTACTGATGAAGTTGAATACTTATCAGCAATTGAAGAAGGTCGTTATGTGATTGCACAGGCAAACATCGAACTTGACTCTTCAAACCGTATGCTTGAAGAACAAATTGCTTGTCGTCATAAAGGTGAATCAACCTTTATGCGTGCTGCTGACATCCAGTATATGGATGTATCACCACAACAGATTATTTCTGTTGCGGCATCACTAATTCCGTTCTTAGAACACGATGATGCTAACCGTGCATTGATGGGTGCAAACATGCAACGTCAAGCCGTACCTACTTTAAGAGCAGATAAGCCTCTTGTTGGTACTGGTATTGAGCGTACTCTTGCTGTTGACTCAGGTGTTGTTGTAGCTGCGAAACGTGGCGGTGTAATCGACTATGTTGATGCTAGCCGTATCGTAGTGAAAGTTAACGAAGCAGAATTGACGCCAGGTGAAGCTGGTATCGATATCTACAACTTGACTAAATACACTCGTTCTAACCAAAACACTTGTATTAACCAACGTCCTTGTTGTTCTGTTGGTGACCCAATTGTTCGTGGTGATGTATTAGCTGACGGCCCGTCTACCGATTTAGGTGACTTGGCTCTTGGTCAAAATATGCGTATCGCGTTTATGCCTTGGAACGGTTATAACTTCGAAGATTCGATCTTAATCTCTGAGCGCGTAGCGCAAGAGGACCGATTCACTACCATTCATATCCAAGAGCTTTCATGTATTGCTCGTGATACGAAACTAGGTAGCGAAGAAATTACTGCTGATATTCCAAACGTAGGTGAATCTGCCCTGTCTAAATTAGATGAGTCAGGTATCGTTTACATTGGTGCAGAAGTTAAAGGCGGCGACATTCTAGTTGGTAAAGTGACACCTAAAGGTGAAACCCAGCTGACTCCAGAAGAGAAGCTATTGCGTGCAATCTTCGGTGAAAAAGCTTCTGATGTTAAGGACAGTTCATTACGTGTTCCTAACTCAGTTAAAGGTACTATCATCGATGTTCAAGTCTTCACTCGTGATGGTATCGAAAAAGATAAGCGTGCACTTGAAATTGAAGAGATGCATGTTAGTCAAGCTCGTAAAGATTTAGGTGAAGAGTTCGAAATCCTTGAAGAAGGTGTTTTGAGCCGTGCACGTAACTTATTACTATCTGCAGGTTTCTCTCAAGCTAAATTAGCTGAGCTACCACGCAAAGATGTATTAATTCAAGTTATTGATGATGAAGCTAAGCAAACTGAGCTTGAGCAATTAGCTGAGCAACATGAAGAGCTTAAAGCTGACTTCGATAAGAAGTTCGAAGTTAAACGTCGTAAAATCACTCAAGGTGATGACTTAGCACCTGGCGTACTTAAGATTGTTAAGGTTTACCTTGCAGTTAAACGTACTATCCAGCCTGGTGATAAGATGGCGGGTCGTCACGGTAACAAAGGTGTAATCTCTAAGATTTGCCCTATCGAAGACATGCCATACGATGAAACTGGTGATCCAGTTGATATCGTACTTAACCCATTGGGCGTACCTTCGCGTATGAACATTGGTCAGGTACTAGAAGTTCACTTAGGTGCTGCAGCTAAGGGTATCGGTAATCGAATTACTGCTATGCTTGAAGAGCAACGTGAGCTTGCTGAACTGCGCGACTACATCCGCCAGGTATATGAATTAGGTGACGAAGTTCTTCAGAAAGTCGACATCAACTCATTCACTGACGATGAAGTATTGCGTCTGGCTAAAAACCTTAAAGGTGGTTTACCAGTTGCTACGCCAGCATTCGATGGTGCTAAAGAGAAAGAGATCAAGCAAATGCTTGAACTTGCAGGCTTACCTGACTCAGGCCAGTTAACATTATGTGATGGCCGTACCGGTAACGAATTTGAGCGTAAAGTAACTGTTGGTTACATGTACATGCTCAAACTGAACCATTTAGTTGATGACAAGATGCACGCCCGTTCTACCGGTTCGTACAGCTTAGTTACACAACAACCATTGGGCGGTAAAGCTCAATTCGGTGGTCAGCGTTTCGGTGAGATGGAAGTATGGGCACTAGAAGCATACGGTGCAGCATATACTCTTCAGGAAATGCTAACGGTTAAATCAGATGACGTTAACGGTCGTACTCAGATGTATAAAAACATCGTCGACGGTAACCATCAGATGCATCCAGGCATGCCTGAGTCTTTCAACGTATTGTTGAAGGAAATTCGTTCACTTGGTATTAATATCGAGTTGGATCAAGAGTAAGCATCGCTCTTAAGCAATGTTTGGTAACCAAGGATGCTTTGCTTAGCAAAGCATCTGGTTTAACTCCTTCAGGAGAGAAACGTGAAAGACTTATTAAAGTTTCTTAAACAGCAAAGCAAGACTGAAGAATTTAACGGAATCAAAATTGGTTTGGCTTCGCCAGATCTAATCCGTTCTTGGTCTTTTGGTGAAGTTAAAAAACCAGAAACCATTAACTACCGTACTTTCAAACCTGAACGTGAAGGTTTGTTCTGTGCGCGTATTTTCGGTCCTGTAAAAGATTACGAATGTTTGTGTGGTAAATACAAACGTTTGAAGCACCGTGGTGTTATTTGTGAGAAGTGTGGCGTTGAAGTTACACAGACTAAAGTACGTCGTGAGCGTATGGGTCATATTGATCTTGCAAGCCCAGTTGCCCACATTTGGTTCTTGAAATCACTTCCGAGTCGTATCGGTTTGATGCTTGATATGACGTTACGTGATATTGAGCGCGTACTGTATTTTGAATCTTTCGTTGTGATCGAGCCTGGCATGACCAGCCTTGAACGCGGCCAAATGCTGACAGAAGAAACATATCTTGATGCATTAGAAGAATACGGTGACGAGTTCGAAGCTAAAATGGGTGCAGAAGCAGTCTTAGACTTGCTACGTGCAATCAATTTAGAAGAACAAATTGATCAAATGCGTGAAGAGTTACCGTCAATTAACTCTGAAACCCGTCGTAAGAAGGTCACTAAGCGCCTTAAACTGATGGAAGCATTCTTCACTTCTGGCAACAAGCCTGAGTGGATGATCTTAAAAGTTTTACCAGTTCTGCCACCTGATTTGCGTCCTCTAGTACCACTAGATGGCGGACGTTTTGCTACGTCTGATTTGAACGACCTTTACCGTCGCGTAATCAACCGTAACAACCGTCTTAAGCGCCTATTAGATCTAGCTGCTCCAGACATTATCGTACGTAACGAAAAGCGTATGTTACAAGAGTCTGTTGATGCGCTATTAGATAATGGTCGTCGTGGTCGTGCTATTACAGGTTCTAACAAGCGTCCGCTTAAATCTTTGGCTGATATGATCAAAGGTAAGCAAGGTCGTTTCCGTCAGAACTTACTTGGTAAGCGTGTAGATTACTCTGGTCGTTCGGTTATTACCGTAGGTCCTACTTTACGTCTGCATCAGTGTGGTCTTCCTAAGAAGATGGCGCTTGAGCTATTTAAACCATTCATCTATGGCAAGTTAGAAGGTCGCGGTTTAGCTACGACAATTAAAGCTGCTAAGAAAATGGTTGAGCGTGAACAGGCTGAAGTATGGGATGTACTAGACGAAGTCATTCGTGAACATCCAGTAATGCTTAACCGTGCACCAACACTTCATAGACTTGGTATTCAAGCATTTGAGCCAGTTCTAATTGAAGGTAAAGCAATTCAATTGCATCCATTAGTATGTGCGGCATATAACGCCGACTTCGATGGTGACCAAATGGCTGTGCACGTACCATTAACGCTTGAAGCTCAATTAGAAGCTCGTTCGTTAATGATGTCGACTAACAACATTCTTTCTCCAGCGAATGGTGAGCCTGTTATTACACCGTCACAAGACGTTGTATTAGGTCTTTACTACACAAGCCGTGAATGTGTTAACGGTCGCGGTGAAGGTATGGCATTTATGTCAGTTGATGAAGTTGAAAAGGCTTACGCTACTGGTGCTGCAGAATTGCACGCTCGCGTTAAAGTTCGTTTAACTGAAACAACGATTGATGCTAACGGCGAGAAAACACAAACACTGAATGTAGTTGATACTACAGTTGGTCGTGCGTTGTTATCGCAGATCCTGCCTGAAGGCTTACCATTTGAACTGGTTAACCAGAACATGGGTAAGAAGCAGATCTCGAAATTGCTGAACACTTGTTACCGTACACTTGGTCTTAAAGATACTGTTATCTTCGCTGACCAATTAATGTATACCGGTTTCCGTTATGCGACTATCTCTGGTGCCTCTGTTGGTATCAACGATATGGTTATCCCGGATGAGAAGTATACTTTAGTTGAAGAAGCTGAACGTGAAGTGCTTGAAATTCAAGAGCAGTTCCAATCAGGTCTTGTTACCGCTGGTGAGCGTTACAACAAAGTTATCGATATCTGGGCAAGCACCAACGATAAAATCTCTAAAGCGATGATGGACAACTTGAAAAAAGAAGTTGTTATCAATCGTGATGGTGAGGAAGAAGAGCAAGATTCGTTTAACAGCATCTATATGATGGCTGACTCGGGCGCTCGTGGTAGTGCTGCACAGATTCGTCAGCTAGCGGGTATGCGTGGTCTGATGGCTAAGCCAGATGGCTCAATCATCGAAACCCCAATTACAGCTAACTTCCGTGAAGGTTTGAACGTATCACAATACTTCATCTCTACTCACGGTGCGCGTAAAGGTCTTGCCGATACCGCACTGAAAACAGCTAACTCGGGTTACCTAACTCGTCGTCTTGTTGACGTTGCACAAGATTTGGTTGTGATTGAAGATGATTGTGGCACACAAGAAGGCTTGACTATGAAGCCGTTGATTGAAGGTGGTGATGTTAAAGAGCCGCTTCGTGAACGTGTTCTAGGTCGTGTTGTTGCTGTTGACGTACTTGAGCCAGGTACTGAGAAAGTACTTGCTCCACGTAACACATTACTTGATGAAGCTTGGTGTGATCTATTAGAAGAGCATAGTGTTGATGAAGTTATCGTCCGCTCTGTTATTTCTTGTGATACTGACTTCGGTGTATGTGCTGCTTGTTACGGTCGTGACTTAGCACGTGGTCATATTATTAACCACGGTGAAGCAATCGGTGTTGTAGCTGCTCAGTCAATTGGTGAGCCAGGTACACAGCTTACGATGCGTACTTTCCACATTGGTGGTGCTGCGTCTCGTGACTCTGCTGAAAACAACGTTCAAGTTAAAAATAACGGTACTCTGAAGCTACATAACGCTAAGTACGTTACTAGCATCGATAACAAGCTAGTTATCGTATCGCGTTCTTCTGAAGTTGCGATTATTGATGAACTTGGCCGTGAGAAAGAACGTTACCGTGTACCTTACGGTACAGTACTAGAGCAACTAGAAGATACGGAAGTGACTTCAGGCGCGATTATCGCGAACTGGGACCCACATACTCACCCTATTATTTCTGAAGTTGCGGGTACGGTTAAATTCGTCGATATGATTGAAGGCGTTACTATGACGCGTCAAACTGACGACTTAACTGGTCTTTCTTCGGTTGTTGTTATCGATCCAGGTGCACGTCCTACTGCAGGTAAAGAAATGCGTCCAGCTATTCGTCTAATTGACGCAGCTGGTAATGATCTTATGATCCCAGGTACTGACGTACCTGCGCAGTATTTCCTACCAGGCAACGCGATTGTAGCAAAAGATGATAACGCGCAAATCAACGTTGGTGACGCATTAGCACGTATTCCTCAAGAATCGTCTAAAACACGCGATATTACCGGTGGTCTGCCACGAGTTGCTGACTTGTTCGAAGCGCGTAAGCCAAAAGAACCAGCTATTCTTGCTGAAATCTCAGGTACCATTTCGTTTGGTAAAGAGACTAAAGGTAAGGTTCGCCTAGTTATCAGTCCTGCTGATGGTAGCGAACACTACGAAGAGATGATCCCTAAGTGGCGTAATCTTAACGTGTTCGAAGGTGAAAAAGTTGAACGTGGTGAAGTTATTGCTGACGGCCCAGAGGCTGCACATGACATCTTACGTTTACGTGGTATCCATCATGTTGCTAACTACATTGTTGATGAAGTCCAAGACGTTTACCGTCTACAGGGTGTAAAAATCAACGATAAGCATATTGAAGTTATCATTCGCCAAATGCTACGTAAGTGCTTAATCACTGATGCTGGTGAT
>NZ_VKHR01000098.1 GCF_009663145.1 Shewanella sp. TC10
AGACTATAATCGCGATTTTTCACCACGCGACAAACAGCGTCAAGCCTTTGAAGCACAATTAGCACTGGCAACCGAATTACAAATGCCAGTGTTAATGCATTGTCGTGATGCCCATGACGACTTCATCGCGATACTTAAGCAATATAGACATAGGCTGCCTAGTGCTGTTCTACATTGTTTTACTGGTACTGAGGCTGAACTACTAGCTTGTATAGATCTCGATTTATATATTGGTATAACCGGCTGGGTTTGTGATGAAAGAAGAGGGGCTGAACTGGCAAGCATAGTTCACCATATCCCTGATAATCGTATCGTCGTTGAAACCGACAGCCCTTACTTACTTCCAAGAAGTATGAGGCCAAAGCCTAAGTCGAGTAAAAACCTGCCACAGTATTTACCCTATATTGTTGAGTCCATCGCCAAACTACGTCATCAACCCTTCGAAGAACTTGCTGCACATTGCTATGCCAATAGTATTAGCTTGTTTAATTTAGGCGACGATTAATGTTGCTGAAAAGTCTTCGTTTTAAACCAAGCTTGATGGTTTTTTGGTTGATGTGTTTAGTGCTCACTCTAAACAATATTGCCTATGCGGCAATTAACGCTCCTGCTCAGGAAACTGAACATAAAAACACCCCATTACGCTTAACCGCATCATCAATTACTAAAATTGATTTACAAGATTGGCTTTATATCCATAAATCGAACGATATTACTGAGCTTGCAAACTTAACAACACAACGAAATAACACCACTGATTGGCGTAAACTCACGCGCCAAGACATGCGCAAAATTGGTGCCGACAATACTTGGGTCAGTTTTAGTATTTATAACCCTAATGATCAACTGTCTCGAATTATCGCATTAGACAACCCGCTATTAGACAGCTTAAAGTTATTTCATTTAGTTAATAATGAGCTGCAACATGTTGAAATGATGGGTGACACTATTCCCTTCAAGCAACGACCATTACAAAGTAATTTATTCTTATACCCCTTCGATATAAAACCAGGTGAATTACATACATTTTATTTAAAGGTGAATAATCGCGGTAGTCTTAACTTACCTTTAGTCTTATGGAGTAAAAACGACTTTAGTCATGCAATTGAAACGCAAAGTTTGACCAATGGATTTCAAATTGGAATATTAATCGCCATTGGTGTGTTTAGTTTATTCATCGCTTTAGCGTCAGGCTCATTTAGTTACAGTTACTACAGTGGCTACGTGATTTGTTTGACCATTATTGTCGCCAGTATCCATGGTATTGCGTTTCAATATTTATGGCCTAATTTACCTACGCTACAACAACTTGCTATCCCTATGTTAATCCCTCTAGCATTGGCATTTGCTTTAATGTTTACAGAGAAAGTGATGCAGCTTAAATATCACAGTAAACGTATGCTGCTACTTGGGCGATATTTAGCAGTTTATTGTATTTTATTAAGCACCGTCATCTCATTTCTCGATTTTAAATTAACGCTTTACCTACTGAGCATTTCCGTTATTTTTATCAGCTTCATACTAATCGTATTCTCGTTAATCCAAGTGTTTAACAAGACTAAAAATGCTCGCCTTCATGCAATAGGGCGAATTGGATTATTCATAGGCTCACTGCTGAGCGGATTGCTGTATTTAGGCTATATAGATTGGGGAGTATTTCCACAAACCCCTGTCATGATAGGGCTTACTTTTGAAGTTATCACTATGGCTGCTGTACTCGCGATGCGCTATAACGATGAGCGAAAAGCCAAATTACAAATGCAACAAAAAGCGCTTGAGCAAGCGATACGTTTACAACAAAACCGAGATGAAGCACTGCGAGCTGAAGCTGATGCTAATGAACGTTTAGAGCGTATGGTAGCCGAGCGAACCTTGGAGCTAGAAGTCACTTTACGTGAACTCAATGAAGCAAACCAAAAGCTCACCCAGCAAAACACCATTGATAGCTTAACAGGGGTTAAAAATCGAAGTGCATTTGATCTGCGCCTTAGTGCTGAAGGCAGAATTAGTCGTCGCCAGCAAACACCTTTAGCTTTATTAATGGTTGATATTGATAAGTTTAAAGCGATTAATGACGAACATGGACACCTCGCAGGAGATCACTCAATTAAAGTGATTGCGACGACAATTTCAGACTTTTTAAAACGTCCAACCGATCTGGTGTCACGTTTTGGTGGTGAAGAGTTTGCTATTATATTACCGAATACTGATAGTGAAGGAGCAATGCAACTCGCTGAACAAGTTCGCATAGCCATTTCCAAATTATCAATAGAGTGGGAAAACTGCCCTATCCCACTTTTTGTGAGTATTGGAGTCAGTGCGGCAGTCATTGAAACTGATGACCATCCAACTCTGTTACTCGAACAAGCAGATAAAGCGCTTTACCAAGCTAAGCGCAGTGGTCGAAATCAGGTGTGTGAGTTTTCGTCCGAATAAGAACAAATTAATTTCAGGAGTCGAATGTGAATATTATTACTAGTGCGTTCCCACAGCGCAGAATGCGCCGCATGCGTAAACATGATTTCAGCCGTCGTTTAATGTCAGAAAATAAACTGTCGGTGAATGATCTTATTTATCCAATGTTTATTCTTGAAGGTAACAATCGCACTGAACAAGTAGCATCAATGCCTGGTGTTGAGCGCTACTCTATCGATTTGCTATTAAAAGAAGCTGCAGAGCTAGTTGAGCTTGGGATCCCACTGATTGCATTATTTCCAGTCACACCAGCTGAGAAAAAATCATTAATGGCGGAAGAGGCTTATAACTCAGATGGCCTTGTACAGCGTGCTGTACGTGAGTTAAAGCAAGCTTTCCCTGAACTAGGCGTAATGACAGATGTGGCGCTAGATCCATTCACCACTCACGGCCAAGATGGCATTATTGATGATGAAGGCTATATCCTTAACGACATCACAACTGAAATTCTAGTGAAACAAGCCCTATCCCATGCTGAAGCGGGTGCTGATATCGTTGCACCTTCAGATATGATGGATGGTCGTATTGGCGCCATTCGTGAAGCGCTAGAAGCTGCTGGTCACGTCAATACTCAAATAATGGCTTACTCAGCTAAATATTCTTCTAGCTACTACGGCCCTTTCCGTGATGCAGTTGGCTCTGCTGGCAATCTTAAAGGTGGCAATAAGCATAGCTACCAAATGGATCCTGCAAATAGCGATGAAGCACTGCATGAAGTCGCGCTTGATATTCAAGAAGGTGCAGACATGGTTATGGTTAAGCCTGGCATGCCTTATTTGGATATTGTTCGCCGCGTTAAAACTGAACTGGCTGTCCCGACTTTTGCCTATCAAGTCAGTGGTGAATATGCCATGCATATGGCAGCCATTCAAAATGGCTGGCTAGCAGAAAAGGCTATCGTAATGGAATCATTACTGTGCTTTAAGCGTGCTGGGGCGGATGGTATTTTAACTTACTTCGCCAAATCAGCAGCCCAATGGCTCAAAGAAGAAAAATAAAGCCTAACGTTTACCGCTTTATTTTTTAGATTGTTTACAAAAAGAGGCCAATAGGCCTCTTTTTTTGTATCTTTTTGAATCTAGATGCCTAAATAACCCGACAATTCTTTAAAAATTAATTAACAAGGTTTATGCTTTAAATTGCGCTTAATTTCATCAGTAACGTATTAGTTCATGATGACAATGGATTGAAAGTTAAGGAATGCAAATGATTGTTGATGGTGTTGATGTTTTGTATTACGTGAAAATTGGCCCAAGCATTTTCGCTATTGCGAACAATGGTCAATGGCACGCTATTACGCCAGATAAAATTCACGATGAGCTACCTTTGCATGAGTTTGATATTGACAGCATTCTCATCAATCCAGATAGTAATCCATATATCGTAATTAACCAGCAAAGCGTCTTAATACCACAATCGTTAGTCATTAGCTCTTCACAGGACAATCCCAGTTCACCTCCTAGCAATAACAATTCAGCTGAGAACAACCTTTCTAGTAGCGGTGAAACGAATAGCGATACAAACAATAATGCTGGGCTAAATTACTTCTATCAGATTATTCAAACTCGATATAATGCGCTCATCGCCGAGTCAGGCTATACCACCCAAGCAGATAACTTAACCAATCAGTCAAATACTATTACCTCACTGATTGGCGAACAAGATAGCTTTTTAACACTCACTTTATCGGTCAACATAGAAGACGCGAAGGACGGATACTTAAATCAATTTGAAGTCCCTACTGTCGATATTAATGGCCAAGCACTCGATGCTAGAGACGGCCAACAATTAACGCTGACTCTGACTGATATTAACGGCAAGCAAATAACGCTTTTAGTGACAGTTTCCAATGAATCTTGGCAATTAAACGACCTAGATATTTCAGATCTTGCAGAAGGACTTATTACCGCAGAAATTAGTGCACCTACATACCAAGGTGAGGCTAACCCAGCGACAGATCAAAGCATAAAAGACACCCTTGCTAGTATTTCAATAGAAATAGAAGATCAAGACAACGTCATTAATGCTGCTGAAATTAATTCGGTCAATATTAGTGGTGCTGTAGCTAACGTAGAAGATGGTCAGACTGTCGTCATTACCATTAGTGATGCCAATGGACACTCACGTAATATCACCACTACTGTAGTTAATGGTGCTTGGTTCATAGGCTCATTAGACTTATCAGATTTTGAGCAAGGGTCGCTAACCGCAACAGCAGAAGTTATTGATATTGCAGGTAACCCAATATCTGCAACCACGGGCGAGCCCATTGATATATTGGCTGCTGTCAACATTACCGTTGACACAGGCAACGACGAATTTGTTAATCGTTTCGAGATGAAGAAACTTGATTTTTCAGGCTCAGTTTTTGACGTAGAAGATGGTCAAGCCGTCACTATCACCATTACTGATGTTGACGGTCAGACTCTCACCTACACAACCCAAGTCGTGGATGGTTCATGGCGAATTGAAGATGCAGATATTGAGGCATTAGTCGATGGGGAATTACGTTTTGATGTTAACACTCAAGACATTGCAGGTAATCCAGCTTCCTCTTCTACAACAGTAATTAAAGATACTGTTGCCAATGTCACTATTAATGTCCTTGATAGCGATCAGATTTTAAATCAGCAAGATATTGATGACCTTAACACCATTTTTGGGGTTGCTAACAATATCGAAGATGGTCAAGTCATTTTCATCACGGTTACCGATAGTTTAGGCCAAGTTTTTACCCTTTCATCTGAGGTGAGTAATGGTCTTTGGACTGTATCAGGACTAGATGCTTCTGATTTAGCTGACGGTATATTACACCTTTATGCCGTCGCAATTGATGCAGAAGGCAACCCAGCTTTCGCCACAAATACTATTCTCAAAGATACAAAAGCCGATATTGATATTGAGATAGTAGATGCTGATGGCGTACTTAATGGCAGTGAGATGGCTAAAGTACTTATCCGAGGTAGCGTCACCAATGTTGAAGATGGTCAAACGGTTACGGTGAGTCTCACCGATAACCAAGGCCATTCGATGACCTTAACCGCTATTGTTACCGGAGGGATCTGGACTCTCTCTGCACAAGACCTATCAGCCTTTGACGATGGTACTTTAGAAGTCACCGCTGAAGTCAGCGATATAGCAGGCAACCCTGCTTCTGCTATCACTCAAATGCCTGTGGACATTCTGGCTGATATCACTATAGATGTGGATACAGGGTCTGACACTGTAATTAATCGCTTTGAAATGCTCCGTCTTAATTTCTCAGGCCAAATTAACGATGTTGAAGACGGTCAAACCATTACTATTACACTAACCGATAGCCTTAATAATCAGCTCACCTTCAATACCACTGTCGTTGCGGGCACTTGGCAAATTGACGATGCAGATGTCTCATCACTTGTCGATGGTGATATTAACTTTACGGCTAATACTGTTGATATTGCAGGCAATCCAGCTTCTGCCACCACTACTGTTAGCAAAGATTCTCAAGCAACAATTTCAATTACACTTAATGACTCTGATAGCACATTAAATTCTTTTGAAGAAACAAATGCAACCATAACTGGTTTCGTGACTAACGTTGAGGAAGGTCAAACAGTTTCAGTTTGGGCTATTGATCAAAATGGAGTGCGAATTCCTCTAACGGCAATTGTTTCAAATGGTGCTTTCAGTATATCTGGTGTCGACTTATCTTCATTAGCAGAAGGCACTATCTACTTAAAAGCTTTAGTGGTTGACTTATCTGGTAATCCAGCCTTTGCCGGAAACTCGTTTACTAAAGATACAGCTGCCGATATCACTGTAGAGATTGTTGATAACGACGGTGTTATCAACGCCACTGAAATGACCCAAGTGGTCATTCAAGGCAGCGTCACAAACGTTGAAGATGGTCAAACGGTTACGGTGAACCTCACCGATAACCAAGGCCATTCACTGACAGTAACCGCAATCGTTACTGGTGGTGTTTGGATTCTCCCAGCACAAGATTTATCAAACTTTGATGATGGCTCACTAGTGGTCACAGCAGAGGTCAGCGATATAGCAGGGTTGCCTGCTATATC
>NZ_VKHR01000033.1 GCF_009663145.1 Shewanella sp. TC10
ACTAAAAGTGCCACCCTRTAYAGGGTGGCACTTTTAGTCGTTTAACTTAGCCCAAGAGATCTGATATGAAAATAGTCATTGCCCCTGACTCATTTAAAGAAAGCCTTAGTGCATTAGGTGTTGCTAATGCGATAGAGGAAGGTTTTAAACGAGTTTTTCCTGACGCTGAATTTTGTAAAGTACCGATGGCTGATGGTGGAGAAGGCACTGTACAAGCCATGGTTGATGCCACTGGTGGAAGACTAGAAACCCTGCAAGTGACAGGTCCCGATGGACAACCTGTTAACGCGCAATATGGCATATTAGGATCTCAAGGAAAATATACCAACAGTGTCACCGCTGTGATTGAGATGGCTGAAGCTTCTGGCTTACATCACATTGAACGTGATAGACGTAATCCAATGCTAACAACTAGCTATGGCACAGGTGAGCTTATCCGAGATGCGCTTGATAAGGGTATTAACCACATTATTGTAGGCTTAGGTGGCAGCGCAACCAATGATGGCGGCGCAGGTATGGCGCAAGCGTTAGGTTTTAAACTAAATACAGCTCAAGGTACTTCAATCAGTTACGGCGCTGCGGGTTTAAGTCAATTAGCTTATATCGACGATTCAACTGCACATCCACTGATTGCTAACTGCAAAATCGAAGTGGCATGCGATGTTGATAATCCTTTATGCGGCAATAATGGCGCTTCAGCAATTTTCGGTCCGCAAAAAGGCGCGACACCGGAAATGGTCTCTGAGTTAGATAACACGCTTAATCACTTTGCAAGTATCGTCAATAGCACACCAACATTACAGCTAGCTAATGATATAGCACAATACCCTGGAGCTGGCGCAGCTGGCGGAATGGGCTTTGGGGTCATGACTTTACTAAACGCTGAGCTTCAGCCTGGTGTCGACATTGTGATTAAATCAGTGAAATTAGCAGAGTTAATGCAAGGGGCGAATATCGTCATCACTGGCGAAGGTAGAATGGATAGCCAAACTTTAAGTGGTAAAACACCTATGGGAGTGATGCAACAAGCACTAAACCAGCAGATCCCTGTCATCGGTATTGCAGGTTGTTTAGGTGAAGGCGCTGAACTCATTCTAGAAAAAGGCATGACAGCGATTTTCCCTATCATTCCAGCGCTTGCGCCTTTGGATGATATTTTAGCTGATGCCCATAATAATTTGGTTAATACCGCTCAAAATATCGCCGCGACGCTAAAGCTTTCATTATAAATCAGCTCGATTTTAGCAAAAACTTGCTGACCTATAATCCATGAAGTAAAGTTAGCCCTCATAATTGCCAAGAAGCCTATTAATGATTTAACGCTTCTTGGCTGAAAAATAAAAATGATGGCACGATTACATGACCGCAAAGAACTACCGACAAGCCCAAGCATCAGAAGCGAGCCTTCTACGTATTTTTACTATTCCTGAAGATGCGGAATCCACGCTAAGTATCATTGAGCAGAAGCTTTCTGAAGACTTAGCGGGCTTTTTAGGTAACAGCATTGCCGCCCTTGAAAAACCTTTAACGCTAATCGAACAAGATTTTTGCGCCTATCAAATTCCAGAGTCACCAAGGTTTGTATCAGATTACACTGATGAAATCATGAAAAACTTAGTGGCGCACTCAGTACATACCTCAGCGCCAAGTTTCATCGGCCACATGACCTCTGCACTGCCCTACTTTGTTTTGCCACTTTCAAAAATGATGGTGGGCTTAAATCAAAACCTGGTCAAAATTGAAACATCGAAAGCCTTTACACCGCTTGAACGTCAGGTGCTCGGTATGATGCATCATTTAATTTTTGATCAATCTAATAATTTTTATGACCAGTGGATGCACAGCGCGAATTACTCGCTTGGCGCATTTTGCTCTGGGGGCACTGTAGCCAATATTACCGCTTTATGGATTGCACGAAACCAGCTACTCAAAGCCGACGGCAATTTTAAAGGGATTAATCGAGAAGGCTTGCCCCGGGCACTAAAACATTATGGTTATGATGATTTAGCTATTTTAGTCTCTGAACGTGGTCATTATTCGATAGGTAAAACTGCAGATTTACTTGGCATTGGTCGTGACAATATCATTAGTATCCCAACTGACGCTGACAACAAAGTCGATGTACAACAGATGCGTCAAACAGCCGCTAGGCTTGAAAAAGACAACATCAAAGTGATGGCAATTGTTGGGGTTGCTGGCACCACTGAAACCGGCAATATTGACCCATTAACTGAACTTGCACAATTAGCCTCTGAATTACAATGTCACTTCCACGTTGACGCAGCTTGGGGCGGCGCTAGTTTATTATCGAACAAGTACCGTTATTTACTTAAAGGTATTGAACTAGCTGATTCTGTCACCATAGATGCTCATAAACAAATGTATGTGCCAATGGGCGCTGGAATGGTGCTATTTAAAGATCCTGAACTAGCACATGCGATTGCACACCATGCTGAGTACATTCTTCGTGTCGGCTCTAAAGATTTAGGTAGCCAAACGCTAGAAGGCTCTAGACCAGGTATGGCGATGTTAGTGCATGCTTGCTTACAAATCATTGGCAGTGAAGGTTACGAAATTTTAATCAATAACAGCCTTGAAAAAGCACGTTACTTTGCAAAAAAGATTAGCAATCACCAAGATTTTGAACTCATTACAGAGCCTGAACTTTGCATCTTGACCTACCGATTTGTTCCTCAGCAAGTTCAAGCCTTTATCAATGATGCCATTACTCACAATGACACTGATACGCTCAATAAGTGTAATAAATTGCTTGATGGATTAACTCGGTTTATTCAAAAACATCAACGTGAGCAAGGTAAATCATTTGTTTCTCGTACAAGAATTAAACCCGCAAAATACCAACGACAAACAACAACGGTGTTCAGAGTCGTACTGGCTAATCCACTCACCACCCATGAAATACTCAATAGTGTGCTACAAGAACAAACCGAAATAGCAAACCTAGACAAAAAATATTTGCCGCAGTTATTGGCCATATGCAGTTAGGCGATTAAATACTTATTTAAACGCTAACATATGTAGTTAGACACTAAAATGTATAATAAAAACCAGCCATGGGGCTGGTTTTTAATTTCACTATCGAATTTTAAAATGACAAAGCTTGTATTCGCAAACTTCAACTAGGCCGTTACGAATAGGTTTCCTCAACATCTATTGGCTGTGGAATATAGTCCGCTGGTTTTAAACCAAACAATTGCGGCATTGTCACCCCGAGCGCTATAGATGAACAGGTTCCGCAGACTATTCCCACAAATAAGGCAATTGAGAATCCTTGTAAACTGGCTCCCGCTAACAACCATAAGCTCGATACAGTCACAAGTGTTGTACCTGAGGTAACTAATGTACGTGAAAAAGTAGCCTTAACCGCTTCATTGATAATTTCATTGGTATCACCATTAGGTCTCATTCGCATGATTTCTCTGACGCGATCAGCAATGATGATTGAGTCATTGAGTGAGTAACCTAATACTGCTAATAACGCCGCTAAAACCGTTAAATTAAATTCTAACTGCAGTACAGCAAATACCCCTAGAACAATAATGATATCCGTCATCAAAGCAAGTAAAGCTCCGGATGCTAAACGCCAATCAAAACGCAAACTCAAGTACACCATGATCATCGTTAAGCACACTAAAACAGCCAGACCTCCTTGTTCGACCATCTCATTACCCACCTGTGGCCCAACAATACTATGACTTACCAATTCCACCTTTTCGCTTATCGTCGCTAATTGCTCTGTAATGCTCATATCACCCGTTACTTCTTCGCTGTAACGTAATATCCATTGGCCATCTTCAGAGGCTTTTATCACTTGAACATCTTGATCTAACACTTTATCCAAATGTTGGTTCAATTCAGTCAATGTCACTTTATTATCGAGTGTCACTTCTGTCACTACACCGCCAGTGAAATCCAGCCCCCAATTGAAGCCTTTAAGACCAATCATCAATATTGAAATCAGCAACATCAATACTGAAAAGCTCGTGAGTAAAAATCTAATTCGAGTTAAACCCGTTTTCATTTGGTTATTATCTGGCTGATTTTTTGAAAATTTTGAAATGAAGTTATTCATATTTTTACCATACGACGTTTATCACGTCCCCACACTAAATTGATAATTGCTCTTGAAAGGAAAATACCGGTAAACATGCTGGTCAATAACCCAAGTCCTAACGTCAGCGCAAAACCTTGTATAGGTCCATTACCTATAGAGTAAAGCGCGATAGCCACAATCATAGTGGTTAAGTTAGCGTCCCAAATCGATGAAAATGCGCTATCAAACCCACTATTAATAGATTGAGCAAAGCTATTACCTAGCTTCATTTTGTCCCTTATACGCTCAAAAATAAGTACGTTAGTGTCGACCGCCATCCCCACGGTCAATACCAATCCGGCAATACCAGGCATGGTCAATACCGCGCCAGGAATTAAAGCAATCAAACCTACCAGCATGACAAGGTTGATACATAAAGCAGAATTTGCCACCCAACCTAAGCGTCGATACCAAAAGGCAATAAATGTCAGTGTTAAACCGAGTCCCAATGCCAACGCAGCAAAACCGTTTTTAACGTTGTCCGCGCCAAGGCTTGGTCCGATAGTACGCTCTTCAACTATGGTGACTGGTGCAGTTAAAGAGCCAGCGCTAAGTAACATCGCCAACTCTTGTGACTCTGCTAAATTGCCACTACCTGAAATCATAAACCGGTTACCAAGGTGAGCCTGAATAGTCGCAACACTTATCACTTTACTTTTCTCTACGCTTTCGCCGTCTTTTCCTTGGCTAAATTCGTTATAAAGCGTTGCCATTGGATTACCAATATTATCCCGTGAGAATGATGATATTTTTCTACCGCCTGCAGAGTCTAATGTCAGGTTAACTTGTGGCATGCCCATTTCACCGATACTTGCTCTAGCATCAATGATATGTTCACCACCCAAAATCGCCCTTCTGTTTAAATGAACAGCTCTGCCATTTTCATCATCCACTGACATCGCCATAGGCGAACGCGGCTCAGCCAAAGCATGAAAAGATAAAGATGCTGTCGCGCCGATCACATTTTTAGCCGTTGCAGGATCTTGCACGCCAGGTAGTTCAATGCGAATCCGGTTCTGGCCTTGGCGTTGAACCGATGCTTCAGTAATCCCAAGGTGTTCAATACGGCTACGCATAATTTGCAGGTTTTGTTGTACCGTTGTACTACGGAGCGCTTCACGGGCTTCTTCAGTTTGAGTTAATACCAATGTATTGCCATTCACACTGCGCTGCCATTGAGGAAACTCTTCACGCGCGCTAGCTACACCAGTTTGTAAATCGACAGCATTTCGAAAGTTAAGCTGAACTTTGCCATCTACATGCCGACCTTGGCTGCCCCTGACCATTTGCCTAAATTCATCAATCACCATTTGACGATGGGCGTGGTAAACCGGTTCCATATCTACATCCAGTAAAAACTGCACGCCTCCACGTAGATCTAGACCTAACTTAATTGGATTAAACCCTAAGTCGGTTAACCATTTAGGTGCATCAGATTCCATAGCTAATGCCACAACGACATCATCGTCTGCCAAGTAAGACTCCATCGATGTTTTCGCTATGGATTGCTGGTTTGGATCGTTCAACACAATGGTTATTTTGTCTGGTGTTTGAGTAACGTAATTCGTCGAAATATCTTCGCTATTTAACTGCTTAACAAGCTGTGATATCGGTATTTGGTTATCCCTAGCGTTAATATGCAGCGCAGCATTTTCGCCAAAAAGTGACGGTATAGCGCTAAGAAACATCATTACAATGCTAATAAGCAGCACGATGTATTTCCAAGTCGCAAAGCGATTAATTGGAAGTTGAGGTGTTTTTTTATTCACGTTTTTATTCTCTGTTAAGAATGAACCCGTGCACTTGTGAACCAAAGAATGTGCGTGAGCATAATTCTTACGATTCAAACTCGAAAGAAAATGGCTCAAACAGGTATCTACAAGGGCACTGAAAATTGCCATAAGCAGGCAATAACTAATTTAATTAAATAACAGAGGGTTAACTAAAACGTATGTGATTATGAGTATAAAGACTATTACCGTCTTTCCAGCCGGATAGGCGAGAAACAGTACTAGATAGCTGACTAGTCCAATGAGAGGCAAATTTAGGCTTTTCTACTGGGGGGATAAAGCGATTAAAAATAGCGGGTTCAAAAAAAGCAATTTGTAAAAAATAATTAGGTTTTGCACCTACACCTGCACGGTTATCACTACTAACCACACGCCTAACTTCATTGAAAAAGTTAACACTGGCTAATTCGCTAATGAGTGGTTGCTCTTGCTCCGGTGAGGCTTGCTTTTTTTGTGGCTGACTTTTAAGAAGAGCTTGAATGTAATCTTGTCCTTCGGACACACTCGCTTTCGAAAAAAGATCAAGTTTGTTTGAGTACTGAGAATTTAAATCACTAACTTGTTTTTTGAAATCACTTTGAACAAAATTTGAAATTTCAGCTTGTTTCAAATTCTGCCCATCATTTAGCTGCACTTGTGCAATCGCAGAGAAGCTACTCAGCGATATTAACAACAATAAAATGATTTTCAGACGTTGAAACAACAAAGTTTATTCCATATTTAAGTGTGAAGCTGAAGTATATGCTGAATTGTATCAATCCACATACTATTAATTCTGCAACTTGAATTAAACAATGTTAATAAAGGTTATTAGACCGATTTTAGATAACCTCTACATTCATCTTCTAGAAGCGCTTTAACTACCTTCTTTAGTAACTCAATCTCAAGAAAGCAAAAAGCCCGCTACTTTGCAATAACAGGTTTTCTAGATATGGCGTAGAGATAGCGTATTTTGAAAAAGGAACCCTACATTGATGCGCTACAAACCTTTGAACTCTCTCGTCTAACTATCTCAAATTCTAGATAGCAAAAAACTCGTTACTTTGCAGTAACGAGCTTTTCTAAATATGGCCGAGAGATAAGGATTTGAAGCCTACATTGATGCGCTACAAACCGTTGAACTCTCTCGTCAAACTATCTCAAATCTAGATAGCAAAAAGC
This sequence comes from Shewanella sp. TC10, assembly GCF_009663145.1. Taxonomy (GTDB): domain Bacteria; phylum Pseudomonadota; class Gammaproteobacteria; order Enterobacterales; family Shewanellaceae; genus Shewanella. The sequence goes on from NZ_VKHR01000033.1 coordinate 7,066, forward strand.
TCGTTACTTTGCAGTAACGAGCTTTTCTAAATACGGCGGAGAGATAAGGATTTGAAGCCTACATTGATGAACTACAAACCCATGTAGTTTTATATATTAAATTCTAGATAGCAAAAAGCCCGCTATAAAATAGCGGGCTTTTCTATATATGGCTGAGAGATAGGGATTTGAAGCCTACATTGATGAGCTACAAACCTTTGAACTATCTCGTCAAACTATCTCAAATTCCAAATAGCAAAAAACTCGTTACTTTGCAGTAACGAGCTTTTCTAAATATGGCCGAGAGATAAGGATTTGAAGCCTACATTGATGAACTACAAACCCATGGAGTTTTATATATTAAATTCTAGATAGCAAAAAGCCCGCTATAAAATAGCGGGCTTTTCTAAATATGGCGGAGAGATAGGGATTTGAACCCTAGATGGGCTACAAACCCATGCCGGTTTTCAAGACCGGTGCATTCGACCACTCTGCCATCTCTCCGAACGCCGAGAATAATATAAGTATCAGACTCACTTGTAAACATGATTTTTTAAAAACTTATTCAAATGGTCATCAAATAGTCTTTTTAGTGTTTTTTTAACCAAACCGAGCCTAAACAACTCATTAAAGAAATCAAAAGTAATCTAAAAGGCCAGATTCAAACGCAATAATGGTTGAATCATTTCAATGATATGACGATATTGTGTGCTAAAATCGATTTAATTATTTCTAACATTTGTTGCTATGACCACAACTTTAATCCCAAGCTCGCAACTTGCACCGCAGTTCACCTTGCCTCAATCTCTACCAAGTACCGTATATTTAAGCCACTTATTACTTGGTCAAGAGCGCTGTGTAGATGCATTTAATTTGATGTCAAAAGTCAAAAATCAACATCTATATCTTGCCGATTTTGCCAGCATCGATCGTGAGCTTTTCATTAAGGCCTTGGTTGGGCAAACTGATACGCCATCTGACTCATATCTGGTAGCCACTAAGAGTCAAAATGAAAATCAAGACTTTAGCTTTCGCTGGCAAACTGAACTGCCTTCGGCTAACGTCGGTACTATTGCAAACCAAAACCAATTGTTTAGCTATGTTAGCGGTCAAATTCGTCGGGCCGACTTGATTGGTAAAATGCAGAAAACCGAAAAATCTAGTCAATATAAGCCTGGTATATTAGCTTCCAATCATTTTGTTTTTATTGATGTAGAATCGCTATGGAAACGTGAAGGCCTGTGGGAATTTGTGATGCAAATTCTAGAACAAGGTCATTATCGCATTAATAGCGAACTTGCCCCTATTCCGCTTAATTGCAAAATTATCTTTGTCGGTGCAGTCAATTTATTCACCCACTTACGCAGCGATGACAGAGTATTTTTTAAATACTTCCCATTGCTTGCTGAAGTTAATTCAGAATTAGATTTGACTAAATATTCTGAAAGTCAGTATTTACAATGGCTTGTAAGTTTAGCCAATGAATATAATGTTGAATTGGAGTTATCTTCAATCATGCCGTTATTTTGGTATAGCGCAAAGCTTACTGAGCACCAGCAACGCTTAAGTTTATCAATGTTGCAAATAGCGCAAGTCATGACGCAGGCCAATTCATTAAAAGCAACTAAAGCAGTAACTGCTTCTTCTATATCAAAAGCCCTTGTAAATGCTAAAAATCGTCATGACAGTTCTGAGGTTTATGCAGCACAGAGTTTTTCTGATAATTTCATTAATCTGCAAACTACAGATGAGATGATAGGCCAAATCAATGGACTCACTGTTGTTGATACTCAAGATGCTAGTTATGGTGAGCCCGCCAGAATTACCACCACAGTGCATTATGGTGATGGTGAAGTCATCGATATTGAAAGAAAGTCGGAGTTAGGTGGCAATATACATACAAAAGGCATGATGATTTTATCTGCCTCGTTATATCGTATATTTGGTCGTGACGCGCCGTTACATCTAAATGCTAACATCGTTTTCGAGCAATCATATCAAGAAATTGATGGCGACAGCGCTTCCCTAGCCGAATATTGTTGCCTTATGTCATCAATTGCAGAGCAACCCATCAATCAAGCTTTTGCTGTAACTGGTGCACTTGATCAATTTGGTAATGTGCAAGCGATTGGCGGCGTGAATGAAAAAATCGAAGGCTTCTTTAATTTATGTAAAGTACGTGGATTAAATGGTGAACATAGTGTCATTATTCCAAAAGCGAATGTGTTGCAATTAAACTTAGAACCTGAAGTTATAGAAGCCATATCCAAAGGTTTATTTCATGTTCACGCCATAGAACATATGGATGAAGCCATTTCGTTACTCATGCAGATTTCAGCAGGTGAGCGAAATGAAGATAATGATTTTCCAGAGAAATCTTTATATGGTTTAGTACAACAACGTCTAGAAAAAATGGCTGGTCAAGATGATGACGAGATTGAGCCATCATTTATACAAAAAATATTAATAAAATTACGGATAATTTAGTGATCGGAGTTGTTTAGCTTACACGTGTTCGCTATCTTGTCACCCTACTCAACATCAAGTGGTAATATTTTAAATGGTAAAAGCTAACAGTTTCACTAAAGAAGAGTTAATCGCATGTGGTAATGGTAACCTTTTTGCACCTAACTCACCTCGCTTACCTGTCGATAATATGTTGATGATCGACCGTATCACTAAGATTAATGAAGACGGTGGTGAGTTCGGTAAAGGCGAAATCGTAGCTGAACTGGATATTACACCTGACTTATGGTTTTTCGATTGTCACTTTAATGGCGATCCAGTTATGCCAGGCTGTTTAGGCTTAGATGCTATGTGGCAACTCGTCGGTTTTTATCTTGGTTGGGAAGGCGCTGAAGGTAAAGGCCGTGCTTTAGGAGTCGGTGAAGTTAAATTTACTGGGCAAGTTTTACCAGAAGCTAAAAAGGTCACATATAAGTTAACCCTGAAACGTAAAATTCATCGTAAACTCGTAATGGGCATTGCTGATGCAGTCATGGAAGTTGATGGCCGCGAGATTTACTCAGCAACAGATCTTAAAGTGGGTATTTTTACTGATACTTCTTCATTCTAATTAAGATAAATTTTGTGGCGATGAGTAGATTGAAAGAATCTAAAAGTAAAACCTAATCTATCGAAAAGTTCGAGCCCCACAAAACATCTATAGTATTTTCTTAAAAGCCCTCATATGTCTTATGAGGGCTTTTTATATTCTTAAATCAAATTACATCTATTTATTAAATAAACCGCTTAAACGGCCATCAACACCTTCACGCCACCCGCCTAACCATTGTGATTTAGAATCTAAAGTTCCATATGGACAAAGTTCTTTTGAACGTCCTGCAATTCCCGCTTGGAAACCTTTAGAAAAAGCTCTATCTAGTCGATCTCTTTTTTGTCTTTTCATTAACACATCCTCGTTTTGTTAATTAAGCCTAATTAGTCTGTACCTCACTAATGGCTTCAACATAAGAGATAGGCGAAAATTCATACAAGATCAATGTCGATTTATGACAAATTTATGCATTTTTAATTAAGATATTGAGAAAAAAGGCAAAAAAAAACCGAGGAAAAAACCTCGACTTTTTGTTCAAAAAATGCTCAGACTATTTCATTTTACGACGACGTAACCAAAGTAATGGTAAACCCAATAACCATGCTAAAGAAGCTGCACCTTTACGTACATAAGGTTCATCTTCTACGAGATCAGATTCTGTACACGCTTCTTGGTTACCAGATGTAGGCTTAAGTACTACCATTCTGGTTAAGAATGAAGTAACAGGATCGCCATTACCATCGATTTCAAATAGCGGAGTGCCATTTTCACCTAAAATCAAATTCCCATCGCTATCATATTGGTATACTGGTTTACGAACGAATGCTGTACCTACGATTGTTCCTTGTTCGTTAATACTGTTAGCTTCAACAACATAGAATTCAGCACCGTAAGTTAAAATAGAGCCATCACCATCAATCACTTCAACTTGATGACGAGTCCACTCACCATCTTCATCTTGCTCGTAACCTTTCGATTCACACGTTAGGTTATTATTGATATTAATAAACTCGTTATCATTCATGTTAAACAAGAAGCCCGCTTTTGGACGCGGCTTATCTTTATCATAAGTAACTTCAATGTTACCCACGACTTGACCAACATTATTGATCGCTTTTGGTTTACTAGTTAAATCCGACAATCCTTCTTGAAAATCATCAGGCACGACAATTTCAGCTGCGGGATCATTGATGTCATAGTAAAAGAATTTTTCTCTTAAATAACCGCTGATATACTTTTGAAAGCTACCAACAACAATACCGTTATCATTAATATCATAGGCTATTGAACTGTAGACTGTGTCACTAAAGATATCAGGATCAATCCAGTTATATTCGTATTCGCCTGTAGTGGTATTTTTCTGCCAATATGCTGCATCTTGATATAGGTCGTCTTCTTTACCATTTCGGTAAGTATGCGATCTTCCGACGATGACATCATTGTTATTCAGCCCTAAACCTTGAGCGGTGTAATTTAACGTTGAATCTTCATCCGGCGTCAAACCCAGTGGAAGCTCAATGATATTATCTTCAGGGATAGTATTATCAGCTTCAATCTGCCATACATGAGCACGAGTTTGATAAGAAATATTTCTTACACCATTAGATGGATATTGATCTGCTTGTACGCAAATCTCAACTGGCACAGGAAACTCAGCATCTTCATCTTGACTAGCATCAATACAACTATCAACACGATCTGAACTGAAATCGGTAATATCTGTACTTGCATAACCCGCAACAAGGTTATTACTGTTTACTGCTGCTGCAGCTGACCAGCCACCTAGTTCAACAACAAAATCATCATCTTCACGAACATAGGTTTCATACGATGGAACTAGTTCAATTTCAGTTCCATCTTCGGTTACCGCGACTCCGCGCAATTCAAAGTCACGGTAATACCAAAACTCTTGGTCTTCATCACTGCCTTCATAATCCATGGTTTTTTCTGGTGCAGTGTATGCGCCTACTTTGACATTACTGTCATTCATACCATAGAAAAAAGTATCCACTGAGTTAATAATTAACTCACCTTCATCATCCACTTCAGTAGGGGCTGTGGTGCCATTAATACTAAAGAAATTTGGATTCCAAGGTGACTCAGCATCATTTTCTTCAGCAGTAAATGTATAGTTATTGGCAATAATCGGTAAAAAAACTGAATATACAATAGCTTCTTCAGGAGCAATACCATCTTCAACGTCGATAACACCATCGTCATCTTCATCATCTACAGATAATTTTTTCTTACCTTTAGATACCCCCACCATTTCATCGTTAGCATTAACACCCAGAGCGTAGCCACGGCTGGTGCCATCGACATTACCTTTAAGATCAAAATCTTCAATGTTTACAATTTCGTATACAGGTGCAGCATGGACACTTCCAATAGCGCCAAGCACACTCAAGGCAACGACAGATAATGCCTTATCAAACTTCGACTTCATTTTAATTCCTATTTTTATTATGCGCTTACTTCAATGACTCGAGTTCTTCCCAACGTTCAAAGCAAGTGTCCAATTCTTGTTCTTTTGTCGCCAATGCTTGCAGCACTGTATTGACAGCATCTTGTGGTTGGCTATAAAAATCAGCCGAAGCCACAGTATTTTGTAATTCTTCTACTTCTTGTTCCAACTTCTCCATCTTACTCGGCAATTGGTCGAGTTCACGTTGAAGTTTGAACGATAATTTTTTCGGCGCGTTAGTAGCTGTTTGCTTAGGCTTTTCAGTCTTAGTTTCAACAGGCGCTGATGCTATGACAACAGATGCGGCTTCAGGTTCCTCAGAATAAAATTTAGCGCCCTGAGAAACGGCATCATTATAGCCACCAACATATTCATGCCAGCCACCATTACCTGCAAACCACCAACTACTGGTTACGGTATTATCAATAAATTCACGGTCATGACTAACAATCAGTAATGTCCCAGCAAAATCAGTAAGCAAAGACTCTAACAATTCTAGGGTCTCAACATCAAGGTCATTGGTTGGTTCATCGAGAATAATTAAGTTTGCAGGTCTTAAAAGCAAACGAGCAAGCAACAAACGGTTTTTCTCACCGCCTGATAATGCCTTGACTGGTGTTCTTGCTCTTGCTGGAGAAAATAAAAAGTCTTGTAAATAACTTAAGATGTGACGATCTTGTCCGTTAATCGTAACGGTACTTTTGCCATCGCCAACGTTTTCTTCAACGGTTTTTTCAGGATCAAGTGCTTCGCGGTATTGGTCAAAATAGGCAACTTCAAGCTTGGTCCCTACTTTCACTTCGCCCGATTGCGGCGTTAATTGCTCAATCAGTAACTTAATTAATGTTGATTTACCACAACCATTAGGTCCGATTAAGGCAATTCTATCGCCACGCATTACTGTTGAACTGAAGTTTTTAACGAGATCTTTTTCAGGTAAATTGTAATTAATATTTTTGATATCAAATACTAACTTACCAGAGCGTTCAGTATCACTGACATTCATCTTGGCATTGCCTTGACGGTTCAAGCGCTCACTACGTTCACTTCTTAATGCTTTTAACGCTCTAACGCGCCCTTCATTACGAGTTCGACGCGCTTTTACGCCTTGGCGGATCCAGGCTTCTTCTTCAGCTAGTTTTTTATCAAAGTGAGCATTTTGCTCTGCTTCAACCCGCAACCATTCTTGCTTGCCTTCTAAGTACATTTTGTAGTTACCAGGCCATGACGTCACAACGCCACGATCAAGATCAACAATACGAGTCGCCATTCGATGAATAAAGCCACGGTCATGACTTACAAAAACAATGGCACCTTTGAAGTTAAGCAAAAATTGCTCTAACCATTCAATAGTATCGATATCGAGGTGGTTAGTTGGTTCATCAAGTAGTAATAAGTCTGGCTCGCTCACTAACGCTCGAGCTAAGGCAACCTTACGCTGCCAACCACCCGATAATTCGTTTAAAGGTTTATCAGGATCAAGGCCTAATAGTTCACAATTTTGTATGATACGTGAATCCAACTGCCAACCATTATTATGATCAAGAGATTCTTGCAGGCGGGTCATTTGATTGAGCATTTTCTCCATTGCATCAGGCTCAGCTGTTGCAACATCGTGAGAAAGCTGATGGTAACGCTCAAGCTGCTCACCAATTTCTTGCAGGCCTGCTGAAATATACTTATATACAGTACCTGTTTCAGCCTTAGGTGGGTCTTGCTGCAATCGACTTACTGTTACATCGGAGGCAATGTTAAATTCACCATCATCAAGTAACACATCTCCTGATAACACTTTCATCAAGCTTGATTTACCTGCGCCATTTCGGCCAACAATACAAACACGCTCACCAGGTAAAATAGTGAAATCAGAATTTTTCAATAATGGCGTATAACCATAGGCTAACGATCCATTATTAATACGAACTAGACTCAAACGACGCTCCTAATAAAATCAGTTAACTGCTCGCCATCAAATGGCCAAAACAGCTCTTTGTCACCCATTACTAACACTGGAATTGAAATACCATAACGCTCAGCTAATAGATCGTCATCGCAAATATCAATATGCTCATAGCTCATGTCTAATTGTTCAACTAATGACTGAGCTAACTCACACAGATGACAACCATCTGTGTGATATAAAATGAGGCTAGAATTTTTATTCATAGTGTTAGTTAACATATTACTACTCTGCATGCTTTAGCTGCTATAAGGCGACTTAGCGTGAGTGATTAACCATGTATTATGGATGTGTGGATTACGCTTATAATCCATTGGTAAGGTCTGATTATCAATGTTCTTAATATCCATTTTATATTGGCTTAAAAGATTGATATCCATTTTAAATTTACGTTTATTATTCGAAAATATTATCTCGCCATTAGGGCTTAACAACTTAATCAAATCTACCAGCAAAGCGGCATGGTCACGCTGAACATCCCAGCTATCTTCCATTCTTTTTGAATTTGAGAAGGTTGGCGGGTCAATAAAAATCAAATCGAATTGTTCATTACAATCTTTAATCCATTGAATACAGTTTGCTTGTTCAAACTGGTACTGTCTAACATTGAGGTTGTTTAACTCAAAGTTTTCTTTAGCCCAAGCAAGGTAGGTATTTGACATATCGACTGTCGTGACAGACTTAGCACCACCAAGTGCTGCATGAACTGATGCACTACCTGTGTATGAGAACAAGTTCAATACTCGTTTACCTTTAGACTTTTCACCGACTAATTTACGGGTTAAGCGATGGTCCAAGAATAAACCTGTATCTAGATATCCAGTGAGGTTTAATTTAAAGCGGGCATTATATTCTTGAGTGATAATTTCAAGTTTTTGCTCATCAATTTTTTGATATTGATTGGTTCCCTTTTGACGCTCACGGGTTTTTAACGTGACTAGTTCAGGGTCAATGCCTAATGCATTTGGCAGTGATAACAACACATCGGTTAAACGACGTTTGGTTACCGCTTCAGGGATACTGGCCGGTGCTGAATACTCTTGAATAACAACATGGTCAACATATTTATCAACGGCGACGTTATATTCAGGCAAGTCAGCATCATAAATGCGGTAGCTATCTATGCCCTCTCTCTTCGCCCATTTAGTCAGCTGTTTCATATTCTTTTTAATACGATTAGCAAATGCTGGTGAAATGTCGGCTATGTCGACACCTTCTGGCAATACAGGTGCTTCGCGGCGAGTGCTTTTTGCGTGCAGTGTATAAAGATTAAAACCACATTCAAGTGCGCCATTAAACATCTTCATTTGTTTATCAGCTTTAAGCTTTAATGCTGACAATAATTCAATGTCACTACAAAGCATGGCAATTTTCCAACCGCCGAAGTCTTTCTTAAACTTATCACCCAGCTGATAATACAGCTGAAGTAATTCAGTAATGCTACCTAAACGCTCACCGTATGGAGGGTTAGAAATAAGGAAACCGTCTGCAACTGGCGGCGTTACATTTAGTGCATCAGAGACTGAAAATTCAATTAAATCGATAACGCCGGCATTTTCAGCATTCTTTTTAGCTAAAGCGACTAAACGAGAATCAATATCTGATGCGAAGAATTTAACCGCGCAGCGAGTCTTACCTAATGAAGCTCTTGCGTGAGCTTCATCTAAGATATCTTGCCAAACGTTATCGTCATGCTGAAGCCAATGTTCAAAGCCAAACCTTGCACGTTGCAAACCTGGGGCAATATCAGCTGCCATTAATGCGGCTTCAATAACAACGGTGCCACTACCGCAAAAAGGGTCTAATAAGGTAATAGGATTTGCTTGCCAGCCACTTCGAGCTAGCATGTTTGCTGCAAGGTTTTCTTTTAGCGGCGCTTCACCTGTTGTAGAGCGGTAACCGCGTTGGTGCAGTGAAGGGCCGGAGAAGTTAATCGACATAGTCAGTTGATTATTACGGTAATGCGCATCAATTCTAAAGTCTGAATTAATTCGCTCTACGTCCGGTCTTTCTTTACCGTCATCACGAAAGCGATCAACTACCGCATCTTTGATTTTTAAAGCACCAAACTGGGTATTATTAATAAAACCGCCAGTACCATGAAAATCGATACCAAAAGTACTGTTATTAGAAAAGTGAGATGGCCAATCAACAGCATAAGCTGCGTTATATAGTTGCTCAGCAGATTCACAAGCACCTTTATAGATAACCACGACAATGCGGCTAGCGAGTCGAGACCATAATGTAATTCGGTAGGCAAGTTCTATTGGTGCAGAAAAATACACACCAGCGACGCTTTCCTTAACATCAGTAGCACCAAACTCTTTAAGCTCATTAGATAAGCTATATTCAAAACCCTTAGGGGCAGCAGCAAAAAAATTTAACATGGAATCGCAGTCATCATCTCACAGATATAATTAAGTCGGCATTATATACCTAAACCAAATCTCAAGTGTGAAAATGTCACTGAAAAGCACAAAATCTCGGTTTTTTATCCCCTTTTTACGTTAAGCTCACTTTAATAAGTAGAAATTTAGATCACTAGAGGGGCTGATTTTGATCTCAAAATTCCAATACTGGAAATTAAAGAATACTGATAATGCTCAAAAGCCAGACAATAATCCTTCAAAATAGCGATTTGTGCTCATTAACCCAACAAACAATCATAAAAATGTCATTTCGACTTGCCAAGCACTGTATAGGTCGTTATAGTTCGCCCCGCTTAAACGGACGCGGGATGGAGCAGTTTGGTAGCTCGTCGGGCTCATAACCCGAAGGTCGTTGGTTCAAATCCAGCTCCCGCAACCAATTTTTAAAGTGAATCAAGTATTTGGACACTTTATAAAACTGCAAAGTTGATAATTAATATTTTCAACATTCTGTTTAAGCAAGATAGTTTATATTCGGACGCGGGATGGAGCAGTTTGGTAGCTCGTCGGGCTCATAACCCGAAGGTCGTTGGTTCAAATCCAGCTCCCGCAACCAATATAAAAACTATCAATATTAAGTACGGACGCGGGATGGAGCAGTTTGGTAGCTCGTCGGGCTCATAACCCGAAGGTCGTTGGTTCAAATCCAGCTCCCGCAACCACTCACTTAATAACATTGAAAAAATCGGACGCGGGATGGAGCAGTTTGGTAGCTCGTCGGGCTCATAACCCGAAGGTCGTTGGTTCAAATCCAGCTCCCGCAACCAATTTCTTATAAAGACCTCTTTATAAGTTGTACAGATACTGTTTCACTTCAGTTCAATACATTTCAATGGTGTTTTAAATAAATACGGACGCGGGATGGAGCAGTTTGGTAGCTCGTCGGGCTCATAACCCGAAGGTCGTTGGTTCAAATCCAGCTCCCGCAACCAATTTATAAACGCCTTCTACAAGAATATTTCCCCTATTATTTCCAAATTTTTATTCATTCTTTTATCTATTAAAGTCCAGCAAGTAATTGTAAATACTTAGCACTTAGCACTTAGCACTTAGCACTTAGCACTTAGCACTTAGCACTTAGCATCTAATTTAGATACAAAAAAGCCTGCTAAGAAGCAGGCTTTCATAACAATCTATAAATTCTTTAGTTAACTAGTCCAGCAATAATTTTTCTAAAGTCTGCACCAAGTTTTTTATCATTTAAACCATATTCAACAAATGCTGCCATATAACTTAGTTTGTCACCACAATCATGCGATTTACCTGTCATATTGAACGCTTCAACTTTATCAGATTCAATCAACATATCAATGGCATCTGTAAGCTGGATTTCATTCCCTGCTCCAGCTGGAGTTTTGGCTAATAAATCCCAAATTTTTTCAGATAAGACATATCGCCCCACAACAGCTAAATTTGAAGGCGCTTCATTAACCGCTGGTTTCTCTACCATTTTAATAATTGTAGTTGACTCACCAGGCTTTACATCGAAGCCGTTACAGTCAGCGATACCATATTTATGGACTTCTTCTTCTTTAACTGGAGCTACCATGATTTGGCTTGAAGACGTTTCTTCGTAACGAGAGATCATTGACGCTAAGTTTTCAGAACTTTGATTTGCTGTGTACTCATCTAAGATGACATCAGGTAAAACAACAGCAAATGGGTTGTTGCCAATACATGGCTTTGCACATAAGACCGCATGTCCGAGTCCTTTAGCCTCTCCCTGACGTACATGCATGATTGTAACGTCTTTAGGGCAAATCCCTTGTACTTCCTTGAGCAATTGACGCTTTACACGCTTTTCAAGGGTTGATTCAAGTTCATAGGATTTATCAAAATGGTTTTCGATTGCGTTTTTACTGGCATGTGTTACCAGAACAATCTCTTTAACACCAGCCTTAACACATTCATCAACAATATATTGAATCAAAGGTTTATCAACCAAAGGCAGCATTTCTTTTGGGATGGCTTTTGTTGCAGGCAACATCCGGGTTCCTAAACCGGCAACAGGAATTACAACTTTCATAAGAGTCCTTTTTAAGTAAAGTAAAATAAATTGTCATTATCTAAAATTATTGAAGTTTATTTTTTTTATCTAATCCCCACGATGTCTCCGTGGTTTCTTCTTAAAGTCAGAAGGAAGATTATTGGAAATCCAACATAGGCTTATAATGGTGATGAACAATAGAGTATTGGCTGGAGATTGAAGGTTAAAGTCTACAAAATTATGAACACACATATGAATAATGGCCATCGCCGAACCAAAAGCCACACCTTTATAAAATTTATTATTCCTATTTTTCATGGTTTTACATGCTAACAAGAAGGCATATAACATCCATAATGCTAACATGGCAGAAATAACAACACCGTACTCTATCGAAAATTGTACATATTCATTATGTGCATGGTCATAAAATCCACTGTAAGGCCTAGGTTGAAAGCCGGGAAAAACAGTATAAAAGCTGCCCCCACCTGTACCAGTTAGCCAGTTTTGTTCAATTATAGGTAAGCTATCAATAACAACTAAATCCCTGCTTTCTGATGCGAAGCTAGTATCTTCAATACGTTGCTTAACTTTTTCAACGCCAAAAATAGAACCTACAATGATCAAATCTAATATGAAAATGCTAACAACTAGGGGTTTGAGCAATATGGGCGGTCGTCGATAAATAAAAATGGCTATGACAGATACAATAATAAGCGCGGTAAAAAAGCCTGCATTTCCCATTCTTGAACGACTTAAAATGAGACCAATAATCATAAGAACTATAGCTAAACGAATTAATAATTTTCGGCTAAATAAGGTCGATAAGCTAGTGACCAAAAACTGTCTAAGCTCAAAATCAGTACTTTGTGTTTTTAATTCTGAAATCAGCCAACCGATAGCAATCGAAAGACATAGAGCGAGATAATTTGCATAGTGATTTTGATAGGCGAATGTGCCTCTTGCTTTATCACCATCTGCATAATGAAATATTGGCGAAACATCTAAATTCATTAGATGAATCGTTGAGCCATAAAATGCTTGAAAACAACCAGATAAAAGTATCGAAAATACAATCCACTTGAGCATTTGACTATTAATACAGTACTCACTCAATAATAAAGCAAAAATAAGGTAACTTAATGTTTTTAATAGTTGCTGAGTTGTCTGGTAACTATCGACAGTACCTATGCCAGGGATCAAATTAATCACTTGTAAAAACAAAAAGCCTAAGAATACAGCCAAAGGGATCAATAATGTTTTTTGCCATTGATGACTAAGAAAAGCCTTATCATATTTAGCACAATATCCAATATGTATGCACCCTAAGCTCAATATCACAAACTCCAATATTGACCAAGCCCAAATCCTATTACTCCCTAATGGAATCGGCGAGAAAACAATTAACGTACATAAGATAAAAACAATATATTTAGCAAGTCGAGAAGAAGTGATCATCTAAACATTACATCCTATTTATAATTTTGATGACATAAAGATTCAGTAATCCAATGTGCCGCTGATTCAGAGAACTTGTTACCAGAATATTTGTAATAAGTGCACAAAACTTGGTCTTTCTCGTACTGCTTAACAAGTGATTGCAGTGTCAACTTCACATCCCATTTCGACTCTGTAGCTATCGTAGCGACATCTATTACTTGTTGTTTCTGCTCCACAGTTAACTCGTCCCAAAAAGCAAACCCAACTGCCAATATTTGGCGAATGACTTCCGGGGTATAGGGGCCTTTTTCTTGTCCTTGCAACAGTAAAGGCCATGCTTTATGAATATCTCCACTACTGAAAGCTATCATGGCCCCAAAATCAGCATAAGCATTTGGCCATAAGGGCCTTTGCGTTATTGCTGTTTCATATAAATAAGTTACGAATGATACATCCAAACGTTCAAACTCAGCATAACTGCCCCACTCTATTACTTTAGCTAAAGTGAGTAAGTAATGTGGATTCGAATTATCTAAAGAATAAGCATAAGTAGCAGCCTTTTTAGCTTGCTGATATTGCTCTTCATCCGCTTTTGCGTGTTTCTCCCAAAGCTTTAAATAATAAAGCGACTTAAAGTGATAGGCATTAGCTACCCCTTTTTGAACGAGTAAAGGCAGAAAAGCTAACAATATAATGATCAGCGCAGCATAAAATAACTTTCGAGAGGTTGGCATTATTAACATGGCAGTTTAGGAAAATAGCCTTTTTGAAATCAAATAAGGGTTATCAATAACCAGCTGATTAGCATATGTATGATCAGTTAGTACTTCAGCAATGGAATGAGCTTGATGTAACTTAGGCGGACGACGCTTTAAAGAGTGGCAGTCCGAACCGATAATGGTATAAAGCTGTTGACTAATCCATTGCTCACTTAGTGCTTTAGGCAACTCACCTAAGTCACCTATGAGAGATGCTGCAGTTAACTGAAACAAACAGCCTCTTTGCTGAAAAGGCTTAATTCTATCAGGGTATCGTTGCAACTCTCGGTTACGTTCAGGATGTGCAATCATTGGCAGAATATTGGCATTGATTAACCAATCAATGAGCTTCTCAACACCGGCGGGTAAGTGACTGCTAGGTAGCTCTAACAACAAAACTTTCTTTTCTTCAAAGTCCCCAACAAAGGGCAACTGCTTTTGTTTTGCCAACATAATAATCTCGGGGCAAACTCTTACTTCTGCGGCAACCCTCAGCTCAATCGGTAGGTTTTGAGCTTTTATTTCTTGCTGAACTCGATGATAAGCATCAACAATGGTTTGTTGAGTATTGTCGTAAATGCCGACGTGAATATGAGGAGTTGCCACAATCCGAGTGATACCTTGATTAATTGACTGACGAATAAGTGCCATTGACTCATCAAGAGACTTAGCACCATCATCTATTTCAGGTAGAACATGGCAATGAATGTCTATCATGACGCTTTAGCGTGTGTCTCAGACTCTTCGACACTATTGCTTTCATAAGGTTGATAGTAACCATACTGACCGTGGTATTGTTGTGCGTCTTTAATATTAAGCTGGTTTAACACTACACCAAACACTTTCCCTCTTGCTTGGTACAACTTGGCAAGAGTTAGCCTTACAGCTTCAGAACGCGTTGTGGCAGCTTTTACCACAGTCACAATCGCATCGCTGTGTGGGGCAATGACTAAAGCATCACTTACGGCTTGCACTGGAGGCGTATCAATAATTATTTTGGTATAGTGCTGTTTAAGCTCTTGTATAACCTTTGCTAAAATAGGTGTAGATAACAGTTCTTGGGGGTTAAGAGGAATAGCGCCAGCAGTAAGGACATCGACATTAGGCTTAACATCATGAGCAATACAGTCACCAACAGCTTCGGAACCTGCTAACACATTTGATAAACCTGGTTGATAATTAGGTAAACCAAAACGACTACCAACATTGGGTTTACGCATGTCAGCGTCAATAATTAACACCTTCTCCATACCAGAAAAAGCAAATGCCAAGTTCATTGCTACCGATGTCTTACCTTCATTTGGAAACGAAGATGTAACTTCAATTGTCGTTAAATCCTGCCCGAGTGCCATTAACGATAACGATGTCCTTATTGTTCTCACTGACTCCGCATGCATCTTGGCATTACTATCGTAAAAGGCAAAGTTAACCTCATCATAAGTCGCTTTTTTGTCAGCTTTTGGGATATAACCAAGTGCACGCTGAGATAAAACCTTCTCAACATCATCAGTGGTTTTAATTGTATCGTTTAACGCATCTAACACTAATACAATTACCATTGCGAAAATAAGACTCGCTAAGAAAGCTGCTACAACAATCAGCTTTTTGTTCGGCTTAATAGGGTTAAATGGGGTGACAGCTCTATCGGTAAACCTCGCGACAGGAGAATCAAAATCACCAGTGACTTCGGTTTCCTTCTGACGAGACAAAAAGCTTTCAAATAATTGCTGATTAGTATTAACTTCACGTAGTAAACGCTTATATGTGGTGTCGATAGTACTTAAATCTTGGAAGTCTCCTTTAGAGCTGTTGAATTGAGCCTCTAAAGAACGTAAGTTTTGTGATGCGGTTTGCGCCTCATCTTCTATACCTTGCACTAAACGCCCAATTTGAACTCGAAGATTGTTTTCAACCGTTGCAAGCTCTGCTTTTGCAGAAATCAATTTAGGATGCTTCGGTCCATACACTTGTTGTAACTCTGAAACTTTTCGCTCGACAATGCTTACTTCGCGTTTAACGTTTTGTATTGACAAATGTGAAGTCACTTCAGGCAAACTTTCTAATCGGCCTATATCACTCGCACCATATTTTTTAACCACGGCCATAAAGCTATCAGCTTGAGCCTTACGAGAACGAGCAAGTGTAATGTCATCACTTAATCTTTGTAGTTCTTTAGCATCTAGCGCCGTTACACCTTCAACATCAACTAAACCGTTGTCAATTCTAAACTGCTCTAAACGGTGTTCAGACGCATCTAAATTTACTCGTAAATCTTCTAATCGACCACCTAACCATATATTGGCTTTTTGAGTCATTCCCGCTTTAGCTTCAAGTTGACTTAGAATATAAGCATCTCCCACAGCATTTGAAACAAGCGATGCAAGCTCTGGATCTGGAGTTTCATAGCTGATATTAACCAATTGAGTTTTTCTTATTGGCGTAATAATAATATTATTTGCAAAACCATTTATCTTTTGTTGAAAAACTTTATTTTCATCAACAGGTGCAGCCTCTTCTTTAGGCAAAAAGTCGATACTATTTTTTAACTGCTTAAATAAAGAAGGTTGAGGTAAAAATTGAGGATGATTGACTAAATCTAGTTCATTGAAAACTCTTTCAGCAATTGAGCGAGACTTTAAAATTTCAAATTGAGTAAGGTAATACTCTCTTTGACCTGAGTTAATCCCATATACTTCATCAATTTTAATCGCACTTGCCTGCTCAGACTCGATGAGTAGTGTTGAAGTCGCACTATAAATAGGCTTCATACTCATCACAACAAATACGGTTAACGCAGTAACTATAATAGAGAAAGCAAGTATACGCCACTTGAAAAACAGAATAGGCTTAAATAACTTCTTAAAATCAATTAACTGCTCAGGAATAATAGGCGTTGTTTTAACTTGAGGGTTATTGGACATCATTAAAAGAATCTCTGCTCTATTGTTATAGTATCACCTGCATGAATTTTAGTTTTTATTTCCGCGCTTTCTGAAGTAGTTTTAGTGCCTTCACGAGAAATAAAAATTTTATCTGTTGAAGCTCTTTCTGTTAATCCACCCGCTAGGGCAACCGCCTGATTAATCGTCATACCAGGTTGGTATGGATATCCTCCGGGTTTTTTGACTTCACCATGAATGTAAAACGGACGATAATGAACAATCCCAACATAAACACTTGGTTCAACGAAATAGTCCCCTTTCAAGCCATTATAAATCAATGCCTCAACTTCTTTTACCGTTAAACCTCTTAACGCTAATGTGCCTAAAAAAGGGTAATTAACAGTACTGCTATTCGTAAGCCTAGTTTCAAGAGTTAAATCTTCTTCCCCATAAACTTTAATCACAATAGTATCACCGGCAGCTAAGCGATGATTTCCTTCTGATACAGCACTAGCATTACCGCTGAAAAAAATAACTGCACAAATCAGTAAAACAAATTTCATAACCTTCCTTTTATTACAGTGTCATCTCTGCATTAATGTAATAAATGTTTCTATCAAACTTATAGATCTCATCTGTTGATGTACTGTCGTTAATGTCCAATCCAACTCTCATCAGCAACCAACGAGCGAAAGAATAACTAACAGAAGCTTGATAGCGCGACGTACGGTCTTCACGAATAATTCCAGTAAAATCCTCTTCTATACGCTCATAACCAAGGTTACTTGAGAAAAGTTCAGTCCATTCATGCTTCCAAGCAACGCCATAATTAGTTTCTCTAACGTAATCACCTAATAAGTTTGGATCTTTACTACTTTGCCCTGTTTTAAGGGTAAAAGCACTATAGCTTAATGGGCGCCATGTCATGTCTGCATCCCAAGTTAAACCACTAAAATCTTCACGACTACTATTGTCAAAACTTTTCTGTTGATAACCAACTCGAACCTTACCTTCAGTAGAAGCTGTCGCTTCCCAATCTGCACCTAATAAATAGTTTGTCGTACTACTGTCACGATTTTCTAGTTCTATTTGCTCAGGCCTTTTATCGTATTCAGTATCAATTCGTTGAACATCAGCCACTAAACTGGCAGTAGGGCTCACATCATAGAAGAATGTTCCGCCATAGGTTGTTTCTGAATAGTTTTTGTATTGAGTTAATTCTTCATAACGTTTGTATTCTTTTTCAAGATACTTACCATTCAACCTTAATCTTGCAGCCGTACTTCTAGCACCATACTCATAGTAGCCACCGATAGCATAAACATCATAGGTATTTGGCTCATCTTGAATATTACCTGCGCCTTCAAAGATACCCGTACCTCTGTCTTCATGACCACCGATATAAGTACCTGTAATATTAAATCGATTTGATTGATTAAGCTCGACATCCGCTTTTAATCTAAGCAAGCCATCTAAGTAATTATCATCACTACTACTAAAATATTCACCATATTCGATGCCTGCCTCTGCAGAATAAACACTGTTACCGCTTAGTAACTCAGCTTTCAAAGCTGGATTAACCACTAATATCATACTGTCTTCTGTATCAGTATTTGCACTTGCAATATTGTCATCATATTTCAAACTAGCATTTAAGCCTGGCGTAAAATCAATGCCCGACTCGGTTTTGATCACTGCAGCATTTTCTTTATTTTGTGCAACTGCAACTGGACCTATCAACGAACTTACGACAATCCCAATAATGCTTCTTTTGCCTAATAACTTTTTCATTCTTTTCTCCCTGTTAGTAGGCATTATTGCCAGTAAAACCTTTGAAAATTGTCATAAAAATAATTTTAATATCCCACCATAAAGTCCAATGTCGAATATACGCAAGATCGTACTCAACTCTCTTTTCCATTTTATCGAGAGTGTCAGTTTCTCCGCGCCAGCCATTAATTTGTGCCCACCCAGTTATTCCTGGTCTAACTTTATGACGAAGCATGTAATAAGCCACAATTTGTCGGTATTCCTCATTATGAGCAACTGCATGAGGTCGAGGTCCCACAACGGACATAGTGCCTAATAGAACATTAAAAAACTGTGGTAATTCATCTAACGATGTTCTACGTAAAAAGCCACCAATGGGAGTCAGTCGACTATCATTTTTCTTCGCTTGGGTAACTTTATCGGCATTTTCAGTCACCGTCATGGAGCGGAACTTGAACACTTTAATACGTTCCCCACCAAGACCGTAGCGGTCTTGTTTAAACAGCACTGCACCAGGTGAAGTCAACTTAATAGCAATGGCTATAATGATTAGCACAGGTGAAATAGCGATGATGGCAAGAGAGCTAAATAGAATATCAAAAGTGCGTTTATAGAAGTTTTTCATTCCATGAACTGGTGACTCGAAAACACTAATGGTGTCTAAATCTCCAACGTTACCGATTCGCGCATGCATAAGATTTTTAAGTAGGAAATCAGGTAAGATAAGAACATCTACTGTTGAGTCACCGAGTTGTTGAATAATGCTAGATATTCGCTTTTCAGCTAGCATAGGTAAACAGATATACAGTTTTTTCACCTCGCCTTTTTTAGCCATTTCAACCGCTTTGTCAATCGAGCCATTTAACAAATGTAAATGCTCACAGTTAACACGGTCTGGCTCTCTATCGTCATAAAAGCCAACACATTGTAATCCTAGTTCAATATTGCCATTTAATTCTCGATATAAGTTATTACCAGATTCTGTCATGCCGATAATCGCAACTTTCTGAAGACTGTATCCATTTCTTCGCATAGTTCGTTTAATAATTCTAACGAGAACGCGCCAGCTCACTAATGTCACTAGAGAAAGGCTAAACCAACCAAAAATCACTACACGAGAATAATACTCACCTTGTTTGAATAGGAAAATCGCAGTGAGTAAAATAAAGAATGACACCACTAACACGGTTGCCATTAATCCTAAAACATAAAGAAAACTGCTTAACCTCCATGAACGATATAGTGAAATGGATTCAGCTAAATAGAGGTAAAAGAATAGCTCTGCCATCAAAAGCAGAAAATATTCTCTGTCGAATAACACATCGTGAAAGTTCAGCATGGCAAAAAATGCAAAAATTAACACACTCACATCGACTAGACGAAATACGAAAGCAAGTCCGTTTCGAGCGACATGAAAGTTAGAAGGCTTATCCACGATATACTCCTTTAAAGTGAATATTGAACTGTAATAATAAAATTGATGACAAACTTTAAATATAAAGTCTGCTCGAATTCGAACTTTAGGTTGACTAATTTAGAGACGTTCTAGACATTAGAACTAGACTAAAATCACTATCAAATTGTGTTATTTTTTCATCGCTACGTTGGCAAAAAAAATGGGAATCCCGATAACATATCGCGAGAACATTCTTTTGGGTTCTTTTAAGAGACGATAAACCCATTCCAAACCATTTTTTTGATAAAACTCTGGAGCTCTCGAGACTCGCTCAGCTTGAAAATCCAGAATCGCGCCACCACAAATCACTAGCACTCTTACGCCAACTATTTGAGTCAGCATTTTTGCAATACGCTCCTGCTTAGGCATTCCCATTGCAAGTACCACGATATTTAAAGCAGATTTATCTAAATGTGTTCTAAAATGCTCAAGATAGTCATCATCGTTTTGAAAACCATCTAAAGAATCAAAGGGATGCTGCTTAAAAAGCTTCGATGCCCCTTTTGATAACCAAGGCTCGATAGTGCCGTAGCATAGATATTTAACTGTCTGGCTGTGGATTTGGCTACATTCAATAATCCGAGGAATTAAATCAGTACCGTTTAAGTTCTCCCCAGGTTTTATTTGGCTTAATTTACACGCAATTTTAATTCCAATACCATCACGTAAAATATAATCCAAGGCTAAAAAATCGGCTTTAATAACTGGTGATTTCGCTACGAGGTTATAGCCATGCTGATTTAAAAAACCGACTGAGATTGCATCTGGCGTGGACAATAATTGGTTGATAAAATCGTCAACCTGAAATGCCTCTAAATAACTTACCTTATCTAAGATCGTTTCATTGTTCATACTTATCATCACGCTCCGTTCGAACCCACTCTTTTTGTCTAGCCGTGAAGAATTTTTTGTAGATTGAAAACTTACTCAAAATATAAGCAAGGATTCCGAATACATCACTTAACTTGATAATCTCTCGACCGTTACAAAGCCAGGATAAGGCAAGTGACAAAATCAGCAGGCTTAATAGCATCAGGCTTATGTAAAACGCAGTCGTTAATCCTAGCAAGGTCATTACCGCACTCAATAATGTTGCGAAAACCACTAATAGTAGCCATAAAATTGTTGGAGGAATTGCCGCATCTAAGGCAAGTAAAAAAACGCTAACCCTGCCTTTTAGCAACGCAGTTAACATCATTTGTGGCAAAAGAGATATGGCACTTAAATGTCCATGCTCCCAGCGCGTTCTTTGAGATTCCGTCCCAGCATTTGACTCAGGGAAATAGCTATTCACAATTGCTGAAGGACTGAATTTCGCTTGTTCATCGATATTGGCAAGTTTTAAACCTAGCTCTAAATCCTCAACAATACTGCCACTAGCAAAGGAGATTTTATTAAATAAACGCCACGGAAATGCCATTCCCGAGCCTTGTAAATGACAGCCTATACCTAAGTTTGCTAACCCAGTCGGTCGAATCTTGTTTTTGACTAACCAAGCAAATTCTGCCACTCGCGTTTTAATCGATGCACCTATTGGAGACTTCATTAAATAAAGCGATTGAACGACAGAGTCTTGAGTTTGGCTTTGATGAACAAGGACATCCAAGCCATTACCTTCAAACTCACAATCGGCATCTAACACTACGAGGGTTTGAGGCGCAACGGATAATGATTTTACATACTGAACGCCATAATCTAACGCATAACCCTTACCAGCTAATTCAGTATTGTGCCGCTCTAACACCTTGACGTTAAATTGCTGACAAAGATTAACGGTTTCATCACTGCAATTATCTGCAATTACAATCACTTTATCTTCTGAACTTACAACTTCTGATAATTTCGATAAGGTATCTGTGATCACTAATGCTTCGTTATGAGCGGGCATTAAAATTACACAAGGCTGACGAGCAGCTTTAGGGACAAGTAAAACTTGCTTTCTTTGTCCAAGAAGCAATTCAATACTGATCATCATTGTAGGCACGCCCACTATGATAAACAGTAAGACGGCACTGATATAATCAAGATAAGCCATACTTTATCCTTGCCTGATATGTTCAGCTAATTTCGCAGCTTCGATATCAATATTGTGGCGGGTACTAAC
Source organism: Shewanella sp. TC10 (assembly GCF_009663145.1). GTDB lineage: Bacteria > Pseudomonadota > Gammaproteobacteria > Enterobacterales > Shewanellaceae > Shewanella. Next base: position 29,353 of record NZ_VKHR01000033.1, read on the forward strand.
GCTTGTATAAGCGTTTTGAATTAATTGATTTAAAGAATCGGTACTTAACTCAGTAAAGTTTTTCATCGCAATGCTAGTTGCATCAACGTCTCCCGCAGGGAACAAAATTGCATTGTCTTTATCTGAAAGCAGCTCAGGGATCCCGGCAATATAAGTTGTTAGTACAGGTGTTCCAATTGCCATGGCTTCCATGATAGCTACAGGTAGGCCCTCAGCAAAACTCGGCAACACCATTGCATCAGATTCGGTCAACAACTTTTTAACTTCACTTGAGCTAATCCATCCAGTGATTTCCACATGTCGGTCTAATTGGTGTTGTCTAATGAATTGTTCAATTTCAGTTCGCATATCACCATCACCCGCTAAAATTAACTTCACTGCATCATTCGTTTTTACAAGCTGTACAAATGATTCCAATAATAATAGCTGACCTTTTTGTTCACATAGTCTTCCGATACAAAGAAACTGGTAAGATGCTGGTTTGGAAACTTTTGGCACGTTACCTTGTAAAAAACTCTCATCTAAACCGCAATGAACAATTTTAATTTTTGACCAATCTTCATAGTTTGCCCAACGATAAAGCTGAGAACGGCAATAACTTGTGATTGCAGAGACAAATTTTGCACCTGAAATTTTTTCGTTTAAATGCAAACTCAATGGTTTATCGAACTCTTCAGGGCCATGAACCGTAAAACTATATGGAATACCTGTTAAGTATTTAGCTAACATGACGACTTCTGTGGAGTTTGTACCAAAATGAGCATGCACATGAAGACTCTTTTCCGATTCCATCAGATTGGCCAATTGACAAGCTTCTAGAAGGTAAACCAAATGGTAAGGTAAACTTCTTTCTGACATTTTTGATAATTGAAAAGCCATTCGTAGTGCTTTTAATATCGCTATAGGTTGCTTAACTAAACGTTTAAAAAATAAAGGAACTAATGACTTTAAGCCAGCTTTTAAAATGTACTGAGTTTTCTGCCTTTCAATTTGATCCGTTTCATCGGCGATGTCAGCATCCCACCCTCTCAAAGCCACTCGTTGAATTTCAAATCCTTGAGATTCTAGTGCTAAAATTTCTCTTCTAATGAAGGTGTGACTCACTTGAGGGTACTGGTTAATAAAGTAAGTAATTCTCACTTAAAAAATCCCTTTAAATTAAATGGTTTGGTATACAAAATTTTGCGTTTTTTCCACGCTTCAGACATGATAATTCCAACAATTAAAGCAAAACAAACAACTACAATTGCTGGTGAATTAGGTAATAATTTATCTAACAACGATTTAGCTTGAAAATGAGACAAATAGATGAATAGTGATGACATTGCAATAATTGATATAGGCCAATGCAATAGCTTAGGAATTGACACTTTCTGAATCCACAAAGTCGCAATGGCCCCAATGATGAAGAACATGGTTTTACTACTAAAATCAAATAAAATAAAATCGGTTGCGACAAAAGCTAATGCACAGGAAGTCATTATTTTTTGTTGTTGAGTTTGGCTAAAAGCAACTAGGGCTCCAGCAAAAAACATATACATCATTAAATGAGGAAAACGATCGAGATAAAAAGACGTGTCCCAAGTCGACTTACACAAGATTGAAATCGCATAAAAAAAGGCAAATCCGATGAGAAAAGAAATATAAGGTGATTTTTTTATCCAGTAGTAATATTTATTGGTCAACATTAACAAACCAAACAATATATAAATTTGGACCAATACTTCAATAAACCAGAAGGTCAAGCCATCAGCATAATTAGGGCCGTAGAAATTAGATATCAAAAGTATCCCACCTAAATAATATCTATCAAGAAACACATAAATAAATAGTGTATATAGCAAAACGGGCACAATTATTTTTAATAAGAAACCAAAATAGATACTAATAAAAATAGATGTATTAAACTCTTCACTATTATCATTTGCCTTCTCTACTTTGGGGAAATTAAACTTAACAAAATTAAAACCTGACAAAAATATCAAGTAAAAAGCACCGCCAGCTAATCCTATAAAGCCTAGATGACCAGACACTATTGAAAAAATTGAAAAAGCTCTTAAAAAAATAGTTAAATCCATAGCCTTAACTGAAGTCATTACTAACTCCTTGAGCTGTTGCTGTTTCAATTCTAGAGAGGTAGTAGAAAGCTCCCATCACTAACCAAAAATACCAATTATATGAGAGATAGAAAAACATATTATCTGAATAACAAACCAGTAAGTAAGATAAGATTAAACCAATAAGAATAGCTGTTCCCGGCTTATCATATTTATAAAAAACCAGCATTTCTTTAATGACGAATATGAAGATAAGTAGAAATCCGAGAACCCCTACAAATCCCATATCAAATGCAATTTGCACATAAGCATTATGTGCATCAAACTTTGTCGAACCTTCTAAAGGGAAAAAGTCTAAAAAGTAGTAAGAAAAAGTATCGTAACCATGGCCCAGCAAAGGCTTATCAATGATGTAATCCCAAGATGCGGCCCAAACAATCTGACGCCATGTATATGAATTTAATACTTCCCCATACTCAAGGTCGTCTGCGGTAACACCACTAAAGATATCAAGTACACGCTCTTGTACAGCAGGTACTAACATGCCTATACAGGCCAACACGGTTAGATAAAGTAAGACTTTTCTTTCATAAATAACGCCATAAATAGTAAAAACTACCAGTAGTGCAGCCCATGCACTTCTTGTTTTAGTTAACACTAAACAACATATGCCAAAAAACATTATATATTTAGCATGTTGAATAAACTTAGGCGTAAATAGAATCACTTTTGACTTCATCGCATAAAAACACATTGAAACTACCAGCACTAAGTAAAACGCAAAAATATTAGGGTGAGAAAATGATGCAAATAACCTAAAACCATCTTTGGTTGTACTCGCAGCTGGTAATGCAAACTCTTTGAATACAAATAAAAATGGAATGATTGATGAATACACTATCAGCCTGACAATCCCCGCAAAGTCTTCTTTAGTTTTAATAAAATAAAAGGTTAACGAAAAAATTGAAAAATAGGTCAATACAGAAAAAAAGGACCTTGCTGACCCTACTTTATCCGGAGATATAACAATAGAGATAAGACCTACTGAAACAAATAAAAACCAAACTTTAAAAAAACTTTTGGGCAACTCAAACTTTTTAATAAAACAAACAACAATGAAAAAGCAAACAACGACTAAATTTAAAATAGCTCCCATACCGATGCCAGCGACTTTAGTTAAATTGAGCACAGGGTCAAGTGAAGCTCTTAAAAAAACCACATAAAAAAGCAAAGGTGAAAAAATATAAAACGAATTAACCATTGGTTAATTTCCATTTAATAACTTGAGCAATCTTTCTAAATTTAAAACCAAGAAATAGAGTAACAAGCTCTGAAAATTTAATTTCTATTTGTTTATAACGATATAAAGCATCTGTTAAACTCACTTTTTCATCAAAACTAAGCGGCTGTAGCTTTTGCTGCAACCGAGAAAAAGCCATCCTAATTCTGGCACTTTTTTTCTCTGAAATTCTTACCTCACCATGGGTTTGATCGATAATGTATGAATATTTACCTATATTCACTAAGGTACCAAATTCTTTCGTTAATCGAATCCAAGTATCCCAATCTTGTAATGCAGGCATTGCTTCATCGAAGCCAGAAACTGATTTAAGGTAAGCTACTCGCGTAAAAATTTGATTGCCAACAAGGTTGCTTTTTCTTAGCTGGGTATATGAGGCAGAAGACGTTTCATTGTATTTGTGTATACCATCTTCTCTAAGCTCGATTACGCTATCAAATAAACCTGCAATATTTTGCTCATCGACCTTTTGCTCTATCCAATAATCTACAAAAGCTGCTAATCGCCACGGTTCAAAGTAATCATCGTCATCTAGACCAGTAATAAATTCGCCATTAGCAGACTCTATAGCTCGATTGCGGCCATAACATGCCCCTTTTGAGGACTCTGTATTGAGTATCGCTGTCAACCTCCCTTCAGCTTCCATGGCTTGTAAATACCCATGGCTGCCATCCGTAGAGCCATCATCTGCAACAATAATTTCGACCGAGGTATATGTTTGTGCTAAAACCGACTCTACTGCTCGTTTCAATAGTGTAAGTCTATCTTTAGTCGTAATATAAACACTAATCAACATGCTGAATTGTCCGCTACTTTTAATATATCAATATGATCAACAAATACTTGCTGAGACAATAAAGATTCAATTTCAGCTTTTTTTGTTTTGAAAATACCTCCAACATCAAGCGTACAATAAAAAGCTTCAGTGTTGATTAAGTGCTGCTCAATATCTTTATCATGCCTAATATCAAAAATAGCGTCACCTAAGCCGATATCTTCAAACACACCAGTGACTTTTGTGTGTTTTTTACGATCAATATAAGGCACTGCTATAGCACCTCTCGATAAGGCAAAAATCAAAACATGAAGGCGATTTGAAACAACAAATTTAGCCTTTGAATATGCGTCAAAAATTGCTGTTTGATCATGTTCTAGGAAAGTAACAGCATCATGCTGGGGCTTAATTGATTCAGCGATTAAAGACATATAATCATCATCAAGATTAACCTGCACTACTGGTGTTAACTCATAATGAGTTTTAAGTTTTAGCATCGCATCAATAATTGGCTTAGTATTTTCAGCGGCATTAGCATCAGCAGAAACCACTCCGGCTCTGAATGAATAGCCAACTGAATTTGTTTTTAAAGATGTATTTGCCAAAAATGGTAAGCACAAGCCAAAGTCTGGAAAGTAAGTAAACTTAGTGATATTGACACCGCGTAAATACTGATGGCTGTATGCCTCTCTAACCCCAGTAAAAGCATAAACTTTGCTTTTCTTTGTTTCTAAAGTTAAAGCAGACTTGCCATAGGGTCCTAATGAGACCCCAAGACGTACATATCTGATACCAATTAGACTAAAAACACGCATTTTTAGGTATCGAAACCAAGCACTTTTGTCTGCATTATCATAGAAAACATGGCCAGGCACATCTAAGAAATATGTTTTAGTTTTCCCAAAAATTGACTGTAATACCCGCTTATAAAAACGCTTTTTCTCCGTAATGACCGATTCAACTTTTACATCAGCAACTAAAGCCTTTACGAACCACTCAGGGATCCCTTTGGCCTCAATAACAATTGAGCAATTATCGGGTAGTAGCTTTAATAGCTCTTGATTAATGACCAAATCACCGAGATTTTCGTATTGGGTGATTGGTCTAAAAAATACTATACTTTCCATGTAAGCCTCTAACTTTGTTACACTTTAAAGCGGTTAATAAACAAGTTTCGATACAAAAATTGATTTTTTTGATTTAAAGATAACAATCCAGTGACTCCGGCCGCAGGCCGAAAACACAGCAACATTAACTAAATTGACTTAGCAAACTTACCTGGCTGTACTAGCTGGGTAGTAAAAAAATATACACTACCACTAGATTGTGATTGGAAGTCTGAGTGACTAAATCAAAACAATTATCTTATCAACGACATATCAGTTGGTATTCTACCAATACTGTAATACTTGAACTGCTTTTGCTTCATACGTTTTACGTTGAAAAGGTTTCGACCATCTACAATTACTGCTTCAGATAATAAACCTTTAATAGTTTCAAAATCTGGTGCTTTAAAGCTTTGCCACTCAGTACAAATCACCAATAAATCTGCACCGTTTAATGCAGCTTCCTTAGTACCCATTAACGCAAAATCATCTCTATTGCCATATATGCGTTGCGCCTCTTCCATAGACTCAGGGTCAAAAGCTTGAACTTTAGCTCCAGCTTGCCACAAGGCATCCATTAACACTCGACTCGGCGCTTCACGCATATCATCTGTATTAGGTTTAAAAGCAAGCCCCCAGATCGCGATAGTTTTCCCTGTTAACCCTTTATTCTCTATAACTGAAGATATATTTAATTGAGGGAGGTAATGTTGGCAAATATACTCGAATAACTTATTTTTCTGAGAAAAGTTTACAGACTCTACCGCTTTCAAAATTTGCGATTCATAACCTATACTATCTGAAGTTTTTACCAAGGCTTGAACATCTTTAGGGAAACAAGAACCACCATAGCCACAACCAGGATAAATAAACTGAAAACCAATTCTTGAGTCAGAACCAATCCCTTGTCTTACGTTTTCAATATCGGCACCAACTCGTTCAGCAATATTAGCCATTTCATTCATAAAACTAATTTTTGTCGCTAGCATACAGTTCGCAGCATACTTGGTTAATTCGGCACTTTTTACATCCATCACAATAATTTTTTCGTGATTGCGATTAAAAGGTTCATATAACTCACGCATTAACTCTTCAGCATAGTCTGAATTAGTACCAATAACGATTCTATCTGGCCTTTTACAATCGGCAACAGCTGAACCTTCTTTTAGAAATTCAGGATTCGAAACAACAGAGAACTCAGGTTTTTCATTATCTTCACTAAAGCGTGAACTCAATACTTGATTAATACAGGCCGTGACTTTATCTGCAGTGCCTACGGGGACAGTAGACTTATCAATAATCACTTTTGAAGATGACATATATGAAGCAATCGTTTCTGCGACAGCGAGTACGTATTTTAAATCTGCAGAGCCATCCTCATCTGGTGGAGTGCCGACAGCAATAAACTGTAACTCACCGAAATTTACGCCTTCTGAAGCATCAGTTGTAAACAAAAGCCTGCCTTGTGCATGGTTCTTCTCAACAATTGATGCCAGCCCTGGCTCATAAATTGGAATGATTCCTTTCCTCAAATTATCGATTTTCTGTTGGTCTACATCGACACAACAAACTTCATGACCTGCATCTGCAAGGATTGCGCCCTGTACAAGACCAACATAACCAATACCGAAGACTGTAACTTTCATTTATTAACCTCAAACTTCATAAACTATTTGAAAAAAATCACGCTACCGCCCCTGAATCTCAGCTTCCAGATTGCTGTAGAACTTTCCAATTTGTACTTTTACCGCTAATAATGACTTACTTTCATCCCTCGAACTCAAGCCACAAAAAACACCAAACCCTTAACATTTAGTTCAACAATGAGTGCTTTGCACCTTTTTGGAACACAAGACTAACCAATCTAGATGTAAATTTGATTACACACTGTAAAAAACTCATTCAAACAATCAAAATACGATTAATAAAATAAAGCATAACCAATCAAAAACAATAACTTAACCATCAAAAGGGCCCAATGAAATTTTATTACAAAAATTATTAACCAAGTAGATTTATGTAAAAAGCAAATTTCAAGCCAAACTATTTAGAATGAACAAACAAAGGTAGCGTCAATATTATGACACTCAACAAGAGTCCGTACAACCCTAAAAATAAAAGGGGAATTGATATAACAAAACCGTAAAGACATTTTTGTGACACTCTAAAATATATGTAAACCCAATCAAAACAATCACAACGGGCCCACAAACAAAACAGCACATAAATCAACAAAAGAACAACAAAAGGCGATCAATTGAAATAAAGTTACAAAAAGTGACAGGGATTGAATTTAACATTCCGTTTAATCAAAAATGAGTGATAAGATTAATGTTCAGTCTCATGGTAGAACTCAGCATTAATGACTCGACAATTTAAATGATGAAAAATTAATGAAAACCTTATCGGGCAATTCACAGGTTAACGATTTTCAAAGCGTAAAAACTGCGCTTGCAAGTCGTTCCTACAAGCTATTACTTCTGCTTGTATTATTAAGCTGTTACAGCTTCTCTTTTTCGCCCGAAAATATGTTCAATGAGACTTTTTTCAGCAAAATCTCAGATAAGTATGGTGAAGACAGAACGCATGCATTTCATGAATGGCAGAAATTGATTATCAATAACACTCAACGAGATGCTTATGAGCAATTAAATCGAGTTAACCAATTTGCTAATCGAAACATCCAATTTAAAACAGACATAGAGCATTGGGGAAAGGATGATTATTGGGCAACCCCTATTGAGTCCTTAGGGACTGGGTTCGGTGATTGCGAAGATTACGCAATATTTAAATATGTAAGTTTGATTGCATCAGGAATTGAAGAGTCAAAATTACGCTTGATGTATGTCAGAGCCTTAACGATAGATGAGCCTCATATGGTATTAATCTACTCAGAAGAACCTAACTCTATACCATTAGTATTAGATAACTTGAAAAGTCGCATTTTACCTGCCAATAAACGACCTGATCTCAAGCCAATCTATTCCTTCAATGGCCAAGGGTTATGGTTATCTAAAGCTCAAGGGTTAGGTAATAAAGTAAAAAGCGGTTCAGGCTCAAAAGATTGGACCCAATTAATGGAACGAATTGAGCAAGGACAATAACAGGAGTGGTATCGTGAAACTAACAAAAGGCTTTTCACTGAAAGCGCAATTATATTTATTAATTACGTGTTTAGTCACTTTCAGTTTTTTCGCCTCAACTATTATTAATATAAATAATATGCAAGTGTACCTTGATGAGCAGTTGGCGTCTCATGCTCAAGATGCTGCTCATAATTTAGGTTTATCAATATCTCCCTATATGGATGAGGAAAATCTTGTCATTGCTAAAACAATGACCAACGCTATATTTGATTCAGGTTATTATCAACACATCACGTTCACCGATCTTAATGGTGAATTAAAATTTTCGCGACAAAACCCAGCCACTACATCAAACGTACCACACTGGTTTACTCAATTATTCACCTTAACGCCTCCAGAAATGATCAGTGAAGTATCAAATGGATGGGTAATTGCAGGAAAACTTGCAGTGCAGTCAAATGTCGGGGTAGCTAATCTAACACTGTGGCAACACAGTAAAAAAGTATTGTGGCTAAGTTTATTTCAACTTATAGGTGCCCTTCTCCTGGGTTATCTCATTCTCAAAGCGGTTTTAACTCCACTTCGAAAAATTGAATCACAAGCTAATGCAGTAGCTAGTAAGCAATACGACATTAATCCAGACATTCCATTCACAACAGAGTTACGTGCTGTTGTGAACGCATTAAATAAGATGGTATCAAACATAAAACAAAGTTTTGATGAACAAACTAAGCATGCCGAATCACTATCTAAACAGGTGTATATCGACTCTCATACTGAATTACCCAACAGAAGAGCACTTATACAAAAGTTTGATTCTTTAAAAGTAGAAGCGGCTGAAACTGGTACATTTCTATATTTAAACTTGATATCAATGAGCTCCCTACAGGTAATAAATGATACTCAAGGCTATAGTGCAGGCGATAGCTACATTCTTTGGGCAGCCAATTTGTTCAAAACTCAAGTTACTCCTTTTGATGAAAGTACCTTATATCGAATTTCAGGTTCTGAATTTGTGATTCTGTCTTCATTATCAAATGACCAAGCAAGCAAGTTAGATAATCTGCTTAACGAAGCTATTAGTGTTGCAAGCAATGAGCATTATCCCCAAGGTTTTGCCAAACAGATTATGACAATGGTCCAACTGGAGGAAACCTTTCCAGAAACCATTCAGCGCTGTGATACCAATATTGCTACCCAAGAATACTTCCTTAAGCCTAATAACCCAATTTGTGAATCATCACAGCAAAGTCACTCAAGGCTCCAGTGGTTAGCCATTCTGAAGCAATTTATTGAGCATCATGAAGGTAGTCTAGAAAAAAGTGCGACGAGTCACTTTAATAAATTAGATAATATTTTCGACCTGATGCTGCAGCCATTAATCGATAATGAACAACAATTGTTGTATGTCGAAACCTTTGTTCGATTTAAATTAGGTGACGAGCTTTTTTCAACCCCTGATGTTTTTGCCATGGCTGAAAGGCTTGGACTATCTGTCGAATTAGAAAAAGCTGTTGTCAGTTTTATATTCAACAAGCTATTAAAAGTGAAGCAAACTAAAGTTGCTATTAATATAAGCAACAATGTTATACATGATGAGAGCTTTACTGCATGGCTAATGGAAAATTATCAACAACAAAAGTCTGAACTTCCAGAAATTATATTAGAAATAAATGAGTCTGCAGCTATCGCGGCCATTACGTCTACAAAACGATTTATTACCGCAGCCAAAGCTGCAGGTCTAGAAATTACCCTTGAAAGATTTGGGGCAAATTTAAGCACGTTTTCATATATCCGTAATTTAGATATTGATTACATTAAGCTTGATGGAAGCTATATTAGAGATATTAATCAAGCTGATACTCGCTTTTTCGTGCAGACAATTACCCAAATTTGTCATGGTATAGGAATTAAGATAATAGCCCCACATGTAGAGAACTTATCGATTTCAACTCATTGTTTAGAAATGAATATTGATGGTTTACAAGGCAACGGACTCTACCCTGTGGCTAACTTTAATACTATTATCTCTTCCAAAAATGATGCTTTACACACTATACTTCTAATTAATAAGTTTAATCCTTCGCCACAAATTAAGGAAAAATGATGCGTAACATTAAGGTTAGTTTCCTACTGTTATCAGCTATGGTATCGAGTAATGGAATTGCAGCAATGAGTGAAACTGATTTCATTGACGGTCTTACACAAGCAAATAATCAAGGAATTTCTTTAGCAGATTTTGCCTTAAATCAGTTCAACGCCTCTCCAGAAGATGCAGCTGATATTTTAGCTTTAGCTATTCAGGCAACTGATGGTAATGAAGAAATGCAAATACAAGTACTGGCAGCTGCTGCAGCCTCAGGAATGGATGCTGATGAAATTTTAGCAATTGCATTGGCTAACGGTGTTGACCCTTCCATCGTGGCACAAGCTGTTGAAGAAACTCAAACAGCAGGTGGTGGTGCATTTGGTTCAGCTCCAGCCCCAGGTGGAATTGGTTTTGGTGGTGGATCAGGTGGTGGAGACGGTACTATCTCAGGTAATTAATTTTATTTGAGAATTAAATAGTCAACACTCCTTAAGCCCACAAATGTGGGCTTTTTAATTACTACACGCTACTATTTAACGCCAATTCAATATCAGCAATTAAATCTTCAACATTCTCAAGCCCTATTGAAATTCTTAACAAGTTATCTGTGATCCCAGCTTCTGCTCTTGCTTCTGGGGTATATGGAGAATGTGTCATTGAGGCTGGATGTTGAACTAACGACTCTGCATCCCCAAGACTCACGGCGATAGTAAACAGTGATAAACTGTTGACGAATTTTATTGCGGCTTGCTTATCCGCATTTAACTCAAATGCCATCACCCCACCAGCACGCTTCATTTGTTTACCGATGTAAGAATAACCCTGATGGCTTTCTAGCCCAGGATAAAATACTTGTTTAATTTTTGGATGTTTTTCAAGGTAACTGGCTATCAATTCAGCATTATCACAATGGCGAGTTAACCTAACATCCAATGTTTTCAGGCCTCTAAGAATTAGCCATGCATCATGAGGCGAAATCACTCCACCGAAATCTTTTAAAATCTCAAATTTAACTTTAGTAATATGTTCTTCACGGCCACATACTACCCCTGCAATCACATCACCGTGCCCATTAAGATACTTAGTCGCGCTATGAATAACCATATCTATGCCCATTAACAACGGCTGCTGCAGGAGTGGGGTCATAAAGGTGTTATCGACAATACTTATCAAATCATTACGTTTTGAGATAGCGACAATTGCTGCTAAATCAAAAACCTGTAAATGTGGGTTAACTGGCGTTTCACAAAAAATCAATTTGGTATTTGGTTGAATTGCAGCTTCTATTGCCAAGGTATCACTAAAGTCGACAAACGTAGTGTCTATCCCAAAACGTTTTAGTTGAGTGTTTAATAAAGCAAAGGTACAACCGTATACAGCATTAGACGCAATAAGGTGATCGCCCGCTTCAAGGTGCGTCATTAATGCCGAAGACACTGCTGCCATACCTGATGCGCAAGCAGCTGCATCTTCTGCACCTTCAAGCATTGCCATTTTACGTTCAAGCTCATCAGTCGTCGGGTTACCAAGCCGTGTATACATATGCCCGGGCTCGTCACCAGCGAACCTCGCGCCTCCCTGCTCTGCGTTATCAAAGACAAAAGTTGCACTTTGATACAGCGGCGTTACTAACGCCCCAAATTCTTCCTTTTTATGGCCACCATGAATCGCTAAGGTGGCTAAATTCCATTGTCGTTGCATCTGCTCTCCCTGCTCACTATTCATTAGAGTAATATTTAAATAGTGAATACGAATTTAAGATACAGAGCTAAATCATTTAGCCAATACTTGGCGCTGTTTTTATATACAAACATAACGTAAATCAAGTGTTACAATTGAGCTGTATGGTGCGTCAGTCAAGCCTTCTCCAAGTTTCTTTTTCTACTAATTGTCCATCTTCATATCGCTTGGTATGCCATTCATTACCTAATATTTGATATGAAAACTTAAAGCTTTCACCCTCTTTTACGTTAAATGAGTTCAATGTGGGAAACTCGATATAATGTTGCTCTGTTAATTGATAACGCCCAGTTCCAGCAGCCCAAAACTCTTTTACCTTTGAGTTATTCTTGATTGTCGTGAAGCTAAAATGCTTGTTTGAGATGACTTTAATGGCTTCAAGATTTAACCCTTGATAATCGACCCACTGGTTTTTATCATTCAAATATTCTCCAGAAATTAACTCCCAACTCCCTATCAATGGACTGTGCAATTGTCCAATTTGGCTTTCATCATCAACTGCAGTGACAGAGCTACTTATAAATAATGTAAATATGACTAGGTAAAATCTCATCGATGATAATAATGTAAGTCGCTTTGTCATTTAGGTTTCCTGTATTAAATATTACTAAGAATTAAAATTGTTAGACATCAAGTTGTCCTATATTTTGCTAGTGTATCTTGGCAAGATATAGCCGACATTGGTCTACTGGAAAACGTTTTAATTTTATATTCTCTGGCAACTAAAACTATGAATCTTCCAAGCTAATGCAGAAAGCTAAATTAAAAGAACAGTGTAGAAAACTAAAATAGAAGAATGCAGACAAAGAATGGCCATCTCATAATGAATAAATGGGTTCTAATATGACTGAAAAAGAAAAGATGTTAGCTGGTCTCACTTATGATGCATGGGAGCCAGAGTTGCTTGAATTACGAGCCCAGGCTAAAAAGTCGTGCCATCAGTTTAATCTGCTTTGTCCTTCTGAATCAGATAGACGTAACCAGATTTTAGACAAACTAATATCACCCAAAGGCAAGTGCCACATCGAAGCCAATTTATTCTGCGATTACGGTATTAATATCGAAGTTGGCGATAACTTTTATGCTAATCATAACCTGGTGATACTTGATGTTTGCCAAGTAAAAATTGGCGACAATGTAATGTTTGGTCCCAATGTGATGATATCAACTGCAACTCATCCTATTGACGCAATTGAGAGGCGTTCAACTGAATATGGTAAACCCATTACTATTGGCAATGATGTCTGGTTAGGTGGGAATGTTTCAATACTGCCAGGGGTTTCAATCGGTGATAAGGCGGTGGTTGGTGCTGGTAGTGTGGTAACAAAAGATATTGCCGGTAACGGAGTGTATGCCGGCAATCCTTGCAAGTTTATTAAATCTATCGATAAGTAAAACCTGTTGTTTTACTTATTAACTCTAACGACTAATTAACGCTTAAAGTATTAAAGAGATTGTTTTAGTCGCTGCATCCCTTCATCTATGTTGATCAGGGCTCGATAACCAAAATCTTGTTTTGCTGCGCTAATATCAAAATAGTGACAGGTAGATAGCTGACGGGCGACAAAACGCGTCATGATAGGTTCTTGTTGTTTATTCAATAGCCCATAAACCGACTCTAAAACAACCCCTGCAGTATATGCTACACCAGCAGGCACTCGTTTGGTGACAGGCGCAATATCAACACAAGCCAGTATTTTATTTAGCATAGAAGCCATAGTGATGGGTTCATCATTACTCAAAAAATACGCTTTGCCAGCAGCATTTGCTGTCGTGGATAAATCTACCGCTGCCAATATATGTGCATAAGCAGCGTTGTCCACATAAATGGTATCGACTAATTTATCTTGCTTGCCGACTAACTTTAGCTTACCTATTTTAGCCCGCTCAATAACGCGAGGGACAAGATGAGGATCTTCAGGCCCCCAAATTAAATGCGGTCTTAAAGCCGTCGTTTTAAACTCTTCACTATTGGCATCTAACACCATTTTTTCAGCAATTGCTTTTGAATGGCCATAATAATTCAGAAACTTTTCTGCATACGGCGCAGACTCATCAATCCCAGCTTCATCTTCACCTGCAAAGGTCACACTCGGTGTACTAGTGTAGACTAAACGTTCTATATTCAGCTGCTTACAAGCTCTAATGATATTGGCTGTACCATTCACGTTGGGTTCAAAGTAACTGTCTCTGCTGCCCCAAACACCCGCTTTAGATGCAACATGAAAAACCAGATCACATTCTCGCATTGCATTAAACAAACTATCGTAATCAGCAATATCTCCTTGAAACATGGTCACCCCCATGTCAGATAAATCAGGATAACTGCCACGCGCAAAGCCCACGACTTCGATATTCGCGGCTCGCAATCTTTTACATATCGTTTTACCTAAGAAGCCGCCTGCACCTGTGACAAAGACTTTATTCACCACAGGTTTAAGCGCCATTAGCGCTTGCTGTTCTTGTACTAATAAATCTTCAAACATTAATTGACTCTTCTAATTGGCAGTTAGCAAATTGGTGTTACTTCTTGCAAACACAATTTATTCCTTCCACTGTTTTTGCGCCCATACACTTAACTTTTCGCGGAATATTTTAGCGTTATGGCGGACATCAACAGGAAAATCAGGGTGGATTAAAAAACGATGGATCCCTTTTGTATGCTCGTACTTGTCAGCAATCTCGAGTAACTCTTGATATAGCATTTTACTGGTTGAGCAAACAATTCCTTTTTTAAGCTCCACACATAATAACGGCGCAGTTTCACCGTTCACTTCAATTGCAACAAGAGCAGAACGCTTTATCTGTGGATGAGTGTTAAATACCCGCTCACATGGGATAGAAAAGTAACGTTTATCACTATCTACGCGATGGGCTTTACGGCCGCACATCCATAGCTTACCTTCAGTATCAAGATAGCCAACATCGCCCATTCTATGCCGTACTAAATTCTGACTGTTTTTATTCTCAGCATCAGCACTGTCGGATATTTTAGCTGCAGCAGTTGCGCTGTCACGATGATAATAACTGCTACTTACCATAGGACCTTTAACGACTATTTCGCCAATTTCACCATGGTTTAAGGTTAACGATTCATCCCACTGATTAATCACCTCTTCAGTGATATCAATGATTGCGATATCAACCCCTTCAATAGGGTGCCCGACACAAATGCCTTTGCCGTTATCCGTGGCTTGGGTGGTGTCAAATAAAGCGGAACTTGGCATCATACTTATTGGTAGAGACTCAGTAGCCCCGTAAGAGTTTAACACTTCAACACTAGGTGTAAGCATTTGACTGAAAAGCTTAATTGACGAAATAGTGGCTGGTGCTCCTGCCGATATAACACGTTTGACACTGGTTAACTTATGGTTAGTTTGCTCACCAGCTTGGCCTAATCGCTCAAGTAAAGCTGGGTTAACGAACATATTCGAGCATTGATACTTTTCAATCGCGGCAAATAAATAATCTGGATTAGCTGTGATAGGTTTACTGGCATCCATAGCGGGGACAATGGATGCCATGCCCAGTGCAGGACCAAATAATGAAAACAACGGGAATGTGGCTAAGTCACGCTCACCTGGTGTAATACCGTAATCATGCTTTAACGCCTGAATTTGTGCTTCAAACATGCCATGGCTATACACCACACCTTTTGGCGTACCTGTACTACCACTGGTAAATAAAATAGCCGCAATCTCATCCCTTTCAAGTAACTGCATTGGATAAGAACCAGCGACACTTTCCTTGGGTAACTGATCAATACTCTTTGCACCAGACAACCAGCGCTGAAGGCGACTACCACCGACATTCAAATAATGAGTAACAGATGACTTACCCCACCCTAATACTCTGCGGGCAATATGCGCTTTGGGTATCCCAATGAACACATCTGGTTTAGCTTCTTCAAAACACTGTTTGAGGTTTTTAACCCCCATACCTGGATCAACCAAAATTGGAATAACACCAGCTTTGAACAATGCAAAAGTCAGCACAAAAAAATCTATGCTTGGCGTTACCATTAACACTGCTTTCATACCCGCTTTAATTCCATAGTCATTTAAGCGGTAAGCTATATCATCGGATTGAAAATGCAGATCTAGGAAATTAATTTCTTGATAAGAAAGCGAAGATGACTTTGCCGTTTGCACTGCTACTGCGAGTTCTTTTGGAGTATGCGTTGCAGCGTGCTGAAGATGGCGACAAATGTTAGCTGATGGTTTAGTCATAATAGTAATGTCATAGCTTTTAATGAGCGTTAGTAGTAATGGAGCGTTAATATTAATCGAGCGTTAGTATTAATGAAGCTTTAAATGTCTTTACGCTTTACTTAAGTTAAATCAAGCCAATTAAAACCGAGAAAATAAAAAGGGCATTAAAAAAATGCCCTTAATTTTGCTCTTAGTTAACACAATTAGCTGTTAGGTTGTTCAGCCATAAAGTGTTGAATGAGGCCAATCACGTCTTCGCTGGCATCTTCAAGAATGTAATGACCGCAATCATCAAACTCACGGACTTGTGCATGCGGCATGTGTTGACGCCACTTTGCTAAAAAGTGTTTGTCGAAAACAAAATCCTGTAAGCCCCAACAAATCAAAGTTGGTACATCTTGAAACTTAGTTAAACTATCGCCAATTTCTGATACTAAATCATAATTACGATCTTCTGGCTTTAATGGAATATCCTGCACAAAGCGTAACGTTGAAATGCGGTTTTTCCAATTATTAAATGGAGCCACATACGCTTCACGTACTTCCTTATCCATAGGTTTACGTTTAACACCCACATAAGATGCGATAGAAGAGAATGCATTAAAGCCTCTAACTAAAAACGTCCCTAATATCGTTTCACGGCAAACCCATAATGCCCATGGGAACGATTTAGTCTCAGGCAAATGGAATGCCGCAGTATTTAAAAAGACTAAGCGTTTGATGCGTTCAGGGTAGCGTGCAGCATAACCCATACCGATCATTCCACCCCAATCATGAACAACTAAGGTTATGTTTTCTTTGACGTCCAGATGATCAAGCAAAGCTTCTAAATCATCAATTCGATTTTTTAATGTGTAATCGTACTGAGGATCATCAGGTTTATCCGATAGTCCACAACCAATATGATCAGGCACGATGCATTGGTGAGTTGGGCTTAATGCACTCACCAAATTACGATAGTAATAACTCCAACTTGGGTTACCGTGAACCATAACCACAGGCTCGCCTTGACCTTCGTTGACATAATGTAATTTATTGCCATTACGATCTAAGTAATGACTGTCAAAAGGCAACAGATTCTCTAACATGATGCTTCCTAATAATTTTTATAATACTGTTAAATAACCAGTTGGATGACTACCACTTAATGCCAAGCATCATACAGTTCAATCCACTGCCTATTCCTAGAAAGCTCACTTGATCGCCTAGCTTTAAAAAACCTTGGTCATGTGCAATCGCAGCCGTAACAGGAAGCGAGACTGTGCCCATGTTGCCAAGTGTTTCATAAGTTGGAAATTCTTTCTCATGAGGAATATCTAACGCGTTTAATACTTGCTTACGGTTTGATGCGCCAACTTGGTGACAAATCACTTTATCCACTTGCTCAACTAACCAATCTCGTTGGGTTAAGAAGTGCTCCCAAGTATGCTTAGCTAAATCAACACCTTCTTTTAATAAGGTAACAGCGTCAGTGCGCATAAACTCACGATAGAAGTTAGGGCTGGTTTCTTGCAGGCCCCATTGGCATAACTCATGGTGCTCAGGAGCCGATAAATGGCTCGCACCTAACAACTGGTGCTGTCTGTCATTTCTAAGGGGCAAACTGCCATCTGTTAAAATAACCGCAACAGCGCCAGAGCCACCAGTAAGGGTCGCTAAAGACTGAGCAAAGTTTTGCATCGTCGGTTCTGACAGCATGTTATCAATGGTGACTTCAACGATATCACGAGCAGATTCACACGAAACCACCATACCCGCTTTGATTTGTCCTAACTCAATGCGGTTTGCAATATCTAAAATACCCGACAACACACCTAAACATGCATTACTGATATCGTAAATCGCAGTATCTTTAGACACACCTAACTCAGCAGCAACACGACATGCAGTCGCTGGCTCATGCTGATCGCGACAAACGCCGGTATAAACCACAGCGCCTAAATCACTTACACTAATGCCTGTTTCATCTACAGCTTTGCGCGCTGCACATAAAGCACCGTCAGATAAACGATAGCCTTTTGGCCACCAACGACGTTCTTTGATACCGGTTAATGCAGCTAATTGCCCCATTGGAATACGAAACTTTTGATAAAGCGGCGCAAGGCGAGATTCTAGGTCTAGGCTAGACACCACTTGGGGTGCTAACTCATAAGCCATACTATTAATAAAAACGCGGGAATATTTCATGAAACCGTATCAATCGCTCACTTTAAGGTCACTTTCAGCAACCGTATTTATTGGTATTTGTTATTAACCCGCCATTTGAGCAAGAAAAACCCAAATATTCAATATAAAACCACTTTTAGTCGCAGATAAATCTATCTAAACCACACTTTATATGACAAAAATTTCTTTCTGGTCAATTAGGTTTAATCTGCCGCATATAAATATAGGAATATATAACAGCGAGTTAGATAACAATTCGAACATAGATAATAGTAATTATCTTTTTTGAGCCTGAATGAGGCTATTTCTTGGGGTAATACTGTTTGAACAAAATTCAAACACTTCAACTTGGTAATTATGTTGCTCTAAAAAGCACACTCTGTCTAATATTAGCCAGTGCTCTAAAATCCGTCTAAACAAGTGAGCCACTAAATCAATCCGTCGTGTTAGGCGTTGTCTATGAAAACCAATATGTAAATATTTTTCTATATCTTTGATAGCAGTAATATCGACCTGCTTTTGCGCAGCAGCCCAATGACAAAACTCAGTAAAACTTGCTGAAAGTTGACTTCGTTTGATGCTGGGAATGGGCAAGTAACAATTCGAGCCAGTGGCATCACGCTGCAAACTATCAAAAGCTAAGCGCCAACATATCTCTTGATGTCTTAGGCTTAGCTGTTTTTGGTTGGCTATTACGCTTTGTTGTAATGGCAACTGTAAATCATGGCGCGATAACCTAAAGCCAGCTTGCTTAGCAACGTTAGATAATGGCTGGTATTGCTTAGCTTCAATTAAATGATAACAACAAGGTGAAAACGAAATTGACTGAGTCTCTGATTGAGCAGCTAAGTCTATTAATTTAACGTGCAAATCACCGCACGCATGTAAAGCCACTGCATGTTGCTTAGCTTTTAGAGGATTGTCAGTTAACTTAAACACATCCGTGCAGCGAAACTGCTGCTGAAGCTGCCAGCGATTAGCAAAATCTTGACCTTGGTCGCACAAGCTTTGTTGCCACTCAAGGCTAGTGACATTGGTATCATGGGTTTTCGCTAAGTATCTGCCTAAATGCCCTTTTCCTGCGCACCACTCTAAAATAGGTAAGCTATCCATTGGGACATGATCTGCAAACTGAGTAATTTGTTGCCACTTTCGGCCTTTTATATGGGCACTAAAATGGCTTAACTCTTTTTCTGATAATCTGAGCAGACTATCAATGCTCGGTTGATGGCCAATACTCGGTTGATGACAAGCCTGCCCGTCATTCATTAGCATTGCCGCTAACTCATCTGGTTTTATTGCGTTGTCAGCTTTTGTTGCTATATCTTCCAGTAAACTTGGCAACAAAAAAGAGACTAACTTTTGCTGATCAATATCTAATGCATCAATATCGGCATCGTCTATTTGCCATACGCTCTTTGCCAAAGTTGGAAACAATTGCTCCCAAGGTAAAGATTGACACTCAAATGCTTGCACTTGCCACAAAGGTCTCAGCGACATTAAACATGCACTGATTTGCGTAAGCTTTTGCGTGTTTGGTGAACTAATAGCCAATGCCGAAACCTTTTATGCTTGTTGTTTTATTGCCATTCGCTTGCCTAACCAGACACCGAATCCTAATGGCGCAAAAAATACCGCGATTAAGAACAAAATGAAATACAAAATCAAACTTTTGAGAGTTTCAGTGATTTGCTTAAACACTTGCTCAACTGTTTTCTGGGTCAAATCATCAATATCTTGCACTGCTGCTACCCGCTCTCTGGTGACCATCTCAACTAAAGCTTCACGCTCATTAGTCAGTAGCAAAGTTAAGGTTTCACGCTCTTTACTGAGTTGCTGAATTTTATCATCGGTTAACTCACTTAATTCAGCCAGTAAGGGGCTGAGTTCAGTGCGCATATCCGTCGCCAACATGGTCATCATCTCAGGCGTTTGCTCCATTAACGCTTGAAACTTAACGGTTGTCTCACTGATGTTTTTAAGGGCTTGTTCAACATCTGCTGCATTTACATCAGCGTGCAAAGCATACAGCTCCGCTTTCCAGCCTAGAATTTTAGGCATTTGCTGAGTCGTCATCGCCATTCTATCTGACATGTCACTCATCACTTCGGGCATTGAGCCAAATGTGGTGATTGCTTCAAATTCTGAAATTTCGCTGTAGGCTAGCCAGTCTTGAAACGCAGAGGTTCGGCTAAAACTTATATCTTGAATTGGATTATCAGCTACATATTGTTTTACAAAAGCTTGATGCTTTTTGTAACTACTTGAGCCCACAAACCCTTTAACCGTTTTAGCAAATTGAGTCGACAGCATTTGGCTAGCTTCAATGGCGATTGATTGATGCTCGCCAAATACATCGCTACCAGCGCCTTCAGAAAAGTATTGATTCATCTGCTCGGTAAACACCCATGTATCTAACATTGCAGCAACGGGTGATGCCTGAAAAATAGCACGCTGAAGGTTTTGTTCAGAGTAAATTTTCCACATTAAAGTATTCGAGATAATGCTGACATCATCTGTGCTGTTAGCAATAAGATCAGCACTGGCTTCTACTTGAGTATAAAAAGAGTAGCTAAACTCACGGCTAAACATTCGCATGTTTATTTGCTCTTTTGGCAAAGG
The DNA here is from genome assembly GCF_009663145.1 of Shewanella sp. TC10. GTDB lineage: Bacteria > Pseudomonadota > Gammaproteobacteria > Enterobacterales > Shewanellaceae > Shewanella. Next base: position 50,505 of record NZ_VKHR01000033.1, read on the forward strand.
TTCTACACCGCTTTCAAGTTTTACCTCAAGTAACGAACACCCGGTCATTACCGCTAAACTTAAGCCCATCATTGTCACAAATGACATGCGCTTTACTGCTGAACATAGCCATGTTTTCATGGTATTCTCCACAAACCTGTAGCAATTTAGCCAAGCTTACTCAACATTAATCGGTCGCATTAGTTACAATAAAACACAAAATAGCGACAGTTAACCAGTAAGATTAACCAGTTGATATATAATAATTTAATTTCATCGCAGACTAATTTTTATCGAGTTTTGTGTCTAGTGTTATTAATGAAAATATATAAAGCCAATTGCTCCCTTAACGTTTAATTATAGGATCTAAATATGCACTCACCTTGCGTTGCCAAATGCGGACTCAACGATGATGATTTTTGTATGGGTTGTTTCAGGCATATCAATGAAATTGTAGGTTGGGGAAAAGCGAGTGAAGAACGTCAGCAGCAAATTTGGGCTTTACTCCCCGCAAGAAAGGAAACCATGAAGGGAGGTAACAGTCAGCAAGTTATCAGCCGCGAAAAATGGCTTGCTGCAGAAGGAAAGCTTACTTAAACAAAAAAGGTTACCCATATAGGTAACCTTTTATTTTTTATCGACGAAAACTTTATTTTTTCATCATCGATTTCAAATCAGCAAACGGATTGTAAGTTGCTGCTTCTTGCTTTACTTCAGTGGTACTGCCATAACGGATCAACTCTTCAAATCGAGAATGCTCGTTATCATGGCAATACAGGCACAATAACTCCCAGTTAGAGCCATCTGATGGATTGTTGTCATGATTATGGTCAACATGATGTACCGTAAGTTCACTTAAGTTCTTATGAGTAAATTCCCGTGTACAACGTCCGCAAACCCAAGGGTAGAGTTTTAACGCTTGTTCGCGGTACCCCTTTTCTCGGCTGGCTTTATATTCTCTCGCTTCCGCTAAGACTTTATCGAGTTTGCTTTGAGTACCTGACATCAACTTTCCAACTTTTGTTTATGTACCATTAATGGCTAATTATAAATATTAACCTAAAAAATTACCCCAAGGATAATCTCAGTTATCACTTGGGGCAATGTTTTCTATCACAGACTGAGTCTAATGATTATATCTAGCAAAGATGATTACCGACTGTTTAGTCCGTCACCAACTCTGAATTAGATAAATGCAGATAATGCAGATAACGTTCATATTGATTGACGATATCAGCAATAATCTGCTCTTGGGTGTACCCCATCACGTCATAATGCTGGCCACCGTGCTCTAAGAACACTTCCACGCGATAGTAATCCTGATCACTATCAAACACTTCAATATCTGCGCCATTCATGGTGAATGCTCGTACACGCAAGCCATAGGCAAACGGTAAGGTTTCGTTTTCAGCATTACCAATCACTAACCTAATACGTTCATCGTCTTGAGTAATCACTGCAGATGCGCCTTTAGCGGCAAATGTTTGTCTTACTTCTTCAAGGCCAGGCTTGGCAATGTTATCAAGGAACTTTTGCGCATCTTCTTGAGTTGGCTGAGAAACCAATACGTCAATACGATCTTTCCAGCTCATGTTGGCTTTAGCAAATTGCACACTGGTGTTGTGAGACTGAACACTGTTTAACTTCAAGTAATCGTCTTGCAGAGCCCTGAACAAACCGATACACATCAACATCATTACAATCAAAAACGGCATCGCACTTGCGATAACGGCAGTTTGAAGTGCTTGTAAGCCACCAGCAAGCAATAATACTGATGCTACAACACCTTGTAAGATAGCCCAGAAAATACGTTGCCAAACCGGTGCTTTTTCATCACCACCAGAGGTTAAGTTATCAATCACTAACGAGCCTGAATCAGATGACGTCACAAAGAATGTCACCACTAAACACACTGAGACAATCGACAATAAAGATGAAAATGGCATATGTTCAAAGAACTTGAACAAGGCAACTGAGACATCTGTCGAGACCGCTTCTGCAAGATAAGTTGCACCATGATTCATAATTGCATCAATAGCGCTGTTACCAAATACTGTCATCCATAGGAAGGTAATGGCAGATGGTACAAACATGATCCCAATCAGGAACTCACGAATAGTTCGACCTCGGCTAACACGTGCGATAAACGTTCCGACAAATGGGGACCATGAAATCCACCAGCCCCAATAAAGTAGAGTCCAACCACCAATCCAATCTTCTTTTTGATCGTATGCATAAAGATTAAAGGTTTTACCCACTAAGTCACTTAAATAGCCACCCGTGTTTTGCACAAAGGCTTGCAGTAAAGCGACGGTAGGGCCGAGTAATAACACAGCAACCAGTAGGAATATCGCTAGCCCAAGGTTAAGCTCACTTAAGCGCTTAACCCCTTTATTAAGGCCAGAGAAAACAGACAAGGTAGCAATAGCGGTTATCACCACAATCAAGCCAACTTGGGTTATCGCAGTGTTTGGGAAGCTTTCAATAAGATAACTTAAACCTGAGTTAACCTGCAGCACGCCAAAACCAAGCGAGGTTGCGACGCCAAACATGGTACCCAACACAGCAAAAGTATCGACAATATGGCCAATTGGACCATAAATGCGTTCACCAAATAGTGGATAAAGCGCTGAACGTGGTAACAATGGTAATTTATGACGGTAAGAGAAATAAGCTAAGCTCAACGCAACGACAGCGTATATAGCCCAAGCATGGATCCCCCAATGGAAAAAGGTAATTTTCATTGCCTCTTTCGCAGCTTCAATAGATTCTGGACTAGTATCAGGCGGCGCTAAATAATGCATTACAGGTTCTGCAACACCAAAGAACATCAGACCGATGCCCATACCTGCCGAGAACAACATCGCAATCCAGCTTTTATAACTGTAATCAGGTACTGCGTGATCAGGACCTAATTTAATATCACCAAAGCGGCTCATCATGACAAACATAATGAAGATAATAAAAATGGCGACCCCTACGATATACAACCATCCAACTTTAAGTTGCAACCATGATTGTACTGACTGAAAAAAGTCAGCAGATTGTTGTGGCCATATAGCGCACATTAGGACCATCAGGGTGATTAGGGTGACAGACGAAAAAAATACAGGCGGGTTTATACTGGCCTTACGTAACATTAATACTCCTAGTTTGGAGTGAAAAGAAATTTAGGTTAATCAGCAGCTAATAATATGGATTCCCTAAAAACTAATCGTTAGATTAGCATAATTAACCGCCTCACTTTGTTTAACAGCATACACTTTGAACAAAGCTTTACTTTGCGATCACACCTATCACATAACATTAACAGCAAACATCAATCTAGCTACACAGTCACTGCCAAAAACTTGTCAATGTCAGAAAAGTCATAAAGGTTAATAGTTAGTTTATAAGGGAAAGATGACAGCTTTAATATTTCAGTTTTAACTTAAGATATCAGCAGCTAACATTAGCTCGAAAGTTGGATTATCAAATTAACTGGTTATGGATAATCGCATTATAGAAAATTGGCTGAGTAGAAGTGTGAAGTGAATAAAAGAGTGAAGTGAGAGCTTGAATACTCCCTTGTGAGTATTCAAGGGAGTAAAAGCTGACAAAGCCAGTAAGGCTTTTTAAAAACTGTTATTTTGCGTCAGTTGTTTCAGTCTGATTTTCTTCTACAGACTTTTTAAGCGGTTTTTTATCATGAACTGCTGTAATCGATTTCGCTGAGATCCCAGCGGTTAAGTTAAAGCGCATCGCATCTTCAAAAGACCAATCGACTTCAATTAGATCTTCTCGTTTCACTAGGCTTGTAACACCGGCCATTTGATAACTTAACTGGAATAACACCGGTACCCAATCACCTTCAGGTAATGCTTCAGTCAAAGGTTGCGGCGCAGTCTGATTCATAATAAAGCCAACCACATAGCCACCGTTGGCTTGCTTAATTAACACTGTTTTTTGATTCTTCGGCTTACCATCCCGCTTCATTAAGCCAGCAATATCTCGGATACTGCCATAAACAGACTTGAATAAAGGAAACTTCATTAACTGCTGTTCAACCCAGCCGTATAACCAAGCAAAAGGGCTAAATGAAAATAACAGTCCCGAAATAAAGACCAATACAGCAACTAAAATAAACCCAGCACCAACAAAGCTATTTTCAAGGTCCACAATATCCAGTAATAAATGACCTAAGCCGTCTAAAGATATGAACAATGACCAAAATAACCAGAGACTTAACACCATAGGTAATAAGTTGGTTAAACCGCGGGAAAGGGTATTTTTCATTTAGCTCACAATAAGGAAGGGTTAAATGAAAATGTTAACACAGTTTGCTCATTAGTCACTTCGCATGTACAAGATGACAAATGAGCATGATGACATTGTGATCGCCATCACGCTCAAAGGAGGCGATTTTGAAGCTAGTTTTTCGGCGCTGACAAGGTTTGCCATTGGTGACGCCCCAACTCTAAGACCACCCCAACGGCTAATCCTACAGCAGTGTTAATAGCAAGACACGCTAACGCTGTGGTAAAAATAACGAAGATACAAAAAGGTTTACCATCAATAAATCGCTTTGACCAAGCAAGCTGAGTACCTGCAATAGCCAGTAAACTTCCCAATACCGCAAGCGGAATAAGTGATAGCACAGTTGCAATTCCCTGCCCCCAAAATGCCGCTATTAATAAACAGCTGGTACCAAAAATAGCTGGAGCAATCCAAGTACGAGCGCCAAAGTGATATTGAACAGTTAACCCGCCTGCACCATGACACATGGCTCCGCCGCCAAAAGGCGCCATGAGTAAATTTGCCCAACCTGAACTCTTTGCAAAAGCTTGCGGGGTAAATTTCTCACTGTCTTCAGGAAACGTATCTTTCGCCATCGCCGATATTGCGATTACCGCATTCGTTAACGTTAAAGCTAACTGCGGCAGCACTAATAAAATAGCAGCCGAACTCCACTCATGAGTTTCTGGCCAACTCAAATGCCAAGGTGCTGCCTGTGCGAAATTAAAACTAGGTGTAGTTTGGCTTAAATATTGCCAAGTAATGCCAAATAAAATAACCAAAGGCATGACAATATATTGCATTGGCATGAAACGGCTTAGAAATAACGCTGTAAAAGCAAGTAAGCCTAAGGCAAGCCACCTCTATGTGTGCAAGGTTGTACCCAAAGGGCAATGGATTTTGGGGATATGGATGAATTAATGAGTAAATAGCCAAATGCCCAGCGCGCGAATTTTGCACCTTTGCCACAAGAGTCAATCACCACCCCCAATTTGTTAATTAACCCCTGTAACCAGGCTCGTCCATCAGGCTCTAGTGATGGTGCAATAAATAACTGGAATGAAG
>NZ_VKHR01000032.1 GCF_009663145.1 Shewanella sp. TC10
TTATCTCTAAAACATTTTTCTGTTGTTAATGACTGGGTATTGTATGGGCAATACTCATTTGAATCTGGCGTTGAAGGTGCCAACAAGATAATTAACTTATCTAAACGACCTACAGCACTTGTAGCGTGTAATGATGAGATTGCAGCAGGRGSCTTATTTGCTGCAAGATTAGCAGGACTAGATATACCMAAAGATCTTTCAATTGTTGGCCTTGCGGACAGTCCATCCTCACGCCAAACTTGGCCAAAACTGACAACAGTGCATCAACCGAATGTCAAAATTGCTAGAGATGCTACGGAATTGCTGATCGCTAACAGTAAGGAAACAGTTGAGAAAAAGTCATTGATATTTACCCCAGAGCCAGTTATCAGGGATTCTTCAACAACTCGATAATTTTATGTTCTAGGGCCTGTTGATCTTTGCTGGTTAAGTTTTGTTCGAAATAAAAGCGTTTTAATCAAGGCGAATGAATTGATGCCTAGCTATCTAAGCACCTTTTATTCACAAAGATGCATTCAACAAAGAGTAAAACGCTTTTAGTCGAACCCTTYGGGCAGCGTTTRTTGGTCATTTTTACTGYGTTATCGACTTTTTATGTAGAATAACTACACCACAAAGTCTCTGCCTTGTATAAATGGCCAACAATTCGCTGCAAAAACAACCTTGAAAGATCAACAGGCCCTAGGGCTTTCTGCCTAGCTGGGTTTAAATAACTTTATTCATTATTGCCATGAATAAACTAGTATTAAATAGCTTACTTACTTGATTGGACTGAAGGTTTTATGAAAAACGAATTGTTTAAAAATATCATATTTTCAGTAGGCGGTATTGTCATGGTTGGCAGTACAGCCATTAGCTGCGCTTCAGAAGATGACATTCAACTACGTCATTCTAACTATGCAGGTTCTGGGAGTATTACCCAAGGCCCAGCGACTACAATCGTTACTAATTTATTTAATTGTCAGGATGGTCGTAGCCGAGTTGCTGGTATTGGTGAGGTAACAGATGCTGAGGGTAATGTCTGGACTGTGCCTGGTAGCAACCAATTTACTACTGCGCCTAAAGCGGTGGATTTATATGAACAATGTGCTGGAGTGACTCCAAAAAATTTAGCTGAAGTTAATCAAGATGACGTTCCTGTCGTGACAGTTGACCCGCAAGGGGAGGTGATTACAGGTTATATTTTTGCCGACAATTATTTTGAGCTATACATCAACGGCAAACTGATTGCAGTTGATAGCGTGCCATTTACTCCTTTCAATTCAAGCATAGTAAAATTTAAAGTCAGTAAACCTTACACTATTGCAGTAAAAGTCATTGATTGGGAAGAAAATCTAGGTTTGGGCTCTGAAAGCAATAGGGGTAGCGCCTACCATGCCGGTGATGGTGGTTTTATTGCCAGCTTTAGTGATGGAACCGTAACAAATAGTGATTGGCAGGCACAAACCTTCTACACCTCTCCTATTTACGATTTAAGTTGTTTATCGGAAAAAGAGGGAGCAAGGTTATCAGCTGATTGCGCTGCTACAGGTAAGGAAAATGGTCAAGATGCTTACGCTGTCCATTGGAAACAGGCTGATAATTGGATGAGTGAAACTTTTGACTCAACTGCTTGGCCGCAAGCGAGCTTGTATTCTGATGATGAAATCGGGGTAAACAATAAAAAAGCATACATGAATTTTATTGAGAAATTCAGTGGAGCAGGTGCCAGTTTCATTTGGTCTACTAATGTGGTTTTAGATAACGAAGTTTTACTGAGGTACACAGTTAATTAAGAGTGTTTTGTAATGAGTGATAACTGCCCTGTTAGATCTATGTAAAGCAACAAAATGTTGTAACGATTGCTACAACACTTTACTGAATCAAATACACTAATGAAGAGTGCGTAATACTAATTTGCGTTACCAAGAAAACGTTTGAATGATTTCTTGTTTCGTCACTGGATTAGTTGCTATTTCGTGCTCAATTCTATCTTTAAATGGCACTCTAGCCTGAGGTAACATACCACGCATTGGCGAGATATTGTTGCCATGGTCGCCCCAGTAATAGCAGTCAAAATCTGCTAAGTTTTCTAGTAAATACTTTTCTTCTTCCAATACCTGAAGTGGACTTGGCATAACAAATTCACCCCGATGAACTTGCATTTCAAGTTCAGTACCAGGTTGAATTGCTATCGCCATAGGCGCGATTTCTTCAGGCTGCATGATATTTAAAATATCGGTGGTGGCTTGAATGTGCTCTTTTGAGCGATAACGTCCACCTAAGCCAAAAATAAATGAAGCCAGTACTTTAATGCCAGCTTCTTTCGCCATTGCCATGCCTTCAATAGCATGCTCTGGTTTCATGGCTTTTTTGATATTGTCTAGCACGATAGGATCGCCAGACTCTAACCCTGCATATGCCATTGTTAATCCTGCGGCACGGATTTGTTTTAACTCAGCTACCGTTTTACGGCGGAAATCATTAAAACCTGCATACAAAGCAATGTTTTGAATTTCTGGGAAAGTTTCGGTTATTTTATTGAGAATTTTCAATAAAAACTCGGTTCTTACTGCCATGACATTGCCATCAATTAAGAAAATAGATTCAACGTGAGCGTGGGTATTTCTGGCTTCTTCGATATCGTCAAAAATATCTTCTAACTCACGGATCTTAAATCGTTTATCGCTAAACATATTGCAGAAAGTACATTGGTTGTTACTGCAACCTAATGTGGTTTGAATTAGCACACTTTCCGCTTCAGGCCATGGACGATAAACTTTGCCTTCATAACGCATAACGTTTCCTTAAGACTTAAGTCTTATTGATAATACATAGCCTAAAAGCACCATCGCTTTAGGCAAAGCTGCGAAAAATTGGCGCAGCAATACAATGACGATAATATTACCAAGAGATATTAGTGTTGATAATTGAGCTTAATAAGGAATCAGTTTATAGTTTTTGTTGATAATTTGCGGGTATAGGTAATGACTATTTATCAACTGCTATAACGCGTAAATAGCCAAGTAGTTGTGATAAAAATAAAAAAGCTAATGACGGGCGTCATTAGCTTTATTTGTTTTTAAGGAGTAAACCTATAGCGGTGTTAACTTAACTCAGATAATACCTGCTCAAGCACTTGTACTACTTTTGCAGTTTTAGCCACATCTAATGCGTCAGGGTGAGGTGATGCGAACTGTCCTCTGTCGTTATCAAAGTATTGGCCTGTCGCTTCTGCAAACTCATCAGATAATGCAGCACGGGTTAAGATGTCAGCCCCAATAGATAAATCCCCGCCAGATACACCGTATGCTTGCTTGACCATTTTACTGCCAAGCATTGAAGCTGGATTAACAGCCACAATCATAGGCCCAGTTCCTTGAACAGATAAGGCCAAATCACGAGACCACATGGTCAGCGCAAGCTTGCTTTGAGCATATACCGTACTATCAGATAACTGGCTTGGTTGTGCCATATCTTTTGCTAAAAAAGCAGCTTGTGCAGCTGAAGATAAATTCACAATACGACTGCTAGTATCCATGATTGGCATCAGTAATTGACTGAGTAAATAGGGGGCGTATGTGTTAACTGCATAGCGCGAATCTAGGCCATCAACAGTGATTAAAGTCGTTGGGTTATAAACACCAGCATTGTTTATCAATACATCAAGTTTGCCATGATTAGCTTTGACTTGTGCAGCTAATGTTTTTACATCACTCATGCTTGAAAGGTCTGCTACATAGCTTTCAATTTGGTTACTACTGAATGATTCGAGTTGTTGTTTAACACTGGCAAGCTTGTCAGGATTACGCCCATGTAAAAGGACTTTGTGACCTTCAGCAAGTAGCATCTTTGCTGTTTCCAGCCCAATACCGTCAGTTGAACCTGTAACAAGAATAATTTTTTGCATGTCGTCTTCCTAACTAATCAAAAGAGAGTGCTTCGAAATGAGGCGCTTAGATATCATCTAATACAATAAGATTAACATTTAATGATAAAGAGATAATTGCTGAAGATGCAGAATCACTTTATAGAATTAATTGATAATCACTTCAAAACATAAAGTTAATGTAGCTGAGTATAGATGGATTTTGGTTAACTTTAATTAATTTGCAGAAGATGAAAAATGGGTTCATGGTTAAATAGAGTCTTTACTCTAATTGTTTTTGTCAACTCAGGCTTGTTGCTAGCTTATGGCTTTCACTATTCCATAAGGTTACTGAACAGGAACATGGGATGAGTCATTCAATCAGTGATTTTATTCGATAAGGGATTTAATAGCCTAAATCAATAGAGTCACTTATTGGTCTTGTATAAGAATGATCAGAGTAATCGATTGTAAATACCCTAACGCTAGGAAGGCACTTTTGGCTCTTTCTGTTTGCCTAACACCTTTCAGAGAGCCTTCATTGTAAGAGAATCGTGATTCTCTTTAGCGAGGTCAATATGAATACATATAATTCTGTAAATCGTCTTAATGGGCTATCGTCAAAGCAGGCAGGCTTTACACTTGTTGAGCTGGTGGTTGTTATCATTATTCTTGGTATTTTAGCGGTTGTTGCAGCGCCTAAATTTATCAATCTACAGGGTGATGCCAGAGTTAGCTCACTGGCTGGTATGCAGTCCGCGATTAAAGGCGCTAACACCTTAGTTTATTCGAAGGCGAGTTTAGCTGGAGTTGAAAATGAAGCTAATGTGACTGATTTAGATATTGGTACTGGAACGGATTTGTTTACCGCTTATGGCTACGTTGTTGCGTCTGAATTAGATCTAGATAATGTATTGCAAGCTGATTTTAATTCAGCGATATCAGAAACTGATCCAACGATGGCGGTAGATAGAGGTGCAGATTGGACCATGTATGAAGGCAATGGGCAAGCCACTATTTGGCAAAAAGGAGCACCTGCAGAATGTAAGTTAGTGTATAAGGAGGTAACCAGTACAACAGATTTACCCGTTTATGAAATACAAACCGATCCGAGCAAATGCTAAGGAGTTTATAAATACAGAGTCTATCTATAAACAATCAAGCTCATTCACATCTAAGTCAATTTAGCTAGGAGGCAAAAATCTTAATTTGGTTAATATAGCAGCCTCAATGCGAGGCTGCTTTAACTTAAGCTACATGTTTTGATTTTTAGCTGAATCAGTTCAATGAAGATTGCTTTTCAATGAGATAGTCTTATGCTGATTCAATTGATCCCAATGCCACTATCAGGGCCTGTTGATCTTTGCCGGTTAAGTTTTGTTCGAAATAAAAGCGTTTTAATCGAGGCGGATGAATTGATACCTAGTTATCTAAGCCCCTTTTATTCACAAAGATGCATTCAACAAAGAGTAAAACGCTTTTAGTCGATCCCTTCGGGCAGCGTTTGTTGGCCATTTTTACTGCGTTATCGGCTTTTTATGTAGAATAACTACACTACAAAGTCTCAGCCTTGTATAAATGGCCAACAACTCACTGCAAAAACAATCTTGAAAGATCAACAGGCCCTAATATGACGACTGCTAAAAATTCAAATCTCATTTCACTGATTGTTATTATCGGTTTACTTATCGCTGTTATTGCATCGGTAGTGATGATTAACCTATCAAATCAGCACGAGGGGCCAGTAATATGGAACTCATTTGTGTATAAAAATGGCTATAACTCAGCAAAATATGAAATGGAAACTGACTTTACTGACTATGAATCCTGTAAAGCACATGCTCAGACTGTATCAGCTAAATATGATAATGCACCTTGGCAGTGTGGTTCTAAATGCCGGTTTGATTCCATGCGCCAAGGCTTTGAGTGTGAGTCGATGGTGAATGACTAGCTGCTAGCTCCGATTTAGGAAGTCAGTGCTGAAATATTCTTTTTAAGACAGGCATTAAACTGCCTAATAAACTTCACAAATTAACCATTAACGATGATTAATATTAACGATTGTAAATGTCAGCTTATGTTCAGCTAATTTATCGTATGATGCGCCTATTAAAAGTTAGCTATTTTGAGGTCATCAAATGAAGAAATTATTAGTGTGCGGCGTGCTATTTGCTTCAACAACGGCTATTGCCAGCCCGTCTGAAGGTTTTACTGATAACGTCGTTTCGCCAACGGCTAATACAAGTATTAAACAAGCTGGTGGGTTTATTGGGCCAAGCCGTGGTGAGGTGAATACCGCAGCTAAAGCGTTAGAAGCAAAAGATGACACTCCTGCAGTTTTAACTGGCTATATCGTTGAGTCTTTAGGTGATGAAGAATATCGCTTTAAGGATGATAGCGGTGAAATCGTTGTAGAAATTGATAACGACAATTGGAAAGGCATTAGTGCAACCCCAGAAACTAAACTCACTTTGCTTGGCGAAATTGATAGCGAATGGACTTCGACTTCCATCGATGTTGATGTAGTGAGAATGGCAGATTAAGCTGGGTTATTCATGTTATCAATAACGCTAACTACACGAATACAACAAAGATTTACTTGTAAACGGCAGCCTCAAGGGCTGCCGTTTTGTTATGAATAGTATGGTTTATATATCTAGCGTGACCGTTATCAATTTGCCCCAAAGGCGGGTTTTGTTAAAACAGCCCACGTACAGCAGGCTGTTTTAGGAAACGTTGAAATAATGTTCACTTAAAAGCGAGCGTTAATGTCAACTCCTAGCAATAAGTTGTCTGAGAGTTCATCATTAAATAGCTTTGCTACGCTAAATTTAGCAGAAAAATGTTGAGAAATTTGCCACCAGTAAGCTGTGTTGACCCCATAATGATTAAAGCTATCGGAATAGTGGTTTACGGAGTCATCAGGAAGCAAGCTGTTTTTAATTACAAAAGTCCCATCGACATCTTGCCAAGCGTAATTTACACCGATTGACCATGCATGATTAATATAAAAATCAGCAGCAAGGTATAGGTGATGCATTGTTTGCTCATTGGTATTGGTAAAAGCTCGTTGAGGTTGATAATCATTGGCTACAAATTGGGTGAAATAGCTGTTGTTACTATCGCGATATTGCCAACTCGCAAATAAGTTAATCCCACTGAATGACTCCATCGGAATATAACTTTGTAGATTAACACCAAAGATGTCAGCTTGATTATCAAAGTTGGCATTCATCACCCAATCTTGGCTATCAGCATTTGGGTTTTGGTAATTGTCAGAGCCACTTTGGTTTTGATAGAAAACCGAGACGGATGATGTGTCATTAAAATAATAGCCAAGATTAATGCCGTAAAGTTACTCATCATACGGATAAAACCAGTCATCTAAATCATCATTGATTTGCTGGTAATTAGCACCGATAAACCATTTTGAAGCAAATACATAGGTACCATCAATTTGATAGTTTGTCGTTTCGGATAAATCTGACTTTATATAATTCACCCCAATATTGGATGATTGTGCCAAAAAGGTATTCAGCGCCAAAGGTCCTTTATCAGTATCGACTGCATTTAAGTAATAGCGGTAACCAGCAAATACTGAAGCATTGTCGCTATTGTCTGTATCAGTGATATATGAAGCACTAGTATCGTGATGGAAACTATCATTCTTAGATGTTTGTGTATCACTAGCTTGAGCAGAAAAAGCCGAAAAGCTGATAGCAATCGCTGATGCCAGTTTGAGTCGCTGAGATTTGAGTGGTTTCATATTTACATCCTTGTTAGTCAATATCGAAAATGCACATAACGATTGGTTACTTTTTATTAACCCCTGTATTAATCTGTATAAAAATTCTTTTATTTTTAGTGCCTTATGTGTATTTAATGTATGTCGAAGTATTTTCAATGTAAAGGCTAAATTAGCGAGATTTGAAGTGAACTGCGTGGTTATCCGTTCAGCTAACAGCTGATGGGTTATTGTTAATAAAGTGAATGCGGTAAGAGCGATTAGGGTGATTTCAGGGGTAGCGTAAAGGCTGAGAGAAAGTTATTTGGGATAATTTAGCGTATGATGCGCTTTTTGAATTAAATAGAACTTGTAATGCGTCATTTAAAAACCAGCCATCATCCTGATACGCCATCTGAATTGGTCGCTCAACAGCAAGACACTATGCTGACTCGTCGAGCGGCTAGAGCAGTAGTGCTTGATGGGAATAACATCTTAATGCTCTATACCGAGCGTTATCATGATTACACTTTACCCGGTGGAGGGGTTGATGATCATGAAGACATTGAGCAGGGCTTAGTACGAGAACTACAAGAAGAAACTGGCGCTAAATCGATTCGTAATATTAATGAATTTGGCCTTTACGAAGAATATCGTCCTTGGGCACGTGATGGCATGACGTTAATCCATATGTTGTCATTCTGCTATACCTGCGAGATAGATAGTGAATTGGGTGAAACCCAGTTTGAGTCCCACGAGATTAATAATGGCATGAAACCCGTGTGGATGGATATTGATGAGGCTATTCAACATAACCTCAATACCATGGCCAACAGCGACAAAAAAGGTTTATCCATTGAGCGTGAAACTTTTTTACTCAAATTAATTAAACAAGAATTGTTCTAATAAGTTGTAGAGCTGACGGCATAAAATAAGATCTTGATAACAAAACTGCGTAAAAGTTAATAAATGTGCTTAGCGGTGTCACTTATGTTGTAGTGGCGTGTTCATGGTTGGGGTATTATCGGCCTTCCTTCAACTATTTCATATTTTTCCATTAGATCAATATGATGCTGTCAGTGAATATTTGTTATGAAATCCCCCACTCAACGCGGTTTTACTTTAATTGAACTTGTGGTTGTTATTATTATTCTTGGTATTTTAGCGGTTGTTGCAGCCCCTAAATTTATTGATATTAAATCCGATGCCGTTAAGGCGAATTTAAGCAGCTTACAAGGCAGTATTCAATCAGCTAATTCGTTAGTTTATTCAAAAGCGGTTATTGGCTCTCAAGAGGCACTTGATCCCGGTGAGATTGATCATAACGGCATCAAAATATCGACTACCCTAGGTTATATCACAGCAACTAACGTTAACTTACCTAAAGCTATAGAAGGCTCTTTCGCTCAGATGGCAGGAGTAACTGATGAATTTAGTGAAGATTGGGGCATTTACAATATTCCAAACTCTGGTGTGTATATATTTCCTCAAGGTTACGACATAAGCAGTAATTGCTCATTGCGCTACTTGGTTGATGTTACCAATTCAGAGCCCGTTTTCTATCAAATAACCGATACTGGCTGTTAAATTTTCCTGTGTTTTAAAAAGCCTGAAATGCTTATTTCAGGCTTTTTTTTGGATGGTCATTTTTATTTAGGCTTTATTGGCAGAATAAAAGTAAAACGGTAATCGATTATTTAGTAAAAAATATATGAGCTAATGCTGAAAATACCTATTTCGAGGTATGCTAAATTAGTATAAGTTAATGATCTGGTTCACAAATATTGATGCATAATTGTAGCTCTTTTGTAATATTGTTCTAGATCAATTATTTCATTTCATTTCACCTTTATAACATCACCCGAGATGATGAAATAAAAGGATTACAATAAATGAAATTAAGTACCCTCACATTAGCCGTTCTTGCCAGTTTAGCGACATCGGCCGTCTATGCTGAAACTGAAACTGTCGACCCATTGAAAAAAGCCTTTATCGATGACTCGTCAGTGAATGTGCAATTTAGATTGCGCTATGAAGATGTTGATGTTGCCAACGTCGATCAACAAAACCAAACGACTTTACGTACACGATTGACTTACCAAACTGGTGATATTTATAACTTATTTGCATTAGCGGAAGTTGATGATGTTCGCTCTACAGATAATGAGTCACTGATTGCTGATTACAAATATACTCAAATCAACCAAGGGTTTATTGGTTATAAAGGCCCTGCAGACACCTTAGCTAAATTAGGCCGCCAACGCATTTTATTAGATAACCAGCGTTTTGTGGGTGGTGTGGGATTCCGTCAAAATGAGCAAACTTACGATGCGGTATCGATTAAAAATACCGCCATTGAAAACTTAACGGCTTACTATGCGTATGTGGCAAATGTAAATCGTATTTTCCCTGAAGGTTCAGGTAAAGAAGAACATGAAAACGAAACCAGTTTAATCAATATCAACTATAAAGGTTTAGAGTTCGTAAATTTAACCGGTTACGGTTACTTGATTGACAATACTGATGTTGCAGCCTTCTCTACAGATACCTTTGGTATTCGAGCTGCGGGTAATATCAAATTAGATGCGCTGAAAGTCAGTTATGAAGCTGAATATGCACAGCAGTCAGAAGGGAGTGATAACCCAGTAAGTTACAGCGCAGATTACTACAAGTTAGCTGCGGGTATTGATTTTGACGCATTTGGCGCCAAAGTGGGTTATGAAGTACTAGGTTCTGATAGTGGTAAAGCTGGCTTTATTACGCCTTTGGCAACACTTCATGCCTTTAACGGGTGGACTGACAAATTCTTATTTGGCGGCAAAGGCAACTGGGATAATGGTTTGGTCGATACCCATGTGATCTTAACGGGTAAAGTTGCCGGTGTTAAATTACTCGCCAAATATCACCAGTTTGAATCAGATTATGGCGATATTGATATGGGAACAGAGTGGGGCGTTGCGGCCACTTATCCATTTGCTAAGCATTACAGTTTAGGTGTGAAATATGCCAGCTTCAGTGGTGCAGATGAAGGTTATGATTTCTCAAATGATACCGATAAATTATGGTTAACATTCCAAGCTAACTATTAATTTCAATCGAAATAAACATCTTGCAGTCACTCCTTTGGGTGAGTGGTGGCTGTTGTAACTCCCCCCTGCACCTAGTTTGCAGGAATCTATTTGATTCCTGCTT
Organism: Shewanella sp. TC10; assembly: GCF_009663145.1. Taxonomy (GTDB): domain Bacteria; phylum Pseudomonadota; class Gammaproteobacteria; order Enterobacterales; family Shewanellaceae; genus Shewanella. Next base: position 10,764 of record NZ_VKHR01000032.1, read on the forward strand.
TTTTATGACATTATTTATACCGCTTTAGCGTTAAACTTCTCGCTCGGATTAACTAATTCAGCTTGAGCCGCAATGGTTTGTAGTTCCCATTCTTGTCTTCTATGGGTTTCTTTTAATACCCCATAACAAGCGTTAGTAGCATGTTCAAATGCTGCTACAGCGTTCATGCCTTGTAATAGTCCACCAGTAAACAAAGCAGATATTAAATCCCCCACGCCAACAGGCTGGCGGTTAAATTCAAGTTGTGGTCGCTGGGAAATATACATGCCATCTGCAGTGGCTAACATCATGGTAAAGGTGTCATCGGCTATAGAGTGCAGGTGCTTTACTAATACGATTTTAGGTCCTAGAGTCAGTGCTTTTTGGCAGGCGAGTTTTGCTTGTTCTAGGTTATTGATTTCCATGCCTGTAAATTGAGTTAATTCAAATTGGTTAGGCACAATGACATCTGCGATAGGCATGACATCATTGATTAATTGCTCAGTGATCCCGTCTGCCAAAATGCAGCCTTTTTCAGGATCGCCCATCACTGGATCGCACACATAAATCGCATCAGGGTTTTGCTGTTTAACACTGTTAACGGTAAGGATAATTGCCTGGCATTGTTCTGCACTGCCTTGATAGCCAGAAAGTATCGCTTGGCAATCAGCCAGTTTACCTATGTTGTCGATACCTGTGACAAGTTGGTTGATGTCGTCAGCAGAAAATGCGCGACCTTTCCAACCTTGTTTATATTGGGTGTGATTTGAAAATTGCACCGTATGAATAGGCCACACTTCCATGCCCATGCGCTGCAGAGGAAACACTGCAGAACTGTTACCTGCATGCCCAAATACCACGTGGGATTGAATCGAAATAATACCTTTCATGTAATGACCTATTATAAGTAATGTTGTGATGAACAATGCGAGCACAATAATGGAAGAATGCTGTGCTCTGACAATGATGGAGCTGGTTAACGTTAGCTTATAAAGGCTAACGCGATTGATTTCAATATGGCTAATGATAGTCTGTGATCTTGAATAGTCATAATCCTTGTTGATGGATGAAACCCACCAGTAAAGCTCTCTTATTGGTAAGATTTTATGAAGATTCTTATAAAAAGGGGGCGAGCATAAAAAACGCCAATCTGATGATTGGCGTTAGAAGTGACATTAGTATTTAAAACAGCATTAGTATTAACAATAGCACTGTCACGAGTACTGTCACGAGTACTGGCTCAGTTAAGTGAGCAAATACTCGTCTTCTTTATGCAGTAGCTGCTTGAAACTCTGTAAAGTAGTCGTTCAATACTGAACGTGTTTCGCGGCCAATTAACTCGTATTCGTGATGAGTTAAGTTCGCTAAAGAAACGCGCACTGATGGGTGAACCACATCAAAGCCTTTACCAGGAAGTAAGATTACCCCTGTTTTATGAGCTAAACGGAATAGGAAGTCCTTGCCTTTGCCGCTGGCTTTAAACCATTCAACAAATGCTTCACCGTAAAGTTTGCCACCTAAAGTATCTAGCTCTAGTAAGGTGTAGTAATCAACGCGGTCGACGTTTTCTTCAACTTCAACACCCATGTTTTTGTAAAGGGTAATGTAACGTTCACGGATAATGCGTTTACAAGCTGCTTTGTAGTTGTCTTCTAAATCCATTAAGCAATTTAAAGAGAACAACGCCATTTGAACTTGCTGCGGTAATGCTAAACCCGCTGTGTGGTTTAGTGCAACCGCGCGGCTATCAGCAACGATACGGTCGATAAATTTAATGCTACGTGGATCTGGAGTGATCGTTTTGTAGCGGTTATCTAGCTCTAGCTGATGAGCTTCTGGTAGGGCACGCATAGCATCATCAAACACATTGCTGTGATGGATACCAATAGTGCCTAAACGCCAGCCGGTTGCACCGAAGTATTTTGAGAATGAGTACACACATAAAGTGTTGTATGGCAGTTTTGCAAACAGTGACACAAAGTTGTCTGCAAAGGTGCTGTATACGTCATCAGTAATGATAAATAAGTCACTACGCTGGGTGTTTACAAAGTCTGTTAAGCGGTTCAGCGTATCGTCAGAAAACTTCACTGATGCTGGGTTTGCTGGGTTAACCACACAAAGTAGCTTGATATCAGTATCAGCTAATTTTTCAATTTCTGACTGTGGTAGCTGCCATGTGGTTTCATCAAGGCGAATTTCAACGATTTCTAGATCGTACTCTGCAAGCTCAGGGATCTCTAAGTAAGGGGTAAAGATTGGCGTGATAAGTGCTACTTTGTCACCTTTTTTCAGTAGGCCATTGTTTGCCATTGTTGCGAAGGTATAGGTCATTGACGCAGTGCCTCCTTCAGTTGCAAACAAATCAAAGTCAGAATTCATTGGCAAATCACCGTACATTTCTTCGCCGATGTACTGTTTAACGACTTTTTCAATGTTAGTTAGCATGCGTGATGGTACTGGGTAGTTACAAGCAAGGAATGCGTTAACAAATTCATGTAAGAAAGATTGCTTTTCGATGCCTAAACGGTCTTTGGCATAGCTAATCGCTTTTTGTAAAAACTCAACGCCGTCGCGACCTTGATTTGCTTTAGCAAAGGTATCAAAACGGGCAACAACACCATCACCATCTGGAATACCGCCAAACCCTTCATTCAGGTATGAGTAGCTGCGCTCTGACTCTTCTAGTGCAAAGTCACCTAAGCGAAGGAACGCTTTACGTGGCAAGGTGGCTAAAAAGTTTGGGTTACCACGGCCAGCATCTAATAAAGTGCGATCAGGTACTGCTTGTGCAACTTCGATAAGTTTATCTTTTAGTTCAAATGGGCTTAAGTCTGCAAATTGAGTGAAGTCGATTGCCATTAGTTCGTTTGTGTTTTGGTTGTTCATAGTATGTACCTTTGATATTTAAAAATTTGATATTGGCGAGCTAGTTAAGTGAACTCACTCGCCGAAATGTTGTTAAGTTTGAAACTATTACTTTGAAGCTATTACTTTGAAGCTACTGTGTTGACACGATGCCGACGATGATTGGGCCCCAAAGGGTGAGCAATACATTGGCAATGGCATAAGTCACTGTGAAAGCAAATACCGGTGTCGCGTTGCCCGCTTTTTCAAGTAAGGCTGCGAATGCTGGGTTAGCGCTGCGGCCACCAGAAACACAAGCTAATGCTTCAATTGGGTTCTTAATTTTCAATACGTAGTAAGAAATAAAGAATGAAATGATTTGTGGAATAATGGTCACTGCCATACCCAAGAACAATAAAGTTAAACCGTGTTCTTTCATGGTATTAATGGCTTCTGGACCCGCTTGTAGACCAACAATGCCGACAAACACAGCTAAACCAAAGTCACGTAAGAAGTTAGATGCACCTAGAGGTAGTGAGCCAATAGCAGGCTTACGGCTACGTAACCAACCCACGAATAAGCCTGAAATTAAACAACCTGCACCAGAACCAATCGTGACGGGAATACCGGCAATTTCGAAACTGATTAGGCCAATTAGTAGTCCAGCCACCATACCTAAACCAAAGAAGATATAATCAGTGGCAAAGGCTGAACCTAAACGCTTACCAATATTTTTCTCTACACGGTTGATGTCTTTTGCGGTACCCGTTAACTGAATGATGTCGTCTTTAGCGACGATAAAGTCAGCATCAACGTCTTGTGAATGACCGCCTCGAATAATGTCTGTGACATAAACACCACGGTAAGTATCCGCATTCGCTTTTGCTTTAACTTCTGCAATGGTTTTACCCACTAAGCTGGCATCTTTAGCAATAAGCTGACGGTTTTCTTCAATTAAGTTGATGCCTTTTGGCATAACGACTTCGCGAGTTGCAGTGTTCATATAACCTGCAATCGCTTCACGGCGGCCAGTGACAATGACAATGTCGCCAGCTTGAATTGTGATGTCTTTATCAAGCTCAATGGCATTACCGTTACGGTCAATCATTTCGATAGCGACATCGAGCAAATCTTTATTAATTTGTTGACTAGTGCGGCCAATAAAATCGCTGCTGTCATCAATTTGATAGGCACGAGATACAAGGTCGGTAATAGCGTTAAACTCACCTGCTGCCAGCTCAGGTTTCCCGTTTGACATTTTTTCAGCAAGCTTAAGTGCTTCACCACGGATATCCCATTTCATGAAGGTCGGAATTAACCATGACACCATCAAGATTGGGCCTAATGAACCAAAGATGTAGGTCACGGCATAACCAACTGCAACGTTAGTTTGCATAAGCTGTTTAGCTTCTTCGGTGACGTTGCCTAGCTGTGATATAGCATCACCTGCGGTACCAATAATCGCTGATTGTGTTAAGCCACCTGCTGCAAGACCTGCTGCTGTACCGCTATCAAGATCAAACATCAATGCTGCTGCAAGTACACAGAGTAAACCTGTGACTGTCATAACAACTGCAGATAACAAGATGTTGATGGTTCTGAAGTTAAGCGCACTGAAGAATTGTGGTCCGCCTTGATAACCTACTGCGTAAATGAATAACGCGAAGAAGATGGTTTTAACACCTGGATCTATTTGTACTCCAAATTGGCCAATTAACACGCCCATGATTAAGGTTCCTGCTACGCCACCAAGCACAAAACGGCCGATGGTGATTTTACCGATGAGGTAACCTAACGCGAGTGTAATAAATAAAGCGATGTAAGGAGATACGGCAAATAGATTTTCGATAATGCTCATAATATTTGCTGCCTTAAAATTTAATTCAAAAGTGAATAATCACTGGTTAATTTGAACCATTTACTTATTCACTATTAAACTGAATGTGAGTGATAGTTCGTGGTTTCGGCAGCAATATTAGGGCAGTAAACTAGACACAATTAATCTCATTTGATGGATCGAACCCTTCATAGTGTTTTGTCCAGAGAGAAAATAGTGTGGTTTGATGTATTAGGTTATTGATTTTTATCAGTGAAATTGAAGGTAGGAACCTAGAGGGGGAGATTATTATATTTGAGCAATTTTTTGCAGAAATATCCCTTAAGAGATATGAAAAGAGGTAAGTCGTGAAGCTGCACCCTATTCAGACCGAGTGAAAAGTGAAAAGTGAAAAATGAAGAGTAAAACGGATGAAAAACGGCTTATTGGTTGTGCCCAATAAGCCGTTAAAAGAAAAGTGACTAACAGTTAAATTACTCTGAACTTTGAGGGTAGACAAACTCTGCAAATATGTTGGAGATAATCGCTTTAATTGGCGCAATTTGTTTTGAATGCGGTGCCCAAAGCGCTACAGGGACACTAATATGGTCAAGAGTTTGTTCAGATGTGAACGTGACGACTTTGTCTTTGAAGCTTGGTGATATGGATACTAAGCTAGGCAATAAAGCCCAGCCAACATTCGCTTCGAGTAATCTGAGTATTAATGTCATTTGATCGATCATTTCATGATCTGAAGATAAGATGACTTTGCTTTCCATTTCGTCATCGAGCATCGCTTTGAGTATAAATTGCTTTGATGATTTCATCATAGCCATGGTTTTACTGATAGGTGCCGTAGCTAATGGGTGCTCTTTACCTGTGTATAAATAAAAATCTAAATTCTTTAAAAAGGTAAAGTCGATACTGTTGACCACTTTGCTGTTGTAAACATTGACAATAGCCAGATGAATACTGCCATCTGCAATGCCTTTTTTGATTTCTGGTTTAGTGCGCACTACAAAGTGCACTTTCATATTGGGAAACTCTTCCAATAGCTTAATACGAATGTCGGTTAAGATCCCAGGAGACATGAAGCTGCCATAAGCGATAGTAATAGATTCAAGCCCACCAAAAGATAAACTGAGCGCCACTTTATCGAAAGTGAGTGCTTGCTGCACTGTCGTTTTAGCGTAACTGTATAGCAGCTCACCATCCTCAGTTGCTTCGACACTGCGACCGACGCGATTAAACAGTTCAACTGCGACTTGATCTTCTAAGTTAGTAATCACTTGCCCAATGGTTGTACGGTGCTTATCTAACTTAACTGCAGCTTTACTAAATGAGCGCTGTTCATAAACCGCAACGAATGCGCGTAATTGCTCTAAGCTAAAATTCATTGAGTATAGGCTCCATTTATCATTATGTCTGGCTAAGTGACTCGGCGCGCGATGTCATTTGATATTGTTTGAGAAAATTATCTTCAAAAGTCAGTGTAATTAAACCCTGTATCAATTGAAACAGTAAGTAATTGTATTCAGTTGCTTATGTGTATTTCTTTACTTTTGTTATTCATTGTCATTATTAGTTTTAACAAACCTACTCCAAATGCGTCTGTTTGAGCGACGCTAAGCTCATTGAATATGAGTCAGTCACATTACATTGTTAAAGATAGTCTTTATTTAGCCATTGGTACAAGAGTCAGTCTTGGGAATAATTTTGACGGGTCTCATCCTCTTTAAGCGATTCAGTTAAACAATAATCAATCGATACAATAGTCGTCATTAGCAGCATTGCTTATCTAGAGATGCTGCTCCCTTTTTAGTTATAACTCGATTGGTGACACAAATGCCTCATGAATTTGCGATTGGAGAAGTGTACTTTCCACCATTGTTAATTGTTGTAATGCTAGCTTATTTTCTTACCGTTGCGGTTACATTTGTTGCTGGCAAACTCGGTTGGCAGCGTGTGATAGCGTTGCCAGCATTAGTTGAGCTTTGCATGGTGGTGATATTTACCGTGTTATTAAGTCGATTTATCGCTTTTACCTAACTCATCAGATTTTGGAGCTTGTTATGTTTCGTATAATTACCACACTGGTGATGGTTGTAATTGCTGCAGTCGCAGTATTAAGCCAGTATCAAAACTACGCTGAAAACCCTTGGACCCGTGATGGCCAAGTGAGAGCGCACATAATTCAAATAACCCCAAGAGTGACGGGTCCCGTGACGCAAGTGCTGGTGGACGATAATAGTCGCGTTAAAAAAGGTCAATTGCTGTTTGAAATAGACCCAAGTATTTACCAAGCAGAGTTAAGTAATGCTAAAGCAAAGCAGATGCAGGCGAGCGCATTATTAGATAAAGCTAAAAATGAAAATCATCGCGCAATGGCACTTGAAAACCGTAAGCACGGTACTGTATCTGAGCTTGATTTGAATAACTTTCAAAATGCAGTTCAAACCGCTAAAGCCAACCTCGCAGCAGCTGATGCTGTGGTTGAACAAGCCGAATTAAACGTTGCTTACACTCATATTACTGCACCGACAGACGGCTTTATTACCAACTTGAACCTTAGACAAGGCGCTCAGGTTGTTGCTAATAACCCCGTGGTTGCCTTGATTGATGAGAATAGTTTTTGGATTGAAGGTTTCTTTAAAGAAACTGATTTACAAGGGGTGAATATGGGGGATGAAGCTCGCGTGACGTTAATGATGAACCCAGATAGCCCGATTGAAGCGAAAGTTGAAAGCATTGGCTATGGTATTGCTAAATCAGATGGCAGCACAGGTAATACCTTATTACCTAATGTTAATCCTAACTTTCAATGGATCCGATTAGCACAGCGTATTCCCGTTAAGATCCATATTGAACATGTGCCTGAAAACGTGCAACTGCGTGTAGGTACCACTGCTTCAGTGAAAATATTTAGCGGTGTTTAACTCGATACAGCTGTGATAATTAAGGTGCGAATAGGGGATTAATATGTTGGGTATTGCAACGAAAGAAGCCATCAAAGTTGCCCTCGCTTTTACCAGTGCCATTGTATTGGCATTGTTATTTGGCTGGGAAAAGCCCTATTGGGCAGCCATTACTGTTGTAACGCTGGCGGCAAATGAATCATATAGCCATTCGATTCAAACTGCACAAAACCGTATTATGGGCACGTTAGTCGGTGCCAGTCTTGCTATCGGGATGATTGCCTTTTTGGCCCAAGAGCGAATGCTATTCATTGGGACATTTATATTGCTTGCAGGCATTTGTACTTTAATGTCCTATGATCGCAAACATGGCTATTTTTTCAGAATTACGTTTATTGTATGTACTTTAATATGTTTCATGGGCAGCTTTGACGATATCACTTCGGTCAATATGATATTTCTGCGCCTCCAAGAAACATTGTTAGGCGTCACTGTATTTAGTCTTGTATTTCGATTTGTCTGGCCGATTAATTCTGAAGTCAATTTTTATACACAACATAAAAGCATCACAGCGCAATTAACTGAATTAGTTGCAGAGCTAACAGAATGCTTAAATGGCAAAAAAGAGGTGAGTATAGATGGGCTTTTAGCACATCAGGCTAACTTAGCTAAGATGACCGAAAGCATCAAATCCCAAAGTTTAATTTTAGATTTGCCCAGTGCAGGGAGTTACCAATTATCGCATCAACGTAAACAGTGGAAGTTATTGACCATAGCGAGTTACGAAACGATTGAGCGTTTAACTCAATGGCTTGAGCAAGCAAAGTCTATCGTCGACAACACTGAGGCTGATCCTGAAGCGATTAAAGTGTCATTATTGCAAGCCGTTTCTAGTGAAGATAGCCTTATTCAACTGAACGATCAGTTGATGCAGATTGAATCAATGCTGACGCGTATTCAGGTTGCTAAAGATTATTTGCTGAGCACCTCAACACGTATTGATAAAAACAGTAGAAACTTTACTGATATTAAAGTGACTTTGACATGGAAGGAGCTAGTGAAGCAGTGGGATAACGCTATTCCTTTGCCGCAGCGTTTTAAAGATAGCTTAATTGTCATGGCGTCGTTAGCGACCAGTTTTGCTTTGTGGATATACACGCCGTTACCTAATGGCTATATGTTCCCTATGTTGTCTGCGGTAATGGCTATTAATTTAATTGCATTACCAAAATTTATTGTGAATGAAGCTTTGGTCGGTATCTGTATTTTTGGCACTTTAGTGACATTACAATACGTATTTTTAATGCCTTCTTTTACTGAAGTTTGGCAATTAGCTATGTTCTATTTTATCAATGTCGTAGTGATTTGGCGGCTTTGTGCAGCGCCTCAATTAGCTTTGCAAAAAGTGGTTGGAGCTAATTTACTGGTAGTGCTAACCATGAGTGCACTGCACCTCACACCGAGTTTTGATATTACGGCGTCATTAAATATGTTAGTTGAAGTGTTCATGGCGATAGCAGTAATCCGCTTTTTTGTGGGCGTATTTAAAGAGGGTTAGGCTGTCAGAACAATAATTTTGCAATGCTTGACTCAACTGAGATCAAGCTTGTGAATTTTCTGGCGATAACTTCAACAGTTGAATTAATTTTTAATGGCGTAACAAACTCATTCCTTTAACATATGTAACGCCATTCTTGCTGTTTTTTTACACGCTGCGTGTCGATTTAACCTTAAGTGAGTTAACACTTTTAATCCCCATTTAGTCTTGTAGCATGCGATGTAAATTATGTCGTTTAGCAAGTGCATGTCTTTAGATGATGTGCCGCAAGCTGGGGAATTAACAATGCTGACTTATCACCAATCTGTGCGCTTACAAGTTGATAATGTATTGGTCCAATATCATATCTTTGATGCTGATGAGCCTTTAATGGTGACATTTCCCCCAGGTTGTCAGGTGATGTCTCAAGAGCAAGTTGATGAACAAAAATCAGCTTGGAGTTTTCAATTCTTTGCTAAGCAAAAAATGAATGTCATATCCTTTAATCATATCGGTGATGACAATTACTTTGACTCGCTAGCATTCGAACAATTTCTAGTGAAACTCTCGTCAGCAATAGCCGTTTTTTCTAGCCGTATTGGCTACGGTGCCAGTCGAGGTGGATTTGCCACTGCGCTGCATGCGGACAAGTTGAACCTAACTAAAGCATTATTATTGATGCCCTTGAGTACCTATTGGCAAGCTTTAGCACCTTGGGATCCTAAGCTTAAAAATCATAGCCAATCTCAAAAACGCGATATTAGTCATTTAGATGTGAGCCAGTGTAAAACACCGCTAACGATTATCTATGACCCACTATTTTTTCCTGATAGGCAGCATAAGCAGCGTTTTGAAAATTGTGTTGCAAGCTATACTGTGCCAGGCGTCGGCCATAGAATCGTGCGCGCTTTACAGGATTTAGGTTCGTTAAAAAGCACTGTTTTAGAGTTCAGAGTCGGTGAGATAAACGCTGCTCGCTTTTACCAAGCAGCAAGAAAAAGAAGAACCTTGTCTTACTATTTCCGAACTCATCAAAAAGTTTGTTTCAAGAAATCGTCGTTAAAACGTTATTCGATCATTCAACTTCATAAACTATATCTAGTCAGTCAACAAAGCATTAATTTGCAAAAAATGATCGATAGATTGAAAGAAAGCTGCGCTAAAAGACAGAACAGTATTTGCAGTTTTATTCATGGAAAAGACATGATGTTCATTAGAAATACAACAGCTGGTTCTGTACTGGTTTTTTGTTAATTCACCACCTTTCTTGGCAGTTTGAACTTGCAGTTCGTTGCGCTCAATTCTTTGGGATGTCAGTAAATACAAAACGAGCATCTTGCTCGTTTTAGCAAATTAGACTCGCTCTTCTGCAAAGCATCGTTTCTAAATTCTTCTTCGTTTTTCGTTTTTCGTTTTCCTTTTCGTTTTCCTTTGGCTTTCCCTTCATGCCTTTTAGGGGGGATTCATATCTCAGTTAGGTTTCATTTGATTTTATTTTTGGCGTTAAATGGTAACTATATTCGCCAATAATAGGCGATTATTTGTGCTGTTAAAGCGCAGTTATTCATCTGGTTGCCAAACAGAGCTGACTTTGCAAATGGCTTATATTGAAAAGGCTTATGTTGCAAATGGCTTATGTTGAAAATGACAGTTGCGCTCTTGAACAACAATTGATTATCTAACTTTTATTGGAGGTATTATGTCTAAGCTTAATCAGACTTTATTGCTAAAAACTGCAGGTCTTGTATCTACTTTTGCCGTTGCCGCAGTGATGAATTTTACCGTCATTAATACTAGTTATGCTGAGCAGTATGTTTTTCCTCAGCAAAATCAAAGTTCAGAGCTACAGGCTAGTGATGAGGCAAGCTGTAATAGTTGGGCTGAATCGCAAACTGGCTATAACCCAAGTCAGCCACAAACTGTCGCCACAACAACGCAACCGACACAAGCTACACCTGATAGTAGTGACTCTGCTGAAAGAGGCTCTGGCATGCGAGGAGCTATGGCTGGTGCAGCCGCTGGCGCTATGATTGCCGAATTTGGTGATGATGATCGTAGTGACGCAGCGCAAAATGGAGCAGCTATTGGCGCTGTGGCAGCAAGACGTCAAAGTCGCCGCAGTAATATTCAACAAGCTGAACAGCAACAACAAGCGGCTCAGCAGCAAGCTGCGCAACAACAGGCTCAGGTACAAACTGCTAATGCCCAAGGCGAGAAAAACTTTTATCAAGCTCGCGCAGCTTGCCTAGAGGGTAAAGGCTATAGTGTTAATTAGGCTTTTATTAAAAGAGTTTTTTAGGCTAGCAGCAAGGCTTACTCGCTACGACTCTATGCCGTTTCTTTGTAATTCTTGCTCTAATAATTGTCTGCCATTGGTTTGAATATGTTCTAAAAATTGATTAGCTATCAAGGTTTGTCTTTTTGATTTAGACCATACAAAAAACCATTTAGCATTAATGGGTAGCTCTTTAATGGGCAGGCGGATTAAGTCATTTTGCCCCCCATAGGTCAGTGTGTGAGCTGACAAAATTGAAATGCCCAATTTGGCCATCACGCAATGTTTAATGGCTTCATTACTCTCAATGGTCATTTTTACATTTGGGCTAACTTGATGTTGTTTAAAAAAACCTTCAATGGCATGACGGGTTCCCGAGCCTTTTTCTCTAATGAGAAAGGGGGCTTGGCAAAGTTGCTCAAGACTTACTTGTTTATGTTTAGCAAGCGGGTGAGCTTTATGGGCAATAGCCACTAAAGGATTTTGCAGTAGCTCAATACTATCTGAATCACTATCAATGGGTGGGTGACTAAATACATAAAAGTCATCAATCCCTTGCTTGAGCCGATCTATGGTTTGTTCTCGATTGCCCACATTTAGTTGAATATCAATCTCTGGATATTGCTCGCAAAAAGGGCCAAGTAAGTGCGGAATGAAGTACTTTGATGTGGTGACGACCGCAATTCGTAAAGTGCCAGATTTACACTGACGCATTTTACCTAATGACATATCTAATCGAGCAAAACTATCTAGCACTTCTACTGCTGTCTTTACCATTTCTAAGCCAATATCAGTAAACACCAGTTTGCGATTTGTGAACTGGTAAATAGGTTCACCAACAGCCTCTGTCAGTTTCTTCATTTGAATCGATACGGTCGGTTGGGTCAGAAACAAAGCTTTTGCAGCTTCGTTAATTCCGCCTTTATCGTGCACGGCTAACAGTATTTCTAATTGTCTAATGGTACCGATATGTGCGTGTATTCGAGATTCCATAATGCTCCACATAGGTTGCTTATTTGATGAGGCTCTGATGCTGTTCTTTGCTGAGTCTGGTTACATGTATAGATTTTTATCTATTAAGTGTATAGGTAATATCTATTTTTATCTATTTATGTATTTAGGCATAATCCTGCTGCTTCAATAATTTAATCAGACTTGAATAGAGGAATACGCAATGGCATACAGACAACTTATTTTTAATCTAGTCGTTGCATTTTCTATGCTGGTGTTAGGGCTGTTAGTCGCCAAGAGTGATGCAGCAGGGTTAGGGCTTGTTGCAATCGCAACAGGGCTAATACTGCTAAGCGTGTTCTCATTTCGGGTTGAGAAAAGAAAAGCGCAGCGTCTTATGGAGCTCACTCAAGCTGTATCAGTAGGAGATAGCCCATGCAGATAGATGTCAGCATTGGCTTTTTCTTACTGGGTGTCGCTGCCGTTTTAGCTGGCGCTAAGATCGAGTTTCCTAAAAGTTTATACCAAGCCTTAATGCTGTTTTTAATGATTGCTATTGGGCTTAAGGGTGGAGTTGCATTGGCTGAACATGCTTCTTGGGCATTGTTAACACAGTCGATTTATATATTGCTCTTTGGGCTGCTTTTGCCTTTTATTGCTTTTCCAATATTGCATTATATTGGCCTTTTTGAGCGTCATGATGCGGCATCAATAGCAGCGCATTATGGCTCGGTCAGTGTGGGAACATACGCGGTGGCAGTGGCTTATTTAGAGAGCAAAAATATTGCTTATGAAGCCTATATTCCATTGTTTGTTGTGTTGCTAGAAATGCCTGCGATTGTGGTGGGGATTATGCTGGCAAAACCTTCTTCAATAAGCGCGGGTAATGCTACAGACGATGAAGCTAAATGTTCCAGTTCTACTCTTGCTTCACTTAAACTGCCTTCAATTAAGCTGACTTCAATCAACTCGTCTTCATCTAAAAAGTTGCTGCACGAAATGTTTTTTAATCAAGGTATTGTGCTGATGGTTGGAAGCTTGGTTATTGGTTTTTTAGCGGCAGAAAAAACGCAAACTATTGCCCCGTTATTTTTTGATTTATTCAATGGCGTTCTGGCACTGTTTCTATTAGAAATGGGGATGGTTGCAGCAAGTCGATTGAGTGATATTAAACGTGCTGGTAGCTTTATTTTGGCTTTCAGTATGGCGATGCCGTTAATCGGTGGCACGTTAGGTTGTGGTTTGGGTGTGTTGATGGGACTGTCTAGTGGCGGGGTGATACTTATTGCGGTGTTAGGCGCTAGCGCATCATACATTGCTGTTCCTGCGGCAATGCGAGTGGTGTTACCTCATGCAAACCACAGTGTGTCGATTAGTGCATCTTTAGGCATCACCTTTCCGTTTAACGTGATATTGGGTATACCCGTTTATACGGTTATGAGCTTATGGTTTTTAAGCTAACTAGCTTAATCTAAAAGGCTTGCTCTAAGTAGCTTGTTATAAGAAAACTGAACTAGGAACTTGAACTAACAACTTGAGTTAACAGATGAATTATAAGACTTGAACTAAGACGTTTTAGCAAACACAGTAAAGCTTGATTTCTATGCCGCACTAACCGTTTATTAAATTGGATTTACTAGCTGAGGTTTTTACATATCGGCTGCAAAAATCAGCTTTAGTGAGTGGTTTTGAAAACATAAACCCTTGCAAATAATCGCATGATAATTGTTTCAGTAGTTGCTGTTGTGATGGGTTCTCAATCCCTTCGGCGACGACTTTAACGCCAATATTGTGTGCCATGGTGATAATGGCTCTTACCAAGGCGACACTACTTTCATTGCTAGAAATATTGGTGATAAAGGAACGATCAATTTTAATGATATCGATATCCAATTCTTGCAGGTAGGCAAGAGAAGAGTAGCCTACGCCAAAGTCATCAATAGCGACCTTAATACCGTTATTATTGAGCAACTTCAATTGCTGTTTAATCGACGAATCAGGTGTCATCAAGGTATTTTCTGTCACTTCAATTAAGAATGAGCCATGGGGTAATTTGGATTTATTACAGTCTAATATCCACTGATCAATCCAATTACCAGTTTTATCGATTTCAATTGGTGAGGTATTCACGCTAATTTGGATAATCTTGCCACTTATTTGATAAAACTCTTTAGCATCGGCAATGACTTGTTGGCGAACCCAATTACCAATATCAACGATTAAGCCATTTTCTTCTGCAACATGAATAAATTCATTAGGTTCAATCATGCCCCATTTAGGGTGATGCCAGCGGATCAGTGCTTCAACCTTTTTGACTTCACCGCCCTCAATATTAACGATGGGTTGATAGAGTAATTGAAATTGATTTAATTTAATGGCTTGCCTTAACTCTTCTATTAATCGTCTTTTTCCTAGTGCTTGTTCTTCCATGGCAAAAGAGAAAAATTCGTAACGATTGCGGCCTTTATTTTTAGACAAGTACATAGCTTGATCGGCATGTTTAACCACATCTTCAATGGATTTGCCGTCACTTGGATAAAAGGTGAGTCCGATACTACTGGTAATATAAACTTGCTCATTCTTAATTGTGATAGGCTGAATTAAGCTGCTTTTTATCACCTCGGCAATTTCACTGGCGCGGCGCTGATCGCTTATCCCTTCAACAATAAGGGTAAACTCATCGCCACCTAATCGAGCGACAGTATCATGGCTGCGGACACAATTTTTGAGGCGTTTAGCCACTTGCTGCAAAAGCAAGTCGCCATAGTCATGACCTAAGGTATCGTTAATTTCTTTAAAGCCATCAAGGTCAATAAAAACTAACGTGAATATCATATTCTCAGTATCAATTAATGACTGTAATTTCTCATAAAAATAGCGGCGATTTGGCAGAGCTGTTAGCCCATCTTGATAGGCGTATTCGTGTAATTTCTCATTAGCACTTTCAAGCTCCTCAGTACGAAGCTTTACTTGGCTTTCCAGTCGTTTATCACGCTGCTCAATGTTTTCGAGCATGTCGTTAAAGTGAGAGCTTAATTTGCCGACTTCGTCATGGGATAGCTCCTTGGCTCTAAGGCTGTAGTCGTTGGAATCAGAGACTCGTTCTGCGATGGTCGCCAGATGCAAAATCGGCGTTAAAAAACGACGACGTAAAATAAGTGATAATGAAAAGCTGATTCCAAGGGCGAATATCAATAAGATGATAATAAACTGGCCGTAAAATTTAACGCGTGCATTGATATAGCTATCATCTGCCAAAATGAGGATTTGACCGTATTCCAGCCCATCCAAAGCGAGTGGATTAGTGATTTGGGTGACATTCAAACTAGGACTTAAAATACTGTCAGATTGGGCGTGTTCTTGACTGACAAATGCCACGACGTTGTCTTGATTATCAGTGACAGTGACAGAAACAATATCGTCACGTAGCAGTATTGGCTGGATTAACTCTTGAATTGCGTCTTGATCATCAAACAACACCGCAGCAGTAATATTAGGTGCCATCATTTTAGCGACGGTTTTTAGTCCATCAACTTGTTCACGTTTGGCGGTGGTCAGTTCATAGGCACTAAATACAAAAGTGACGGTAATGATAGATGCAAAAGAAACTCCCATTAATATCATGAGTAATTTTTTGCTGATGGTGTTCATTGAAAAGAATTTTTTCATGGCGTCACCTATCCAGTACGCGACCAAGTCGCAATACTTTCGAGCTCATGGTGATGCCGGATTGCTGTAACTGTTTGGGTGATATCTCGAACCTTATTTTACCGCTGGCGATGAAAAAACGAATGTGTCCACCTGCTTCAATAAACCCCTGTGACTCACCGACCACCATAGTGTTTACCAAAATAGATGATTGGCTTTGTTTCAAATTGAGCCAGTCTGAAAATGTCTTAGTCGTAATGAAGAGCAATTGGCATTTGTTAACTTGTTCTGTTTCAAGTGTAATTTGCTGCATGATAATAGGCTGATTATCAACGCTTCGATGGTTTAGCACTTTTCTAGCGGTATTGATAAATGCTTCGTCTGAACTACATAGAATAAACTCATTATTTTCAGCGGTATTTTCTTGCCAGTCGCCATAACGGGCAAAGTTATATAAAAAGCCAGCTTTGAGTGCATGCTCTTGTTCAGCAGCAATTACACTTTGGCTACTTAGCGGCAAAAGTGAGAGTAGTAATACATTTAAAAGCTGAATGATATTACGCATCTAAAAATTAGAAATTCGCAGTTACTTTAAACAACACACTTTCATCAATGTAATTTGGGATAGTGTAGGTTTCTTGACGATTTGCATATTCAAGGTGACTTCCTGCAAACAAGTTTTTGCCGGTAACAGATAGCCCCCAGTGTTGGCTTAGTTCCCAGTTCCAAGTTAAATCAAGTAAGGTGTAATTCTCGGTTTGATAAGCATCACTGTTCTCGACTCTTACCGTGGCGAAAATGTTATGACTATCAAATACGTGGACATCTGCTTTGGCAAATATTTGTCGTGTGGTTGAGTCTCGGCCAATGGCTGGGAAGGTGTTCTCAGCAAGATCATAATCAAAAGTATTGTAGCTATAACCTAATTCAGCGTTAAACATTTCGGCTGGCACCCAAGACAAAACAATATCTCCGCCTTGAGTGGTGACATCTGCATTAGAAACAATATCAAATTGAATGGTCGTTTGGGTTAAGGCTTGTGAAGCCAGTTGTATTTGACCTGCTTGGAAAAGAGCTAGGATGGGTAAAAATTGCTCCATGTTTGGATCAATATCAATAACAGCAACGTTTTCTGTGTCTGTATGATAAAGCGATACATCAAGGTTCCATGAATCCTGTGATAAACGATAACCCACTTCATAGGATAATGATGTTTCGGCCTCGACCTGATCATTGCCATTTAAATAGGTCTTTATGTGGTAATCATCTATCGACTCAATGCCTGTAGCAAAAGGTAGTACTTCGCTAACTTTTTGACCATTAATGGCATAGTTATCATTAAATTCAATGAGTGAGGGGATACGAACACTTTGGGATACAGAGGACCATAGCACTTGATTTTCTTCGGGTTTCCATAACAGCCTTGCGAGAGGTTGATACTCCCAATCCGTTAAGTCGTTATGCTCAACTCTAGTGCCAAGAATAAAATCAACTTGTTCCGGAATGAGCGCAAACTGTGCCTGAACAAAGCCGCCGTATTGCTGTAAATTATCGAAGTGTTTATCACTGTGGAGAAATAAACTGTCTTCAAATGAAATTGTGCTATAGCGGTAATTTAATCCCCAATCCAGTTGTAAAGCTTGATAAATAAAGTTCATCTGATAATCAATGTCAAATGACTCAAATTCTTCTTGGAGGTAGGTTTGCGAGCCAGATTGATTCAACCATGAAGCTTGGAACATCTGATTTGCTGAGTCTGAGATTCTATTTTCAAGGCGAGCCATTAACCGTGAGTCTGTGCGTTCTAGCTCATCGGAAAAGGTCACATTTTGATTAGTATCATCGACAACGCCGCGATAGTTTTGTCCAAGTGTAGACTCTGTCATGTCCCCTTGAATAAACCCCGACCAATCATCATTGTGCGAAAAGTCTAATCGACCACCAAAAGAGTATTGTTCTGTGGTGTCATTAGGCTCAACAGTCAGGCCTTTTTTAGATGCATTGCCATCTTTTACATGGCCGTAAACTCGGTAGCTTCCATTACTACCTATATCATCACCATAGCGAATGTTAGCATCAATATTAACTTGGCTACCGCTAGCTGCATCAACAAACAGGCCGCGAGTATCAATGCTGTTTTTGGTAATAATATTGATGACGCCATTATTGGCATTGCTGCTCCAAAGCTGTCCACCTTGGCCGCGAATGACTTCTATTCGTTCAATGTCATAGAGTGGAACGTTGAGTGTTTCCCAATACACAGCTGAAAACTGCGGGGTATAAAGACTTTGGCCATCAATCATGACCAACATTTTACTGGAAAACCTTGAAGCGACCCCGCGAGCTGAAATAGCCCACTGGTTGTTATCAAGTTGGCGAACCACGAGTCCTGGCACCATTTTTAATGCTTCTGGGACCGAGGATGCACCAGAATGTATGATCCTTTCTTTAGTTAAAACATAAATGGAAGTTGCGGTATCGAAGGCTGATTGAGAACGTTTCATTGCAGACGTGACTTGGACATCCATTGCCATTAATAACTCTAAATCTAAATCTTCCAGTGAATCGACAGCCTGAGCTATAGGAGATATAACCATTAAGGGGATTAATAAGTTAAAGTGTCTTTTCAAAGTTTACTCTCCGACAGTGTGCATATGCACTGTTATTCGCAATGTGCCTTTGTCGCGCTACTACAATTTATCTTATCATGTTAAATAATTGTTGAGTGCTTTTGTGTGATTGTATTATTACCTTTTGCGATATAGATCCTTTAAGTGGCATGAAGCTGGTATTAATCAATTTATTACTGAATGCTGAGATGAGCTTTTAAGTGAGAGAATAAGAAAACCACTTTTCACTTAATGAGGATCATTAATCGCTCAGTTATTTATTAGCGATTTATTGGCCTTCATATACTGGCCTTTCATTTACAGGCAATTCACTTACCGACCATTCAATTATCAGCCATTCAATTATCAGCCATTCATTTATGGACCATTCATTTATGGATCATGTATAGGTAAATACTCATGAGTTGAGTGCTCACAAATTCCTATTTAGCTTGAGGTCCTTTAGCTATAATTTACTTAATATAAATAAGTGTATACCAAACATTAGCATTATGCTTTTTGGTTTAAATCTAGGAAAAAGCTAGGGTTGCTAGCTTTGAATAATAACTAGTCGTTGAGCAACTGTGGCAAATACAAAAAGTGACCTATGCCGGAGAGGATAGGTCACTTCTATATACTTAGTATGCGTAACCAGTATGTTTATTACTTAAACTGTAAAAGGTCGCTTGGACATAGTCATCTGCGTCACCCGTGTTGTTTTGGTTATAAACACCGGCTTTAAAGTACATATATTGGTCGCCTGCATCATAAGAGCTACCACTCATATCCACTTCTTCAACTACATCAGCTTTACCTTCACGCATGATAGTCACAGTTAAGGTATTTCCCACTACTTTAACTTGGTAACTGAACTTCTCATCAAGGCTGATGCCATCAGCAGGATCTGAAGCTGAGCTGCTGCGAGATCCAATCATCTCGTAATATTGTTCAGAACCAGTAATAGGCTCATGGGCAATATAGATTGAACCTTTGCTATTTGATGGTAGTTTGCGGTAATACAGACGTAGCGGCTCATCATCGTTAGCATGAATTTGGCCGACAATCACACGTCCTACTTGGCTACTGTCACCTGTGGTCGTCACATAGTTAACGGCAAGCGTTGCTTCTAAAACGCCATCAACGCCGCCTGCTGCATTTTGATCTGACGAAGGTGCGCTGCCAAATACCCAGTTGTTGCCACCGACACCTTGAGTGCTATAACTGGTATCTCCACGGCGCAACATTTCACGTAACTCAGTACGGGCGTAGCTGGTGTTAGTTGAGGTTTTTGGTGCATCAATTGGACATCTAAATACCATGCCTCCATCTGCAGCAGTATAAAAATACGGAGTACGACTATAACCACTGGATAATTCGATTTCTTTAATGGTGTCAGATTTACCATCACTATTTTCATCAACTGGGACACCTAAGGTCCAGTCCACTAATTCAAAGTTTCCAGAAGGGGGTAAATCAGGATCTAAGTTACCGACAGGATTACTGGGTTCGGTTGGGTCAGTAGGTTCTGTAGGATCAGTGGGTGCAGAACCATCTGAACAACCATTAATTTTAGTTTCAATAATACTATTCCAAGTATTAGATGAATTACCGTAACCGGTTATTCTCACTAACTGAGCACTGGTATCCGTGACATCGTATTCTTCTAGTCCAGCATTACTGCCACTTGATTGACCTGAAGATAAGACTGATGACCAACTGCTACCATCTGCAGAAGTTTCTATATCAAAGTACGATGCGCGCTCATTACCCTTAAACCAAGCAACAGACACAGATTTCACTTCTGACTGTACACCTAAATCATAGGTAATGGTTTTACCTTCTCCGTTAGATGACCAACGAGATTCAGTATCATAGCTGTTATCAATGGTATTGTTGGGTCCGTGGCCATCATTAGTGCCATTATCTGTTGCGGCTACAATGGTTAGGGCGCTACTGCCTGTACAAGTGACTGGTGTAGTCGGCTCTGAAGGTTCAGTTGTATCAGATGATGTTGTAAGTTCGAAAGAGTCAAAACGACCTTCATTACCAAAGTATTCCCCATATATGGTAACGCTAGTCGCTGAGCCACTATTAAACGATACACTGGCCTGTTGCCAGTCGCTGCTACTGATGTTGGTTGATTCGCTCACACCACTTGCTGATACACCAATTTTACCACCACCCTTTACATAGGCTGTTAGGGTGTAATCACTGTTTGAATCGATATTAATTGTTTGTTCAACTCTGCCGTTTGAGCCAGACATTTTTGCTGAGTTGCTGCCTTCAAAGGCCACACCCGAAACTGAAGATGGGTCGGTATCAATCCAGCCATCAAAGCTACTTTCAAAGCCTGAGTTGGTTATGTTGATTGTTGCTGCACTGATATTAGCTGCAGTAAAGCTTGCGGTGAACGCTGTTGCCAGAGTAATGGCAAGTTGAGTCTTGTTATAACGTTTTATCATTATTATACCTTAGGTCGTTTCCCCATAGAGTTAACAACCTATTCAGCAAGATCGACTGCTTTATCTCAGCAGTTTGATCTGATCATTCTATGACAAGTGAATGGCAACTGAATAAGCTGTTGCTGCCTAATACATAAAATGACCTCAGTAATGTAATACACTATTTGAAGCATTAGGTGCTATTGGTTATATGATCGTGTTACCAATTTGTAAAACTAATTTGTATGTAAATATTGTAAATTGGTAATATTATTTTGACGCTAAAGCCTTGATGAGAAAATTAGAACCATTAAGGCTCTGTATTTATTAAAATATATATGTCGTCAAAATTTAGTTGAACAACGGATTAATTCTTATACTTTTTTAATCTATCTATATAAGTATTAGCTACAATAAATGGCTAAACTGAAATATGTCGATTATATATAAATTGGTAAGGTAGATTGTGTTCGGTCGCTTTCATGTATCGATGATTTCTTGCAAGATAATCTTTATGCGAGCAGTTCAGGTATCAAAGATTTGATAGAGATTAGAAGTCACTTAGCCAACTCTTATTCAGCCATGGGCAATTATTTCTTGGTTCACTCGATGGGGCGCTGTGTGAAGTAGGGCTGTGTGAAGTAGGGCTGTGCGAAGGAGAACGGTGTAAAGTAGGGCAGTGCCAAGGAGAACTGTAAAAGATTAGTGATATTTACACTCTTTAAGGTATGAGCTTACTCTCATTTTTGAACATCTATTAACAGGGTTATAAATTTGTATCTTGGTGACAAAACTTACTGTTTTGAAAGTATTTTGTATTAACATCTCTGGTTGTATTTCTAGCTGAATATTAAAGCAAGTTATTAAAACAACTAACAAAAGCAATCAACCTAGTGTTTATCTCTGCTATTTGCTCAGAGTTTAAAATAAAACGTTTTTTGATAGTTTACACTTATCTAACATCCCGCCTGCACTAGGGGGTTGCGGCTGACAACCCCTACTTTGGTATAACACAGTGACACTTGACCAATGCTACATAGTGGCTGACACTCAAGGCTATTCTAATACCCTATAAAGTTATGGATGGCACAATAACATGCTTATTTTCTTCATTTGTATTGCGTTGTTGATCCTCGCTTACAAGTTTTACAGTCCTTTTGTAGAGCGCCAAGCGGGCATTGACCCCAACATAAAAACACCCCAAAAGCGTTTTGAAGATGGGGTCGACTATGTCGAAGTCCATCCCGTTAAAGCGTACCTTATCCAATTTCTAAACGTCGCTGGTGTCGGTCCCATTTTTGGTCCTATCTTAGGTGCCTTATATGGTCCTATCGCCTTAGTATGGATTGTACTGGGTAATATTATCGGTGGTGCTGTACACGATTATTTCTCCGGTGTATTGAGTATCAAAAATGACGGTAAAAGCTTGCCGGAAATAGCTGGGAAATACTTTAATATTTACTTTAAAGGTGTGATGCTGGTTTTCACCGCGATGCTACTGTTCTTCGTTGGTGTCGTATTCATTATGAGCCCAGCAGGATTATTGAGTAATCTTGATTACTTCGAAGGCACTATTCTTGCCAATAATGTGTTTTGGGTTGTTTTAATTTTAGGTTACTACTTCTTAGCAACTTTATTGCCTATCGATAAAATTATTACCAAGCTTTATCCATTATTTGGTTTGTTGATGATTGTGATGACAACTTCAATTGCAGTGGCATTATTAATTAGTGCTCCTCAATTGCCTGAAATGGGTGATATTTTTGCTTACTTCGACCATAGCCATTACAACAATGATTTACTTGAGCCTAATCCAGATGGATTACCAGTTTGGCCATTACTATTTGTGACCATTACCTGTGGTGCAATCAGTGGATTCCACTCTACCCAAGCACCTATCATGGCTCGTTGTTTAACTAACGAGAAATATGTTCGCCCTGTTTACTATGGCGCAATGATGTCTGAAGGTATCGTAGCGTGTGTATGGGCATTAGCGGGTATTGCAGCCTTCCCAGGTGGCTATGTCGAGCTTAAGAGTATTCTTGATGCTGGTGGACCAGGATTAGTTGTTAACCAAGTGGCTAGTACTTATCTTGGTGTCGCGGGTGGTGTTATGGCGATTATTGCAGTGGCAATTTTCCCGATTACTTCAGGTGACACAGCTTTCCGTTCACTGCGCTTAACCATCATTGATGCGTTTAGTATTCCTCAGAATATGCGCAACCGTCTGTTAGTGGCAATCCCGATTTTAATCATTGCTTACTTCATGACTAAGATTGATTTCTCACTGATCTGGCGCTACTTTGCCTTCTCAAATATGCTGCTTTCAACCAGTGTATTGTGGCTAGCGACTAAGTACTTATTTGACCGTGGTGCCTTCCACTGGATTGTAAGCTTACCTGCTATTATCGGTACATGTGTGACAGTGTCTTACATTATGACAGCGGGCATTGGTATTGGCTTACCGCAATCGTTTGGTCAGCCTGTGGGTATTGCAACTGGTATTGTGTGTTTAGTCGGACTTATTATTACCCATAATAAGCGCAAAGCAGTGACTCAATAAGATTTAGCTTTAATCAAAAAGGACTGCAAATGCAGTCCTTTTTTGTACCTAGAGGGTAGTCACTTTAAGATATGTGAGTACTTGATAAGTTTTACTTAGGACTACAAACACCTGTCCCCGTTAATGCTATGTGGTTAAGGTTCTTTTTAATCAAATTGGAGCCAACATCGTAGGAAGACTCTGGGCGGCTAATGAGAAAACCTTGAACACAATGAATACCGAGGTTTTTAACCAGTTCAAATTGCGACGCCACTTCAACCCCTTCAGCAACCACTTTTAAGTTAAGGGTCTTTCCTAAATCACTAATTGAATTCAATATCTTCTCGTATTTAGGGTTGATCGTCGCTTGGTCGATAAACAGTTTATCAATTTTAATGATATCTACTGGTAAATTACCTAGAGTTGATAATGAACTAAAGCCAGTTCCAAAGTCATCAATCGCAATCAACACTCCTTGCTTACGCAGGTTTTCAAGATCTTCGATGATTTTTTCCGATGCGTGGAATAAACAAGACTCAGTGATTTCAAGCATTAGAGCACGTGCGGGTAAGCCTGTTTTAGCAAGGGTGTCCATTACCCAGTCATAAATAGGTAAATGCTTCAGTTGCACACCAGAGATGTTCACTGACATTCTGACCTTATTCATTCCTGCGCTATGCCAGGCTGACATTTGACGGCAGGCTTCAAATAAAATCCAGTTACCCAGTTCGAGGATAAGATTTGAATCTTCCGCAATTGGTATAAATTCAGCAGGTGAAATAGGTCCTTCAACTGGGTGATTCCAGCGAACAAGAGACTCGAAATAGTCGATACTGCAGTCATCTACATTAACGATAGGCTGAAAAGAAAGCGTGAAATTTTGGCTGGTAATAGCGAGGCGCATTTCTTCAAGTAGATAATGGAAACGACGAATTTTACTGCCCATTTCTGGTGAGTATACTCTGAAGATACCACGACCATCAGTCTTGGCTCGATACATGGCAACATCGGCCATTTGCAATAGAGTATTCGGATTTGAAGCGCTATCAGGGTAGGTTGCTATACCAATGCTCGCGCCAATTTTGATGACTTTATTACCCAGTACAAAGTCGCGTTCAATTTCTTGTAAGACATTTTTTGATACTTCTACTGCGCGTAAATCATCTTCAATATTTTCAATGAATATTGAGAACTCATCACCACCTAAACGGGATAAGTTGAGTTCTAATTCAAAAGACTCACTGACTCTACTCAGATCATTATTGCGTACTACAGTGCTAAGTCGCTGGGCAACTTGAATTAATATCTCGTCACCAAAACTATGACCGAATGAATCGTTTACTTGCTTAAAACCATCTAAATCAATAAATAATAATGCTTGTCGAATTCCGTTTTTTTCTGCTTTTTGTAATTGGTTTTCTAGATGTTCTAGGTAAGCATGACGGTCGATAAGTCCTGTCAGTTTATCCTGATAGATACTTAATTGGGTTTTAATATTATGTTCTTTAACATGCTTATTTAACTCGTTAAGGGCCACGCTAATTTGGCTGAGGGTGTTAGGTTGCTTGTCTTGAGGGAGCTTAATATTAAAGTTTGATAGTAGTTTATCGGTTTCGTTAATAATGAAACCGAGTGAAGCGCTATTCTTTCGATCTGATTTGGACTTGATATAAAAAGGAATCGCGTAAGCGAGTAGAACCATTAGTAGTAATGGAATATTGCTGAACATGAGCATTTCACTGAATACATCTTTTACCCTAACAACGCTTAACATCTGCTCTGTACGTTCTAACACGGCAAAATAATACAGCTCTGACTTGACTATATCGCTTTCAAGGAAAAGTAAGGTTTCCCAGCTGGCATTCGCATTCACCACGTCAGTCATTTTTACTGAAGTGATTTTATGGTGAAAATTATCGCTGTGAATAGCTTCTAAACCTTGGCTAAAGCTAATGACCAACAGGACATAAAGCATCATTAAGAAGCTTAAAAAAGTCACTATAAACTTGGAAATTCGGGTCATAAAATATCTTAATGCAATGTTTTAAATGTTGGTTTGTGGTTTAAAGGGTGTTTACTTTTTGTGATTTGGGATTATATGGGGAAACAACAATGAACACAATAATGAAATGTGTACCTATTTGTTAAAAGGTTAATAAATTCAAGAATTTGAGGTAAGTTGGGGGTGCAAGTCTTTTTAGCTGGTTAAGCTAATGAAGAAGACGATGCGATAACAGATAAGCAGTGAATTTATGTGTTCTAATTTCAGGTATTCTGCCTTCAAGTAGTCTACCTTCATGCTATCGGCTTAATGATAACTAACTTTAATCACTTATCTTTACGCGAGCGTGACGAAGAAAATACTGCGGCTGAATAACTGGTAGGGCGCTAGTGTATTTATCACGCTATTCATCAAGTTTTAGCTAAAATATGCTTTAAAACTAATGGTCTATATGAAAGCTATTATGCTGATTTTGTTGATTCATATAGTGTTTCAGTAACACCATAGCGCGCTCGTATACGGGGCCTAAAGGGTGCCTGCGGCTAGATAAGCAATCAACGGTGTTAATCCAGCCATTGGGTTCGTAATCGATATCGAGCTTGATGAGCTTACCCGCTTCAATGGGGCTGGTTACCATTTCTTCAGGTAATATTGCCCAACCAATTCCTTGCTGAGTTAACTCGTTAATGGTGTTGTGATTATTGGCGTACCATAGCTGTGAACTAATACCGTTACTAAACCATAACTCTTGACCTGCGGTTGCCCGCAAGACAACTTGGCGATGATGACGTAGGTCGATATCTTTAATGCTTTTCATGCTTGATAACGGATGAGTGGGCGCTGCCACAGTTATGAAACGGGTATAGCCTATGGTGGTAAAGTCCACTTGATGATGAATTTTACCGTCAGCATAAACAATACCTATGTGAGCACAGCCATCTTCCACTAATTGACCGATATCTAATGTCGATTCCGCAATGATTTCGATATTAGTAATAGGAAACTCATCAGCTAAAACAGCTAAGTGAGACAATAATGCTGGGCTAATTAAGCTTTCTTCAATGGCGATAATTAACTCGTGCTCGTGTTGCTGCTCAAGTGAAGCTATCTTTTGTTCAAAGTGAAGTTGTTGCAGCATCAAGGCTTTAACGACGGGCAATAGTGCTTCGCCTTCTTTAGACAGTGTGGGAGTATTTCCACTGCGATCAAATAAGGTTTGATTGATGCTAATTTCTAAATTGGCAATCGCCTGGCTTATACCTGATTGAGCCCGCTTGAGTTTTCTGGCCGCTGCAGAGAAAGAACCCGTTTCACAGACTGTGATAAATATTTTCAGTTGTTCAAAGCTATACATGGCATTGTTTTAGGTTTGTTTTGTTTAACTCAAGGTATCACGAACTGTGATAGCTGTTAACTTTTGAATACTATTGCCAATTGGCATAATCAGCCTTGATTTAATCCTGAAGTTAGAAATTTTGAGAGAGTTGAGGTTGAGATGTCTACCCTAGAGCGTGTGTTTCATGCTGTGTTATTTGAATTTTTGGCCATTATCGGATCGGTCATTGGTTTAATGATGTTCACCGATTATGAATTAGTGTCCCTTTCAGGAACAATGATAGCAATTGCCACCATTGCGATGGGCTGGAATTTTGTTTTTAATATTATTTTCGATAAGTTTTATGATGCGCCCCGCGAACAAAGAACGGTAAAACAGCGAGTCTTGTATATTGCCTGGTTTGAAAGTGGCTTATTGCTACTCACTATTCCTGTCATGGCTTTCATTCTTAATATTTCGCTTATCGAAGCATTCTGGTTGGATATCAGTGTGACCATATTTATCACCATTTATGCTTATGTTTATAACTATGCTTACGATCATATTCGTGCTCGCATTGTGCTTAACCGTCAAATGGCTTAGTCCTAGAAAGCTGTGGATTTAGAGCTTTAGATTTAGAGCTTTAGATTTAGAGCTGTAGATTTAAGGGCTATAAATTTAGCGGTGTTGCATCACTTTTATCATCAATTTTGTCATCACTTTTATTATCAATAAGAACCCATTAAAGCAATCCGTTTGGTCATGTACTGTGGGTTGCTTTTTGGGTTTACTCACTTGTCATAAGTCTGTCTTATTTAAGTATTAAGTTAATTATTGGGGGGATACGTTCAGGCTTAATCTTAATGGGTGAATAGGCGAGGTTAATGGGAAAATTTTCATTCGAGCACAGTTTTGAAATAGATACGCTCAAGCGCTTAATCGCCAAGCATCAAGGGCTATTTCGCCACCAATCTCTGCTCGATTTACACTACCGTGGTGAGTCATTGTCAGTGACTGCAATCGAGTTAGGCCAGCAAGATAAACCTTGCCCTACAGTGCTGTTTGTCGGTGGTGTGCATGGTGTTGAACGAATTGGTGCACAGGTAGTGTTGTCATTTTTAGGCAGTTTACTTAATCGTATGTCTTGGGATAAACACCTGCAGAACTTGTTAAAAGAGGTGCGGCTTGCGTTTGTACCTGTGGCAAATCCTGTAGGCTTTTTACAAGGCTCACGCAGTAATGGTAATTATGTCGACCTAATGCGCAATGCCCCCATAGATGCAGAAGAAAAAGTGACCTTTCTTGTTGGCGGTCACCGCATTAGTAATAAACTCCCCTGGTTTCGTGGTAACAAAGGCATGGAAGATGAAACCCAAGTGCTGGTCGATTACGTTCACCAACTACAACAAAGCAGCACCAGTGTGATTGCGTTAGATGCTCATTCTGGGTTTGGTCTCAGTGATCATATTTGGTTCCCTTATGCCCACACCCGCCAGCCTTTCGAAGGTATGGGTTATATCTATCATTTGAAGCAATTATTTGATCTTGGTTATCCTCATCATGGTCATTATAAATTGTCGCCTCAGAGTCATTTTTATCAGACTCATGGTGATATCTGGGACTACCTTGCTAAAACTAATCAAAGTGAAACGCCTTTTATTCCATTAACGCTTGAGATGGGGTCTTGGGCATGGGTAAAGAAGAATCCACGGCAAATTTTTAATTTCTCTGGTTATTTTAATCCGCAAAAAACACATCGACATCATCGAATATTACGCCGACACGTGGTATTAATGCAGTTCTTAATTGAAGCGGCATACGCTAATGTGCTTGAAAACATTAACCAAGCACAATTTGAGCGTTTACAAACTGACGCTGAGCGATATTGGGCTAAAAAGTCTTAAGCATCTTGATAGTAACAGCTTAATTCGCTGGCGAAGCAAAGGAGTATTCTGATGGCAACTTGGGTGTTATTGCGTGGATTGATGCGAGATAGTCGTCATTGGTATGGTTTTGATGATCAGTTGCGAGATGAAGGTATAGACGTATTAACCCCCGATGCAACAGGCAATGGAATTTTAGCTTCAAAGCCAAGTCATTTAACGATTGGTAATTACAGCGATGATATTTGGCAGCAAATTGATAAAGGACTTAACGATAACCCTGAGTTTAGCCGAGAATTAGTGATCATTGGCGTGTCGATGGGTGGCATGATTGCTTTAGAGATGGCCAGACAACGCCATAAACAAGTGCGTCATGTGGTTTTGATTAATTCCAGTGCCGGTAACTTGTCACCTTGGTATCAACGTTTTCAATTAAGACCACTAATCAGTTCAATTTGGCATCGACATAAAGCAGCTAATTTAAGCTTTATTGAGTCTTGTGTTCTCAACTACACCACAGTGACAAAAGCCCATGACGAAAGGGTTATTAGCGATTGGGGCAAAATGCGCAGTCAATTGCACACCAGTTTATTCAATGGTGCGAGACAAATTTACGCCGCCGCACGTTATCAATGTACTTGGTTTGGTCATTGCCGTGTGAGCATTATCGGAGCTAATCAAGACAAATTGGCGAACCCTAAATGCAGTAAAGCATTAGCGGAATTTTATCATACCCCATTACTGCAAGTGGAGCAGTGCGGTCATGACGCTACACTTGACCACCCAGAGCAAATAAAACAATTGATTCAAGCTGCGATTTCAGAACCGACATCATAGATTTTGTTATCCAGCCCAGTGCATATTCGCTTATCAACTCAATCATGCACTGGTGATGTGGGCTAGATAACGTTAAATTAATCTAGATTAGTTATAATCGAGTTTAATTAATGACGGGTGGAAGATGACGTGCTGACAAAAATTTTAGTCACACTTTTAGTGATAGTAGGTGCTTTTGCATATTTGCGCAGTGGCCGTGGCAGTAAAGTGAGTCGCAGCGAAGCACTTGCTGTTGAAAGCTCGCCGTTTTTAAGCCGTGCAGTTATTTATGCCATGATAGCAGTGTCGATGATTGCATCAGCGGGGTTCTGGGGCTGGACTTGGTATGACGATAATACTGTAGTAGAAGTGACGATATCATCACCTGTCGAAGCCATGTCAGCCAGTTATCAAGTGCGTAAAAAAGATATTGAAGCACAGCGAATTACTACCGTTGATGGCATTCAAATCCGCTTATCAAATCAAGAACGTATTACGGTCAAATCGGCTGAAAATCAGTAAGCGATTTAACTTCGTTTACTTAGCTAGTAACTAGCACCTAGGATATAGTAGTTGAGATATAGTAGCTGGGATTTAGTCGCTGAGCTTTAGTCGCTGAGCTTTAGTAACTGAGTATTAATAAACTCACTATGTTAAAAATTTACTTTTCAGCTCAGGTGTAGGCAGCATACAAGTCTCTTTTTTTCCAAAGATACGGTAACGATTTCTAGCTAATAGACGGTAAAAGTAATCCCGAAACCCAGTGGGTAACACCTTAAATACCCTACATAAAAACCAAAGCCCTGACAGATCTTTAGTTATCTCTAAAGCAGCATCACTTCTTAGTAAATAGTTTCCATCTTTTATTAAAATGAACGAATCAAATCCAATATCTTCCAATTGATATTCAGTCATTAATGCCTGCGCGGTTTTACTTTGCATAGGCGTAAAAGCAAATACATCTTTGTGGTCACGTTTAATGATGAAGTTGACTGCGCCATTGCATAGATTACAAACGCCATCAAAGATAATAATGTACTTTGAAATAATTGGCTCCTTATGACGCTTGATACGGTGATTAAGAAAGGGGAGAGAGCTTGTTTATACGCAAATATTATCATATCTGAGCTTTTACTTTTTTATAGGTTTAGCTGAATGGTAGCTGGCTATTATTTCCCCAATTCAAGCTGCAGTCACAACGCGTTCAGCTTTTATTTTAGCAATGAATTGGGGGTGTTAGATTTAAGCTTTATAAGCAATAACTTCTATTTGAGACAAATCTTTAACTAAATATGGGTTTGATAATGTAATTATCGGTTTTTTCCCCACTCCATACAAAACTCGATAAAAGCCTTTAATAATGGGCTTTGGTATTTA
Source organism: Shewanella sp. TC10 (assembly GCF_009663145.1). GTDB lineage: Bacteria > Pseudomonadota > Gammaproteobacteria > Enterobacterales > Shewanellaceae > Shewanella. Next base: position 41,714 of record NZ_VKHR01000032.1, read on the forward strand.
TCTTTGTGGATCAATATCCAAAACTTCCTTGGCATTTCAATCGACACATTTATTTTACTGACGCGTTGGCTCTCTAATGCATATTGCGCTGCAATATTAGATAAGCAGCCAAACCCTAATCCAGCTGCGACTGAGTTAATTAACGCTTCAGTAGTATTGAGCTCAACACTTTGATGCCAATGGTCAATGTAGGGTGCTAGGTTTTGCATAAAGCAGTCTCTCGAGCCTGAGCCTTGTTCTCGTAATACCCAGTGACTGTTATCTAATGCGCTTAACTCAATCACGCTTTTTGCTGCTAAAGGATGATTAGGCGCGCTAATCACACACATCTCATCTTGGCTAAAAGGAATGGCGATAATATCTGGGTGATGGTGCTCGCCTTCAATTAGGGCTATGTCTAGTTCAAAATCCACCAGTTTTTGGCAGATATGTGCTGAGTTTGATACGAACAAACTTTGTGATTCATGGTGATATTGCTGCCTGAAAGCACTGAGGATATTAGGCGTTAAATGATTACCAACAGTGTCACTACTGCCTATGCGAAGCTGTCCTGTTAACGCTTGACTGTCGGCGAACACGCTATTGATATACGACAGACGATGAATGAGCTCATCTGCTAAAGGTAATAGTTTGGTTCCTTCTTGATTAAGGATTAAGCGATTATTAACCCTATCAAATAATTGATGCCCAAGTTGTTTTTCAAGTTCAGCTAATGCGAGGCTCACTGCAGCCTTTGAAACAAAAAGGTGTTCAGCAGCCGCTGTAAGGGTTTTGTATCGAGTGATTGAGCTAAAAACATTGAGCTGCTTGAACGATATATTTGGAGTCATGATGCTGGCCTAAATTCTGATATCAGCGATATCTTATTTTGATAATCGTTAAGTTTTTATTAACCATGGTTTTAAATTGTTGGATATAAATAAACGAATGGCAAGCGTAAACTTAACTTAATTCATTTTTACTCGTTTCATAGAACGTTATTTAGCTCAATGAACATCAATTATTAAGAGGTCAATATGATCCAGTCAGCGAAGCTTAAGTTACTCATCGCTCCAACGCCAATGGCGGGTCTCGCTTTAGGTATTGCCAGTTTAGGTTGGAGCTGGGAAAACCTTGTTAATTTACATGGGCTAGGCCAGTGGATTAGTGCGTTAATTGCCAGTGTTTTACTGCTGGTGTTGACGTTTAAGTACTTAATTCATACTCACACATTAAAACAAGATTTGGCTCATCCTGTTGTGGGTAGTGTCGTGCCTACCTTTGCTATGGCGCTCATGGTAGTGTCTAATTCATTAGGACATTTATCAGCGCTTGCGGGTGATGCGTTATGGCTTATTGGGCTTGGATTACACATAGTTTTCTTGGTGAGTTTTTTATATCACCGTGCTAAAGCATTTGAGCTACATCATATGGTGCCAAGCTGGTTTGTCCCGCCAGTTGGAATTATTGTTGCCGATGTTTCATTTTCAGGTAACCCGCATTTAGCCTTTTTAGCCCAGATAGCCTTAGTATTTGGGATGCTGGCCTATGCCATTATGCTGCCTATGATGATTTATCGATTGATGTTTACCCATGAAATACCAGATGCAGCAAAACCTACGCTAGCTATTCTTGCGGCGCCTGCAAGTTTATCACTTGCGGGATATCTCACAGTGACACCTGAGCCTTCACCAGTGATCATCGCTTTGTTGTTTGGTATCGCTGTGTTGATGACGGCAATAATTTACTTCGCTTTTTTTAAATTACTGAGACTGCCTTTTAGCCCAGGTTACGCTGCGTTTACTTTCCCTATTGTGATAGGCGCGACGGCACTATTTAAAATGGTTACTTGGATGGAAACTATTGGAATCGCGGATGAATATGTTCAGCAAGTGAGATTACTGGCAAGTGTTGAATTGGCTATTGCCACAGTCGTAGTCGCTTATGTGGCATTAAGATATGCCAACTTTTTTCAAGTGAATCGCAAGGTGAGTGGGTAACTTTTTTGAGGGGATTTATTTCGGTACATATCCCGTTATTTATCTCTTTATCTATTTCAGTATTCGCTCATAACATCCAATCAATCGGTTTCTAAAAGATTTTAGACAAAAAAAGCAACGAGATAGTCACTCGTTGCTTTTTGTTTGTTTTAATAAATTTTGATTACTTTGCTATTTGGTCTATTGAATTTGTTTAATTAGTCATCTGCTATTTCAGAGTTAGACAGCTTTACTTGATTATCTGTGAGCGGGTTAATGACTAACCTATGTTCAATTTCCGTCGGCAATAATGGCGTGTGTTGTTGTTTTACATATTGCTCAAAGCCATTGCGGTAATAAGGCGATAACGGGTGGCCTGACTGTCCACCAGGTATCGACATAATGGCATCTTGCTCAGCTCCTGGTTGAACAATAAAGCGCTGTGATGCGCCAAATGATTTGCGTTGCACTGCAGGCATAAAGCTATCACCAAAGCCTTCGATGGTTGGCATATCTAACCAGCGACTTAATTGTGGTAACTGTTTTGAAAACGGGTGTTGTATATGGAGTTGGTTAACTTTACCCCAGCGTAAATCTGCTAATCTGCGTTTTTTACTATGTTTTTCCAGTAGCGACGTTGTTGAGTCTTGATATGCACTAATGGCAAACGCTTGCCAATTACTGTGTTCACGCGGGAGCCAACTGCTTGGTTGCTGCTTAATAAGCTGCCACATCGGAGTTTCTAAATAACGCTTTATTACTGATAAGCCGCTATCACGCTCTTTTAGTTCAGTTTCAATAGGGGCAAATGTTTGATCGATTAATGCAGTTCTAAAGTGTCTAACTAAGGTGTAACCGACAGAGTCTGCACAGGCGCAATTGCCCCAGTTTGCTATCAGTTTAATATCCTCTGCAAACACGACAGGTTGCTCACTTAATACTTCAAGTAAATATTGCTGCCAAGGTGCTAAAAACAATGCTTCGTTATCAAGCTGTAATTGATAAAAATCATCTTCATTAAAGCTGTTTTTTTGCATCAATCTATAGCGAATTTGGGCAGATCTCGCACCAAGAGCATAACCTCCATCTCCGAACCTTAATTGCTCTTCGGCAGAGAGAACTCTTGAGTTTGCGGTCCAAATACGTTGGTTATCAGGGTTAATAACTTCTGGCATGACTTGTTGCTGTTGCTGCCAGTTATTACTTTGATAACCATTAGTTGACTGAGCCGTATCAGATGGGTTGTTACGTGCAGGCACTGCGCCAGCGATTATCCAGCCAGCATTACCCTGATCATCTGCAAGCAGCATATTTTGCGCCGGAATACCCAATTGCGTGGCAAGCTCAGCGGCTTGCTCGACGGTTTCTATATTTTCTAATTCGATAAGAGCCATATTGACTGCATAGTCTGTATGGCCAACCCAAGATAACGCGTAGCTAATGCCTGCGACGGTTTTTACTGGGCCGTATTTTGATACTTGAACGGTATAATTTACTTGGTCTTCTGGTAAATTGATTGGTTCGTATTCAAGCTCTATTTCAGTATCTGAACTAATTTCAATCCAATCCGCAGTATCGATATAACTGTTGGTAAAGCCCCAAGCTAACTTGCCATTAGAGCCGACAACAATAGCAGGGGCACCGGGTAATGATACTCCAGTTATTTGCATCATTTCTTCAGTGCTGTTGCTATTTGATGATTCAGGATAGTTGAGCTGAGCACGGTACCAAATAATAGGAACCGCAAATGATAGATGCATGTCATCAGATAGCATTGCTTTCCCTGACTGGGTTAACTCGCCTGTCACTGCCCAGTTATTACTGCCGACTTCGACTGGCTCTTCAATATCTTGTTTGAGTGCACTTATGAGTATTTGCTCTTCTAACTCAGGAATATCACCTTGATAGAGCGGGATTTGGCTATTATCGAGTGCAGCTTGGTGATGACTGGGCTGAATTAGAAAATCGAGCATTTCATTACCAAAAGCTTGCTGAAGTTGAGTGAGTGCCATATCACGCTTAATCGTGTTGCCTTGTAAATCAAGGTACATGCTGTAAATCACTAATAAGCTGTCAGTTTCATGCCATTCACGAGGGGTTGAGTTTGTCAGCAAGTATTCAAAAGATAATACTGTTTGATCAGCTAAGGCTTGATTTACACCTTTAGTGTATGCACTTAGGGAGGCTTTATCTTGCTCTGGAAGTTTTTCGAAAATGGTTTGAGCACGTTTTCTAAGTTGGTGGAATCGACGGCTTTTATCGAGTTCTAATGCCGCTTTACCAAATATTTCTGATAACTCACCAGCTGAATTTCGGCGAAGTAAATCCATTTGAAAAAAACGGTCTTGGCTATGGGCGTAACCTATGGCATAAGATGCATCAATACGGTTACTGGCGGTAATTATCGCGGTGCCTAAGATATCTCGTTCAATGGTGACGGGTTTGACAATGTCTGAACTATTAACTGTGGTGGATAAGCTCGGCATACTGAGCCTTAAAATACAGTAAACAGCTAAGATGAGCCCTGAAGACAATAGCAGTATTGTCGCAAGCGTGTACTTGGTTAGCTTTGATTGTAAAACCCTAGTCAGGCTGAAAGACATGTTTAGTTACCCATTGGAATGACTTGTCTATCATAACCAAGGTTGCCGAAATGTTAAAAGCTGTTTTTGAATTTAGCTGATAAAAAGTAATGCAGAATGAATTGGTTAGTTGCAGTTTAAGGTGATGCTTGCTCTAAATTGGGACAATACATTAAAGCTCAATGCTAAAAAGTAAACGGCCAAATAGTAAATGGCCAAATAGCCATTGATATTTAGCATTGAGCTAACTGAAGCACTCTTAAAGTGTTCTTAAAGTGTTCTTAAAGGGCTTAGGGTTAATCAGCTTAGAATTACTGATTTATCTTAGCTTTAAACTTCGCCTTGGTGTCTGGGTTTGCTTTGTTATACCAGTAATCTAGCATCTCGCTAATTTCAGCCTGATCTTCAGCAATGGTTTTTGGTGTCACGATCTTAGGCTGGCTTGCAATTGCAGCAGATGTTGCCACAACAGGAGCAACTGCTACAGGGGGCGTTGCTTCAGTTACTTTGACTGCTGGGACTGTTATAGCTGGAGCGAAAGCGGCTACAGCTGCGACTTGCTGAGTTTGATTGTAGCTCAGCATTTCTTCTGTATAGTCTCGGCCAATCTGCATGCCTGATTTACGTAATACATCAATTTGGTGCGGAGTTGAGTCACTTTGATTACTGCTCAAATTGACTTTAGGTTCTCGATTGAATTGGTTAGCGGCATTTTTATTACGAATGCTGGGCAGTGTAAGTTGGTATTGAGCATCATCAGCATCGAAGGTCAGCACGATGGCACTTGAATTAAACTGAGTCTGCATTCCGCTGTCACGGTAATTCACTACGTAACGAAATACGATTTGGTTTTGCCCCTCCACAAGGGCGATATCGTCATTTCCCTCATATGCTTTGCCATTAAAGACTTGCACTTCAACGGTATTGGGCAGTTCTAATACACTTGCCGCAAACGACATTGGGCTAATAGCAAAAATAAATAGTCCGATAAAAAAGGCTTTGCTGTTCATGGGGTTCTCTTTTGGCTATGACGGTTAGGTGAGCATACAGTAAGGAATTTACTGTTAAGCATTTTCAATGATTAATGAGCTACACATTTTCAGTGAGCGATGAGTTACACACTTACTTTGCGAGTGATGAGCAACACATTGCCTCAGGATATAAGTCATTATGAGTTAAGTTATAGCAAATCTAGCGACAGTTACATAATGACAAAATATTAATTTGCGGAGTAATTGGCTAAACCTAGTTTTTAGGGCCTGTTGATCTTTTAAGGTTGTTTTTGCAGCGAATTGTAGGTCATTTGTACAAGGCAGAGACTTTGTGTGTGTAGTTATTCTACATAAAAAGTAGATAACGCAGTAAAAATGGCCAACAAACGCTGCCCGAAGGGGTCGCCTAAAAGCGTTTTACTCTTTGTTGAATGCATCTTTGTGAATGAAAGGTGCTTAGATGACTAGGCATTAATTCATTCGCCTCGATTAAAACGCTTTTATTTCGAACAAAGCTTAACCAGCAAAGAACAGCAGCCCCTAATAATCAAAGAACTTTCTATGTTCAGGGCCAGCTAAATTGGTGTTCACTTTATTTGGGTGCTTATATTCTCCCCAGCTAGCCACATGAGTACCTACGTTGAGGACTGGAAAGTCTACAGTGTCATTACGTGTAATCGCTTCGTCGCTTACGCCAATAAAGCGCAATAAGGTTTGCAAGCTATTGGGATCATCTAGCGCGATGGTGAGCAAATCATTGCGGCCTTCAAAGTAGTCAAAAACAGCTTGCTGGTGGGAGAGGTAACATTGCTTCAGTCGAGTTTCATCTAATAAGTCATTAGCCTTTAAATCGCCAAATGTCTGCTTAAAACAACGTTTTAATATTGGGTGAAAAGTGCCTGTTTTATCTGCCAAGTTGGGCGCCATTTTTGTCAGCAACATCTGTATAGAGTTAACCCAAGCATCGATTGGTCGGTCAACATACACAAACTTGGCATTTGGAAAAAGTTTGTCTAACTGAGGGTAATCACAAAAACAAGGCACATCAGACACCACATCAGCCACTTCAAAAGCGCGTTTTGTTAGGCCGATATGAGCGACTTTAAAGCCATGTTCAAGTAAAGCGACACTGACGCTGGTGGTGCCGGTTCTTGGTAAACCGATGATAAACACTTTATTCATAAACTGGGTAGCAGCCTTAAATTGAGGTGAGCGCTGTAATTCAACTATTTGATTCAACTATTTCTTTCAAATAATTTATTCAATTTAAGTGCGGTACAAGACTTTAATCACATGCCAACCGAATTTAGTTTTAACAAGGTGTGGGGTGATGAGCTCACCAGTAAAACAAACTTTGTCGAACGGAGGCACCATTTGACCTTTTTTGAATTCACCTAAGTTGCCACCACTTTTACCTGATGGACATGAAGAGTGTTTTTTAGCGAGAACGTCAAACTTTGCGCCTTTCTCAAGTTGTTTAATGAGGTCTTCAGCTTGTTGTTTGTGTTTAACTAAAATATGCAATGCTGCGGCTGTTCTGGCCATGATATTACTCTCCAAAAATGTTGGCGCTAATTATAACGTGATTCCCTGTTAGCAAGCCATAGCGAGTAAATTTAACGGGTGAATTAGATGAGAGTGATAAATATTGCTTAAGCTAAAGTCAGCTTATTTTGCTTTTTTGGGATAAGATGGATGCAGATTTTTGCATTCATAAAATGATTCTAAAGAGAAAAAAATGACAACAGAATCCGCACGACTCATCTATGTTTACGATCCTATGTGTAGTTGGTGTTGGGGCTACAAGCCAACATGGCTTGCGCTGCAGCAACAGCTAAATGAACAAATACCATCGCTGAAAATTGATTATCGTCTTGGCGGGCTGGCACCGGACTCTGATGTTGCTATGCCACAAGATATGCAGCAGTTTTTATCGCAAACTTGGCATAAGATTTCTGCCCAGTTGGGGACAGAATTTAATCACGCATTTTGGCAAGAGTGCCAACCAAGACGTTCGACATATCCCGCTTGCCGTGCGTGTTTAATTGCACGTGAGTTTGGGCTTGAACAAGCAATGATATTGGCCATTCAGCAGGCTTATTATTTACAGGCTAAAAACCCTTCAGATATCGATACACTGATTGATGCGGCTGTGAATATCGGCATAGATGAACAAGCATTTAAGGCACGATTGTTGTCAACTGAACTGAATCAAAAATTCATTACTGAATTACACGCAGTGCATCAACTACCTATTAGAGGTTTTCCATCTTTGGTACTTGAAGTGAACGGTCAAGCAGTTGGCGTACCTTTGGATTATACCAACCCACAAACTAGCTTTGATGCCATAGTGAAAGCAATAGGCTAAATTTAGCTAGTGATTAAATACATAAATGATTTGTTAAAAGACAGGCATAAAAAAACCAGCTGAGCGATCAACTGGTTTTTATTCTCTTACAGAGAGGTTAACGCTTGATTTAGTGAACTAGCTTGGCCAAATCTGGTAATGGTCAATCTGCAAATTGCAGTGCTTAAATCAAGGTTAAAGGACTAAATTACCTTAAGGTATTAGTCTACACCGTGACAATCAGCACATTCAGTGATTGTTAGGTCTGGTGTGTGTAAGTCAGTATCTAACTCGTGAGCGTCAGCAAAGCTGTGACAATCATTACAAGTTTCGATGTTTGCTTCCATTTCAGCATGTTCTTCAACATTGATTGGTTCATGACAATCAACACAGTCAACAGCAAAAGCAGAACTTGCAAACATAAGTGCAGCAATCATAGCTAAATATTTCATAGTAACTCCATCATCAGTTAAGGGGCTGTATCGCCCATGCTAAGTGGTAACCTTAGCAATTCGCGCTGACTCAATGACCGCATCTCTTAATGAAAATAAATCCGTTACTTAATAACTAAGGACACTGAATATTGGTTAGCACATTTTAATTTAGTATTCGTAATGTAACTTTCAGAAAAAGAGCAAGCTCCTAAACTTAAATTACTTTATCTACGAAACCATCTTATTGATTTATGTTAATTAAAACTTAAAAGAGCGCTTAAAGCCACTTTTTTACATCTTCTAGCATAGTTAAATTTCAAGGTTGTGATCTGCTTAATAAAATTCTTAAACTTTAAAATGTGTTTTGAGGATCGTATCTAAGCATCAATTGATCTGTTTATGTGCAGTATATTGGTACTTAGATGAACCTAAGATGAACGAATTGCCATTCTCGAAATTCCAGCCATTGAAATTACAGCCATTGAAATTCCAGACTTTTGAATTAACAGGCTTTTGAATTTATAGGCTTGAAATCACAGGTATTGAAATGCTTGGTTGCGACATTCATGACGGCTATAAATTCATGACGGCTATAATAGTTGACTTAAATCGTAGGCTCAGGGGTTTATGCTGCTGAAACTTTGATCCATTTATCAGGTAATGCCTGAATCAATTCACTGACTTGCTCTGGGGTATCGTTGAGCCAACTGCTAATGGCTGTGGAGGGGATAAATAGCGGCATGCGGTGATGATATTGGGCGCACTTATCATTAGGTTTAATGGTTAAAGTGACTAATTGCTTTAGCTCTGGATAAATAACGCCAGCCATGAATAAAGGTTTATTAGCAGCATGAGAAAAGCGATATTTTTGTTTTTTGGCTTTACCTTCATCCCGCCACTCAAACCAGCCACTGCAAGGCACTATGCAGCGATGTTGCTCAAAGGCGCGAGCAAAGGTGGCTTTTTCTGCGGCAGTTTCAGCTTGGGCATTAATGATGAGTTTTTTAGACCATTCAGGTTGTATGCCCCAACTTTGCTGAGTGGTAATAAGCTCACCATCTGTAGAACTCAGCACAGTAACTGGATCTGTCGGTCTTAAATCGAGATTCGTTTGAATACTCAATGGCTGGTCAAATAGTGGATCGAGTAGCCCTTTCATTCCATCAAGTAAGACCTCCAATCTGCCACACATAATTTGTCCTTTCCATTTCAGTTCTTGAACAATATTGTCCCGTTAACGTTAGCATTATAAAACCATTTCTTGCGATTATTTTCATAAAAAACCTCTCGATAATTGGTCAATTTTTATAAAAATTCAAACGAGCGTATAAATTTTTAAATTATTTTTATCTTCAGCGTACACGTGTAAGTTCATGAAATGGCGATAATTATTTTTAGTGAGTGCTTTGTTACTGTAAATATTAGCTTTATTTTACAATTAGAATATTTGATCTAATTTAATTTTTGTGACGTAATGCACACTATTATTCTGGTCTGATGAGTGTAGAACTATGAGCATAAGAACAACATTTAAAAAAGTATTGCCGAGTATTTCAACGACTGAACAAGAAGCGCTTGATGCGGGAGATGTTTGGTTAGAAGGCTCAATTTATCAAGGTATTCCAGACTTCGCCGCATTGCGTGATATTCCAAATGCGACATTGAGTCTTGATGAACAAGCTTTCTTAGACGGTCCTGTGCAAACATTGATTGAAATGGTCGATGATTTTGATATTCAAAATGGTAAACACTTGCCAGAAGATGTGCTTAACTTCCTTAAAGAGAACAAGTTCTTCTCACTTATCATTCCTAAATCATACGGCGGATTAGAGTTTAGCCCTTATGCAAACTCAACGATTGTAGCGACAATTGCTGCCAAAAGTTCAGCTGTAGCTGTAACCGTAATGGTACCTAACTCCCTAGGCCCAGGTGAGTTATTGATGCATTACGGTTTAGATAGCCAACGTGATTTTTGGTTACCACGTTTAGCTAATGGTTTAGAAATCCCTTGTTTTGCGCTTACAAGTCCTGAAGCGGGCTCTGATGCTGGTGGTATTCCTGACATCGGGACTGTCACCATGGGCGAATACGAAGGTAAAGAAGTACTGGGTTTATCGATAACTTGGGACAAACGTTACATTACCTTAGCGCCAATCGCGACAGTATTGGGCTTAGCATTTAAAGTTGAAGATCCACAGGGTTTGCTTGGCGGTAAAGAACAACTTGGTATCACTTGTGCGTTGATCCCTAAAGCGCATCCAGGTGTGCAATTAGGTAATCGTCATGATCCTATGGGCTGCCGTTTTTACAACGGTACGACTCGTGGTGAAAACGTATTTATCCCAATGGACTTTATTATTGGTGGCCAAGAGAAAATTGGTCGTGGCTGGCAGATGCTAGTGAGCTGTCTAGGCGCGGGTCGTGGTATTTCATTACCTGCACTTGGTGTGTCAGTAAGTCAGTGCTCGTTTAAGTCTTCTGCTGAATATGCCGCTGTGCGTGAACAGTTTGGTTTATCTATTGGTAAGTTTGAAGGTATCCAAGAAAAGCTTGCTGATATAGCGGGTAAAACCTACCTACAAGAAGCGATGCGTGTATTAACCACAGAAGGATTAGGTTTAGGATTAAAACCGTCTGTTGTTACAGCGATTGCTAAGTACCACATGACTGAATTAGGTCGTGATATTTTAGACTCGGCGATGGATATTCAAGCGGGTAAAGCGATCCAGCGTGGCCCACAAAATACTCTAGCTTCAGGTTATGTTGCTCAGCCAATCGCTATTACGGTTGAGGGTGCTAACATCCTTACACGTAACTTAATGATTTTTGGTCAAGGTGTGATGCGTTGTCATCCACATTTACAAAGCATGGTTGAATCTATTCACAGCGATGAAAGTGATGCTGATAAAACCTTTAACCGCATCTTTAGACAAACGATTGGTTACAGTGTGGGTAATAGCTTACGCGCATTTAAATTAGGCTTGTTGCCGTTTACAGCGCCAGCTCAGTCAAAATTGCCTGAAGTGATTGGTTATGAAAAATCAGTTCATAAGCTTGCATCAAAACTGGCTGTATATGCTGACTTCTCGTTACTGGTACTTGGTGGCAAACTTAAGCAGGCTGAAATGCTATCTGCTCGCTTAGGTGACGTGATGAGTTACTTGTATGCAGCTATGGCATCGATTCGTTTTTACGAGCAAAAAGTTTCTGCTGGTGAGCGCAGCCAAGCTAAGCCATATTTTGAATACGCTACGCGTTGGTCATTATGTAAAGCTGAAGAAGCCTTGTTAGCATTTTTAGAAAACTTCCCATCTAAGCCAACTGGTCAGTTCATGCGTTTAATTACCATGACTTACTCAGGTAAAATGGTAAAAGTGAATGATGACTTAGTGCGCGAACTTGCTGAGCAAGCACAGCTTGATACCGCGTTTAAGAAGCAGCTGACTCATTTGATTAAACCTGTTGCAGGTGATGGTAACTACATTAATGAGCAAGCTTACCTTGCTAAAATGGCGTGCTTACCATTACTTTCTAAAGTGAAAAAAGCACTTAAACAACGTGTATTTAAAGCGGGTGTTCGCTTCTCTATTACACTTGATAATGCACTTGAAGCTAATGTCATTACAGCTGATGAGCACAAGCTATTGCAAGATTATAATTTAAAGCGTGAACGTGCTATTCGTGTTGATGAGTTTGATTTTGACTTAAACTTAATCTCAGACAAAGCAGACTTAAAAATCGCAAACTAAGCTGATGCTTTTGTTAGACTTATAACAAGAGATATTGTTTAAAGCCGCCATCTAAAATTGATAGGCGGCTTTTTTGTGCCTTAAAGAAACTAACAAAGTGTCATTAGGTTTGCTGCTGAGTAAATTTTAAGCGGATCACAATTTGCGATCAATTTTACCTTTTGGATATTTAATAAGGTGAAAATTTGAGCTTGGCAGCATTTTTCTTAGCTTAGTTTGGTAAATAATAAAGTACTTATTACTAATCTAGGAGGCAAAATGGCACGATTATCTTTGATGACTAATGTCATTGTGATGTGTTTACTTCCTGGGATTTCACACGCTGCAGATACCATTATTGGGGGAACTGTGGGTTATCAAACTCACAGTACTTCATCTTCTTCAGGTTTATCGAGTGCTCAAGAACGTGGCATAAATTATCAAATAAAGAATGGTTACAAACTGAATGATATTAGCCGACTTTATGGCACTTACTCATTCAATTCTGAAGATATGATCCAGCATCAAGGCTTATTGGTGTCTTATGACCGATTGTTTTCTTTAGATGAAACCGATCAAATCAGTTGGTTTATCGGTGCATCTGCAGGGTTAAGTGGTCATGAATTTCAAATGGCTGATATTGATCAAACTTATTATGATTCAAGCAGCTGTTACGTTTACGGCGGTCAAACAGGTTTGATGTTTGATTTTGGTAATGCGTTTACTTCAGAAATAGGATTTCGCTATTTAAAGCACAATTTTACTTCTTCAGATCAAAGTATCGATGCAATTTCTTTATCTGTTAATGATGCAGAGCAAGTGTATTGGGGAGTGGACTTTATTTTTTAAACTGGCTGAGTGTTATTATTTTACTTTGCTTAAGATACATGTTACTTCTTTGTTGGCCTCGCAACTAAAACCACCATAGCCTTGACCGCTTTTTCTCTCTGTTCGAGCTAGCGCATATTCTTGTTGGGTCTTAGGGTGTAAAAATACAGGAAAGTCTCTACCAACTTGGCTAAAGCCTAAATCAAACATTTCTTCGACTGAGCCGCCAACGACCACATAGTCTTTATCTT
>NZ_VKHR01000045.1 GCF_009663145.1 Shewanella sp. TC10
CAACCTTGCCTCTTGGCTTTCAAATCAAAAACAACGAAATTATCGCATCATTACCCATTACTCTTGTTTGCCTGAGTTTATTAATTTCAGTCGTTTTATTCGCGGTAGGYAGGGTGTGTAAGCGTTGTGAGGCGTTGAGCTAACCTGTACTAATGACTCGTGAGGCTTAACCATACAACCCAAATGGGTTTTGATGGCAACATCATGTGTGGTAACTAGATTTATTGCTTACTGTTTAAGTAAGACTTAGTGAAGAAAATAAAGCGCTTAATAAAGTATCGTCATAAAATGCTCCTGCATTGATGACATCAAGTACATCCATGTACTCGAAACTCAAAGAACAGCTTTCCGAATTTAGTTAATTGCGACAGCGATTAACACCCGAATTTGCTTGGTGACAATAGCATTGTGGTCCCACCTGATCCCATCCCGAACTCAGTAGTGAAACGCAATAGCGCCGATGATAGTGTGGGGTCTCCCCATGTGAAAGTAGGTCATTGCCAAGCGCCTAATACTGATAAAGCCCTAACACAATGTGTTAGGGCTTTTTCTTTGCCTAAAAAAAGTTCAACCGCAGGTTTAGACACATCAACAGTTGATAGTGTGAGCGATATGCCCATGTAAAAATAGGTCATTGCCAGCGCCAAATTTCTCTTAATCGAGAATGACGAAGCCCGCTACGATATAGCGGGCTTTTTTGTGTTTGTAATTTGAGGAAGCTATCTGATCTAGCAGCTTGTTGAAACAGATAGAATAGACGATATGCCCATGTGCCTTTATGAAAATTAATAACTAGGTCTTGTCCAAGCTGCTAATTTCTCTTTTAAGAGAGCAGATAGCCCGTTATTGATATAGCGAGAATTTTTGTGTCTTGAATTTAGCTACAACCTGAGCTGTTGACGTTTTTAAAAGATTGTTAGGTAATAAATTCATATCTAATTAACTAGTATTAATCTAATCCTTTCAATGTTTTAAGAATTCGGTCGCTTTATTTATAATAATTAATGGCTTGCAAATTATATTGGCCTCAGTTTCATTTAAAAGCACAGTAAGCTTCAAATTTATTTCGTTTTCTTTCAAGAATTTTGTGTTGTAAGTTTTTTGTTGGGCTTGTTATTTTTGTGACGGTTTCTGTGTCGTCAATGTGGTATGGTTTTTAACGGTAAACTGATCTAGTAGGCATATACGGTATTTGATTATTCTTTTTATCAATTTTGATTATATAATCTGACACTTGTTAACTGCCAGCTTGGTGGAGATAAGATTTATAATGCAAAAACTGACTCAAACGATAATACAACGTTGGCAATACAACATTGATTTAACAGCTGAGGCGTTAAAATCAAATGTATATATCTATTCTATGGGGGATAGCAATCTCCTTGAATTGTCAGTAAGTAGTGAAAGCTTGAGTAAGCCATCAGGTGAAATTCTACATGATAAAATATATCGTTTAGTCAGTAAGTTACCTTTACCACAAATTGATTCAGATAAAATTAGCTTACAATTTCAAGATCAAAATTATTTCTTATATTTAAAAGTCATCTCAGATGATGATAACACTCCAATAGCTATTTTAGCGCTACTGACTAATTCACTAGTTAACAATTCTTTATCAGCTCTTTTATCTTTAACAGTAGAAAACTTATCGCTAAGTTATAATCAGCTGTTAAGTCAAACTTCAGCTTTGCCTGAATTAACGATCCCTGCCGCAATGAATCTTCAAAATTTCATCAATTCTTTCGAAGAACACATTTGGATAAAAAATCTTCATGGCCAATATGTTGTATGTAATGAGAGTGTCGGCCTTGCTTGGAACAAAACTCATTCAGAAATTATTGGTAAGTACGATGAAGAATTATTTGATGCTACGACTGCAGAGTTATTTAAAAGTGGTGATTATCAAGCTATTAATGCAAATGAACCCATTGTCGTTGGTGAGTGTGAACGAATTGATCAGCAACAGAAAAGACATTGGTTAGAAACAACAAAAGCGCCGTTATTAGATACCAATAATGAATTAGTTGGCGTGATAGGAATTACCCGTAATATTGGTCGGCATAAAGAAGCGCAAACTCAACTTATGTTAGCGGAAAGTGTTTTTGAAAATACTGTTGAAGGAGTGTTGGTTACTGATAGAGATGGCGAGATCAAAGAAGTAAATGCGGCATTCAGCAAAATAACTGGGTTCAGTCGTGAAGAAGCTGTTGGTCAAAACCCGCGTATTTTAAACTCTGGAAAACATGACGATTTATTTTTTGCGCAAATGTGGAATACCTTATTAGTTAAAGGTAAATGGCATGGGGAGATCTGGAATAAACGTAAAACAGGAGAAGTGTTTCCTCAATCAGTCACAATTAATGCTGTATACGGTCAACAGGATCAAATAAATTTCTTTGTCGCAGTATTTGCGGATATTTCCGCCCAGAAGAGAAATGAAGAAAAGTTAGCTAATCTTTCGTATTACGACACACTAACCAAGTTACCCAATCGAGTCTTATTTCGCTCTAAGCTACAAGAACAAGTCGATCGGGCTTTTAAACAACAAACTCAACTCGCTGTAGTATTTTTCGATATCGATTTCTTCAAACATATCAATGATAGCTTAGGTCATGAAGTGGGTGATTTGCTGCTTATTGAAGTGGGGCAAAGGTTATCTGAGCTAAGTAATGAGCACTGTGTTGTTGGTCGATTAAGCAGTGATGAGTTCGTTATTTTACTCTCAGATATTACGCAAAATGAAATGGCAATCAGCCATATCAACAAGTTAAAAAGTCTAATCGAACAGCCTTTCAAATTGGCAGATAACCCATTGATTAGAGTGACATTGAGCATGGGGGTTTCAATATTCCCTAATGACTCTTTAAACAGTGAACATTTATTACAAAACACTGATACAGCACTGCATATTGCTAAACAAAATGGCCGTAACAACATTACGTTCTATGATTCAACAATGACGATGAATTCAGTAGAGCACGTTAAAATTCAAAGTGCACTGCACGAGGCTATACAAGAACAGCAATTTCACTTAGTTTATCAGCCTAAACTCTCCTTAGTGACGGGTAAATTAGTTGGACTTGAATCACTAATACGTTGGGAACATCCTCAATATGGATTAATTTCTCCTGCTGAGTTTATTCCAATCGCAGAGAAAACTGGCCTTATTCATGAAATTGGTTTGCAAGTATTAACAATGGCATGTAAGCAAGGTAGAGAGTGGCTTGATGCTGGTTATCGTTTTGGACATTTAGCTGTGAATGTTGCGAGCATACAATTTCAGCGTACTAGCTTCATTGACAATGTTGAGCGCATTCTGCTTGAAACTAACTTTCCTGCAGAATTGCTCGAATTAGAGATGACAGAAAGTTGCATGATGTACGAACCTGAACGAGTAATATTGGATTTAAAAAGGTTAGGGAACCTGGGTATTCAATTATCAGTTGACGATTTTGGTACAGGCTATTCTTCACTGAGTTATCTGAAGAAATTACCCATCAATGTGCTTAAAATTGATCAGTCATTTGTGTGTGATATTCCGTTTGACAGTAACAATACAGCTATAGCGAAAGCCATTATTGTTTTGGGTCATGCATTAAAGTTAACTGTTATTGCGGAAGGTGTTGAAACCAAGGAACAGGCTGCTTTTTTATTAGAAAACGGCTGCGATCAAGCGCAAGGATATTATTTTAGTAAACCACAAGTGGCGACTCTATTAACCGAACAATTACCTTCAATTTAATATGCAGCGTATTGTCATAATTTGAATAGGTAACTTCTTAGTCATAGGTTCATATAAACCTCATTAAAAAAGCGATAATGAAAATTATCGCTTTTTTAATGAGGTTTATATGAACCTATGACTAAGAWGTTACCTATTCAAATTATGACAATACGCTGCATATTAAATTGAAGGTAATTGTTCGGTTAATAGAGACGCCACTTATGGTTTACTAAAATAATATCCTTGCGCTTGATCGCAGCCGTTTTCTAATAAAAAAGCAGCCTGTTCCTTGGTTTCAACACCTTCCGCAATAACAGTTAACTTTAATGCATGACCCAAAACAATAATGGCTTTCGCTATAGCTGTATTGTTACTGTCAAACGGAATATCACACACAAATGACTGTATCGTGGCTCCTTTTGGTGACGAGAAGGTCATCATTCAACAGGTTGTTCAGTCAGCTAGAGCAAATGAAGATGCATACGCTGCTCAACTAGCGTATCGCTTTGCACCGAGTTCTGCACTCAAAGGAGTAAGCGCATACTTAAATTATGCTAGCTACGAAGTCGATGGTGATGCAAGCAAAGACATCGACGAAACTGACATATCTGTACGTTACGATATGAACGAATATGTGGAAGGTTTGAGCCTGCGTGCTCGTCACGCCATTGTTAATTATGCGACTGGCGATGACCTCACGGACACACGTTTTTACGTCTACTACAAGTTCGAAATCTAAACCCCAATTTCATCATCATATATCCCCATAGCAAAGGGCCGTCTCCCTGCGGCCCTTTTTTTAATCTAATAATAGGAGTTTCTTATGAAGAAGAAACTAAGCACTATTGCGCTTTCAATTGCGGTGTCACTTTCTATCAGCGGTTGTAATAGTAGTGATAACGATACGACAAGTTTACCCATACTTGGAGAGGCGCAACCAGCTGAATTGCTAGATTGCAGCGAACTCGTTGAACAGTTTTCTTTTACAGATACAGTCATAACTTCCGCCGAGCTTGTCGAAGCCGGAGAAATTGATTATGACGGTCGCGGTGAAATGTTTAAGTCGCCTGCTCACTGTATCTTGACAGGAAAAATGGAAGAACGTTTAGGTAAAGGCCTTCAAGGAATTGAGACACAAGAATATGCAATTAATTTTGAAGTACGTTTGCCAGCCGACTGGAATGGTCGCTTTTTGTATCAAGCTAATGGTGGCCTAGACGGTCGTGTGAACAAAGCTGTTGGCCGCTTTATGAATACAGTTTCTTACGACGCAAGTGCCTTAAATAAAGGATTTGCAGTTATCAGTTCTGATGCTGGTCATGAAGGTTATGGTGAACAATATTTTGGCTTAGACCATCAAGCGCGCATTAACTATGGCTATGGTGCAGTAGAAAAGCTGACCCCAATGGCTAAGTCATTAATTTTAAATGCCTACGGCAAAGAGCCCGATCGCTCATACTTCGCAGGTTGCTCAAATGGAGGGCGCCACTCTATGGTAGCAGCAACCCGCTTTCCAGAAATGTATGATGGTTTTTTAGTCGGTGATCCTGGAAATGACCTACCACAAGCTGCGGTGGCGCAACTATATGGAGTTCAGCAATTTGAGACTTTAATTCCAACGAATACACCTTTAACAACTGCAGATGAAATCACTGCTGCAATTGAAGAAACCGTATCAGCAGAAGAATATGATTTATTAGCTGCCAGCATTACGCAACAATGCGATGCCTTAGACGGTTTGGAAGATGGCATCATCAGTGACTTAGTCGGCTGCCAACTTGCTTTTGATATGGAACGCGATGTAGCTCTTTGCTCAGATAAACGCGATGGCAGTTGCTTAACGTCTGTGCAAAAAATGGCTTTAAGCAATATTATGGCAGGACCTCAAACCTCAGCAGGAACGGCACTTTACACCAACTTTCCATACGACTCAGGTATTGGTGGAAGTGGATGGGCAAGCTGGGAAATGTCAGCCGCTTTTAGTAGAGATTCAGGAACCGTTGCAACTGTATTTTCTACGCCACCAACTGAGTTTGATGATTACAACACACGCGGGGATGCAGGCTTGATAGAAGCTTACAATTACGCTGTAGGACTTGATATGGATGAGGCTGAAAAGTTAATTAATGCAACAACCAGTGACTTCCCTGAATCTTCAATGTCTTTTATGGCTCTAGGTGGCGAAACTCACTACACCGTCCTGCGTGAACGTGGCGCAAAAATGATTTTGCTTCATGGCTCTGCCGATCCCGTATTTTCAGTTCAAAATTCCATTGATTGGTATAAAGCGGTTGATGATGCCAATGGTGGCAAGGCTGATGAATTCGCTAAATTGTATTTGATCCCTGGTATGAATCATTGTGGGAGTGGCCCTTCTACAGACCAAGTAAATACAATTCTTGATGATATTGTTGCTTGGGTTGAAACTGGAACTGCGCCAGAATCTATAATAGCTAATGCCCGTGAAGCCAATAGTGAATTACCTGAAAATTGGGCTAAAGATCGCTCACGCCCTCTTTGTCCTTTTCCACAAGTTTCTACCTACGATGGCAGCGGTGATATCGACAGTGCCGAAAGCTTCAGCTGTAAATAACCCTAAAGCTAGTTTTTAAACCATCATCAATATTTAACTTTTAAACGTTTATAAAGCTCTGTTTATCCAATAGAGCTTTCTAAAGCAATCTCATTCACTTAACCAAAATAATGTATTAAGACGCTGAGATAAATTTTGCTAATGGCTACTGTTCTTAAAATACTTATTATTAAAAATTAATCATCACTATCAAACACTATTAAGAGTTACCAAACGTTAATATAAACTCACAGTTAGCTCATTATCCCCTTCTTAATTGAGTATCAATGAACGTTAATTAAGATATTCATCGCTTGTTATCCGTGCTTATACGATTAAGCCTCCTTGCACTCTAGGATCAGATGCCATTGAACTGATATACTGCCCGCTTGATTTTTGGGAGGACCAATGGACGTATCATCATTATTAGATGGCTTAAACGAAATGCAACGCGAAGCAGTAGGTGCGCCTCTGTCGAGCATGCTGGTTTTGGCTGGCGCAGGCAGTGGTAAAACTCGGGTATTAACCCATCGTATTGCTTGGCTAATGCAGGTTGAACAACAAAGTCCATACTCCATTCTAGCGGTAACCTTTACCAATAAAGCGGCGGCAGAAATGCGCGAACGTGTGGAAAAGGTTGTTGGCACAAACATGGGCCGTATGTGGATTGGTACCTTCCATGGCTTAGCTCACCGCTTATTACGTACCCATTATCAAGATGCGAATTTACCGCAAAGTTTTCAGATCATTGATTCAGACGATCAATTGCGTTTACTGAAACGTATTCTTAAAAGCCTCAATTTAGATGAAAAGCAATATCCGCCGCGTCAGTGCCAAGGTTACATTAACGGCAAAAAAGACCAAGGATTACGCCCTAAGCATATTGATGCGGGCAACTTTCCTATTGAGCAAAACTTATTAAACATCTACAAAATTTACCAAGAATCGTGTGATCGTGCAGGTCTTGTTGATTTTGCGGAAATATTATTGCGTGCACACGAGTTGTGGCTCAATAAGCCCCATGTGTTAGCCCACTACCAAGAGCGCTTTAAGCACATTTTGGTGGACGAATTCCAAGATACCAACGCCATTCAATATGCGTGGATCCGAGTGTTAGCGGGTAAGTCAGCCAATGTGATGATTGTGGGTGATGACGATCAGTCGATTTATGGCTGGCGCGGCGCTCAAGTTGAAAACTTACATCGTTTTTTAACTGATTTCCCAGGCTCAAATACCGTCAGACTTGAGCAAAACTATCGCTCTACGGCGAATATTTTGAATGCCTCAAATGAATTGATTGCCAATAACCCTGAACGTTTAGGCAAAAAGCTGTGGACTGAAGATAAGGCGGGTGAGCCTATTTCTGTGTACTGCGCCTTTAACGAAATGGATGAAGCGCGTTTTATTGTCGGTAAGATGGCTGAGTGGCATGCCAAAGGCGGCAACTTAGCGGATTGCGCCATTTTATATCGCTCCAACGCCCAGTCTCGTGTACTGGAAGAAGCGCTTTTACATAAAGGCTTAGCATATCGAATTTATGGCGGCTTACGCTTCTTCGAGCGCCAAGAAATTAAAGATGCCATGGGATATATGCGTCTTATCAATAACAAAGATGACGATGCGGCCTTTGAGCGTGTAGTTAACACGCCAACCCGTGGCATTGGTAACCGTACATTAGAGATCATTCGCTCCACAGCGCGTCAGCAAGAAATGACTATGTGGCAAGCCAGTGTCAGATTGATAGAAGAAAAAGTATTAACGGGTCGTGCGGCGAATGCTGTAAATGGCTTTATGGATTTAGTGATTGGTATGCGAACCGACACCGATGACATGAGCTTATATAGTATGACCGATACCGTGATCCAGCGTTCTGGTTTGCGCGCCATGTACGAGGCAGAAAAGGGCGAAAAAGCCCAATCTCGCGTAGAGAACTTAAACGAATTAGTCACCGCTGCACGCAGTTTTGAGATGCCAGAAGAGCTGGAAGATATGGGCGAGCTAAATGCGTTTTTGTCCCATGCAGCTCTTGAGGCGGGTGAAGGCCAAGCGGATAAATTTACCGATGCGGTGCAGTTAATGACATTGCACTCAGCCAAAGGGCTTGAGTTCCCAGTGGTATTTATGGCGGGCGTTGAAGAAGGGATCTTCCCAAGTAAAATGGCATTGGATGAAGGCGATCGCTTAGATGAAGAGCGCCGCTTATGTTATGTGGGCATGACCCGAGCAATGCAAAAGCTGTATATCAGTTACGCTGAGTCACGCCGCATTTATGGCCGTGAAGATTACGCCAGTCCTTCACGCTTTATTGGTGAAATCCCATCGGAATACGTCGAAGAAATACGCATGAAAGCCTCGGTGTCAGCTCCAGCAATGAGCAGCCGCTTTAATGTACCGCGTCAATCAATTGCTAATGACAGTGGTTTTAAAGTAGGCCAAAAAGTGAAGCACTTTAAATTTGGTCAAGGCATAGTGACTGACTTTGAAGGCACTGCAGATAAAGCCCGAGTTCAGGTTAACTTTACTGATTTCGGCAGTAAGTGGTTACTGGTGTCACTGGCAAAATTAGAAGCCTGTTAATGGTGTTTGTTATCGCCGCAGCTAACAAAAGTTTGAAATCGATTAAATGATCGTCAATAGCGATTTTTAGAGATAAACAAGTGTTTTAAAATTGCGATAGCGTGTTAAATTATTCATTTGGCCAACACACATAAATAACGCCAATTAACGCGGCGAATAAGAAGTAATAGAGCTTCAAAGAGTGGGAGTGAGTTAGCCATGGCAGTATCCTCATGGACGCTAAAACAAAAGATTTCGGTCTATCAACGCCTCACGCGATTAGACAGACCCATTGGAACTTTGCTGTTAATGTGGCCTTGCCTAATGGCATTGGTACTAGCAGCGGGTGGCATGCCTGATGTAAAGGTACTGGTTATCTTTGTATTTGGTGTGTTTATCATGCGTGCTTGTGGCTGTGTGATTAACGACTTTGCCGACCGAAAGCTCGATGCCCATGTTGAGCGAACTAAAAACCGTCCATTAGCTTCAGGTGAAGTGAGCAGTAAAGAAGCCCTGATGCTGTTCGTGGTGATGGCTTTAATCGCTTTTAGCTTGGTGCTATTTTTGAATCCGCTGGTGGTCAAGCTCTCTGTAGTGGGGATCATTCTCACCATCATGTACCCGTTTATGAAACGGGTCACCAATATGCCACAGATGTTTTTAGGCATTGTTTGGAGCTGGTCAATCCCCATGGCCTATGCGGCTCAGCTTGGTTATGTGCCCATTGAAGCGTGGTGGCTATTTGCAGCCAACTGGTGCTGGACAGTGGCATACGACACTATGTACGCCATGGTTGATAGAGACGATGATTTAAAGGTCGGTATTAAATCGACAGCAATTTTATTCGGTCGCTACGATAGACAATGGATTGGTTTGTTTCAATTAGCGGCTTTGGGCTGCTTTATCATGGCAGGCTGGTCGGCGGATCGAGGCTTGTTATTCGGTCTTGGTATCGCGACTTTTATTGGGTTTAGCAGTTATCAGCAATATCTGATTTATGGCCGCGAACGTGCACCTTGTTTCAAAGCATTTTTAAATAATAACTGGGCAGGATTTGCCTTGTTCGCGGCACTCGCTGCTGATTATTTACTGCTCTACTAATTTAGTGTGAAAACGGTACAATAGCCTGAATAATAGCTGGGTCAATCAGAGCTCAGCTTTAATCAATAGCGCTAAAACAACATCAACAAGGATAGCTGATGCACACTTTTTTATTGCTGGTTGTGGCGGTAATGGGGTTATGTTTATCAACCTTACCAACACCAGCAAAGGCAAATGATGCCTTTTCCATTCCTAATACAAGCTCCATTACGCTAGAAGACTCAGACCGAAGCTATAAGGTGTTTATTAAGCTGCCTAATAGCTATCAAGAAAACGATCCCGCTCAGTATTACCCTGTGGTCTATATGACTGATGCCATGTACAACTTTCAAGTGGTTTCAGGAGTGACTCGGCTGCCGATGAATATGCGCAATATGCAGCAAGCGATTTTAGTGGGGGTCGATTGGCAAGAGGGCATGAGCCCAGCTGCAAGTCGTATTCGTGATTACACCCCAAGTTCAGATGAAAGCTGGAAACGTAAAACCGGTGAAGCCGAGCGTCATTTACACTTTATTGCGAATAAGTTGATGCCTCACATCAACAAAACCTACCGCACTATTCCTAGCCAAAATACCTTAGTGGGTCATTCATTAGGCGGGTTATTTGGCGCCTATAGCTTACTGACTCAGCCGGAGTTATTTAGTCATTACCTACTGAGTAGCCCTTCATTATGGTTTAACGATAAACAACTGATGAAGCAATTTCGCAGCAGTGACTTTATGCTTAAAAGTATCAATGCCAAGGTGTTTATTGCTATTGGCGAGTATGAAACGGCTGAGTTGACAGATTTCGGTCATGATATGGTTAATGATGCGAAGGAATTTAAAGCCATTTTAGAGCAAAAAAATAGGTTGTCGGCGACCCAGGGGATTAATATCAAATTACAGGTCATTGCTGAGGCGGATCACAGCATGGCATTTCCAACCGCTGCAATTCAGGGCTTAAGTTGGTTTTTGCCTCAACAAAATAGTTTGGCTTTGCACTAAGCTGCTAGCTCAAGGTTTATCCATGCAAGGAGTGTATTTTGAAACGTTCGCTTAAGTTTCGTTTAGGTTTTTTAGCGCTAGCCATTATCAGTTATGTCATCGGTTTTCAGGTGATGCCTGAGCAGCTTAATAGCACTTATGAAATGACGGTTGTGACAGGCATTTCCGTGCTTTATTTTCTGGTTTTACCGATACTTTATTGGATTGCAATTATCAATATAGGTAAGCAAAAACCATGGAAAATATTGATGATACTCAGCTTAAGTGCCTTGATGGCCCGTTTGAGCTTTCCTTCTGAAATCGCAAGTTATTTTGAGTTTATGATGTGGATAAAATACCCCGTATTAGTGGTCATTATCTTACTGGAAATGTATTTACTCATCAGTGTGGTTAAAGGCTTGTGGCAAGCACGAAAGCTAAAAGGCGACCCACGAATAAAAGCGCTGAATATTAGTGACGATGAGAAAAGCCAAATGGTGGGCATGATCATGGCGGGGGAAGCGGCCAATTGGTTTTACAGTATTCCTAAGTTTAGTGCTAATCACCCCAAAGCAATAACCAATATTAAACTATTGAGTGCCAAAGCTTGGTTCATGTGGCTAATGATTGGCTTATGCTTTATTGGATCGACTATCGCGTATTTATTGTTAGTGGACTGGAGTGAAATTGCGGCAATTCTGGTGTCGGCTATTGTCGGTTATGGTTTTCTCACCTTTATCGCGAACTACAGAATATCTCGGCATTATTCATTGTATGTTCATGATGACAAACTGGTGATTAACAATAGTATTTGGGGCTTGTTGATGGTGAATATCGCTGACATTAAAGCGGTGACCATCACTGAAACAACCAAAACCAAGGATGAAGATATTTTGTTTGTTGGCCGTGGTGATGTCGCCAATGTGACGGTCGATTTTAACCAAACTCAGCGTTATTTTGGCGCCATGGGGCAATTACCAGAGCCAATTGAGCAGCTATTGTTAGTGGTGGATGAACCGCAAAAGCTACAACAATCCATTGAGTTTGCTCAATCCAACACGGCAGACTCTATGTCGTAAAGGTGATAAAAGCTCGCCGATAAGACAGCTTATTATTTACCTTACTCATTATCCTATTCATTACCTTACTCATTATCCTAGTCACTATGCCACTCATAGAGTGGCATTTTTTTGTTTCAGGCATGAGTTAGTCCAAAGGGGTATATCAATCAGGCGGGTTTCAATAGACATCAATATGATGATTCACCACAATTACCGAAATTTTAAAACGGTTAAAAGCTATTTAAATCAACAGCTTTGTAATCAAATTGTTTCATGAATACTGGTAAATGTTATAGCTATGAATAACAAGCAAGCTCTGTTTGGCCTCATCGTACTTATTGTGACTCTCGCTGCAGGGAGCACTTTACTTAGTTCTGATGGGTTGTTTCTTCGGTTACTACTAGGGTTAAGTTTAGGTTTTGCCCTTGCGAAAGGCTCTATTGGTTTTGCTGGAAGTATTAATCGTGCCTATCGACGTGGCTCAACGCAACTTTTACAAACCTTGATGTTTATGTTTGTTATTACGGCCTTTATCAATGCAGGCCTGTTGATGAATACTGGATACAGTCAGTTTGATCTATGGATTAATCCAATCAACTTGGGTTTGTTGCTAGGCGGGGTGTTGTTTGGTGCTGGGATGAGTTTATCAAGTTGCTGCGCCACAGGCATGATGGTTGAATTTGTCAGTGATATTCCACGGGCCGCGACCACGTTAGTTTTTTTTGGTGCAGGGGTATTTTTTGGCTTTCCATTACAAAGCGGCCAGGAGTGGATAACTGATACTTGGATTTCTTCCCAAAGCTTTGACGGTAAAGGAGTATTTTTACCTGACTTATTCGCTAATACGCCATTGAATGGCTACTTTATGGCGATGGTCATGACCTTTTTATTGGCACTCATTGTCGTGGTGCTTGCTAAAAAATATGAGAGCCACCGTCGCCAGAGTGGATCGTATTTAGGTGTCGATGGCGAACTTGCCCGCCAACAGTTAGCTCAGCAAGAAGACAAACCCTTTAAGTTGTGGAGTGTGGAAACATATAGAGCATGGTTCGCCAGCTTATGGCAAATGCGCACCACAGCGTTAGTGATTGCAATTATATTTGGCATCATGATGGCTAGTACGGGTGCAGGCTGGGGCGCTTCAACGCCATTTGGTATTTGGTTTGCCAAAGGACTGATGTTTTTGGGTGTCGAACTAGAAACGATTACTGCGATGACTGATCGCCCGGAAGGCATGTTTACTACGGCATTTTTTGACCATGAAATATCAGTACAAAACATGGCGATATTTTTAGGTGCGTTAATTGCGGTATTGTTTATGGGTAAGTTCCGATTTTCATTCCGCTTAAATCATTCTTATAAACAGTTTACTTTATTTGCCTTGGGCGGGCTGTTGATGGGCTTTGGCACTCGCTTTGCCAATGGTTGTAATGTGGGTGCTTTATTTACTCCAATCGCTAATTTTTCACTTTCGGGTTGGGTGTATTTGGTGGTGCTGATATTAGGCGGGATTATTGGTAATCGTTTTCAGCGCTGGGCGGTTTCTTAAAAATTATTAATAGAATGGCTTAACAATTGGTTAATCAATCTCTTAGTCAATGTTTTAATCTAAGCTGATAGGTGCAGTAATTCAGTGTTCACTTAGTGATTAGTGATTATTCGTCATAAAAAAAGCGCTCATAAGAGCGCTTTTTAGTCTTAATTATTAATCTCAAATGAGATTAGCTTTTCACTAATTTTTCCAAATCAGCTGGGCGGTAATAAACTGATTTTAATACCTTACCTTGGCGAACGACTTTACCTGCCATTTCCACATCTTTAGCGCATTTGGCTATAATGAATTCACCTTTAGTGCTGCCAACAATTTCAACGCCTTGTTTAGCGTAATGAGCAATGGTTTCAGTGAGTTCTTGTTCATTGCGGCACACTTTACTCATGTTGCTTGAGTGAACTTCATCCCAGCATTCAATGAAGTTAATTTCGCGGTTTTTAGCAACACACAGTAATAAATCAACTAGGTAACTGATTTCCAAACGGTCGCTCATTGTAGCTGCACCAAGGTGCACTAAACGGCCCATAAGCACGTAAACAGAATCAACGATGGCATCAGCTTGTTCAACGCGGCAATCTGCCTCAGCAAGTTCTGTGAGCTCTTCAATAATCAATGAAGTGTGTAAGGTATCTGCTTTGTCATCTAGGCTTGCAGCATTCTCGATAGGTAAATCAAAGGTGCTACGGAATTGTTTGATATCACGGTATAGGTGGTCAAATGTCGCTTGGTCTAAAACAGATAACTTCATGGTTCAATAAGCCTAGAAAATAGAAATAGGCGATTATGGTAATGAATTGAAATAGCTTCTACAAGAACAACGGCGACCCATAGGTTAAATTGGCCGCCGTCTTTAGGAATAAAAAGAACCGCCCAAGAAAATCAGGGATAGGGCGGAGGTTGAATACTAACCTTTTGTGATGATGAAACTGTTAAATCAGGCTGTTGTTACTTGTTAGCATATTTGGCAATCAAGCCATCTAAATAAGGCTGAATACCGTCGTCTGTCCAATCAATGTAGCCTCGCACAAAACCAACTAAGTTGCCTTGGCCATCTAAGATGAAACTGGCAGGTAATAAGTCTGCTGGCATGATGTAATCAATGTTCTTTTCGGGATCGATCCAGGTGGCATAATCTTCAAAACCATGCTCTTTGAAAAACGGCTTTATATTGTTTGGGTCTTCGTCGATGGAAATAGGCACTAAGGCAAAATCCTTATCTTGATTTCGATCTTTAATAGCCTGCATTGCGGGGATTTCTTTAATGCATGGTGCACACCAAGTTGCCCATAGGTTAACCATGACTAACTTGCCTTGATATTGCTTTAGGTTGACTGGGTTTTGTTGTTGATCTTTAAAATCAATACTCTTAATTTTTCGAGCATTACGAAGTTCAACAAAACGCGACATAACCATAGGTTTTGTCACGGGCTCACCTGTTTCATAAACTTTGACATCATTCGGTGAAGCCACAGCATTCAAGTGAAGACTGCCTGTGAGTAGTAGCATGGTCAGCGGGAGTAATTTATTCATAATGGTTCTCGTAGGATGTGGTTTCAGTCGTGGCTTGTTGTTTTCTAATCCAAGCAATGCCACCGACGGCAGCCAACAGGATTAAGCCAAATGGAATGACCCATAATGCTAATGTGCCTGAATGAAGACTTGGTGTGTAGCGGATCCGTTCGCCAAAACGCGCGACCATAAAATCAATGATTTGTTGTTTAGATTGACCTTGATCGAGCTTTTTAAAGATATGCCCTTTAAGTTCGTTAGCTATTTGGGTTTCAGAATCAAATAAGTTGCGATTATCAGATGCTGGGCAGCGCAGCTCTTGGGCTATTTCAAACCCTAACTGGCGTTTCTCATCAGCAGAATAGTGTCGGTGAGATAGTGCTTCTGAAGCCGAGACATTTTGTACGCTGAATACCAATAACACGGTTAATATGGCCACCGATATAGGGCTGAACATGCTGTTAATCATTCGATAGAAAAGATTCATGAAGTTGCCTCCTCTAATCGAGCTGTTTTTTGAGCATGAGTGCGACATGGTGAGTGTTTTAGTGCATTGCTGTCACGGCAGGCTATGACAACCCATAAGCCTGCTAGCATCATTAACAATGCGCCAATCCATAACCAATTCACCATAGGCTTATAGCTAATACGGATAAGGTATTCTGTGTCGTTAAGCTGATTACCCATCGAGACATATAAATCCTTGCCCATGGTTGAGTAGACACCTGCCGCTGACATTTGCATACCATTGGTTTTGAATGTTTGACGCTGTGGATAGGCATAGCCAACTGTTTTGTCATCCTCATTCATGATTCGAATGTTGGCTTGTAATGCGTCATAACTGTGTGTGGAAACTTGCTGGGTATTCTCAAACACGAAGGTATAGCCAGCAAGCTCACGTCCTTGATTTGGCCCCATGCTTAATACTTCTTCTTGTTCAAGATTTGATACCACAGTGCCTGCAAAAATAGCCACAGCGACACCAAAGTGGGCCATGCACATGGCATAAAAACGACGAGTTTTAATCAATGAGCAGGCATGTAATTGATGTTGGATAATGGCGATTATGAGTGTTAGCACTAACCAAGTTACCGACATTAATCCAATGAAAAACCATGCATTGGCTTGTTCAAATGAGCTGTTGATGATGGCCGCTAATATGATTGAGATCCCAAATAAAAATGCAGGTATTTTTAGATTTTCTTGTTTATCTTGCTGCCACCTAAGTAGAGGACCTAGGCCCATCAATAAGCTGAGTAATACTAATATAGGAACAAATATACTGTTGAAATACGGTGCGCCGACAGAGATAGTGACCCCAGTAATTACACGATAAATGATCGGGTAGTAACTTCCGAGTAATACAGATAAAGCTGCAACAACTAGTAATAAATTCCCCATCAAAACTAAGCTATTTCGTGATAACAGCGCAAACTGGTCGACGGATTTAATGTGATGAATACGGGTGGCAAACAGTGCCAGTGCGCTTCCTGAAAAAGTGATAAGCATAAGTAAGATAGACATGCCTCGGGTAGGATCAGCGGCAAAAGCATGCACAGATTGCACAACACCTGAGCGAACGATAAAAGTCCCTAACAAGCTTAGCGAGAAAGCTAAAATAGCTAAAAATAGAGTGAGCTTTTTACATTGGCCGAATCGTTCAGTAACCACGACGGAATGAACTAAAGCGGTAGACACAAGCCATGGAATAAATGATGCATTTTCTACAGGATCCCAAAACCACCAACCACCCCAACCGAGCTCGTTATAGGCCCACCACGATCCAAAGGCATTACCACCGGTTAGAAATACCCAAGCCATAATGGCCCAAGGGCGTAAATAGCGTGCATGTTGCTGGGTAAATTGTTTGCCGAGTAACGCCGATACCGAAGCCGCAAAACACACTGTTAAGCCTACATAGCCTAGGAACAGTAATGGTGGATGAATTATCAAGCCAATATTTTGCAAGATAGGGTTGAGATCGCGTCCTTCAATAGGGAAGTTTGGCAGTATGCGCACAAATGGATTTGAGGTGAAAATGATGAATAAACTGAACCCAAAAATCACTAACGCTAGAATTGACACCGTGCGGATAAAGAAGGCGTGATTATCATTTTTATGTCTATTAGAAATAAAGACTGTCCATAGCGCGATAGCTGTCACCCAAAATAACATTGAGCCTTCATGACTACCCCATATAGCAGCAATTTTATAAAAGGTAGCTAATTGGGTATTGGAATGGTCAGCAACATAAGCAACAGAAAAATCATTGCTAATAAAGCTCAACCCTAAACAAATAATTGCACCTATAAACGCACTTACCATCATATTACTAATAGGGCGATAATAGCTTACTAAATATTGGTTGTTTTTAGCTAAACCTATCATGGGGATAATAGCTAATAATAATGACAATCCCGTTGCTATTATTAAAAGTAAATGTCCAATTTCTGGGATCATATTATTACCTATATATTCGATTGATATTTATTAATTGAATCTGACATATCTAATTTATGATGCTATTGATATTTACTCAGTGTTAATTAATGGTGGCTAAATAATAAAGCGTTTATTTTATTGTTTAAATATAAGCTAACCTGGAGGTTAACTACCTTGTGTAAGTTTTTCTGTGAGGTTGATCTTATAAATTTAGCTATTTTAAATAATGAGATATTTTTATTATGTAAAAGCAGGATTTATTATTTTTTACAGATAAAAAAATAACCTTTTTATATAAAAAATAAAATAAAAGTGAATTTAAGTCACTGTTTAATTTGGTTAATATTGGTTTTATCTTTTGTTAGCTCTGAGGCGTTTTGTGGTGTGATCTAGCTCAATATCTCTCTGGTTTTATTCTCTAAACTTACTCTTGCTCAAATTAATTATATCGTTCGCTGAACTGCCAGGTTCGTCGACAGAAATATAAAATAATGATGATTAGGAGTGGGACAATGAAACAGGCTAAATACAAGATAGCTGCACTCAGTGTGCTAGTTTGTCTTGGCATTGTTGGCAATGCGAATGCAGCTGGTAAATACGATAGCATACCAGCAATGGGTAAGTCGGCTCAGAAAGTAATATCTAATTCAAATGGTGATGAAGAATCTAAAGGTGTTAAAACACTGCAAGATTATATCGTTCAAGAAAAAGAACTTTTTGATTATTTATTCCAGAACCATCCTTTATTTAAATATCACGAAGAAGGTAACTTAGTGGGTGATTACCACATCAGTGACCGTGGTGAAGAATATTTAGATACTGGTAATAGCCAAAAATACAGTAAACGTGTTGGTCGCCCAAGTGCAGTTCAATATCGTTTAGGTGCCAAATCAATTCTTGATTACCCAAACAAGTTTGTCGGACCTGAAAAATGTGGTGAATGTCATGCGGTGCAATACGAAGCATGGAGCCGTTCTCGCCACGCCAAAACAATTCGTTTTCCTGGCGAACACGAAGAAGTTGATAATGATTTAAACAAAACCATGTACAACACCAAAGATACCTCAATCCTAGCTGATGGTATTACCCCTGATGCAATCTATGCCACGGTTGGTACTCCGCGTACCAAGTATGGCTTCATTGATGCGTGGATGGTACGTGGTACTTACCATATCCGTGACGGTTTACTAGAAGACGGTACCGGTAAAATGGTTGCTGGCGGTAACCAGTTCTCACGTGGTTGGGCTGAATGGTTAACCCCTGAAATGGCAGCAAAAATTAATGCTGTTATCCCTGATTTCCCAGCTACAAACGAAGGTAAAGCATTTGGTTTAAGTGGTTCTCACCAAGTGGGTATGAGCTCATATGGTGCTAAATACGAAAAAGAAATGCTGTTCCAACCTGCGAGTTCCTACTGTGAAGTTTGTCATAGCTTTAAGTTCGACTTCCAAAGCAAAGATGAATACTTAGCTGCCCTAGGTGACCCAGAAAAACTACGTGAGCATACCATTTCTAAAGGTATTGCTTGTGAAGAATGTCACGGTGCTGGCGGTCACTTAGACGGTGGTAATGGTGGCGGAATGCCATCTAACTGTGAACGTTGTCACCAACGCTTTAATTATGTTGATGAGTTAGCTGAAGCTGAAGAAGGTGAAGGCAAACTAGAGTACGCATTTAACGTGAAAATGAAGTCTGCATGTCCTTCTTGTGGTACTGAGGGTTCGCAAATGTTTGCTTCTAAGCATTACGAAAAAGGCATGCGTTGTGCGACTTGTCATGATCCGCATGAAGTCACAAGTAACGATTGGAAGTCTGGTTATACCAAACCGAAAATGAAGAAAGAGTGTACTGATTGTCACGCAGCGCAAGCTGAAATAGCAAACAACACTAAGACTCATAGTGACCAAAGCTGTACAAGTTGTCACATGCCTAACATGGGCAGCTGTGAAAACTTCACCGCAATGCAGTTCCCTGACCAAGCTGGTTTCGATGCCGTTCGTAAGTCACATATGTGGAAAATCGAAATTGACCCAACTCAGAAGACACTGAACCCACCTGAAGGTGAGCCGCGTGAAGCGACCACTAAAGGTTGGACTGTTGCTAAGAACGCTGATGGTAATAACTACTTAGATTTAATGTGGTCTTGTGCACGTACTGCTATCTCTGACGACAACGTCGTTAACGGTAAAGGTTGTCACAGTCAGTTCCAATCAGAACTTGACCCAAGCCTACATTACGAAGATCAACAAGAGATCTACGGTGAAGTCATGAAGTTCCAGACGCCGATCAAAGATGCCTACGCTCAAGTCGTCGGTGCGCTTGAAGCTATCGATCAGTTATTAGAAGTGACTAAGTTATCTGTTGAAGATAAAGCACAGGTTCTTCTATTGGCTGATAAAGCTCAAGATGCAGTGACACTGCTTGAAAAAGATGGTTCTTGGGGTGTCCATGGTGCACGTTATACCCAAAAACGTATTGATGCAGCTTTGGTTTATGTGACTCAAGCTCAAGCCATCATTAATGGTAAAAAAATGTAAAACCTTAATGGCTACTAACACCTGTTAGTGGCCATTTTTTAATAGCTCGGCATCAGCCGATGCCGAGATATTTAGAGAGAAGCACATGAAAAAACTACTTAGCAAAATGTTGATTTCAGTATCGCTGTTCGTCGCTGTGCAAGCGCAAGTTTTTGCCGGAGCGGGTGGAGATCTTATTCCTATTCCTATTAATGACATTCAGCTAAATCCGATTTCAATGCGCGAAGCTGAGTTTTTAGTAGGCAATGAAGATGTTTATTTTTTTGATGTAAACACGTTGGAGTTATGGGCTGAAGGATTTATCCCAGGAGCTGTGTATTTCAACGTTAAAAACTGGAAAGAGTTACTTCCAAAAAATAAGGATGCGGTGATGGTGTTCTACTGTGCAAATACCTTGTGCAGCTCAAGTGCGATGGCTGCACGAGAAACTGTAAAGCTAGGTTACACAGGTGTTAGACATATGGCCGATGGAATTTATGGCTGGAGATTGTCAGGAAGAGTAACAGAATTACCTTAACCATTTTATTACCGATTTAACCCCTGGTGATGTGCATCAACAGGTTAGCCTTTTTAAAAGAGAGAGTGCCAAATGAAATTATTAAAGAAAAGTACCTTAGCCATTGCAACGTGTATGACATTGGTTTTATCAGCAGGCAGTTTTGCTGCTCAAAATGTAGAAAGCGATGTTGAAAAACAGTCTTACAGCATGGGCGCTTCTATTGGTAATTACCTATCAAGCCAAATTTATAACCAAACAGAACTTGGCGCTCAAATTAATGTTCAATTGGTGATTGACGGTGTGATTGACGCGCTTAAAAACCAGCAAAAAATGTCAGATGAAGAAGTACTGACTTACTTGAATGAGCGCAGTGAATTACTGAACTTATTAAACGAACAAAAAGTAAAGCAAATCGCCCTTGAAAGTAAAAAAGCCAGTGAAGCATTCTTAGCTCAGAACAAAAATAAAGCTGGCGTGACCATTACCGAAACCGGTCTGCAGTACGAAGTGATCAAAATGGGTGAAGGGGTTAAACCACAACCTGAAGATGTGGTGACGGTGAAGTACAAAGGCACCTTAGTTGACGGTACTGTTTTTGATGAAACAACAGACCCTGTTCGTTTTGCATTATTAACAGCTATTCCTGGTTGGGAAGAGGGTCTTCGTCTTATGCCTGCTGGGTCAACTTTCCGTTTTGCTATCCCTTCTGAGCTGGCTTATGGCGAAGAAGGCGCAGGTCAAATTCCTGGTGATACCGCATTGATTTTTGAAGTTGAATTAGTCAAGTCAGAAAAGCCAAGTGAGAACGCAAAAGGTATGGGCCTTAGTGGTATGGGCATGGATGGCATGATGGGCGCTCACTAGGCGTTTAAACAGAGGGTGGTCGCTGATAATTCAGATATTACCCATTAATTAATTTAAGAAAGAAGAGACACTTATGAATATTCTGGCCTTAGGTATAGCAGTATGTCTGAGTATATTTATCGGACTCTTCTGGATTCATCACAGTGTATATAACCGTAATTTGAGCAGCGCTGTGATGAAACAATCCAATAGAGTGACCGAAGGCAGCCAAGTTGAGCATGATGAGCTCAACACCGCTGGTTCTTACCAATATCCATTATGGATGTCGGTTGCTGTATTGATCTTTTCGTTATCTATATATGCCAGTGGAGGACATTTCCAAGGTTGGGATGAAGGTCAGGCAGATGATTCAGTCGATTACTTGATTGCAGCCCAAATTACTAAAGGTCGCGATCAAGTTCAGCAGCAACCACAAAATGAAATGGCACTAGTGGCGCTTGCGCAATCTTATGCAGAGGGCGGTTTGTATGGCGACTCTGTTGATACGTTAGCCCAGGTCATCGAGTTAGGTGGTGCTGATGCCAGGATATTAGGCATGCAAGCTACATCAATGTACTACCGTGATGGTCGCAGGTTTACCCCTGAGGCGCAGAAGGTGATTGATACCGCGCTGAATTTACAACGTGATGAGCTTAATACCCGGATGCTATTAGCAACAGATGCTTATTTGAATGGTCAGTTTACGACTGCCATTGAGCATTGGCGCATTGTACTGACCAACCAAACTCAACCTTTTAATAGACAATCTATTAATAACGCAATTATGAAAGCCGAATTTAAATTGGATGAATTGAATCGTTAATTTCGTCATTTGAATTTGCAGCGAACCAATAAAAACCAGTCAGCCACGGCTGAACTAGGGAGGATGTTGTGAGTGAAAATATAGAAAGACGGAGGTTTCTAAAAGGCATTGGAGCTGCTTCTTTAATTTTGGGCCCTATGGGTTGTACCTCAGTTGAAGATGACAGTAAAAATGCTAACAAGCCTCATTACGTCATGGTGTTTGATCAAAATAAATGTGTCGGTTGTGGTGATTGTAAAGCGGCATGTAATGTCGCTAACAACTTACCTGACGGCAAGTCGAAACTGTTGATGGAACATCAGTCTGGCGGCGTAGAAGGACAAGCATGTCCTCATTGTGGAAAAGAGAAATGTAATTGCGAACGTAAGTTTGTACGTGTCTCTTGTCAGCAATGTAAAAACGCCCCATGTGTCAGTGTATGTCCTACGGGAGCTGCACATAAAGATCCTGAAACTGGGATCGTTACTATGGACGCGAGTAAGTGTGCAGGTTGTAAATATTGTATTGGCGCCTGCCCATACAATGCACGTTTCATCAATGAAGAAACTGATGTAGCCGATAACTGCGATTTCTGTTTGAACAGCAAGTTATCAAAAGGTGAGTTACCTGCTTGTGTACAACAGTGTAAATATGATGCTTTGGTCTTTGGTGATGCTAATGATCCGAACTCATACGTTAATAAATTATTAGCGGTAAAAGACTCTGTTCGCATGAAGCCACAGTTTGGTACTGAGCCAAGCCTTCGTTACATTCCAGTTGTTAAGTTGGGGGTATAAGATGGACGGTTCAATGGAATTTACCATGGGCTTATCTGAAGGTGTTGCTTGGCCTTGGCCAATTGCGGTTTACCTTTTTTTAGCTGGTATTTCGGGTGGTTCTTTAGTGGTGGCGCTAGCTATTCGCTTCTTTAAAGGGCAAACCGGTAATACACCTCTGTACAAGGCAGCGAGTTTAATCTCATTCGTGACGATTGCATTAGGTATGTTATGTCTGGTTTTAGATTTAACTAACCCATTGTTCTTCTGGCGTATCTTGGTGTTTTACAACTTCACTTCAGTGATGTCTGTTGGGGTTATTGCACTGTGTGTGTATATCCCGCTGACCGCTGTGCTGTGTTTGTATGCCTTTGAAGATGAAATCAAGTCAATCCCTGCACTGAGCATTTTATTGCCAATAATTAACATGCTTAAGCCAATTCGCAAGCCTTGCGAAGTGACGGTGTTAATTCTTGCTGCTGCAGTGTGTGCTTATACCGGTTTCTTGATTTCTGCGCTAATCCGTTTCCCGTTAATCAATACGGCAGTATTACCTGCACTATTTATTGCATCGGGTGTATCAGCGGGTGCTGCAGCGTCAAAAATGTTGTCTGTTTTCTTGTTTAAAGAAGACATTCATAGCAGTGAACTTAAAATCCTTCATGGGGCTGAATGGCCAATCATGATCGCGGAGATTTTGTTTATTTGTATGATTGCGATGTCTCTTGCGACAGGGAATGCAGGTGCACAATCTGCGTTTGCAGCGTTTACATCTGGCGTGTGGGCTAACTTGTTCTGGATTGGTGTTGTGGGTATTGGGTTCTTAGGACCTATCTTACTCAACTTTGCTACGGGTAAAACATTTAGTCATTCGGCTAAAGCCTTTTACCTTTCAGGCGTGTGTGCCATTAGCGGCATGATGTGTTTACGTCTGTTTATCCTATATGCAGGACAAACATACGCAATTTAAGTTTGCCAGAATCACCCTTAAGCCACATGACTTCCCTTAGTTATTTTTAAGGGTGATTCTTTTTAAAGTTAACGTTTATCCAGTGTGTGAGTTGGAAATTTATATGAAGAAAATACTAGCGCTATTGCTATTACTGCCATTGTTATTTGCTTGTACCCCAGAAAAAGTCGTGGCAGAGCTTGATAGTCACGCCCATGGAATTCATGACCATGATCGCTGCAATATGTGCGGGATGATGATCACCAAATACCCAGGACCTAAGGGTCAATTACAGCTTAATAACGTCGAGGCTAATCCCTCTTTTTGCTCGACTCGCGATATGTTCAGCTTTTTACTGCAACCTGAAAATGCCCGTCAGGTGAACCAAGTGTGGGTACACGATATGGCAGCCACTTCTTGGGAAGATCCTCAAGACGAATTTTTCATTGATGGCAAAACAGCGACTTATGTTTATGGCACAAGCAAAAAAGCGGTAATGGGGCCTGCTGTAGCTTCGTTTAGCACTCCTGAAGCTGCTGAAAAGTTTGCTGAAGAATATGGTGGCGCAGTGCTTGAATTTGACGAGATTACTATTGAATTATTAGGTGAAGGAATGGGACATCATTAATTGATGATTCGATGACTTCGTTTTATTCAGCATTGTTAATGACGGATAAATCGAACACGTTCAACCGGTTTGTTTACGCTTTTTGATTATGCCTATTATTGTAAATATGGTTATAAATCTCATGATCACTTTATGACTAAAAAGGATAAACAATGTGGGCAAAAGTGAGAAATGAGATGAAAAAATATGTTGTTCAATCTTGGCTAATACTGGGCGTTTCTTTAACGTCTTTTGCCTTTGCTGAACCCGTTGTTGAACAGGATATTACGCCACTACAACGTCTCATTAATGATGCCCACCCTCACGATACTATTTTGCTAGAAGATCAAACATACAGTGGCAATGTCGTGATTAAAAAACCACTTACCTTAATAGGGCAACCTGGGACGATTATAGATGCCCAGGGCGTTGGCAGTGCTATTACCATTGCGACTAACCATGTCCATATTGAACAATTGATGATTTTGAATTGGGGAGCTGATCAATATGAGCTGGACTCAGGAGTCTTGCTTAATGATGGCGTGACTGAAGTCACCATATTTAATAACGACCTGATTGGTAACGGCTTTGGGGTTAGAGCTGATAATACTCATCATATTGAAATCTCTCATAACCGCATTCAAGGCAACGCTAACATGTTTGTTTTAGATAGAGGTGATGGCATCTATTTAAAACGCGTTGATCATGCTGTGATGAATGGCAATGTGATTACAGATGTCAGAGACGGTATCTATTTAGAGTCTGGTAAACATAGCTTAGTTAAAAACAATCAATTTTCTGAACAACAATACGGTATTCATTATATGTATACCGAAGGTGATGAAGCTTTCAATAATATTTCAACCAATGTTGATGGTGGTTATGCATTGATGAATTCAAAGCGAATTAATTTACACCATAACCAAGTTGATAATGCGGCGACTTTTGGCGTGTTATTAAACATGACCAATGACTCAGACATACACGCAAATCGAGTCAATAATATCATTAATGCAAACCCTAAAATGCCAACAGGTGACGAAGGTAAAAGCATGTTCATTTATGGCGCTCGTGATAACCGTGTTTATGATAACGAGTTTGCTAATAGCGAAATTGGCATATACATGGCGATGGGCGGAGAAGGGAATCAAATTTTTCGCAATCAGTTTGTTAATAATCAAGCTCAAGTCAAATATGTCGGCGATACCAAGGTTGAATGGAGTCACAACGAACAAGGCAACTACTGGAGTGGTTTTATCGGTTGGGATCGCTCAGGAAACGGTATTAGTGAGCAGCCTTATCAACCTAGTGATCATTTAGATCGTTTGTACTGGCTTTACCCAGAAGCACATTTTTTATTAAAAAGTCCGGTGGCTTCATTGCTTCGTTGGACACAGCAACAGTTTCAAATTATGCCTGAGGTAGGAGTAGTGGATAGTTTCCCTATGATGCAACCTGCGGAAAATCCAAACATTGGTTATGCGGCCGAGTTGGTGGATAACCCTGCGGATATTGCTACAAATAAACGAGCCGTGCGATCAACTTTTTCCTCAACTAAGCCCTTAACTCTTTCAAAACCCCTGTCTCAGCAAAGAGTTTTTGCTCCATCTTCTGAGAAGTCGTTAAGTAAATAGGTTTATGTCTATGAATTCAGTTATTCAGGTTCAAAATCTCGTTAAGCAGTACGGTGATTTTACTGCTGTCGATGATGTTAGTTTGCAGGTTGATGCTGGTGAGACCTTAGCGTTACTGGGCCATAATGGCGCAGGTAAATCTAGTTTGATTAAAATGCTATTAGGCATTATTAAGCCAACCTCTGGTCAAATAACCATGATGGGCAAAACAGTTACCCACGCAAAAGATCGTCGTCAAATCAACTTAGGCTACTTACCAGAAAACATCAGTTTGTATGAGAAGCTAACGGGAAAAGAAGTATTGAGTTATTTTGCAGCCTTAAAGCGGATAGATAAATCAAAAGTCTTGCAAGTGCTGGCTGATTTTGGGCTTGAACATGCTCAGGATAAAGCGGTGAAAAGCTATTCAAAAGGGATGAAGCAACGTTTAGGGTTTGCTCAGGCTATTTTGTCTTCTCCCGATATTTTGTTGCTCGATGAACCCACAGTAGGGCTCGATCCACAAGCTTCATTATTTATGTATCAAAAGATCGCTGATCTTAAGCAGCAAGGTTGTGCAATTGTAGTATGCACCCATGAATTGGCAGTGGTTGAAGATAATATTGACCGAGCTTTTATCATGGCGGATGGCAAAAAGCTGGCAAGCGGCAGTTTAGATACACTTCGTCAATCCACCGATTTGAAGGTGCATTTTAAAGGTGAGGAAATTAAT
Organism: Shewanella sp. TC10; assembly: GCF_009663145.1. Classification (GTDB taxonomy): domain Bacteria; phylum Pseudomonadota; class Gammaproteobacteria; order Enterobacterales; family Shewanellaceae; genus Shewanella. Next base: position 26,842 of record NZ_VKHR01000045.1, read on the forward strand.
CAAGCCATAGCAAAAGATGAGTTTTTGAATACTTTGTCAGTCAATAATCAGTTAATGATCCATCAGGTTGATAAACCACGAGTGATGGAATATCTCACCAAGCATTGCGGTGTATATAACTTCTCGATAGAAGAGCCTGGTTTAAGTGATATTTATCACCACTGTATGAGCAAAAGTCAGCTTAGCGCTGCTTGAGGAGGTTGGATGTTTACGCCAATTTTAACCATCGCAGCTAAAGAAATTAAAGACAACTTTCGTAATCGTTGGGTTGTGTTTATCGGTTTAATATTAACCAGCTTAGCTTTGTTAATTACATTTTCAGGTTCTGTTGTTACAGGTGAACTAGCGGTGCCAGAGCTGCCAATGCTTATGGCGAGTTTAAGTTCAGTAGGCGTGTTTATTTTACCGCTGACGGCGATATTGCTGAGTTATGACAGTTTTATCGGTGAAGAGGAGTCTGGCACCTTATTGTTGCTATTGTCATACCCATTGAGCCGAAGTCAGATAATTCTCGGTAAGTTTCTCGGACATATTGCTGTTTTAGCTTGCACTATAGTGCTGTCTTTTGGGTTAACTGCTGGGCTTATTCATGTATTTACTGGTACCGAGTTGTCTTTACTATTGCCGCTATTTAGCCATTTAGTTTTCAGTAGTATTTTACTGAGTATGTGTTTTGTTTTAGTGGGTTATGTAGTGAGTTTGCAAGTCGTAGAAAAAGCTAAAGCCATTGCTATTTTACTCTTTATTTGGGTAGTGGTTGTATTGGTTTACGACCTTATTTTGCTCACACTAATGGTGGCAGAAACAGCGCAGCTGTCTAATCAATTATTACAGGTCATGATATTACTTAATCCAAGTGATATTTTCCGCGCATTGATGTTAGTTGTCGCCCCTCAATTGGATAATAGCACTAGTCTATCGTCATTAATTCAATGGCCATTATCCAGCCTATATGGTGCTTTATTGGTTTGGGTAAGTGTGATGATGATGATTTCAATGTGGTTATTTCAACGTAAGCGTTTGTAACAAAGGTTTATCCTTGTTACGGATGAGCTGAGCAGCAGTTCATCTTTGAAATTATGATACTGAAGTTTGTATATTAATATTTCATTAAATAAAGTAAAAGAGCTAAATCATCTAAGTAACTGTATTTTATGGGTTTAAATATCTTAATACTGAGTAGGTAATCACATAATTTTTGTACTGATTAGATTATGATTTTAACAGTTTTCTCATTAGATCATTAGTGCAAATTTAGGTGCAAACAGTGCTCAAAATTACATCATATTTAACACTAGATACTTCAGCCAAGCAGCTGATTAATCATCTTAATGATGAAAAAACCTCACTGACTTTTTCTGAAAATGCTGTGTTGATTAAATTATTAGATAACAGCGAAGAAATTTGGACTAAAGAGCAACTGCTTGCAGAGGGTTGGCCCGATAGAGTTGTCGCGCCTACGTCTTTGACCCAATGCATCAGTACTTTACGTCGTAAGCTAGAACCATTTTCTGAGGTTCATTTAAAAGCCGTTGCAAGGCGCGGTTATCAACTTCATATCAATGAGCGAAGCCATGTCAAAATGGTTTCTTTAAGTGATACCGACACCATTCGAGCTGCTTTTTTAGATGTCAGTGTAATGGTTAAAATAGCCGGTGCATTGGTGGTCATTGGTTTGATTATTTATGCTTGGTATCAGTGCGAATATCATAAAGTCTTAAAGCAAACCTCTTTTTGGAACAGTGATAAACAAGTTGAACTTAATATTGGTGGTATCACCGAAAGTGCGACTTTGCTTTATAAAAACAACACAGATCAATTACATCAATCAAAGTGGCAAAAGCACCTTGCCCCAGAAAGTAATGTTGTTCACGGTTTAAATGGTTTTAGTGCCTTTGCACTCACTAACGGTAATCATTACTCCTTTGCATCTTGCCCTGGTTATGCCTTAGATGATTGTGACGGTAAGGGCATAATTAATATTACCTCTTTATCGCCAGAGCCAGCAGGCTTAAATATGCGTGAGTTTGTTCCTCTCAGTAAGGCGATGGAAGAACGTATTCGATATAACCGAGTATTAATCCCACAAAGTAGTGTCGATAATTTTGATGGTGAAATTATTGAGCATCATTATCATGCTGATGTGTATTTTCCAATGGCAGGTGAAAAACTCATTCGTGGTGACTTTAGTATTTCTTTGGTTTACGAAGGCGATAAAAGCGGAAAAATATACACCACAACCTGTATCACTGATGAAGACTGTATCACCACGCCTATTAAGTGGAAAACAAGGGGTACTTTTAATCAATATAAGCAGCAGATTGGTGAATATGACGTGGATGTTTTTTACACCCAAATCGAGCAAAAAGAGTTTATAAAACCTGATTTTGTTACATCCTCAGCGATGCGGTTTTATCGAGAAATTCGCCGTATGGACATTCAGGTGACTGAATTGGTGTTTTTCAGGGTCCATCAAACTGACAACACTGCAGTGTGGATATTCCCGTTTATGGATAGTTTAGTTGCTTGGTCTAAATACGAGAAAGTACAATTCTAGCCATTAGTTTAGCGTACTGATTAATTGAGTTTTAGTGCGAAGAAAATAATGGGGATAAACAAAAGCCGACTAAAATAGTCGGCTTTTTAATGGGTAAATCAATTAGGCTTATTTGATAAATGCGAAGGCATCACCATATAAGTGAGCTTCATCGACGCCCATTTCACGGAATACTTCACGGGCAGCACCAACCATATCAAAACGGCCTGCGATATAGATGTCATAGCCCACTAAACTGACATAGTCTTGCTTAATTTGCTCAAGCAAATTGGCTTGTTTGCCATTCCAGTTTGCAGGTGCTTCTTCGACAACAGGCACAAACTCTAACCAGTTGTGATCAGCATGCCATTGACGAGCAATCTCTTGATAGTACATGGCATCTTCAGTACGGCAGCCCCAATAGAATTGAGTTGGTACTGATTGTCCGAGCGCAATTTGTTGCTCAATAATGCTTTTAATATAAGAGAAACCTGTTCCGCCAGCTACCATGATACGAGGACGTTGGCTTTCAGCGCGTAAAAAAGCATTACCTGCTGGTGCTTCTATCTCAATGTAATCATTGTTTGTTAAGCGCTCAACAACTTGCATTGGATAGCTTTCAGAAACAGCTGCGCCAATATGAAGCTCAATGATTTCTGCATTAGGAGCCGAGGCAATCGAGAAAGGACGTTTGTCTTTTTCTCCCATCACGATTGATAAGTATTGCCCAGCTTGGAACTCAAAAGCCGCTTCAGGTTTAAGAAATACCTGAAAAACTGCGTCATTAAACGCGGTGACTTTTTCAACTTTACAGCGAATGGTGTTCATCTAACGTCCTTTATGGCCCTTTCTAAGAAGGGTTATTTTCTTTTTATATGTAGGCTCTAGGTTGAGCTAGTGTGATATAGATCACCATTATAGCGTTGGAGCATCGTCAATACCTAATTCTTCCCAAATATGATCAATCTTTTCTTTCACTTTGGGGTCCATCACAATCGGCGTTCCCCATTCTCGGTCGGTTTCACCAGGCCATTTGTTAGTGGCATCTAGACCCATTTTTGAGCCTAATCCAGCAATAGGAGAGGCGAAGTCTAAGTAATCGATAGGGGTGTTATCTACCATAACAGTGTCGCGAGTTGGGTCCATACGGGTAGTGATAGCCCAAATAACATCTTGCCAATCGCGGCAATTTACATCTTCGTCAACAATGATAATGAACTTGGTATACATGAATTGACGTAAGAATGACCAAGCCCCCATCATCACGCGTTTGGCATGACCTGCATATTGTTTACGAATTGAAATCACTGCCATACGATACGAGCAGCCTTCAGGCGGCAAGTAGAAGTCAATTATTTCAGGGTACTGCTTACGTAATATGGGCACGAAGACTTCATTAAGTGCAACGCCTAACATGGCTGGCTCGTCAGGTGGACGGCCTGTATAGGTGCTGTGATAAATCGCATCTTTACGTTGGGTCATATGGGTGACGGTAAAAACTGGGAATTTATCGGTTTCGTTATAGTAACCAGTGTGATCACCGTATGGCCCTTCTTCAGCCATTTCTTCAGGGTCAATATAGCCTTCTAAAATGATTTCGCTGGTGGCGGGTACTTCTAAGTCGCAGCTTAACGCTTTACAGACTTCAGTGCGCTCGCCGCGAAGTAAACCTGCAAAAGCATATTCACTCATTGAGTCTGGCACAGGAGTAACTGCGCCTAAAATAGTCACAGGGTCTGCGCCCAGTGCCACCACAACTGGGTAGCGCTCACCAGGGTGTTTTTCTTTAAAGTCTTTAAAATCTAACGCGCCACCACGATGGTCAAGCCAGCGCATAATAAGTTTGTTTTTCCCCAGCAATTGCTGACGGTAAATACCTAAATTTTGGCGTTTTTGACGTGGACCTTTGGTGATGGTTAATCCCCAAGTCACCAGTGGTGCGACATCTCCAGGCCAACAATGTTGGACAGGTAATTTGGTTAAATCCACATCATCACCGGTAACAACCACTTCCTGACATGGAGGGTTACGCACGGTTTTTGGCGGCATATTGAGTGCTTGCTTGAATTTAGGGATTTTCGCAATAGCATCTTTGAAGCCACTAGGCGGTTCCGGCTCTTTTAGGAATGCGAGTAACTCACCGACTTCACGAAGTGCTAATGGATCTTCTTTACCTAGTGCCATGGCAACTCGCTTTGGAGTGCCAAATAGGTTGACTAACACAGGCATACTGTTGTCTGTTGGGTTTTCGAAAAGTAGGGCTGGACCGCCTGAACGTAATACACGATCGGCAATCTCGGTCATTTCCAAATTGGGATCAACAGGATAACTAATACGTTTCAGTTCACCGTTGGTTTCTAGGTGATCGATGAAGCTACGTAAATCCTTAAAACTCATGGCTTATTCACTCGTTTATTGAAAGCTCTTTGAGGCGCACTATAGCATTTTTATAATATTGGGTTAAGCCAAGATTATTTGTTAACCGCGATTTGAGGTAAACTGATCATTATCGACTTTGGGATATTTTGCTAAGGAGTGATCATATGACAATGCAGACTCAAATGGGCTTTGTTACTTTTAAAGTGACAGCAGTGTGCTGCTTAACTGCCTTAGCTTTTATTCCATCTAGCATCAACGCAGAGTCTTTTAACTCTCACTCTATGAGAACCCTAATGGCTGAAAGTGACAGTAAACGCCATTATTCGAGTGGTGGGGGGCGCTATTCCCGTCATTCAGGTTCATCGGTTAGATGGGGAGTCGGCTATAACAATTACTGGGGACCTAGTGTGGGCATCGGTTGGAGTAATGGCTGGAACAATCGTTGGCATAGCCGCTGGGGCTATAATGGTTGGGGTGGAAGATGGGGGAATGGTTGGCGTTATCCATATCGATACGATTATTACGACCGTCACTATCGCAATCAATATATGAATAATTCAGCCCCGAGATCTAATTATGTTGAGCCAGTTACTCAAGTTGAGCCACCTAAACGGACAACAACCAGTATTCAATATGCTAAAGGGCTGACTCAGTTACCTGACAATGCTCGAGTGATCCAACGTGATGGGCAAACACTTTATCAGTGGGACGGAAAAGAGTATTACTTTGATTGGTCTACAGAGCGGTATTTTGCCCTAGAATCTCAGTCTCAATAAGGCACTTTTAATGGTGCCAGTAAAAGTGCAATGAATATGTCTATTATGACCAAGTTTAAATGTTACAGTAACATTTATGCTTGGTTATTTTTTACAGCAGAATAATTCGATGTAAATTCAAAACTGGGGTATTTAACTAAATTCACTATTTTAGGTATGTAATCGATATATATTTCCGAATAAACACTTATCTCAGATATGCTCTATCAGCATTAAGTCCTGCTTTATTGAATATTTTTATAATTAAATCATTGATTTTTAACTTATGAATTCGTATGCAATGTAGCGACTTTGTTGCTTTTATTGTTTACATGTCTATTATTTCATCATAAGCTGATTCAACTTTAGTTGGATTAATTTATCACTTCAACGTCAATCCACATATAAAGCACACATTATAAAAATAATAATATGAGGCTGAATTGTGGGATTACTCTCTTGCTTACAACGCGCTAAATGGAACCTTGTTGTTAGCGCTATCATTTTTTCTGTTTCGACCGTATCCGCAAAGCCTCTTAATATTCCTGGTAGCCCAGAAGGGGTTTCACTGCCTATTGATTTATTAAATGAAGTCGTAAAGCGTAGTGATATTTATACTTCAATTCACCACCCTTACGGTGAAAAGGGCGACAGCACTTTTACAAAAACGGTTTACGATTTAAATGCAGGGGTATTAGATTTACTTTGGACTGCCACATCGACAGATTATGAGCAGTCACTGCAGGCGATTTATTTTCCTTTATATCGCGGCACTTTAGGGATGCGTTTGGGGATAGTTCGCCAACAGCGATTATCATTGTTTAGCGGTGTAAATAGTTTGGCGGATCTTCGGCAGTTCACAGCGTGCCAAGGAAAAATGTGGGCTGATACACAAGTGCTTGAGTCAAACGGAGTTAAGGTATCTAAAAGCTTAGGGTATTTAAACATTTTTCCTATGCTTGAAGCGGATCGTTGTGACTATTTCCCAAGAGCAATATTTGAACCTTGGGCAGAGGTAAAGCGTGAAGCTGAATATGACTTACATGTAGAACCTAATATTATGCTGCGCTATAAAATGCCATTCTTTTTCTTTGTGAAAGCGGGCAATAACCAATTAGCAGAGCATATCAATACCATTCTATATCAGATGTTTGAGGATGGTGCTTACCAAGCTTTATTCAACAATGATGATGACGTTAAAAATGCCTTAACTTTAGGTCATCTTTCTAACAGAACAATTATCGATTTAGAAAACCCCAATGTCAGTGACAAGGTGAAAGCCATCCCTGAGAAAATCTGGTTTGATCCGATTGCAGGAAATAAATAATGAAAACAATTACTGGGAAAATCACTTCACTGGTTATTTTGATTGTCTTACTGGTGAGCTCTATGTTGGCTGGGATAAATTATTGGAGTAATCGTGATAGCTTGCTTAATGAATATCAACAGCAACAAAACAGCATAACTGAGCAACTAAAAGTTATTTTAAAAGAGCCGGTTTTTGTTTATGACAAAGATGCAATTAATTCAATTATTTCGGCCTTAGTTCATCAGCCATTAATCGCTTCTATTAAGGTCGTTGATCAACGAAACCGTCAAATGGGACAAACAAGTACTGAGCAATCCATTGATGATAATGGCGCCGTAGATATTATTTGGGAAAACAAGAAAATTGGTACTGTTCATATTGGTTTCTCGAAAGAAAGTGTCAATCAAGCCTTGAGTGATATATTGTTTCAAGCCTTGTTCTCAACCTTATTTACTTTAGTTGTCTTAGTCATCCTACTGGTGGTTGTAGTGCGTAAAGTCATGGTTGAGCCGTTACTTGAAGTTAATAATGTTTTAGCTGATATTGCCGGAGTCGGGGGCAACTTAACCGCTAGGATCCCAGTTAAACGAACAGATGAAATTGGTCAATTGGCCACTAACTTCAATAGTTTTATCAGCACAGTACAAGATATTATTACTGATATAGCTGATGCTGAAGAGCAGCTGAAACAAGTTTCAATTGAAGTTAAAAATATTAATCAAAAAGCGATACAAGGTAATGCAAAGCAAAGCGATTTAACCTCAGTTTCCTTATCAAATTTGCATCAACTGGATTTAGCGACTAAAGAAATAGCCACTAATTCTGAATCCACTTCACTTAAAAGTCAGCAGGCCTATAAATTATCGGTAGATAGCCAAAAAGACATTCATGACAATATTGAACAAGTGAAATTATTGGTAGAAAACTTAGATAAAACGGCTTTAGAAGTGACAGAGCTTAAACAGGCCAGTGACAATATTGGTAAAGTGCTTGATGTAATAACTGGCATTGCTGAGCAAACCAATTTATTAGCGCTCAATGCGGCAATTGAAGCTGCAAGAGCAGGAGAGTCAGGTCGAGGCTTTGCGGTTGTTGCTGATGAAGTTAGAGCTCTTGCCAGTAAAACTCATCATTCAACGACAGAGATCCAATCGATTATCAGTCATTTGCAGCAACAAGCTGAGACGTCTTACCAAGCCACTATTACCAGTAAAGACTTAGTTGCGGTCACGATAGAAACGACCCATAAAACCGGCGACTCACTGCAGCAAATCACCGATGAAATGAATAGCATTAATGACATGATCACTATGATTGCGAGTGCTTGTGAAGAGCAGGCGAATGTCACATCTACCGTATCGACTGACATGCAAGTGATTAGTGAGGGGGCACTGTCATTAACTGATGATGCCGAGCAATTAAAGGAAACTACTGCTCATTTGATTGACGTATCTAAGCAAATGGAATCGCAAATTAAGCGTTTTAGCTATTAATTTCAATTTACTGTGAAGTTTTGGCGCTCCGATTCAATTAGTCGCGACAGAATAACAACCTGAACACTAGAAAGGTAAAAGCCCTAATGAATCCATTTCATTAGGGCTTTTGTTGTTGCATTGTCTTCCGACATTTTATCGTTACATATTATTATTTTTATTCCCTGTAACGTACTTCAAAATAGCCGCTGTTGTTCTATGGGGGTAACAACAGCAATTATTAAGAATGAACTGACAAACTTGCCTGTCATTATATTTTTATTATCCCTTCCCAATTGCTTTCGCTGATGAGAAGTCAAGCAAGTTTGTCGTAGCACTTTACGCTGTGAACCTAACCTAAATTACTCTTAGGTTCAGCATAATAAATTGACAAGATATGTTGTTAGTTTTAACTCTCGCTGGGGATCGAAAGCTAAACAACTTATCTTGCCTAAACCGCTAATGATTATTGAGTAACTCGCTTAACTTAGTTGTTCAATAAAACATTATAAAATTGACAAGAAGAGTGACTGTTATTATCTAACCATAACTGCCTAATGTTCGCTGGGGGACGAATATTAAAGCCACTTTTCTTGCCTGAACCGCTAATGATCTCTCGAGACAAATCACTCACCAATCTGCTCAAAATCTCACTGTAAAATTGACAAGTAAGTCGCTATCAATGCCTAACTTGACTGCTTAACTCTCGATGGGGGCCGAAAGCTAAAGCGACTTATCTTGCCTGAACCGCTAATGATGAATTGAGACAAATTAGCTAATTGCTCAAATCATCACTATAAAATTGACAAGTAAGTCGCTATCAATGTCTAACTTGACTGCTTAACTCTCGATGGGGGCGAAAGCTAAAGCGACTTATCTTGCCTGAACCGCTAATGATGAATTGAGACAAACCAGCTAACTGCTCAAATCTTCACTATAAAATTGACAAGAAAGTCGCTATCAATACCTAACTTGACTGCTTAACTCTCGATGGGGGCCGAAAGCTAAAGCGACTTATCTTGCCTGAACCGCTAATGATGAGTTGAGACAAACTAGCTAACTGCTCAAATCGTCACTATAAAATTGACAAGTAAGTCGCTATCAATGTCTAACTTGACTGCTTAACTCTCGATGGGGGCCGAAAGTTAAAGCGACTTATCTTGCCTGAACCGCTAATGATGAGTTGAGACAAACTAGCTAATTGCTCAAATCGTCACTGTAAAATTGACAAGAAAGTCGCTATCAATGTCTAACTTGACTGCTTAACTCTCGATGGGGGCCGAAAGCTAAAGCGACTTATCTTGCCTGAACCGCTAATGATGAATTGAGACAAACTAGCCAACTGCTCAAATCATCACTATAAAATTGACAAGAAAGTCGCTATCAATAATTACTTGATTGTTGAACTTCCGATGGGGGCCGAAAGTTAACACGACTTATCTTGCCTGAACTGCTAACGAACCAATTTGTAAATTTAATTCATTTTTTTATTTCGTTAATTACCATTGATCGCAACGAGTTGCTGGTTAAGCTGAGACAACTTACGTTGTAAATGAGCTATCTCAGAAGTAATGGCACTTTTTTTCATATTAGATACAGGCTTGATATCTTTTTTTCTTACCCATTGGTAAATGGTTTTAGCTGACACACTGTACCGTTTAGCAACATCTGAAATTAAACGATTATCTTGCTGCACTTCTTTGATTACTTGCTGCTTAAGTTCGCTTGAATATACTCTGTTTAATGCTGTCATAACGCTACCTACTGCTCTGCTTATTACTGCTAATATTTGGTTTTTAATTGCTACTTATCTTGGCTAACAATCAAAATCAACTTACAAGGTTATTAAATAAACCAGATGATTAAGAACTACTTTTTATTGATGTTGTTATCAACATCCCAACAGCTATAGCCGAGGTGATTAAAGAAGTTCCATTGATACTGGCATTGCTCAAAAATTACTTTTAAATGATTCATGCTTATCTCCTTCATCATGCTCTTTGCTTTTAATTTGCTGTTATAAAACAGGTCCTATTTACTCAAAATTGGTCAATTATCAATCTACCCCTAAGGTGGTATATATCTATATGGAATACTTGTGCCAATTTTAAAATAAATATTTTAAATATATAAAACAACAACTTATTTTTTTAAAGTGTTAACTCTAAAAAATGACATTGTTCGATAATGGTGCAATGGTTCTTTTTTGGTGCAAATATTAGTTAAATTGGTAAAAGATATTAACCAAAGATTTCGAGCATGATTCTAGCTTAATTGTGTGTCAGAAATTTGAAGGTATATGTAGTCAAACTTAAACGGGCGAAAACAAGTCGTTGTTAATTGAATTGAGTGATTTATTGGAAGGAGTGATTGTCTAACAATTGCTAATTACTGGCGCTAATTACAGGAACTAATTACAGGTGCTAATTACAGGTACTAATTACAGGTACTAATTACAGGTGCTAATTACAGGTGCTAATTACAGGTGCTAATTACAGGTGCTAATTACAGGTGCTAATTACTGGCGCTAATTTCAGGAACTAATTACAGGAACTAATTATAGTTGCTAATTACAGAGACTCATTACGCATGCTCACTACAAATAAAAAATCCATGAACCTTGGTAGGTCATGGATTGTTTAGGGTGTTCTGAGCGGCTGTTTTGAGCGGATTAGGTTAGGAAAACCTGCTTACATAAGGAAAATAGTTGCTAGGCCTAAGAAAGCGAATAATCCTATTACATCAGTCACTGTTGTTAACACCATTCCACCGGCAAGTGCAGGGTCGATGTTGAGTTTTTTAAGTATTAACGGGATGCTTGCACCAGCTAAACCAGCAACTGTCATGTTGATCAGCATAGCCCCGCCAATAAGGCCGCCTAATGCCATGTCATCTTTCCATAACCATACCGCAAAAAATACCAACACAGACCACATGATGCCATTGAGGAAACCAATAGCTAATTCTTTGCCAATAAGCCAACGGGAGTTACTCTGGCCAATATGACCTAACGCAATACCACGAATAACCAAGGCTAAGGTTTGGTTACCTGCGACACCGCCCATGCTAGGGACAATAGTCATTAAGATTGCAATGGTAGCAAACTGCTCTAATGTGCCCTCAAACATATTACTGACTGATGCAGCAAGAAGCGCAGCAAATAAGTTGATGGTCAACCATAGAGAGCGTCTGAAGGTACTTTTCATGACTGGACCGAAGGTGTCTTCGTCATCATCCATACCTGCCATCCCCATCATCGAGTGTTCGGCGTCTTCACGAATAACATCAACAACATCATCAATGGTGATACGGCCTAGCAGTTTTTGCTCTTCGTCAACAACAGGTGCAGAAATCCAGTCATGGCGTTCGAATAATTGTGCTACTTCATTGTCGGGCATATCCACGGGGATACTTTCAAGCTCAGGATCCATGATGGTACGGATAGTTTCGCTTGGATTACAAGTTAACAAGTCAGCTAATCGAACACCACCGAGTACATGGTCGTTTCTATCTACCACATATAAGGTATCTGTGGTGTCAGGTAAATTACCGCGCTGGCGAAGGTAACGAAGTACGACATCAATATTAACGTCAGGTCTGAGTGTAACAGTATCGGTATTCATGATACTGCCAGCGGTGTCGTCTGGGTATGAGAGTGCTTGTTCAACGCGATGACGATCTTGGCTGCTCATTGATTGCAGTACTTTTTTGTATACTGCATCAGGAAGGCTTCTTAAGATATAAGCTAAGTCATCGGTGTCCATGCCTGAAGTTGCTTGAGCCACTTTTTCAGGAGTCATGCCGCTGATGAGTGAATCTTTTAACTCTTCACCTAATTCTTCTAAAATTTCACCGGCTTGTTCTTGGTCGATGAGTTGCCATAACACTTGGCGGGTTTTAGGAGGAGAAGATTCAAGGATGAGGGCGACATCTGATGCCGCCATATCATGTAGCATGTTTCTTACATGGACAAACATACCGCTGCCCAATGCCTGGGTCAGCTGATTTAGGCGTTGTTCGGTAAGCTCGCTGTCGATTACTTCGATACCCATTCGCCACTCCTCAAAAATTCGATTGTTAATATTAACTTAACAGTGTGTAAAGGGAGAAGCAGTTTCTAATACGAGATGATTTACCGTATAAAAAGTAAGCACTTCATTAAGTTAGTGTTGACTTACATAGTATAGTTAACAATTAGGTTTGATGGAGGTGTTTAGCTGAACGGGTCGGAGAATTTGAGTTGCTTGAGTTGCCGATTTACAGAGAGGTTAGCTTTCTTCGTCAAATTTATCATTGATCAATTTACACACAGCATCTAATGCTTGCTGAGCATCAGCGCCTTGTGCTTCTACGGTAATTACTTTACCAATACCGCTTTCTAGCATTAATAAACCTAATACGCTGGCAGCGCTTGCCTGTTTTTCACCTTGGATAAGGGTAATGCTTGCTTCGAACTCAGTGGCTAAAATAGCAAGTTTAGTCGCCGCGCGGGCGTGAAGACCCAGTTTATTACTGATGGTGATATCTTTTGAAAAGCTCAAAGATTGACTCACTTATCAAGTTCCCTATGACGGGCACTGACTTGATGCTTAGTGTTATTGAAGCGTTTGGTCAGTTGATCAGCAATATAAACAGAACGATGCTGACCACCAGTACAACCAATAGCAATGGTTAAGTAGCTGCGGTTGTTGCGTTCAAGGTGAGGCATCCAAGTTTCAAAAAGGTTTTCAATTTGCCAAATGAACTTATTAACTAAAGGTTGTCTGCCTAAAAACTCTTGAACAGGCTTATCAAGCCCTGTTAAAGGTCTTAATTCCATCTCCCAATGCGGGTTTGGCAAAAAGCGCACGTCGAACATGAAATCAGCTTCGGCCGGCATACCATGCTTGAAACCAAAAGATTCAAAGTGGATCACCAGTTCTTTATCGACACTGCCCATTAATATCTGTCTAACTTGATCGCTCAAGTCGTAAATAGTTAATTGAGAGGTATCGATGTAGTGATCGACCATTTTCGCTATCGGTTCAAGTAGTCGACCTTCAAGCTGAATGGCTTCTTGCAGTGAGATTTGATTTTTAGACAGTGGATGTAACCGACGGGTTTCACTGTAGCGTTTAAGCAAAACTTGATCATTTGAGTTTAGAAATAAACTAGTGATGGTCGTATCGTCAGATAGTAAGGCGATTTGCTCTTCAAGCACTTTGCCTTGCTCTTCGATATTACGAACGTCGACACTGATGGCGACAAGCTCGTTATTACCTTTGAGCTGTTCAAGTAAACTACCAATAAGAGGCAGAGGAAGGTTATCAACACAGTAATAACCTAAATCTTCGAGTACCCTTAGTGCAACTGATTTACCTGATCCTGATCGTCCTGATACGATGACAAGTTTCATGCAGTAATAACCTGATAAAGTTCTGTAGCGTCATGACTCTTTCGAAGTCGCTTAAGGATTAATTTATCGCTCAGTTTTTCAGCCATACTCGACAGCGTACTTAAATGCTGTTGGCATTGATCTGAAGGAACAAGCAGCGCAAATAAAATATCCACGGGTTTCTTGTCGATAGCATCAAACTCAATGCCTTCTTCACACTTGATCAAAATTGCTATCGGTTCTTCGATATCAGTTAATCGACCATGCGGAATTGCAATGCCATTTCCTATACCTGTACTACCCATTTTTTCACGGGCTATTAAACTTTCAAAAATAGCCTGTGATGACAAGGTTGGGTATTGGGCAGCCATTAAATTGCTGATGAGTTCCAATACCTTTTTTTTACTGCCCGGCGTGGCGCAGGTAGTACACGCCGGTTGCAGAATTGTGCGAAGTTCCATCGTTAGTGCTTAGTTAACTTCTCTTTGTGTTTAATTACCTGACGATCTAATTTATCTATCAGGGCGTCAATTGCGACATACATATCTGCGTTCTGTGATATGGCAAAAACTTCACCTCCTTTGAGGTGTAATTTTGCTTCAGCAATTTGTTGCAGCTTCTGAACATTGAGCACAACATGAACATTATTGATCTGTTCGAAGTGTCGTTCAAGCTTTGAAAACTTAGTTTGTACGTACTCACGTAATGATTGAGTGATTTCTACATGGTGCCCAGTCAAATTAATTTGCATAGATCATCCTCCAATAACAAAGGCTTACAAGCTTTTTCGTTGGTTTGAGGGAGGGATGAGCATTGCTTCACGATATTTGGCGATCGTACGCCGAGCAACATTAATCCCTTGTTCTGCCAATAGCGTCGCCATTTTACTATCGCTAAGTGGCTTTTGCTGGTTTTCTGCTGCAACTAGCTTTTTAATAAAGGCACGAATTGCAGTAGAAGAACATTCTCCACCATCATCAGTACTAACATGGCTAGAGAAAAAGTATTTTAGTTCAAAAAGTCCGCGAGGGGTGTGCATGTATTTTTGTGTGGTAACACGAGAAATGGTTGATTCATGCATCTCAACGGCTTCAGCAATGTCATTCAGTACCATTGGTTTCATAGCTTCTTCACCAAACTCAAAGAAGCCTTGCTGAAATTGCACAATGCAATTAGCCACTTTTAATAAGGTTTCATTGCGGCTTTCGATACTCTTGATAAACCATTTTGCCTCTTGTAAATGGCCGCGAATAAACTGGCTGTCTGACTGATTAGCAGAGCCTTTCGCCATGGCTGCATATTGCTGATTCACACCAATTTTTGGCATGTTATCTGGATTTAATTCAACGACCCAGCGGCCACTCTTTTTAAACACTGTCACATCAGGAATGACATATTCATCTTTAATAGGAGTGATCTGTAACCCTGGACGCGGGTTAAGGGTTTGAATAAATTGAATCGCTTCGCGTAAATCATCTTCTTTAAGCTTGGTTTTACGCATTAATAATCTAAAGTCGCGGCCAGCAATTAAATCAAGGTGTTCACTGATGAGCAATTTTACATTATCAATACAGGGGATCTCATCAGGGTATTGTCCCAGTTGGATCATCAAGCATTCACTTAAATCTCTCGCTGCAACGCCGACTGGATCAAAATGCTGAACCCGTTTAAGTACGGCTTCAACTTCGTCGAGTTCAATATCTTCAAGACCTAAAGCTTGTAAAATATCTTCGGTGGTTTGAGTTAAATAACCACGCTCATCTACAGCATCGATAATGGCTGTTGCGATGACCAAATCATTTTCTGAAAATGGAGTAAGGTTTTTTTGCCATTCTAGATGTTCGTATAAACCTTCAGTGGTCTCGCCTTGAAAGGGCATATCGTCATCACGAGCAACTGCGCCAGAGCCTGAACTAGGAGAGGCGGTATAAACTTCATCCCATGTGGTGTCCATAGGAAGATCTTCAGGCATTGACTCTTTGGTCAACGATTCTGTGGTATCAACAGTTGAGGTGTCTTTTTCAACGGTAACTTGGCTGTTGTCACTAAAATCAGTATCGGTTTGCTGGGCGTTTTCTTTTACAGGTTCTTTTGCTTTAGCAAACTCATCTTCGAGCTCAAGGAGTGGATTTGAGTCAAGTGCTTGTTGAATTTCTTGCTGGAGCTCCAAAGAGGAAAGTTGCAATAAGCGGATGGCTTGTTGCAACTGAGGGGTCATAGTCAGGTGTTGACCCATTTTAAGTTGGAGTGAGGCTTTCATTTACCGCTTATCCCTAATTGAATTTCATCATCGCGACTAACAATTGTGTGGGTCTAGCACCTTTTTAAACTGCTTCTAGGCTTAAGCTGAACCTTGGCTTAAGTTGAGTCTAGAACATAGCGCTAAAAAGTGGGACTGATACTGGCCGCGAAATGCCATATTGTGCACTAAAGAATGCTAACTATAGCTTGAATTGCTCACCTAAGTATACTGACCTGACTTGCTGATTGTCTAAGATTTCAGCAGGCGTGCCTTCAGCGATTAAATCGCCGTGACTGACAATATACGCGCGCTCACATACATCAAGCGTTTCACGAACATTGTGGTCTGTGATCAATACGCCTAAACCACGACTTTTTAATTGTTGAATAATTTTCTTGATATCTATCACGGAGATAGGATCAACCCCTGCAAATGGTTCATCGAGTAAAATGAACTTAGGGTTAGCCGCTAATGCTCTGGCGATTTCTACGCGTCGACGTTCACCACCTGATAAAGCCATACCTTGGCTATCGCGGATATGAGTAATATTGAACTCTTCTAATAAGTGCTCTAGCTCTTCTATACGCTGTTCAGTCGTTAAGCTTTTACGGGTTTGTAAAACAGCCATGATGTTATCGTGGACGGTCAGTTTACGAAAAATACTGGCTTCTTGTGGTAAATAGCCAATGCCTTTGCGGGCACGAAGATGCATTGGATCTGCAGTGAGATCATCTGAATCAATTAAAATACGGCCTTTATCACTTTTCACTAGCCCTACGACCATGTAAAACGTGGTGGTTTTACCTGCGCCATTAGGACCCAAAAGCCCAACGATTTGACCTGTTTTAACTGTCAAACTAACGTTTTTAACGACTTGGCGGCTCTTGTAGCTTTTCGCCAAGTTTTCAGCAGTTAAGGTAATTTGCGTCATTATTGAGTTTGCTCTAGCGCTGGTGTGACAGGTAATGCATCTGCTGCAGAGTTATTTTCATTCGATACCGGTTCTTCAATGGCAGGCATATCCGCTGGTGTATCTATCACTGCATCTTTAACCGTTTCAGCTTCATCATTGGCAGAAGTAGCTTGATCTTGCATTTGGTTTTCTGACTCTTCTAGTTCAACCTCTGGCACACTAGGCTCGATTTGAGGATTTTCAGTTTGAGTTGAATTGTCTTCAGAGTCATTTAAATCTGGGTAATTTTCTGGCTGAAAAATGGTAATAACACGATCTTGACCATCGCCAGTGCTCTCTGCAATAAGCTGTTGTTTATCAATGTTATAGCTAATTAAATTACCTGTAACTTGGCTACCCGCTTGATCAAGTTTAGCGTTACCTTTTAAGGTTAAAATACTGGTGGCAAGTTCGTATCTAATTTCATTGGCACTGGCTGTACCAATACGGCCATCGTCCAATTCTTGGGAAAAGGTGGCTGGAGTACCTGTTGCCACCATTGTTTTTTGGCCGCCTGATACTTCACTAAATGCACGTAATTGGTCGGCATTAATGTTGATAGTCCCTTGGGTGACATTCACTGGCCCAAAGAAAATAACTTGGTTGTTCTTAATGTCTGCTTTTTGGCTTACAGCTGCGACTTTAAGTTCTTGTTGTAAGTCGCCTTCTTTAGCGTTAACGCTAGTCATTCCAATTAGGCTTATTCCAACTAGACTCATCTTTGCAAGATGATGTAGTGAGTCAGTAAGGTTTTTACTTTGCTTCATACGTTCCTTCTACTTGACTTAAAAGCTCTAATTCTTCGGCATTTAAATCAGCATAAAGGCCTAAGCCTTGTATATTAAAATCTTGACCTGTCACATAAATTTGTCGATCAGATGTCATGATCATGGTGTTCAAATCCAGTGCCAGCATAGTAGTTGTCAAAGATTGTACTGGTTCATTGATGTTTATTGCATCAATAATAACATTATTTTGCAGCACTACTTTGCCAGTCTCTTTATTAAGCTTGCCTAAATCAGCAGTTAATTGCCACTCAGCTTCACCATTTTCTGGATACACCAAATAAACTGGCTCAGTGAATAAGGTTTCATTGGTTTGCTGAAAGTGCTCCATATGCTTTGCTGAAACACGGCTTTGGACTAACCCTTGAGCATTAAATTCGGTGCTACGTAAATCGTTGGCAATAAACTCTGGGCGCGCAGGATCAGGAAGCWACCAAGCTTCCTG
>NZ_VKHR01000079.1 GCF_009663145.1 Shewanella sp. TC10
GTTGGCGTTATACCTTCAAACTCTTCTGATAACTGCTTTACCCAACGCCTAATGGCTGTTGGGCCTACGCCAGTCGCTTCGCATGCTTCACGTACAGAATAGCCTTGTTTAATCACAAGATTAGCCGCATCAATTTTAAATTCTGTTGAGTAAGTAGGTTGAGTCGTCATCATTTTTACACCAATTTATATTAAGGGGAGTTTACCCCATATCGGTGTACAGATTCATTAAGCCACAACAAATGCGGCCTCAAGAACACGAAGCGCGAGTATCTGGTTTGCCATTGTTTTGATGGGTTTAACTGAATAAACGTATTTTATGTACGCTTTGGCGAAGTCGAGAAACAGTGTATCCATCATTAAGGCAGTTTCGCCTTTTGGCTGGCTGAGTTTCGAAAAAGTCACGGACACAGTTCTATCATCATTAACCGTTTTCCAAGTATTCGTTTCCCAATGTCTACCAAATGCGGCTAAGTTACCGCGACAGTGATTTATGAATTTATCTAAGTTGCCTGCGGCTGTTTGTGCTTTTTTTGGCGTGAAATGAACTAGGTTATCCATCCATCATCCCTCGTCTTTTTTTCTCTTCGCTACAAAGACGAATAACTTCTTCCACAGCTAAAATTACCGTGTCCTTGGTAGACGCATATTGTCCACTACCCGTCACTTTGAACAGTCGCTCTTTTTCTTTGTGCAAGTCCTCCCAAAAGCCTCATGCAGCGCATCTAGAAGTGGCTGAAAACTATTGCATACATAACACGCTTCATAACCCTTGACACAAAAATCATTGGTGCCGCAGGCACCAACAACTTCATTTTCTTTGTTTGGAATACGTGCTGTTGGATCGTTACCGCGTTTGCCTTCTTCAAGTACTGCGATAATTTCACCTTTGAAAGCTCGTGCCAGTGGAGCAAGTGCTTTGCTCATTTTGCGAACAATGTAATCGGCGTATGTACGGTGTTTTCAACATACACCATGACATTTTGTGTATCGCTTTGATCGAGCCGTTTAGCAATGACATGAGCAGTATGCCCCTGTTGCCCCATCTTTGAGCCGATTGTGCGTCTGAATCTCCTTGCATTGATTTGAATGATGTCGCCTGTACGCTCGCTTACCGCCCTCTGTGCTCGATAAAAACTCTTTAACATCGCCCACAGATGCTTAGTTGATGTGTGCAATACATCTTTTTGCCATAGCGCCAAATTCACTTCGCTTCTCGCGTTAAAATGGATCACGAAACTTAAATCTACAAACAGGGGCAATTCTCCCGCATCAGGCATTACTTCCCAGTCGATTTCGTTTGTGAGGATCTTATTAACCGCAGCTTGATTTTGTTGGATGAGATTGTACAGCGTGAGATATAGTTCTTCGCTAATTTCTATGCTCGCTAGTTCACTACGAAAGCTTCCGCCACGCTGTTTTGCTCGCGGAATAGCCAGTAAAAATCGATATTCCTCTAGCTTGGTAAGCGGGTTCTGCTTGATTGTTTTTTGGATATCTTTCGCTTTCAGGTGCGAAAGTTGAATGGGTCTGCGCCCCGTTGCTTTCAGCAGGGTGACGTAGGTTATCGTAGCTAAGTCGATTTCGTCATTTTTAAACAAGCGCACTAGCTCGTTATCAATCGCTAAGGATTCAATGTCGGTGAAGGCCCTCGCGTAAGGGCAACGCTGTGCCACCGCTTTGCCTTTCGTGTTACCTCGGAGTGTTAATTCATCCAAATAGTCGATTACATCTTTCGTAATACCTTCGTAACCCCAGTCATACCAAGAGATCAGAAAGCCCTTCAGCGCACCAAGATACCACTCATGCTCGCTATCAAGCGTTCAGCGCCAGTTTTGCAGGTCGTGAACAGTTACGCTGGAAGCTCCTGTATCACGAATATATCTCTGAAAACGGAGGTACATATTTGAAGTATGATCTGCCGAGAGTTCTTCTGCTGTTTGCGCCAGTGCTTTACGCAAGCCTTCTTGGGTGCCAAGCGAAATACTGTTCACATCCACCGTAAACGTAATGTGCCTGTTTTTATTCAAATTCCAGTAATTGCTCTGTATATCGAATTGATACCCATCTTTTGATATACGTAATTCAGTTCTAGGTGCTAGTCTCGTCTTCTGGCTCATTCCTTTTTGACCTCCACTGTTTTATTCACTTCTTTGAGTGTTTTATCCATCTCTTTGATGTCTTTCAGCGTAAGTTCATCTGCTTTTTTCTTAACATGGCGCTGAATATACGGTGCCGCTGAAGCATCACTTGTATGCCCCATTGTATGCTTGCGCATTTTAGCTTCTTTATCGGAATCAATATGCTCGTACCCTTCAACCCCCGCACTGACTAACTCGTTGTTTCTGTCTATTTTTTTCCGACAAAACATCGTTAAAATGGTGCCTAAAGTAGTAAGGAAACACGATAGCAAACTCAGGTTTAGTTTTTTTCAGTTCGAGCACTACCTGACCAAAACCTTCTTGCGAGAGCGGTTTTCCTGCTGTTTTGCCTTTATGTGAAACGAACAAGTAGGGGTGTTTATTTGCACCTTGAATTATCTTTCTCACCTTGGTCACGTAGCGGTGCAGCAGCGCAGCCGTTTGTGGCTTAATTGCTATCATTCGCTCAAGTGTTTTAGAGACAGGCTGCTTTAGCCTCGGATCTTGCGGATCATCGTGAGTGCGCGCTACAGTGATGGATTTAACATCACCTACTAGATGAATACGGTCATTCCGCAAAGAAAGAAGTTCACCTGGGCGAATACCTGTTTCATTCAGCAATCGGAAAAGCAAATCATTACGTAACCGAAGGCCCGCATTCGAAAACGGGTTCTGCTCACTGTCATACCGTGATACCGCGATAAATTCATCCAACATCGCTTTGGGCAATCCTGTACCCGTGCGTTTCCCAATAGTTTTTTTGTTTTTCCCCCGCTTAGGGCGTGCGGCCTTGAGTTGCTTGGACATGCGCTCAATAACCTGCATAGTTTCTTCATCGTTGCTTTGTGCAGTTGCGACTTTGGCAATAAATGTCAGATACTTGGCTACAGAAGAAAGGCGGTTATACAGCACATTCGCTGATATAGTAGGGATCGCATCAACGACTTGGGGAATGGAGCTGAAGCTAATGACTTTTTTTTTAACTTTTGCTAGGGCTTTTAGGTGATTAATATCGAGACTCAAATGCTTTTTGATCTTCTCAATATCATTCATATTTAGATATTTTTTTCTGTGGAACTCAGCATATAAGTTTCGCTGATTTCTTGCTTCCCAGACAAAAAGCCACTTCAGGTTTTGAAGGTGATTAGCAATCGAGTTAATTTGCAGATTACTTGGGCGTAACTCCGTAGTGTTCCAAAGTGTTGACAAAAAATGTGGCGCGCTATCATCACACGTTAAAAAGACATAACGCTCACCATTCGTAAATTTAATACGTCTAAGTTTCAAACTTGCACCTAAAGCAACATCATTTATTTATGTGCAAGTCTAAGCGAAAACACATATGAGCCAACAGCCCGAGAGACACAAAAACATTATATTACAATAATTTATGAAATAAGAACTTTAAGATTCACATTATTGAAAATAAGAAACCTCCTTATTTCAGGCAGATATAAAAAACCATTAAAATATTATATCTCAATGGTTTCACACAAAAAAAATTGTAATAGAAATGCAATTTATATTTATTGTTGATAATGCTTATGGAATTGACCTTTAATATGATGGAAAAATCAAATTGACTCTATTAAGCGAAAAACTGGCTGCATCGCCTAAATGTAGATTATTTCATCATTTAAAAAGGGGTGTTCATCTACAGGAATCTCAATTGAACTATCCAATGTGTTTCAATAAAGTTACATGGCTGATTCATTTCCAAGTAAATGTTCATTCAGTCTTTCAATTTTACACCACCCAGCCCAAATGGAATATCCTGCGGGACTCGATAGGTACACTTTACTAATACTGCTCATGCGGGAATAAAAAGATATGCTTCTTGAGATTCTAGTTCAGTGTTTTTAAAATTTGGCCTAGCATTTTCCTGAAATATAGTAAAAAATAATTTCAGACTATATCCGTTAATCGGCATTTAAAATGGAGACAGAGATGACTCGAGTTGAACAAGAAGAATTTGTTTTAGAGTTCATAAAAAATTGGGCTGGTTCGAAAAAAATGCACAAAAATGGTACGCATACGAAGTCATACCATCATTAAATAAAACAGCTCAACAAGCCATCAATGATGGTGATTTTGAAGCGATAAAAACATATCTAGAACATATAAGACAAGGTGGATTTGCTTAATGTTATGCTCTTAAAGTAAGGGCCATTTAAAGCAGTTGAGACACAAAGAGTTAAGAGGATTTTACTCGTAAACATAAAACACTAAACTCCGTCTGTGCGTACTCCAAAGAATTCAAATCAGTAATCTAAATCAAAGTTCAAGCTACCTCTCTTTATTATCACTAAATTACAATACAACCTCATCATGCCTGTATGAGTGGACAGCTATAATTAGGTGATGTGCAACCCGTTATCAAAATTACTAGTTCAAGAAAGAATATTCATATATGAAACAGATAACTAAACACTTAGCCGAAACCAAATCATATAAAAGAATGTTAATTGCCTCACAATCGTGAAATTTTGAAGATAAGGAGAAAGTATATTTTCGAAAGATGTGCATTAGGTGGCGCTAATTTAGTAAATTATTACATCCATTAATTATCCATAAAAACGTAAAACATAGCCCGTATTGAGCATTTATCGCTCAATTAAAGCATGTTTTACGTTTTTAAATGGATCTAATCTCCACTGTAAATGAGCATTATTAATCCTCAATTATTAACTAAAATCATAGAAAGCAATGATTTTACCTTTCTATTGACACCACTCATTAAGACATTAATCTTATTCAACTCTAATTTCCCAAAACAACCTCGTACAACTTAATATTTAGATATTAGATATTAGATATTAGATATTAGATATTAGATATTAGATATTAGATATTAGATATTAAATATTAGATATTTAGCCACTATTTTGTAGAGCAGCATTTCAGGCAGTTAATATAACCGTTAATGCTTTACCACTTCCAAAAGCATCGTTAGGTCTATTGATCAAAGTACATGATTCTTTGACTTCAGGAGATAACAACTTAAAGCTGATTTATGCACCAAAATGAGTTTGCCGTCACTTCTTAATTGCATCATTTATCTAATGATCAAACGAAATTTCGATTTCGAAATATATAAAGAAGTGGTCAAAATAGATGTACCACTACAAATTGTAGGATATTTGTTTTACTCAGATGAGAAACTGGGATTTTATTAGCTCAACCGCTCTTGCAAGTTTAAAGGAGTTAACTAGTTCAACCTACATAAACTAACTCATTTTTAGCTTAACTTCCCATATTCTAGCTATTCTATTTTTACATTTTAGATTACACCAAGTATTAAATATTGCAGAGTTGAAGAACCATTATGTGTTAAAAATAAAAAACCCGCTAAAATAGCGGGTTAATAGATATTCATTGTTTATTTTTACATTTCTAGATATTACACCATCTAAAACGGTAGTATCCGTAAAATTTCACAACACTAGCCAAGCGAGTGACTGAGTGAATGAAAAAATCTATATAAAATAAGGGTAATCAACCAGCAAACCACTTTCTTATCACACTCTAATTTTACACTTATAATTTTTTCGTAAACATAATAGTGAACCAGCCCCTAATTAAGCGTATTGCAACGTTTAAATTGACACTTTTCAATTTAAATAATTTACGCTGATTCCATCAGCGGTACTCATTCATCCATGAATTTTTGCAGTGTGTTTAACCATAACATTTGAGTACGACTTGTTCCAACAATTCGGGATTGATGTTAACGATAAACATCGAATTGTCACTGCAACCATGCGGCTATGAAGAGCCTCTTAGTGCAATAACAGACATTGGCACAGAGCTACGATTTTTAACTTTTACGTTTGCTCGCTATAAAAGTACAAAGAGAAATGAACATCACTATTACTGTCAATACTGGCGGTTTTGATTGAAATGGTAATACTTCAGCAGGTACGTTTGGCGATAAATGAACATAAACTGCGACAGTCATAATAACCAAAGTCAACAATGTAGCACTCTTAAGCAATATCTCAGCGGTGTTAGCGGAGATTAACTTATCTTTGGTTAATACCAGCAAATACATTATACCTGCGGTAATTTCACCCATTTGTCCTGCAAATTTGGCGAG
Organism: Shewanella sp. TC10; assembly: GCF_009663145.1. Lineage (GTDB taxonomy): Bacteria > Pseudomonadota > Gammaproteobacteria > Enterobacterales > Shewanellaceae > Shewanella. The sequence continues at coordinate 6,237 of NZ_VKHR01000079.1, forward strand.
TTTAGGCAATGGCAAGCCACTTAACTCAACTTGAGAAGCGAACATCGTAGCAAAAGGTTGAAAGAACTTTGCTGTTCCACCTAACACCATAAAGCCACCTAATAGCGCAATTACGAAGGTTTGGATCTTGTTTCCTGTACTTGCGTTTGAACGAAAAAGGTAAGCTATTGTGATTAATGCCATTGTACTAATCATACTAACTTCCAATAGAACTTGAGTATTCATCAGGTCAACTCCAATAAAGAAAACTATTTATCATCCTGTAAGAAGCTTAAGCTTCTTCTGGCTGTAAAAGGAATTTAGTAACAAACAATCTAACGATCGGTGCAACTACTGCTAAAAGTAATAATGCGGGTGGTACTACTTGTGCAATAGCCGCCCCCCAAGCAGCAAAGAAATCACCATCAAGTGGCAAATTACGATAGGCCATTATTCCAGACATTCCTAATAACATGGTTGGTAGCACCATAGACATCATTAACGGATATTGAAATTTACGTGGAAACTTTTTCATCTTTAACTCCAAAACTATTCACTTAATTTAGTCACTGCGACTAATCAATGAAGCTATTCTAATCGCTTGCCATCCATTCAAAAATAGACAATAATGCATTTTAAGAATACATATATGTAGCCATGAGTTAACTGCAAGTCTGAAGGTGGGAATATGATAAATACAAAACAAATGACTAACTTATATTGGTTTTGCTTATCTGTTGAATCTGGAGGTTTTGCTGCTGCAAGTATCAAAGCTAAAACCTCTGCACCTACGGTTTCCCGGTCAGTTGCTCATCTTGAAGAGCAACTTAATGAAAAGCTTCTTCATAGAGACGCGAAAAATTTTAGACTTACCAATGCTGGAGAGGAAGTCTACAAGAAGTTTTCTCATGTTTTCGCTCAACTAGATGAACAATGGCTCAGCTTATCAAATAGCCAAGGAGAGCTTACTGGAGATATTCATATCTCGTGTCCTGAGCCTTTTGCTGATTTCTTTTTACAACCGTTAGCCATAGAGTTTATGAAGCTGCACCCCAACGTAAACATTTTCGTTCACTTTGCCTCTGATGCTGAAGGTTTTATCGATGAACAAATTGATTTGGCGATTGTTACCATGCCAGCTACATCGCCAAACTTAGTGCAAAAAAGGTTATTTGAGGCCGAACTAGCCTTGGCTGCTTCCCCTGAATATTTAAGACGCCACCCTGCACCGGATTCGGCAGAAGCACTGCTAGGCCACCAACTATTGGCGGGCAATAATTTTCCTTATTGGCATTTAAAAGAAGAAGACAAAACGATAAAAATCCCCGTAAAACCTAAGTATGCGATTAACAGCTTACGGTTGAATATTCAGGCAGCTATTGCTGGAGCAGGCATATGTTTATTACCTAAAGTGGCACTAAAGCGTTTAGCAGAAAATAACAAGCTAACTCCAATTTTACCCAAGGTAGAGTGCCCAACTGGAACGGCATACATTGTTTGGACTGACAGAAAAATGATTTCTTCCCGTGTGGTAACTTTTCGTGATGAAATTTTTAACAATATGAACAAAGGAGCAGAAAACTTGTGGGGCGCTATGTTTCAATAAAAGCTTATATATCTGCACCGATGCTCTTAATATAAGAACCGAGCAGATTGTGATCGGTTCTTAGCAAGTTACTCAACTAGTGTTTTTAGTGCCTCTTTTAGCTTAAATTCATTCGCTCTTAAACGAACATCTTCAGCTTGGTCTATCCACCGAATAATTCCATCTTCATCTATTAACAAAGTTGTTGGAATTGCCATAGGTTTATATTTCATCACCATAGGAAACGGCAAACCAAAGAACGTTTTGCTAGATGCACTTTCACCGCCTAATGCTTTGTGATGTTCAACACCAAATTGGCGAATTACCGTTAGCTCAGGATCAGACAATAGCGTATGGCTTAACTGATCTCTTGCTTGGTGCTTTTTAGCTGATTGAATATCATCATTTGAAAGCGCAACGATGTTGACATTATATTCATCAAAAAGAGGCTTCATTTCTTCAAACATTTGTAGCTCGGTACTACAGTACGGACACCATGATCCCCGAAAGAACTTTAATAACGTTCTTCGGCCTTTAAGTTGGTTAGCGTCATATACCGTACCATCGATATCCTTAGCTTGAAATTGAGGTACTTTGTCGCCTACTTTTATTTGCAAATTACCTAGAGGAGGCTTCGCTTCTTTAAAAGTTATGATAAATACCGTTGTCATCATTAAAGGCATGGCAGACAGTAATATTACAAGTACTGACCCAATGGATAGTGATTGAACAGTTAGAAAGATCGCGATAGCGCTAAACAATGAACCAATTGCAAGTGCAGTAATAAATAGTACTGGCACTTTAGGTGTTCTGCGCTTTTTAACTTTGGCAAAATACAAAACTGCGCCTATCGCTGTAGTCAAAAAACCAAGTAAGCTAAATAAAATATCTAAAGTCATGACGTTAGAACCCATGCTGCTGGGCTAATTCTTGCAACACTTGCTTAAAATTTTCTTGGGGCTGCGCACCTGTTAGTGCGCTTGTACGGTCAAAAACCACCGTTGGTACACCACTAACGCCTAGTTGCTGCCACTGAGCTTCAAGTGTTCTAACTTTTTGTTTTATTTCTTCATTGTTTAGCGCTGCTATTGCTTTTTCTCTACTGATACCCACAGCACCTGCTTCTTCCAACAAGACCTCTTGTTTTGAAACATCTTTTTTCTCAGTAAAGAATGCTGAAAACAAACGCATCTTTAAATCCATCTGCTTACCTACACTATGGGCATAATCAAGCAGTATGTGGGCATCAAAGGTGTTAACTATTTTCATGCCATCAAAGTAGTTAAACTCGAAGCCATAATTAACACCAGCTTTGGTAATATTAGCTCTGGCTCGATCACTATCTTCTTTTGAAGAGCCATACTTTCTCGCAACATGAGCACGTAATTCCTCGCCCTCTGATGGCATATCAGGGTTTAATTCAAAAGGCTGCCACACTATGTCAACGTTATCTTGAAGACCTAACTCTTCTATTGCTGCATTTAGGTGATTAAAACCAACAATGCACCAAGGGCAAACAACATCAGAAATAATGTCGAGTTTAATTTTTTTAGTCATTATTCAGCTCCAATGGAAAAGCTTGCATCACACAAGCTACTAAAAAGTATATTGAAAAAGTTTTATAGACGTTTAGTATCTAATGCACCGTTTAGGATTTTTTGCATTGAAAGTGACATCATTTTGCGAGGGGTTAAATCAGCCATAAACGCCATAATATTATTGCGCAAACCCGGCACGGTCAAAACACGTTTACCAACACCTTGCAAACCAACTTTTGCAACTTCCTCTGGCGACCTAGCGTCCATTGGCACTTTTTTCCAATTAACACCAGTGCTCACTGCCATAGGAGTTTGGGTTAAGCCCGGAGAAAGAATACTCACATCTACACCCTTCGACTTAAGCTCTCCGTAGAGTGATTGACCAAAGTTTATTACGAATGCTTTTGAACCCGCATATGTTGAGAAGTAAGGAGAGGCCATTTGACCAAACATGCTTGCAACCAACAAAATTCCGCCTTTACCCCGTTCAATCATCGTTTGACTAAAGTGGTGACTTAGCTCCATAGTAGACATCACATTGACTTGCAATAGTCGCTTTTCTGCTTCTAAATCATTCTTTTCAAATGCACCATTGGTTTCCAACCCTGCCGACAAAGCCAACAATCCGATATCGTGGCTAACGGCTTTAATTTTCTCGACACCTTGCTCACTGCTTAGATCAGCAACAATGATATCTGTTTGAATGTTGAAATCATTCTTAAGCTGTTGTGCATAATCCTTTAATTCTTGTTCTCGTCTTGCAACAAGAACAACATCCATACCATCAGCAGCTAATTGTTTAGCCATCTGCTGACCAATACCCGATGTAGCACCTGTTATCAGTGCCCACCCACCATATTTTTGCTTAAAATTAAAAGACATAATGCTTGCTCCTAAAAACTCTTTCTAGTGCTCACCTCGTCACAGAGACGAGGTAAAATTTGACTAATTTATGCTCGTACTATTTAGTCCAAGCAAATTTTGCGAACATAGAGTCAACCGGTGTTTTAGCTACGTGGTTAACATAGTTACTGATTACTTTTTGTGATAAACCAAGAATAATTTCAATCACTTGTTGCTGACTGTAACCAGCAGCGAAAAACGCTTCCATTTGCTCGTCAGATACGTTGCCGCGCTCACGTACCATAGCTAAGGTAAAATCATGTAATGCTTGTAATTTGGCTGTCGGCATTGGTTCGCTGTTACGCAATGCTTCAGTTAATGCAGGATCAACTTTCATTGAATGTGCGATTGCTGTATGAGCAGGAACACAAAAAGTACACTCATGCTCAACATTAATGGTTTGCCAAACAACAGTTAACTCTTCTGCATCAAATGAAGTTGACATAAATAACTGATGTAGCTGTTGGTAAGCTTTTAGTGTTTCTGGTGACTCAGCCATAGCTGCATACAAACCCGGTACAGCACCCATCTGCTTAACTGCACCTTCTAACATTGCTTTGCTTTTCTCTGGTGCTGTTTCTACTGTGTGAAATGTAAATTTGCTCATTTTATTTCTCCAAATATCTTAGGCGAGTGCCTAACCTGTCTGTCATGTATATGTGGCGTAATACTTACTTCGCCTCGTTGATGTGGTGTACTTTAAATCAACTTGAACGATCGTTCAAGCATTAATTTGAGCGATCGTTCAAATAGATAGCCCTTTCGAAGCTATCTACCTGAATTAATTAAACATAAAAAATTAAAAAATTTTCAAACAATCCCTTAATGGGATATTGGTTATTTATCGCTTTACCTTGACTCGATAGAAACTTATAATTGAACGATTGTTCAAGTGGTCTTTATAGGTAGATGTAATGGCAAAGACAGCGAAATTTGATCGCCAAGAGGTGATAGATAAAGCAACTAATCTTTATTGGAAGAAGGGCTTTCACGCAACTTCAATGCGTAATTTACAAGATGAGATTGATATGCGTCCCGGTAGCATATATTCAGCATTTGGTAGCAAGGATGGTTTATTTAAAGAAGCATTAAGAAATTATACCGATATTGGATTAGCTCAGATGCAAAGCCTTGCAGAGCAAAATAAATCCCCCATAGATACACTGAAAGCATTTGTTAAAGCGCTAGTCATTGATACACAGACTGATGCGCCAAATGGTATGTGTATGCTATCAAAAACTTTAGGTGAATTGACCGAGGAAAATCAAGAGCTGATTGATGTGACTAAAAACCACCTTGGTGAAATTGCTGATGAAATGGTCGTATTGATTGAGCAAGCTAAAGCTAATGGCGAAATAGATAAAGCTAAAGATGCCCAAGAACTCGTGGAGCATATTCAGATTCAAATAGCAGGCTTACGTACATTTGCGAAAATAAATAGTGATAAGCAGCTACTAGACAAAAAAATAGAAGCCATATTTATTAATTACCCATTTTAGTCTTTATTATTTATAAGGAAGTAAGCATGCCGCAGCAAGTTATCTTATTTGACATCAATGAGACTATCTTAAACTTAGCTCAATTAAGGCCTAAGTTTGAGCAGTACTTTGGCAACGAACTATTCTTGGATACTTGGTTTTCAATGTTACTCCATTCATCTACCGTATGTTTAACAACCAAGGTAAACACAAACTTTAAAGACTTAGCAGTGGCGAGCTTAAATGCACTCGCTGGTCGATTAGATAAATCGTTAACTAGTGAGCAAAGTTGCGATGTTATAAGTACATTAGCAAATTTACCTGCGCATGATGATATTAAGCCTGCATTGGTTTTATTGAGAAGTGTGGGTTTCAAGCTTGTTGCTTTCTCAAATTCATCTGAAACTTTACTTAAATCTCAGTTAAAAAATGCTGGATTAACCGAATATTTCGATAACGCTATTTCAGTTGAAAACACAAAGACTTTTAAGCCATCCGAAGATGCTTATAAATATGCCGTTGAAAAGCTAAATGTCGCTTCTCATAACGTGACATTGGTGGCCGCCCATGACTGGGATACCCATGGCGCTTTATGCGCCGGATTAAATGCGGCTTTCTTAGACCGATTTAACGCACCATATAACCCAACTTATAAAAAACCAGCAATTATTGGCAATTCGATGGGGGAAATTGCAGATAAGCTGATTGGGTCAAAGTGACTATAATTCAGCGTCCGTTGTTCGCTCTTTAGAGACGTATATTATTGAGATAATAATTCAACTAAATAACTATTTCGCTTATGCGAGTTACTATGCGCTTCTGTGATAATCCTTAAATCATGCAAACTACCAATTATATGGATCTCAGCCTCGGCTCTTGTTATTGCTGTATACAGCCAAGCTCTATCTACGATTTTTCCTTTTTGTAAGACTATAATAATTCGAGGAAATTGCGACCCTTGAGCTTTATGAAGTGTTATTGCATAACCCAGTTCCATGCAATCCAATACAGATTGGTTAACCTCTATCACCTCACCAGTATCTAACGTTACTTCACCGTAGGTATCACCAGAAAAATTAACACTGGTTAGCGTACCAAGAGAACCATTTTGTATGCATTTATCGTAGTGGTTTTGAGTAAAAAGTATTTGATCATTTAGTCTTAGGTTTTGAAAGTACTGCTCTCCGTGCATAGTGAATTCCAACAACTCACCATCAGGGTTAACTGCCTCTTGCGTTAACTTGTTTATATCAGCAACTAACTTCTTAGTTGGAGCCATGATTCGACTATCACTAGGTGATTTCTGGTATAGGTCACAGCATACTCTGGCTATGTCTTCTCTCTCAGTTTGATGAAAATATACTGCTCCCGATGAAAGGTTATCAGGAACAATTCCTTGATTAATCAATTTTGAATATTCAGGGATTCCTGTTGTGCCTTCTTGCCGTTTTACTATATCAAGTTTGGTATTAGTAATTGTTTCGGCAAGAACGATATCAGCCAGCACTTTACCGCAACCAATAGGCGGAAGTTGATCTGGATCACCAGTAAAAATAATCCTGACTGATGGGTGTATGTGATTCACTAAACGGTACATCATTGGCAAATCAATCATACTAGCTTCATCAATTACCAACAGATGTTTCTGTTGCTCTGAAGTTGGCTCTATAGGCGCTTCTCGTAACAACTTGGCAATAGTTGATGTGATAAAACCGATAGACTCATGTAAACGCATAGCGGCTCTACCACTTAGCGCTACAGCGTGTATTTCAAACCCCATTTGATAGTATGCTCGAAGCGCTGTTCTCAGTACCGTGGTTTTACCTGTTCCTGCACCACCAGTGATACAACTAATTGCGTTATCTAAGCACGTTGTAACAGCCTCAGTTTGCTTTTGCGTTAATTCATAAGGTAACTCACTAACAGCTTTCAGGTAGGCGCTGTTGGCTTTTTCATCATAAAGGTCTGTTTGCTCAGATAGCTGTTTTAGTCGTTTAGTAACGACATTTTCCATCAGCAACTGAGCTGTAGGGTGATAATTTCCCGTTTCAGTGTTGAGGATGTATTGCGCTTTATCGTAACCAGCTTTAAAAGCTTGGCTAACGAGTTCTTTGTCTTTAAGTAGTTTTGTTAGCCTTGGACGCAGATCCGTTTGTGATGTATAGGTATGGCCTTTTTCAATTTCCTTTCTAATTGCTATTTCTATGGCTGCACTCAAGCGTTTGTCATCGTCTTTTTGTATGTTTAAGCCCGATTCTGCGTTTGAAGCGATTAAATCAATATCTTCAAATGACATGCCAAAACCCACCAAAATGTATGGGTTATGTTTTATCGCTTCAATTGAATTTTCACTATGATGTTTTAACAGTCGTTGTTGAACAGTGGCTGGAATTTTCCGTTCAGACATCCAGTTACAGAACCCTAGGTTTTTATATTTTGCATAACCCTTGAACAAAGCATTGATTGATTCGTCACTGAGAAGCTTTTTAAGGCGTAATCGAGACTCAGCGTTGTCATTACTAGCAATTGAGTGGAAATCTTTGCCTAATAACTCCCAGAGCGCCCTAGCTTTACTTTCACCGATACCCTTAAAGTCATTTTCTTTAGCAATAAACTTGATTAGTTGCTCACCTGTCTCTGGCAACTGACATTCAACGTGCGCTGGTGACTCGTATGTATGCTGCTGCATTACATAGTCACCTGTATCCATGTCTTCAACTAGCCTGTTGCCTCTGACAGACCAGTGTTGACCAATTGCAGGTTGCACGGGAATCTCGTTAGGGTGAGTCTTAATGGTGACGTAGTATTTGCCACTATTTATTTTGTATGAGTTCTTCCGCAGCGGCACACCGCTGAAAATAACCATCTTTGAGGAAGCAAATGGAATGCTAGTGACTCGGAATTGTTCTTCATGAGCTACCGAGTTCATCTTGGCATGAACCCCATTTCAGCAAGCGTTTCTGATAATTCGCCAAACCGTTTTAATCTATTTTCAAGCTCTTGAACTTTAGCTTTCAGCTCAACATTTTCGGCTTCTAGACTAGATAAGCGTTTAGAGTCTAATAACTTACGGTTGGTAGTATTATCATATTGCTTTGGCTTACTGTTAGCGCCCTTAGCGTTTTCAGTAAGCCTTGGCAAAACCCCCGTATCTCGAAGTCTATCTTCCAAGCTCTTAAGCTGCTCTTTTAGCAATGGATTCTGATTCAAAGCAGATTTTCCGCAACCAACAGCTTTAGCTATTTCGCCACGGTTTAACTGCCCTCTAAAAATGATCTGTTTAAAGTCATCATCAGATTGTGATGCAGCCCAAGCGATGAAGTCATCTACATTCTTTTGTGCTTTTTGTTGACCGTTTAAGCCTTTTCCTGTTGCCATTACGAGCCACCTGTCCTGCGCTTCAATTCAGTCAACGGTTGTTCTAACATTTCAACAGCGTCATCAAGTGAGTCTATTCTTATTCCATGTTTATAAGCGTTGAACTGCCAAAGTACGAACCTCTGCTTGTATTTCTCTATTGTTTTATTGGCTCTAGCTAACTCGGCTTCTAGTCCTTCAATTTGGGTCATCAGGTACTCTACGTCACTATCCTTACTATCCTTAGTCTTTACTTCTTCAACAGTGTTTTCCCTCAAAAACTCTTTGCGTGCAGTAAAGGCTTCCTGAATCTCTTTATAACCAGATAAAGTTTGACGAGTAACATCCTCCAATCCGAGCATAGACTTAACCTGCTCACATAAAAGAGGCCAAGTTAATTTACCTTTCCATGTATCAATTAGGTGTAATATTTCAGTGATATTGTCGCTAGTAACTATGATCTTGGGCATCGTTAAAGCTCCATCAGGTTGAATATTTCATCAGAAAAATCTATCTCTTCAGGACTTACTACATCAGTTACCAGCCCTTTCTCCCTCAACATTTCTTTAACAGGAGAGGGGTCATATTCTTCTGGAATTCTAATCGGTGTGCCATCAGCGGTATTCTCGTCTTCCAGCAAGCGGATTTTTGTTCGAATATGAGCTAATCGCCAACCTTGATTAGTTACCCAACGATCTGAACCAAAGGTGCCCATTTCATGGTCAAGTAAAGCTTTATCAAGTTGTTGTTGAATTTCCTTCTCTCTCTTTTTGAGTAAGACTAAAGAGTCACTAAAACCTTTGATACAGACCAGCTCTTTACAAGTTTCACAATCACCGTTTCGCTGACAAGGTGACATTGCATAGTCATGCTCACAAACACCAAGCTCCGTTACAATGGCAGCTCCATCCAAATCCTTGCCTATATCCTGAAAAGTCACAGGTATACGATTTTTTATTTTATCTAAAACATTGGCATCTTCTGGCAGCATTAAGGCTGCAACTTCTTCTGCCTTTTCATCTTCTGTGCGGTGATCATATTTTTTGTTATCGTCAACTTTTGCTCTTCCTGCCCAGTGAGCCAATGTCAGTGCATCCATTCCACCACTTTCCGCCATAGTGCTAAGCCAATGCCTAGCTTTATGAGTAGATAAGTCAATGTTTTCACCACTTTTCAAACTAAACCCATATTTAATCCAGATACTGCGTTCACCTCTTGCACCTCCCTGTATAAATCGATCATTAATTTGATTTACAGTTGGTATCCAAAAAGAAAAGCCTCTGGGATTAAAATCTGCGTGGAACTCATTTTCCCTATGTAAGAGCAGTGCTTCGGAAACTTTTACATGTTTGTTTTTATCCGAGTAAGGCCAGTTCGGGAACTTTTTGGTGTACTTACTGTATTCATGCTCCCCTAACACCCGGTAACTAATGCTACCACTATTGTCTTCCAATAGTTTTTCTAACCATTTTGTACGTTGGTTTTCAAGTTGTTTATAGTTTGTAGAAAGTGCCGCATTAAGTTGCTCAATTGACAAAGGCTTGTCTATTGAAAAGCCCTCAGGTGTGATACATCCGTCATGGATCATAAATTCTTCGGGGTGTTCTTCTGCAAATTTAGCCGCACTTCGTGCAGGCTCACCAATACGTTTAAGTCGCTCCACAGCATCAACTACTACATCTTGCATTTGGGTGGGAACCCATTTAACTCCCGCCTTTCCTTTTTTAGCAGGAACCCATTGCAGTCCAAGTTTCAAATCTCCTGCACGATCTTCTTCCCAAACAAGACAGTCAGTAGAAAGTGTTGTCGTTTCTGATGCTCTAGATGGGGCAACCATGAGTAGCGCATAAACGGCAGTGAAATACTCAACTTCCAGACCTAGAGTTGGTGCTTTGTTGAAAAGCTCTGCAATTAGCAACATTTCTTCACTAGTGGGTAATTTTTCTGAACGGTACTCCTTGCCTTTTTCATCAACGGTTATAGTTAAATCTTTAATTTTTTGATAGGGATTGTTCCATTCAGGTAGATTAGGGGCAATTAAATTTTCACGGCAAAAATTCAATATCAACTCCATTTGATAACCAGATTTATTTCTTGCCGTAGAATCTGACAATTGCCGATGAAACACTTCATCCAATCGTCCCAGTGCTGTGCCATCAAGCATCAAAATATCAGCGCTTCCTGTCGATAAAATCAAGGCTTCTTCAAGTACACGTAGTGCTTCCATGTGACGTTGTAAATTAGAAACTGGCTTATCTGTATAGGTATGCTTGATGTATGCTTTTGCAAAATCTATAAATGGTGCAGCTAAAGGTTCGTACTGGTAAGAATTAGAGGGCTTCAAATTCGTTGAAAAACGGGCAACCACCTTTCTTGTTCCCTTAACTGTGTCCCATTTGTTTTCATGCCATTTATCTATTCCAAATACATTTAAGTGTGTTCTGCAATTAGAAATAAATTTACTCAGATTTTGCTCAGCATTGAGTGTTGCTTTCGCCTTAAAACGGATTACATTATCAGCCATTAGTCGTGTCTCCTTGCTTTTGCTTCATTTCGGCACAAGCTTGCACTACCCATTCAACAGCCAATATTAAAGTGTCTTTAGTTGAAGCATATTGCTCACTCTTTGTCGCTTTGAGGCGAGTTTCTTTTTCAGCGTATAGGCTTTCTAAGAATTTTTCATGAGGTCCATCCAGTAAAGGTCTAAACTTTTCACAAAGATAACAAGCTTCATAACCTTTAACACAAAAGTCATTAGTACCACATGCACCGACAGCTTCATTATCATTATTCGGTATACGAGCAGATGGATCGTCGCCTCGCTCACCATCATCTAAATTTACAATGATCTCGCCTTTAAATGCTTTAGCGAATGGCGCTAGCTGCTTTCCTACGGCCTTATCAATATAAGTTACCGTATCCGCTGTGTTCTCTGTATAAACTTTAACGTTTTGGGTGTCTGACTGATCAAGAGCTTCAGCAATAATTAATGCACCTACCCCTTTTCGACCAAGATTAGTACCACGAGTGCGCCTAAAACGCCTTGCGGATAATTGAATAATTTCGCCAGTTCTCTCACTTACAGCTCGATTCAGGACATTGACTTGCTTCATATAGCCATCTCTTAATTGGCTTGTGGATATATGTAACAAATCCGAACTTAATGCCATTTCGATAGAATCAGTAATGACCTCACCGTCCAATAATTTTTCAACAGTAACCCAATCAATAAAAAGCGGAATTTGCACCATCTGGGATTTACTAAGATTAAGGTTTAATACATCAGTCAGTTTTTTTCCTTCACTTTCCGCTAAATTAAGTAGTGTGAGATATAGTTCTTCTGTTATTGCCAGTTTCTTAAACATCTCCCGAAACCCTACGCCTCGTTGCTTGGCTCTTGGAATGTTAAGATAAAAATTGGTGCTGTTTGTTTTAGGGCATTTTTCCTTTAAAAGATCCATCGCCTTTAATTGCCGTAATTGTGTGGCTCTTCTTGCTGTAGCTTGCAATGTGACTAAATAGCTGTAACAGGCTAAAGAAATTTTATCTTCTGCAAACATCCTAATAAGCTCATTGGCAACGGCTATCTGTTCATTCTGCGTTAATGCGCCTGTATATGGGCAGCGATTTGCGATGGCTACCCCTTTCTGATTTCCAGAAAGGGTCATACTTTCTAGTACATTAACAACTTCGCTACTAATTCCTTTGTATCCGTAATCATGCCAACTTATTAAAAAGCCACGAAGTGCCCCTAGATACCATTCATGTTCGTTATCTAGCATCGCACGCCAGTTTCTAATTATGTATTCATCAACTGATGTACATCCAGTATCACGCACCATTCTTTGAAATCTATGGTACATATTTAAAGTATGTTTAGCCGAAGACTCTTCGGCATATCTTGCTAAGGATTTTCTAAATCCATCATGCACAGCAGGTTCTAGTGCAAGCACTTCTTTTTGAAAGCTAATTGTTGTGTCTTTATTTAATTTCCATCTATCGGAATTAATATCGAAGCTATACCCGTCTTTAGATACTTTACTTGAAGTATCTTTTAAAACGATGCCCTTTTTTTGTGAGACAGTTGCTACACTATTATTCATTTACCGCTCCTAGCTTCCGCTGCTTTCCTGTTTAATTCTTCTTGTTCATTTAAGTTAACCTCATTCGCTTTTTTAGTTATGTGGCGTTTATTATAAGTATCGCCAGATTTTTCACTTGAATGCCCCATTTGCTGCATTCTCATTTTCGCCTCTTTACCACTATCGATAAATTCGAAGCCCTCAACTCCCGCTGCCGCCAACTCATTATTTGCATCAATTTTTTGAGAGAAGCCTTCGTTCCAATCGTGACGAAAATAGTGTGGGTGTATATCT
>NZ_VKHR01000085.1 GCF_009663145.1 Shewanella sp. TC10
TATGAAGCTTGCCATGACTTACCTGAAGCAAGCTTCATAGCCTTCAATTACTTTACGTTCAATGGTGCGCTTAATCAGTCTTTCGATGTCATGCAATAACTTCACTTCTTCATCGCTCACTAATGACACAGCCAAACCCGTAGCACCTGCACGGCCAGTACGGCCAATACGATGCACGTAATCTTCAGGTACGTTAGGTAAGTCAAAGTTAACCACAAAAGGCAGTTGATCGATATCAATACCACGGGCGGCAATATCAGTGGCAACCATCACTTGGGCTTTGCCTGCTTTAAAGTCTGCAAGGGCTTTAGTACGTGCGCCTTGGCTTTTATTACCATGAATAGCTACGGCGTTAATGCCATCAGCATCAAGGTTTTTAGCTAAACGATTTGCACCATGCTTGGTACGTGAAAACACTAACACTTGGTGCCAGTCATTTTCTTTAATTAACTTGGTTAAAATGCGAGCTTTACGGCTTTTATCCACTGCATAAACGCTTTGCTCAACGGTGTTGGCGGTTGCGTTACGTGGGGTAACTGAAATCTCAACAGGGTTGTTAACTAAGCCTTTGGCTAAATCGCGAATTTCATCTGAAAAGGTCGCTGAGAACATGAGGTTCTGACGCTGTTTTGGCAGCATTGCCAATACTTTTTTGATGTCGCGAATAAAGCCCATGTCTAACATGCGGTCGGCTTCATCTAAAATCAGCACTTCAAGTTGACTAAAGCTTAAGGCTTTTTGCTGGCATAAATCTAATAAGCGGCCTGGAGTCGCTACTAGAATATCAACGCCATTTCTTAGGGTTGTGATTTGTGGGTTAATTGATACGCCACCAAACACAACTGCAGATTTCAGCGGTAAGTTAGTGCCATAAGTCGACACGCTTTCAGCGACTTGGGCAGCAAGTTCTCGGGTAGGTGTCAGTACTAATGCGCGGACTTGGCCACGCTTGGCGCGCTGACCTTTTGAGAGTAATTCTAATAATGGCAGAGTAAAGCCAGCAGTTTTGCCTGTACCCGTTTGGGCTGCGGCCATTACGTCTTTGCCTTCTAGGACGGCAGGAATAGCTTGTTCTTGGATTGCTGAAGGGGTGTCATACCCTTGTTTTTCAACAGCTTTTAAAATTGCTGCGCTTAAGCCTAGTGAGGCAAAACTCATAGAATGATCTCTTTGGGCAACGCTTAGGTTGCTATGACTGAATAAGGTGCCATGAATGGCGGCCGTGAAGCTTACCTGAAACACTGCTAGAGCGCCATCTAATCGCTTAAATATTCTTCTTTATGGCGACTTTGCCGCTTATTATTCGGTTGGTGAAAACTGGATGTTTGAACCTTGATGACCGAATAGCTTGGTCAATTTAGATGAATAATGCCAGTTGATGAATTAGTTTTAATCTTAAGTGCCAAAGTGGTTTATTTTACATACAATGAAATACAAGCACTTAGCGTTTTTCATTGGACTAACACATGCAAAGGGAGGGGCAGGTTATGGGCGTGAAATCAGCAGCGCAATTACATATTGAACATTCCCTTGCGTGTTTGCGTGAACATTCGAGTTCAGTGATTAAAAACGTGCTGTTAATGTCTAATATTCCCACTTTCGATGTGCAGCAAGCCATGCAAGCATTGCATCAGCATGGTCGTGTTGCTCTGCATTTTCATCCTGATCGTATTGATAGCCGAGGCTTATCGGTGGCAACTGGCTTACTCAAAGATGGCGTGTATAAAAGTCAGTTTGAAACTCATATCTCCAACGGTCAATTATCTCCTGAATTAGGCGGGCCAAGAGATCATTGGGAGAACCAGCTTTTTGGTAATAGCTATTCAGGTGTCAAACTGCGGCCCAAATATGGCGCGCTAGATATAGGTTTGTGTCCAATGGGGCCAGCACCAAGGTTTGGTAGTTGTTACTTCCTCACCCACACTCAAGTGCTTTCACGTTGTACATTTAGCTATATGGACTCATATCGGCTACCGAAAGAAAAGGGCACATTAAGTTGCTTTGAAGTGATTTTGGCAGCGTTACTGAGCGAATGTTTTGAGCGCCAATATGCTTTAGGGGCTAAGGATATTAAGCCTGCAGGGATTGTTAACCATTTAAAGCAACAATTACCTAAAGGTGTCGCTGAACGATTTGAGCGTCAATCGCTGTCCAACCTTGATCATTATATTGAAGCACAGATCCATGGAGAGGTTTCGTTAGATGATGATATTGAATATTTAATCGCTGATCCAAGCTTTAAAGATACTGATACCGGTGAAGTGATGAAATCGCTTTGCAGTGAATATGACATTGAGCTGTTATGGCATCAAGGCTATCAACTTAATGTCGAAAATGTGCCTGCAGATTTTCGCGGCCCAAGTATGCCTGGGTTGGCAAATGTAATCGCAAGAGACAATATCATTAATGCTGAGATTATTGGCAGAGCGGCGCAAGTACTGGCAGAGTCACCCGTGTCGTGGAGTCAGCGCGGCAAACAAGCGCAACAAATTCAGCAACTCAAGTTGATGTGGCATGTATTAGTGAAGTTCGGCGCTTAGACTTAAAATGTAATGGTCGTGCTGAAACCATTGTTTACAACAAACTGCTAATCGATTCTTGGTTTAACCAATTCGATAGATGGTTTAACCAAACCGATAGGTGGCTCCACCTTGGCGTTTAGATTTATACATCGCAAGATCAGCGGCCTTGATTAAGGTATCAAAGTCATCACCGGACTCAGGAAAAGTCGCAATACCAATACTGCAGTTAAGCAGTACATTTTGCTCAGCCACGGTAAAGGGTTTATCCAGTGCGCCAATCAAAATATCAGCCATATGCGATATGTCATTATTATCAGTGATGTCTTCAAGTAATAATACAAACTCATCACCACCCATTCTGGCCAAGGTATCAGAGTCTCTTATTGCTTTTCTCAGTCGAGCAACGGCTTCAATCAGAACAGCATCACCATGACAATGGCCATAGGTATCGTTGATTTTCTTAAACTCATCTAAGTCCATATAGAACAAACTGAACTTAGTGTTCATTCGTTTACAGCGCTCGATAGCCTGTTTAACTCTGTCCATCAATAAATAGCGATTCGGAATTTGAGTCAGTTGATCATAACAAGCAAGGTTTAACATTCGCTGAGCATCTTCAACGCGCTTGGTAATATCACGGTTAATGCCCAAAGCACCGATAAACTCTTGGTTATCATCAAATAGCGGAACGCACATAGACTCAACCCAACCGATAGAGCCATCTTTGTGTAAAAAGCGGATTTCTCCTGTCCATTTACCGTGTTGCTCTACTGAGGATATAACGAGATCAGTGATTGAAGCACTGTCTTCGGGGACGTGAAGCAGACTGACGGGCTGGCCGATAATGTCCTCTTTACTATAGCCGTATAGCGCTTGAGAACCACAGTTCCAGTCAATGACGATGCCTGCGGCATCGGTAACCACCACTGCATCAAATAAGTAGTTAAAAGCTTGTGCTCTAAGAGCTGAAAGATCAACGTCCATTTAATATTACCTTCTTCATCCTGTTAGAAAGGGCTGCATTAACATTAATCGAAATAGTCCTTAATCAAAATAGTCCTTTTAAGCGTATAAACTCAAAGAGCTAAGGTTTAGGTTTGTTAGTTTAAGCAAGAATCAGCCGTGATTCAGCCTTTAAATAATGAACAAAAATTTACCTTTCTTATACTGCTCTAGCAATGACTATCGCGTAGAATTATAGTTCATCATTAACACAGTGTTTATTAGCAATGTGTGAATCAGTTAACACTTCTCTATAAGCGGCTGTTATCTAACCCGTTAGCTTGCGATACTGCGGCCATTTTCCTCATTTAGCGCGATCATTTTCAGGAATGTAATGGATAAAACCTTAGAAAAATCTCTCAGCCAATGGCTTAAGCAACAAAAGTCTTCCTGCGGCATATTCTTGAAACTCACCATTTTCACAGGTGCACTTAACGGTGTTGCGATTGTGATTCAAGCTTACTTATTGGCGCATATATTACATGGTGTGATCATGCTTGAATCACCCATGGCCAGTTTTACTTATCAATTTATTGCGCTTATTGCATTGATAGTGGTGCGGGCTGGATTAGCCTATGCTCGCGAGCGGTTAAGCTTTGAGGCGGGCAAACGACTTAGAAGTGATATTCGTGAAGCTGTTTTGAACAAACTTACTGATTTAGGCCCTGCGTTTATTAAAGGTAAACCAGCCGGAGCTTGGGCGAGCATCGTGCTTGAGCAAGTTGAAGATTTACACGACTTTTATGCCAAATATTTACCGCAAATGATGTTAGCGGGCTTTATTCCGTTGATTATCTTGGTGTCTGTATTTCCATTAAATTGGGCCGCAGGACTGATTTTATTTGCCACAGCGCCGCTTATCCCTATGTTTATGATTTTAGTGGGTATGGGCGCAGCTGATGCTAACCGCAAGAATTTCAGCGCGTTATCTCGTTTAAGTGGCCATTTTATGGATCGCTTAAAAGGCTTAAGTACATTAAAGCTGTTTCATCGCGGCGAAACTGAAGTGAATAAAATCGAGAACGCTTCAGAGGATTTCAGGCAACGTACCATGTCTGTGTTAAGGATGGCGTTTTTAAGCTCTGCGGTACTGGAGTTTTTTGCCGCATTATCCATTGCAGTTTTGGCGGTTTACTTTGGCTTTAGCTATTTAGACCATCTTAATTTTGGCCATTACGGCGCTGGAATTACCTTATTTACTGGGCTATTTATTCTTATTCTAGCCCCAGAATTCTTCCAGCCGCTACGTGATTTAGGTACCCATTACCACGCTAAAGCCCAAGCCATTGGCGCCGCAGAAGCGTTAGTTGAACTGCTTGAACATCCTAACCCACTAAAGCAAGTGGATGGCAATTTTAGTGAGCAAACAGATCAACATGCTGATGTGACACTGGATAACATTGCTATTACGGCGAGCGATCTACAAGTACTCACTTTAGAAGGTCAGCCTTTACTTGGGCCGATTTCTTTTGAAGTGAAAGCAGGGCAAAAGGTGGCTATTGTTGGCCCAAGCGGCGCGGGTAAAACCAGTTTGCTTAATGCATTACTTGGGTTCCTGCCCTATAAAGGTTCACTGAAAGTGAATGGCGTCGAGCTAAGTGTATTGGAGCAAAGCAAGTGGCGCGCACACCTTGCTTGGCTAGGACAAGACCCACAGTTATTCCATGGCAGCATTCGTGAAAATGTGTGCTTAGCCAACCCAGATTTAACCGATGCTCAAGTGATGGCTTTACTTGAAAAAGCCAGTATTGCTGAGTTTGTTACTCAACATCCTCAAGGGTTAGATGCTGTGATCAGCGATCAAGCTGCAGGGGTTTCTGTTGGCCAAGCTCAACGTATTGCCCTTGCAAGAGCGTTAGCACAACCAGCGAGTTTATTCTTACTTGATGAACCCACAGCCAGCCTTGATAGCCACAGTGAAAAACTGGTATCAGACTCCCTTAAACAAGCGATGCAGCAACAGACTTGTGTGATGGTGACTCATCGACTTGATCAGTTACAAAGCATGGATAACATTTTAGTGGTTGATCATGGTCAAATTGTGCAGCAAGGTGATTTTGGTTTGCTGAGCACTCAAGCGGGTTTGTTTAAAAACATGCAGCAACAAGATGATGACGGTTTGTCGCTGTATATTGATGAACAAGAGCCAACAAAGACTGATGAGCAAACTCAAAGGGAGGATGTGTAATGAAACTATTACTGCCTTTCATTAAGTTATTTAAACGTCAGTGGTTAATGATGTCGGTTGGCTTATTGCTCACTTGCACAACGATTATTGCTGGCATTGGTTTATTGTCGTTGTCAGGTTGGTTTTTATCAGCCACGGCTATTGCAGGGTTAACAGCAGCAACTGCGCTTGCATTTAACTTTTTCACTCCTGCTGGAGGGGTGCGCTTTTTATCAATCGCCCGAACCGCCAGTCGTTATGGTGAGCGATTAGCAACCCACGAAGCCACGTTTAAACTGCTAACAGAACTTCGCGTTTGGTCGTGGAAAAAGCTACTGCCGCTCAGTGCCAGTAACCTGCAAGGGTTAAGGCAAGGGGACATGCTTAATCGGTTAGTCGCCGATATTGATACCCTTGACCACCTCTATTTGCGTCTACTGGTCCCCATGACTGCATCTTTGCTGACCGTGGTTGCACTGTACGCATTCCTATCTTGGTTTGATGCTTATTTAGCCCTTAGTTTGTGCGCATTATTGATAACCGCTTGGGCAGTGCTTCCTTTGGTATTTTACCGATTAGGCCGAGAACCAGGCGAAGCCGTTGTTGATAGTAAACGCAGTTTCAGAGTATTGATTTTAGATGTGATTCAAGGGCAAGCAGAGCTAACTTTATTCTCTGCAAATGATCGCTACCGTCAAAAGTTACGTGATGCTGAATTGTCGTTATTTACCAGTCAAACTGCAATGGCGCATATTACTGCTTTAAGCCAAGCGCTATTGATTATGGTCAATGGCGCAGCGGTCGTCATGATGATGTATCTGGCAGGCCAAGGCGTTGGTGACAGCGTGCCTCCGGGCCCGCTAATGGCAATGATGGTATTTGCCACTATGGCCACCATTGAAATGATGATGCCAATCTCTGGTGCATTCCAGCATTTATCAGGTTGTGTGTTAGCAGCAAAACGTATTTCAGAAGTGACCGAGCAAACGCCAGATATTGCTTTTGGCACTGAAACGCATATAGCCAATGCTGACATCGACATTAGCCTCAGCGATATTCACTTTGGCTATCAAGCTGACGCTCAGGTGTTATCGGGGCTGAACTTGCGCCTTCCTCAGGGCAGTAAAGTGGCATTGTTAGGTGCTACAGGCTGCGGTAAGTCGAGCTTACTCAGTTTAATCACCCGCGAATGGCAACCTCAGCAAGGTCAAATCAGCTTAGGTGGTCGTGATATTAGTGAGTTTGATGAAGCGACATTACGTAGCTCAATGACGGTTGTTAGCCAACGTATTCATTTATTTGCAGGTACAGTACGAGACAACTTAGCTATTGCTTTACCATACGTTGAAGGGCAAAAAAGACGCGCCAATGACGAGCAATTAACCGCAGTGTTAAAGCAAGTCGGCTTAGAGGCGTTACTTAGTTCAAAAACCACCACAGATCGCGGCGAAGAAATTGGCCTAGACAGCTGGATAGGTGAAGGCGGACGTCAATTATCAGGTGGCGAGCAGCGCCGAATTGGTGTTGCCAGAGCTTTATTACGTGACGCGCCAATCTTGTTATTAGATGAGCCAACGGAAGGATTAGATAAGCGAACAGAACGTGAAATCTTACGTTTATTATTTACCTTAGCAAAAGGTAAAACCATGTTGATGATAAGCCATCGATTAACCGCCATGGCTGAAATGGATTGTATTCATATGATTCAAAACGGACAAATCACTGACAGTGGTAACCATCAACAGCTAATGGCTGAAAGTGTTGATTACCAAAGCTTATACAAGCATTTAGGCAAAGAAGCTTAATCGAACGGTTATTGCTAGAAAAGGCTGTTATCGTGTGAAAGGGTTGGAAAACACTTTTGAAACGATAATGGCAATAAAAACGCTAATCGACTTGGGTAATAACCAAGCGGTTAGCGTTTTTTTTGCTTTAAATTGGGCAGGGTATTTGTAGGCTATAAAGATTGAAACTCATTTTTGGACAGAAGTGAATGACTGTAATGGTTGATTAAATGTACTGTGTTTGATGGATAGCGCAGTTCATTACAGTTTTAAATTTTGCTGGTTCTTTTTCTTCTAGCTTTCGGGCATTAATCCCCCACATCATTGAATGATTATCATATTGGGATGACAAGCGTGACACTGATAAAGCATTTCTTACATTACATTTAGCGCCCAGGACTATTACATTAATTGAGTGATTAACGAATAGATTTTCTAAATCTCTCGTATAGTAAGGTACTATCGTATCTTGGCTAATACGATATTTAAGTTGTTCAGACGGCACTAAAGCAATAGCTCGAGTCTCCTGTTCACTTTTAAAGTCAGAGTGTTTCCAAGCAAACAGTTGTTTTATTAGTTTAAAGAGGTCATGTTTGGATACTGGAGGTAAAGAATCAAGCGTATAAATATCATCGCATTTAAGTTTTTCAAGCTCTTCAAACAACTCTTTAAATTCTTCAATAACTTTTTCAACGTAGCCATCTAACGAAGAATAGTCACACCTAAATGTGTCACTTAGTACCAAATTTCCATTGAAGTTTGGTTGTGTACTTCCATTAAGTTGGCAGTCAGTGCTATTAATTCGGAGGATTGAAGGACGAAACCCGATACAACTACCTTTGCAGTCGTCACCATAGAAACGCCATTGAGTTAGAGAATCACATACATTTGAAAATGAACACACACACAATGAATATTTGGATTCTATTTGACGGAACAACAAATCTAAGTTCATCCTAGCCTTCTCTAAATCTAACAACCTGAGCTTCTCACTCAGCGTAGAACGGGCTTTTACGAACTCACCGATATCGTTCAAGTATTCATAGTCAGTAAACCAAATTTCTTTGTTCTTTAGTACCCCAAGTAGTCCATCAACGGAAGTGTAATGGTAGATAGTATCTTCATTCAATGGTCTTCCCCTCTGTGATTAATTGCTGGGTCAGAGTTATCTTTAAAAGGGAGTTTGTTAGCACATGTTATTAAATGGCTTTCTTCCCTAAATAGCGTACTCAATGATTTTATTCGAGGTTGCCTAACTCTCCTTAAGTGGATTTACCTTAATACAAACCATGCTCTTAATTCAATGTTTTAATTAGTTTTTATTGGATAGTTAATTTTGAATCACCCCTTCAATCTAATCCATTGCCTGCCGCAGGCTTTTGTGCAGATACAACTGCGAGACGCTGCATTCTTTATTAAAATCAAAAGGTCCTTGTAAGCTCTGCCAAAACAACCATGTTTTGGTCATATTTGTTCCCGACAAATAATGACATTCCCGCCATCCTTGGCAGTAAGAAGCTCGCTGCTGCATCTACACTGGGATTATTGTCTCTTCGATTTGACTGTATTCGTGACAACTTTAAAAGCTAAATTACTCAAGTTGCGTGGGTGCTTTTGATCTTCTTTGAATGTTCAATTTGAATTGAGGCAAGTAAGAAAATCGCGTGAGTCCAGACACGGATGTCTGGCTAGCTTTCGAGGGGAAGGGACGCCCCATCGTAAGCGTTAGTGATTTTTGTAGCTTGCCGAAGCGGACTCAAAATGAAGTTTAAAGCTGGATCATTCTCCGTTGGAAATTTTGCTGTTTAAATTTCGCCGGAGCTGCGGGGTGTTCTAAGAGGGAGTCGCAGTTCACTCCCTTTTAGTCTGGTGTGGGCGAAGCGCCACGACCTTGATTTAGACGTTTGATTTAGACCTTGATTTAGATTTGAAACAAACCTTGGTACAAACCTCAATTAACCAATCGTTGCATCTGTTTGTTATCAATAATCCTAACCATTACATTATCAAGCTTTTGTCCTATATCTTCTAAGGTTCACTTTTATCACACTCCTCACCAGTCAAACAAATCTACTAAATTAGGTCAAAGTAACCAAATTAAGCTAAACACTTTTATTTACCCAGTAATCACGGCCAAATACACTGTTACATTATTAGCTATTGAACTCAGCCTTAACCTCTGCATAATGCATGGTTAAATATACTTTATCAATGAGTTACCTAAGTGTTAATGTGGATATCGCCAGTTAGATCAGACGCGCGACACCTTTGCTGTTTTTACATCGTTTTTGCACTAAGCATTTTTTTTGCACCAACCATAGCTTTCGCTGATGCAAACTTCGACGGACAGACTCAGCAAATAGATGAAAAAATTACCGTGTTTGGTAAAACATTACCCTATTACGCCACTAAACAACCAAGGGCGTACAGTTACCTTGATCAAACCCAGCTCAACCTGATTGCAGCACCGTTAACACTGAGCGAGTATCTCAACTCGCTGCCAAGTGTCTATCTGCAAGCCAGTCAAAACTTCTCTCAAGATGAGCGTATTTCAATTCGTGGCTTTGGGGCGCAATCAAGCTTTGGTATTCGTGGTATTCAGATCTTGGTCGACGATGTACCGCACACTCTACCTGACGGTCAAAGTCAGTTAGATGGTCTCGAGTTACAGAACCTAGCCAGTATCGAAGTGTTACGCGGCCCAGCGTCTGCGCTTTATGGTAACAGCGCTGGTGGTGTGATTAAGATCAATACCCAAGTCCCAGATGACGACAAACTCGCACTTAAACTCACTAAAGGCTCGTTCGATACCGAGCAAGCGTATTTATACGCCAATAAACATTATGACACCGTCAATGTTGGCGTTAGCGTCAGTCACACCCAAAAGCAGGGCTATCGTGATCACAGTGAATATGAAAAAAGTGCCATTAATGGCCATCTAGATTGGCAAGTATTACCGCAATGGTTATTGCGCGTTAACAGCCAATATATTGATAGTCCAATCGCTGAGGATGCCGGCGGTTTAACTCGCGAACAAGCTGATAGTGAGCCGACAGCAGCGCGGGATCGCAATGTCAGTTTTCAAGCCGGTGAAGAAGTAAAACAACAAAAACATACCTTGGCCAGTCGCTATCAATTTGATGATAGCAACCAGCTTAACGCGCAGTTTTATTACTTTGATAAAGATTTTAATAACCGCCTACCGTTTAGTGCAGGCGGCCAAGTTGAACTTGCTAGGCAGTTTTACGGCACCAATGTGCAATATGCAACGAGCAACTGGTTTAGCCATTATCAAACTCAAGTGCTGCTAGGTGCCAACCTACAATACCAAGATGATAAACGCCGCCGCTATGACAACCTAGATGGCGGCATTCGCGGTGACTTGGCGCTATCGCAACAAGAGTTGATTGACTCAAGTGCCCTGTACGCCCAAGTATCGGCGCAGCCCAGTACGCAATGGCTTATCGATTTAGGCTTACGCTATGAGCACAACCGCGTTGAGGTAAAAGATCAATACTTAGTAGATGGCGACCAGTCAGGTGAGCGAAATTGGGATAACAGCAGTGCCAATCTTGGCAGCAGTTATCAGCTCACAGACGATAACCTACTGTACGCAACGATTAGCCAATCGTTTCAAATCCCTACCACTACGGAGCTAGCCAATCCGAACACTGGCGATATCACAGCTAATGGTGGATTTGGTGGCGGCTTTAACCCAGATTTAGACGTGGAGAGCGCAATAAACTATGAAATCGGCTTTAGGGGCGAGTTAACGGCTGCACACCGTTATGATTTGGCGTTGTTTTATATCGACATTAGCGATGCTATCAGCCCTTACTTTAAAGACGATAGCCTGGATGAAATCACTTACTATCGCAATGCGGGCGCAGCCACCCGTCAAGGGGTTGAGGTGAGCAGTCAGCATCAATTCGGCAGTCATTTTTCATGGGAAAATCAGTACAGCTATTCAGACTTTAGTTACGATAGCTATAGCACCCCACAAGGTGACTACAGTGGTAAAACTCAGCCAGGTACCCCACGCCACAAAGGTGCCAGCCAGTTGCTGTATCAAAATGATAACGACCTTTCAATCAATCTGGAACTACTCTATGTTGGAGACAGATACACCAACAATAGTAATACCGAGACGGCTGATAGCTATTGGCTGACCAATGCGGGAGTCAGTCAAGCGCTTGTCTTTGAACCGCTGTCATTGTCGCTATCACTAACGGTCAATAACCTATTTAATCAATACTATGACGACAATATAAGAATTAATGCCTTTGGTGGGCGCTACTATGAGCCCGGCCCAGAAAGGCTATTTATGTTTACCCTTGCAGCCACACTATAACGATAATTGAGGACACACAATCATGTTTAAAGTACTTATTAGTGCTTGTGCCTATTTGGCCTTAAGCCTGCCGGTACTCGCCGCCCCCTATGAACTTGAACCAATTAACGAGCAGATCACCATTCCGTGGGGTATCACTCAATTACCAGACAATGCCTTATTGGTCACGGACCGCCAAGGTCAGCTTTATCACATCGATGCAAGCGGAAAGTCGACCTCGGTAAGCGGTTTACCTAATATTGTCGCCGAGCGTCAAGGTGGCTTGCTTGATGTGGTATTGCACCCACAATATGATAAAACGCCGTGGATCTATATCAGCTACAGTGCCGGTACTGAAGATGCTTCTAATACCGCTATATTGCGCGCTAAGCTGGATAAGCAAGGCGATCACATGGCATTGAGCCACACGCAAATCCTCTACATGGCAGATGCCTATGCCAGTAAATCAGTCCATTTTGGTAGCCGCATTGCGTTTGATACACATGGGCTGCTGTATTTTTCTATTGGCGATCGCGGTATGCGCGATGTTAATCCACAAGATATCAGCCGCGATTCAGGTAAAATTTACCGCCTTAATGATGATGGCAGCGTGCCGAAAGACAACCCTTTTGTTGATAAAGAAGGCGCAAAATCCGCCATCTATAGCTACGGCCACCGTAACCCACAAGGTATGGCGTTAAACCCACATACATCGGAATTATGGGCCCACGAACACGGCCCTAAAGGTGGTGACGAGCTCAATATTATTGAAAAAGGAGCCAACTATGGTTGGCCAGTGATCAGCTATGGTGTGAATTACAGTGGCACCAGCTTCACCGATTTGACCGAAAAAGCAGGCATGCAGCAGCCGATCACCTACTGGGTGCCGTCTATTGCACCTTCAGCTATGGTGTTTGTCACAAGTGAGCGTTACCCAGAACTGGCTAAACAGCTATTAATTGGTTCATTAAAGTTTGCCAAACTCATTAGTGTTAGCCTTGATGGTGATAAAGTCACCGGTCAACAAGACCTATTGGAAAACCTTGGTCGAGTGCGCAGCTTACATCAGGGCCAAGATGGCTATTTGTATATCGGCATTGATGGTCGCGGGGTGTTTAAAATCAACCCGCTTAAAGACAGTGACAAAAGTGAGTAACCATCAACAGCTAATGGCTGAAAGTGTTGATTACCAAAGCTTATATAAGCATTTAGGTAAAGAAGCTTAATCGAACGGCTATAGCTAGAAAAGGCGGTTATTGTTTGAAAGGGATAAGAAAACACTTTTGAAACGATAATGGCAACAAAAAACGCTAATCGACTCGGGATTAAACCAAGCGATTAGCGTTTTTGTTTAAGCTTTAAATTGGGCAGACTATAAAGATTGAAACTCACTATTAAACAGAAATGATTTAGGAGATTTAGAGAGTTTAAGGGTGAGAGTAACCATAGTCTTTTGTTAGGTTTCGCTTAGACTGAACTAACTGCAATAAGCAACTACTTTAGTGCTTCTGAATGTGTAGTACCATAATGCAGCAACAAGAGTAGATGAAATGACTAAGCCAACAACGCTACCATAACCAAATAACAGAAATATTGCTGACCAATAACACAAATTCCCCCAACGAGACCAAAGCAATCCTTTGGCTGTAGCAAAACTCAAATACGCCATAGAGCCTATAAATACTAAAGACAGTGGACCCGCACCTGACAACCAAAACTCACTATAACTTAATACCTCACCATTAATTTTATACGTTGCACTCGGCCACGGCCAAAAGCCAAACAATAGCAG
Source organism: Shewanella sp. TC10 (assembly GCF_009663145.1). GTDB lineage: Bacteria > Pseudomonadota > Gammaproteobacteria > Enterobacterales > Shewanellaceae > Shewanella. The sequence continues at coordinate 13,598 of NZ_VKHR01000085.1, forward strand.
AGGAACAAACGTGATTGCATTTACGCCATACATAAACATAAAAAGCCACGGCATTCTTTTTCCTGATTTGAAAAAAAGAAAAAGCGTATTAAAGAAAAACTCCATATCTACAGCGATCCTTAAAGAAACCTAAAAGCTTACTAAACGGCTCGCCTGATAAAGTAGGCGGCTTAAGTTATTGATTAATATCATCCTACATTTTTATATGATTGATATAAATACTAATTTAATTTTTACGTCTTATATTTAAACGGGCTTTCCCGATAAAGGCGGCTACAAAGTAATGCTTATTTTTTAAATTGATAATTATCAGAGTATTAGAGTTCGCTACCTTGTTTTTGTCATACAACTTTAGTTTGTATACCTAAGGTTCTTGTTCATTTCTAGCAATGCTTAGTAGCTATCAAAGTCGTGGCGCTTCGCCCACACCCGACGAAAGGGAAACAACAGCATTTCCCTTCTCGACATCCCTTGCCGCTCCGACGAAGTGTTGCTCCTCATGCTATAGAGCGAATTGGCTACCGCCTCAGATTCGCCATCCCTGGCTCAACTGAGGCTATGTCGGCGTCCTGCCTCCATCACGCAAATTAGCTCAACGCATTCGGACACTTCCAACGGAGACTATTGAGTCTGCAAGTTCATTTGTTGTTACAGAGTTCACTCTGTAAAGGTTTACAACTGCTTTTGATCTTCTTTGAATGTTCAATTTGAATTGAGGAAAGTAAGAAAATTACGTGAGTCCAGACATGGATAATGGAATGGACCCATCCACTTTTAATCGGCCTCGCAATGGGCCACGATGTAGTTGCTAAAACTCATCAGAAAGAGGACTGGTCCACTATGAACATTACTACAATTGGTCTTGATATCGCAAAGTCTGTTTTTCATTTTGTTGGCGTTAATAAAGCCGGAAAGCTTGTCAAAAAGAAGATAATTAAGCGAAAAGAGTTAGTACTTTTTCTTGCTCAAATAGAACCTTGTCTTGTTGTGATGGAAGCCTGTGGTGGCGCAAATTACTGGGCTAGAGAGTTTGAGAAAGTGGGTCATCAAGTCAAATTGATAGCGCCTCAGTATGTCGTGCCCTACAGACAGGGAAATAAGAATGACTATAACGATGCACTTGCGATAGCTGAAGCAGCGCAACGRCCTAACATGCGCTTTGTAGAACCAAAACCTATAGAACAACAAGATATTCAGATGTTGCATCGAATGAGAGAAAGGCTAAACAARCAATCGACAGCACTGATTAATCAGGTTAGAGGGATGCTTGCTGAGTACGGCATTATTATCACAAAAGGAAAAGCGTCTTTTAGGTCAAAGCTACCTGATATTCTAGAAAATGCTGATAACGAATTAACAGCCARAGGCCGAAATATTTTCTATCAACTGTACGAAGAGTTTAATGATATTGAGCGAAGGCTTAAAAGTTGTGACGTTCAAGTTCAACAAGAGATGAAGAACAATCAAGTATGCMAACGTTTGGAGAGTGTGCCWGGCATTGGTCCTGTCACCGCAACGGCATTTTATGCCGCTGTTGGRGAAGGTAAAGATTTTACCAACGGCAGACATTTTTCAGCATGGTGCGGTCTAGTCCCCAAGCAACATAGCAGTGGTGGAAAAAATAATTTGCTTGGTATTAGTAAGCGAGGAAATGCTTATTTGAGAACGCTATTTATCCACGGGGCAAGAGCGGTTCTTTACCATAGTGAGGCTAAAGGGGATAAATTTAGTCGYTGGGCAACCGCACTTGCAGAAAGACGTGGCTTTAACAGAGCTTGTGTTGCCGTCGCGAACAAGCTTGCACGGATAGCGTGGGTTATAGCAGCAAGAGAAGATGAATATCGTATCGCTGCTGCATAAAAGTAATCATTAACGCGCTAACAATTAGTTTTACCAACCACCAAGTTGCCAAGATAATTGAATTGATGATGAGACAGTCAGACTGTTCTACTTAAAACCTTCGCCTGGCATTGGCTCTAAAGAAGCCGTAAGGATGATAAGGAAAGTAGAAGCAAATATCCATCAGGGCCAGAGGAGTACCTCAATAACAGGCCGAATATATGGGTGCAATGAACTATTCTCAAAGTCGATATTAAATATCTTGCAAACCGGATGGGTCCATATATGCCAAGGAGTGACCATGGCCCGACGAAAGCTAGCCTGACGTCCTGTCAGGCTCACGCTATTTTCTTCAACGTCCTCAATTCAAATGGAGTCTTTTAGACTTGTATCTTTTTTATCTTCAAGTTGACGCGATTAAAGTTAAATCGAAGAAATGAAAATTCCGGTGTAAGCAAGGCTGTGACCGTCCATGACATGGACGTCATGGCCGAGCTTTCAGGGATGAACTTGCAGCGTGTCACAGTCGTGCTTGCACAAAAGGTCGCTCTTTCACATCTGCCCCATAGGGATATGGGAAATGTCATTATGATGTAGGGAACATCATTGACCATGTGATCGCGACATTCAGTTCACCCTGAACATCCCAGCGGCAGGCAATGGATTAGATAGAAGTAATGGTCTTAAGTAACTAACCCAATTTATATGAGGTATAAAATTGTTATTCTTAAAACGTTCTTGTCCAGAAATGAGTTACAGACCCATGTACGCATAAAAATCCTTTATAAATACCTCGTTACATGTCACGAGGTATTTATAAATTATGAAGGCACTACAATATTAGTAGTGCCTTTTTTAGTATTTTAACCTAATCAATGTGCTGATTTTATACAGTTAACGGCATATTTTTAGATGATTATCGTGTTGGTGTTTCCAATTTGTGTTTAATGCAGGTAATCTGAATTCTCTTCAGATTGCGCTACGCAAATTGAAGCAATAGTTGAGGTTAAAGCTGAAGTGATAACTACAACTAACAATAATGAAAATAACAATAAATACTTAACTCATTATGAGGTTTTCGATGGAACAAGTGACAGCATTTGTAAACACAATTAACGGCATCGTATGGGGCGTTCCCATGTTGGTGATGATTTTAGGAGTGGGATTATTTTTATCCATTGGATTAAAATTAATGCCAATCCTAAAATTAGGCACTGGCTTCAAGCTGTTATGGTCAGGGCGTGGTGAATCTGGCAAAGATGAAAAAGGGGAAATTAGCCCGTTTAATGCGTTAATGACTTCTCTTTCAGCAACCATTGGTACGGGTAATATTGCCGGTGTTGCAACGGCCATTTTCTTAGGCGGCCCTGGTGCACTATTTTGGATGTGGTGCACAGCTTTAGTGGGTATGGCAACCAAGTTTGCAGAAGCTGTGCTAGCGGTTAAATTCCGTGAAAAAGACGGTAATGGTAATCATGTCGGTGGACCGATGTATTACATCAAAAATGGTCTTGGCAGTAAATGGGCTTGGTTAGGCACAGCGTTCGCTGTACTTGGTTCACTTGCTGGTTTTGGTATTGGTAATACGGTGCAAACCAACTCGGTCGCAGATGCCATGAGCAGTAACTTTGGCGTGCCAAACTGGGTAACAGGTCTTGTACTTATGGTATTGGTTGGTGCAGTACTGATGGGGGGTATTAAGCGTATTGCAGATGTTGCTGGTAAATTAGTGCCATTAATGACCTTATTCTATATCACTGCTGGTTTAGCTGTTTTAGTGGTTTATGCCGACCAAATTCCAGCTGCATTTCAATTAATTATTCACAGTGCGTTTAATCCAGTTGCTGCTCAAGGCGGGTTTGCTGGTGCTGCAGTGTGGGCAGCGATTCGATTTGGTGTAGCGCGAGGCGTATTTTCAAATGAGGCGGGTCTAGGTAGTGCGCCAATCGCTCATGCGGCTGCACAAACCAATGATCCTGTTAAGCAAGGCTTAGTCGCTATGCTAGGTACGTTTATCGACACCATCATTGTGTGTTCAATTACAGGTCTGGCAATTATTGTTTCAGGCGCGTGGACATCAGGTGAAACAGGTGCTGCATTGACCTCTTTTGCATTCTCGCACGCATTGCCAATGGGTAACTACATTGTTGCTATCGCACTAGCGGTATTTGCTTTTACCACCATCTTAGGCTGGAGCTTTTACAGTGAAAAGTGCATGCAGTACTTGTTTGGTGATAAAGTGGTAAAACCATTTAGATTAGTGTGGACACTAGTTGTACCTATTGGCGCAGTTAGCTCACTTGAATTTATTTGGTTACTGGCTGATACCTTAAATGCAATGATGGCTATTCCAAACTTGATTGCGCTCGCATTGTTGAGCCCTGTGGTATTTGCACTAACCCGTGAGTACTTTGCTAAGCAGAAAGCCCAAGCTTTAGAAAGCTAATTAGCGACTGGAATTAATCAACACGGCATACACAGGGAGTGTATGCCTTTTCTTATAAGGGAAATATTCAAATGAACCTTTTCAACAGAATACTGCTATTAAGTCTATTTACTTTAGTTTCATTGGTTATTGCAGGCTGCAATGGTTTATCTTTTAGAACCAATGCTGATGAATATGTTACTTATCAAGCAACAGCGACAACGGTTGATATCTATCAGCCTAGTGAGTTGTATAACCATGACAATGAACCTCTAGGAGAGGTGACGACTGCATACTGCGGGGATATTCGTAAAGATATCGCAACTCCGGCTCCCAGTATTAACTCCCTACAAAAAGAGCTGAAGGTGCAAACTAGAGAAAGAGGCGGAAATGCGCTTATCATTACTGACTGTGGTGAAATGATCTATCCAGCTTGTTCTGTATATTTAGAGTGCAGTGGACTTGCATACTTTTTAAAGTCTTAAGGTTAGAACTGAAGCCTGGAAAGAGTTAATCAGACGATGCTGCAATAGTTTACTCAAGCTAGAATAATTCATCATCAAGATTTCTTCGTAATTCTGCTTGTTCTAGATAATCATCTAAGCGACGCTTAACTTGCTTTTTTCGCTCAATAATTTCTGCTGAGCGTTTATTTTTAGGCGTGACTATTGCTTCAATTTCAGTGTCATTAGGAATGTTTTCAGTAATATTGGCCATCATTCTACCCTCTATATCATTCTTTGCTAACCATAGGTTGTTAGCCTTAAAACAAGTGTAAAACTTAAAGGTAAATCTGCCCTGAGTATCACAGGTTACTTGGTGCCAGCAACGTCAATGTCGAGTAAAAATAGTAAAGTATGTACTGATAGGTTGTGCGCATCAACACTAATTCAGCCATATAATTTGAATGTAGCAGTTATTTAAATAATTGCTTAATTGTAGAATTGAAAATTTTATTTTTGCCAGCAAAAAACGCCACTTTAATAAGTGGCGTTTTAAATGCTTAACATGCTTTAACTCGATTTTTATGATGAAAACTCAATCATAAAAGAGTTTGTAAAGTCTTATAAACCAAAGCTATATGAATAACCTAAAACGATTTTAGCATCATCTTCATCTAAATCAGTATCAGATGCAGTGAATGAAACGGTACCGTAATCAGTATCTGCACTCAGTGAAACATTATATTCAGAGTAGCTGTCAGTATCGAACCAGCTCATGATGACATCACCATCAGAGTAGCCGTAATGCAGACCTAGTGATAACTTTTCAGTCAATGGGAACGTTAAGTTCGCTTGTGCATACATCATGTCCGCAGAGTCTAATGGCTCAGCAGCAATATCATCACCGCCATTGACTGTATGAGAGTATGAAACGTCTAACCACTTCCATGCTAAACCTACTGTCACTTCACCAAAATCAACGCTTCCTGGAGAGTCTGGGTAAGCATAGTAAAGGTAGTTGATGTCGTAGCTAAGGTCTTCAGTGATGTTGCCACCGTAACCAGCATAGATATCAAGCTCATAAGTTGTGCCGTCACCAAAATCGACATTTGAAGCCCAACCACCCACATAGAAACCAGAGTCAGCAGCATAATCAATGCCACCTTGAACGGCGCAGCCGTTCAAGG